>NZ_JBWKVU010000008.1:0-290793 GCF_059421865.1 Pseudomonas sp. GW821-FHT02B10 | reverse complement strand
AGGAGTTTTCCGTTTCGACTGCGCCGGAAGTGGGGCGAATTATAGACTTCCAGAATCTGCCGTCAACCCCTAATTTGTCTTTTCTATCAATAACCTGCAAAAACGGATGAATCCTTCTCTATATAAGAAGAGCAGAAACATCATGAGCAATATATTGCTCAAGCGTTTTTAGTTAAGCATCATGTCGGCGCGCCAAACCTCCCACCTGACCTGGATGATGCCTTGCCATGAATGACCAGCCCCGCAGCCTAGCCTCGATCCTGTTCCCGGTGGGACTGCTGCTTATTGCCATGGCGTCCATCCAGTCCGGCGCCTCACTGGCCAAAAGCATGTTCCCGATCGTGGGCGCACAAGGCACCACCACATTGCGTCTGATTTTCGCCAGCGTCATCATGCTGCTGCTATTGCGCCCATGGCGCGCGAAGCTCACCGCCAAGTCCCTGCGCACCGTCATCGTCTATGGCATGGCGCTGGGTGGAATGAACTTTCTCTTCTATATGTCGCTACGCAGCGTTCCTCTGGGAATCGCCGTGGCCCTGGAATTCACCGGCCCACTTGCCGTGGCCATTTATGCTTCACGAAAAGCCATCGACTTTCTCTGGATCGCCCTGGCGATTATCGGTCTGCTGCTGTTGATTCCAACCAGCGATACGAGCGCTGGTATCGACTTGATCGGCGCGGGTTATGCCTTGGGAGCCGGAGTGTGCTGGGCGCTCTATATTCTGTTCGGGCAAAAGGCCGGGGCCGACAATGGCATCCAGACTGCAGCGCTGGGCGTGATGATTGCTGCCTTGTTCGTGGCGCCTATCGGCATCGTGCATGCAGGGTCCGCCTTGCTAACGCCCAGCCTGATCCCCATAGCCATCGGCGTGGCCATTCTCTCCACCGCCCTTCCCTACAGCCTGGAGATGGTCGCCCTGACCCGAATGCCGGCGAGAACCTTCGGCACGCTGATGAGTATCGAGCCTGCTTTTGGTGCCTTGTCCGGGCTGCTGTTCCTCCACGAGTTCCTGTCGCTCGCGCAGTGGCTGGCTATTGCCTGCATCATCCTGGCGTCAGTGGGTGCGACCCTGACCATGCGCAGCGAATCGAAACCTTTGGTCGCAGCGGATTGACTCCTGGTTGTACATAGCTCTGGTATTTGCCGCTCAATTAGGCCATGTTTAGGCGCTGTAACTCAGCGCCAGTCATGGATTTTTCAGGCAAGGACCGCACAGACGCCAAAGTGACAGCTAACGCAGTCGAACCCGGACAACAGATCCGGGATCAGCAATAGGGACAGGAATGAAACGTTTTTTGATTCTGTTAGCCGTACTGGCCATCGCAGGTTGCGCCGCAACTTCGAAAACCGAGGTCAAGCGCGGAAAGAAGGGCCTGCATATCAACTGCTCCGGCCTGTCCTCCTCCTGGGACAAATGCTACGCCAGCGCTGCTGCCTCCTGCGGCCCCAAAGGCTACAAGGTGATCGCCAAGTCCGGAGATACAGTTGAGGATCCGGGCGACTATCCCTTCGGCCTGAATCCCGCCGGCTATACCAGTCGCAGCATGATCGTCATCTGCAAGTAGGCAGCACCTGCCTACTGCACATCCTGCGTTGGCAATTGACGAACAATTTCGTCATGGCTCGACTTCAGGACCTGGCGCTGAATGTCCGGACTGACCAGCATTCGCGCAACCACCAACGCTCCCACGCATTGCGACAGAATCGACCAGGCCAGGCTGTCGCTGCCCAGGGTGCGCGCCCAACTCTGCTGCAAACGGCAAATCCAGTCTTGCGCCTGCTGTCGAACCCCCTCGTCCGCCCGTGAGATTTCCGCGCCCAAGGTTGGCAAGGCGCATCCTGTTTCAGGACTCTCGACATGCGCCATGCTCAAGTAGTGCTTGAGACAGCGCTCAAGCCGCATCCGGCTTTGCTCACCATCGCCCCCCAGACGCTCAAGGCTCTGGCTCAGCTCACGTTCGACAATAGAACCGAACAGCTCATCCTTGGATGAAAAGTGGCTGTAGAACGCCCCACCACTCAGCCCGATCGCTTTCATCAGGCCATCGACCCCCACAGTCGAAAACCCTTCCTTTTTCGCTGACACCGCGCTGCTCTGCAGCAGCCGTTCCCGGGTTTCCTGCTTGTGACTGGCTGAATAACGCATGACGCCCCTCTCCTCTCTTCGCCTTGACGCTCGGCGGATCGTAGCATAACGTTCGTTTAGTTAACGACCGTTTATCAATAGAGCGATCCCACCATGACTACAGCCACAGAAAACAAGAAAGTCGTTTTGGTCGTCGGAGCCGGCGATGCCACAGGCGGTGCAATTGCCAAGCGTTTTGCCCGGGAAGGTTTTGTCGCCTGTGTCACCCGACGCAGCGCGGACAAGTTGCAGCCCCTGGTGGAGGCCATCCAGCAATCGGGAGGCGAAGCCCATGGGTTCGCCTGCGATGCTCGAAAAGAGGAAGAAGTGATTGCCTTGATCGAACAGATCGAACGCGAGATCGGTCCGATCGAAGCCCTGGTGTTCAATATCGGCGCCAACGTGCCCTGCAGCATCCTTGAAGAAACAGCGCGCAAGTACTTCAAGATCTGGGAGATGGCCTGCTTCTCGGGTTTCCTCAATGCGCGGGAAGTGGCCAAGCGCATGGCCACTCGCAAACGCGGGACCATCCTGTTCACCGGCGCCACCGCGGGCTTGCGCGGCGCTGCGGGCTTTGCCGCCTTTGCCGGAGCCAAGCATGGCATTCGCGCGCTGGCGCAAAGCATGGCCCGGGAACTGGGACCGCTGAACATCCACGTTGCTCATGTGGTGGTCGATGGCGCCATCGACACGGACTTCATCCGCAACAGCTTCCCGGAAAAATACGCGCTCAAGGATGAAGACGGCATCCTCAACCCCGAGCACATCGCCGACAACTACTGGCATCTACACAGCCAGCCACGGGATGCCTGGACCTTCGAACTGGATCTGCGGCCCTGGAACGAACGCTGGTAACCCCTCCCCCATAACAACAAAAAGGAGCATTACCGATGAGCAAAACCGTCGAGTTCTTTTTCGACCTGGGCAGTCCGACCTCTTACCTGGCCTACACCCAATTGCCAAAGATCTGTGCCCAGACAGGCAGCCAACTGATTTACCAACCCATGTTGCTCGGTGGCGTGTTCAAGGTCACTGGCAACGTCTCGCCAATCAGCATCCCCGCCAAAGGACGCTACATGCTTCAGGACCTGGCGCGTTATGCCAAACGTTATGAGGTACCACTGGCATTCAACCCGCACTTCCCGATCAACACCCTGCTGCTGATGCGCGCGGTGACCGGCATGCAACTGCGACATCCACAGCGTTTTATCGCCTTTATCGACTGCCTGTTCCGCGCACTCTGGGTCGAGAAGCGCAACCTGAACGATCCGGCCACCGTTGCCGCGGTACTCAGTGAGGGAGGATTCGATCCGCAAGAGGTGCTGGCCCTGACCAACGATGAAGAGGTCAAGAACGCCCTCAAGGACAAGACCGAACAAGCCTTGCAACGCGGCGTTTTTGGCGCGCCGAGCATGTTCGTCGATAACCAGTTGTTCTTCGGCCAGGATCGCCTGGACTTTGTCCTCGAAGCCCTGAGCTAAGCCAAAGCTTCGGTAAGACAAACAACGCAATTCGCGCTGCCGGCCCAAAGCCGGCAGAGCGATTCACGTTCAGAGGGTTGCGGTACGGGTATTCAGCCATTCCAGCGCCGCACCCTGCAGCAGCGGACTCAGGCGCCGACGCACTTCAGCGTGGTAGGCGTTGAGCCATTCACGCTCGTCCTGGGTCAGCAGCGAAGGTTCCAGGCAGCGGCTGTCGATCGGACATAGAGTCAGGGTTTCGAACTTGAGGAACTCGCCGAATTCGGTAGTGCCTGCCTCACGGTTCATCGCCAGGTTTTCGATGCGCACGCCCCAACGGCCCGGACGATAAGTACCCGGCTCGATCGAGGTGATCATCCCTGGCTGCATCGCGGTTTGCGGTGCTGGCGCCGCCTGATAGGCGATCACTTGCGGGCCTTCGTGGACATTGAGGAAGTACCCCACGCCATGACCGGTGCCGTGCCCGTAGTCCACGCCTTCGGCCCAGATCGGCGCGCGGGCGATGGCGTCCAGCAACGGCGACAGGATGCCCCGCGGGAATTGCGCCCGGGACAAGGCGATCACACCCTTGAGCACCCGCGTACAATCGCGCTTCTGCTCGGCGCTCGGGGTACCGACCGGGACCATGCGGGTGATGTCCGTGGTGCCGCCCAGGTATTGGCCGCCGGAATCGATCAGCAGCAGGCCATCGCCTTCGATCACCGCGTGCTCTTCTTCGGTGGCATGGTAATGCGGCATCGCGCCATTGGCGTTGAACGCGGCGATGGTGTTGAAGCTCAGAGACACATAACCCGGGCGACGGGTGCGCGCCGCGGTCAGGTGCTCGTCGATGGTCAGCTCGGTAATGCGTTCACGGCCCCAGGCCGACTCCAGCCAGGCGAAGAATTCGCAAAGCGCCGCACCGTCCTGCTCCATGGCCTGGCGGATATGCTCGGCATCGGCCAGACTTTTGCGGGACTTGGCCAAGGTCGTCGGATTCAGGCCTTCCAGCAGCTTCACACCGCTCCCAAGGTTATCCAGCAAACCGGTGGTAACCCGCGCCGGATCCACCAGCAGGCTGGCGCCGTCGGAAATCGCACTCAGGGCCGCGGCCACTTCGCTGTAGTCACGCAGGGTGATGCCGTCCTGTTCCAGCACGGCACGCAAGGCGTCATCGACTTTGCTCAGCGCCACGAACAGCGTCGCCTGCTGTTGGCCGATCAGGGCGAAGGAGACGAACACCGGGTTGAACGAGACGTCGCCGCCGCGCAGGTTGAACAGCCAGGCGATGTCGTCGAGGGTGGCGATGAAATGCCAGTCCGCGCCTCGCTCTTTCAGGGTTTCGCGCAGCTTGCCGAGTTTCTCGACCCGGCCGACCGTGGCCTGGGGCGGCAAATGCTGGTAGATCGGCTGGTCCGGCAGGCTCGGGCGGTCGCTCCAGACTTCGTTCAGCAGATCGATATCGGTGCGCAGGTGAGCACCGCGCTCCTGCAGCTTGTTGCCCAGGGTACGCGCCGAAGCCAGCGCCATCACCGCGCCGTCCACCGCGACCACGCCCCCTTCCGGGGTCTGTTCGGCCAGCCAATCCAGCGGGCCGGGCTGGCCCGGCAACAGTTTGACCAACTCGATGCCGCTGCCCTTGAGTTCCTTGGTCGCCTGTTCCCAATAACGGCTATCGGCCCAGACCCCGGCGAAATCCGCCGTCACGATCAGGGTGCCGACCGAACCGTGAAAACCCGACAGCCACTGCCGACCTTGCCAGTAACCGGGCAGGTATTCCGACAGATGCGGGTCGGCCGACGGCACCAGCAGGGCATGAATGCCTTCGCGGTTCATCAGCTCGCGGGTGCGCGCCAGGCGCTGGGGGACCACTCCATTGGTCAAGGGCTGCGTACTCATTGTGTCTCCTGCTACCAGGTCAATCATTGTTATTGGATACCGAGGGCATCGACCCTCAGGGTTGGGCAACCGCCCAGAACGCCGGTGCATTGGCGGATGAAGCCTTGATCAGCTGGACGGCCTGATCGATGTCCTGCTCGGTGGTGAAACGCCCCAGGCTCAGGCGGATGGTCCGCCCCGCCGCCCGGGCGTCGAGCCCCAGCGCCAGCAACACATGGGACGGCGCATTGTTCGCCGAGTTGCAGGCCGAGGTCGCGGAAAACGCGATGGAGGCACTCAGGGCCGCCGGGTTGAACTCCCCTTCACCGAAGGTGAGGCTCAAGGTGTGGGGAATGCGCTGGGCCGGACTGCCGTTCAGGCGTAGCCCCGGCACGTCGGCCAATTGTTCGAGCAGACGCTCGCGCAGACGGGCGATGGTCGCCGCTTCTTCGTCAAAGTGTTCGGCGGCCAGGGCAAAGGCGGCGCCCATGGCGGCAATCTGATGGGTCGCGAGCGTCCCGGAGCGCAAGCCACCCTCATGGCCGCCGCCGTGGATCTGCGCCTGCAAGCGCTGCTGCGCGCGCGGGCCGACGTAGAGCGCGCCGATGCCCTTGGGGCCGTAAATCTTGTGGGCGGAAAAGGACATCAGGTCCACCGGCCACTGCGCCAGGTCGATCGCCACCTTGCCCGCGCCCTGGGCCGCGTCGACATGCAGCAGCGCCCCGCGCTCGCGGACCACACGGCCAATGCCCGGGATGTCGTTGAGCGTGCCCAGTTCGTTATTGACCAGCATCAGCGACACCAGGAAGGTGTCGTCGCGCAGGGCCTCGCTGACCGCCTCGGGCGTGATCAGCCCGTCGCTGTCCGGCACCAGGTAAGTCACGGCCACGCCGGCAGCCTGCAACTGGCTGGCGGTGTCGAGAATGGCCTTGTGTTCGATCTGGCTGGTGATGATGTGCCCGCCGGAGAAGCCCCGGGCCTGGGCCACGCCCTTGAGCGCCAGGTTGTTGGATTCGGTGGCGCCGGAGGTCCAGACGATCTGCTCGGGCGCCGCGCCCACCAGTTGGGCGACCTGCTGGCGCGCCAGCTCGACGCTGCGCCGGGCCTGTTGACCGAAGGCGTGGGAACTGGACGCCGGATTGCCGAAGTTACCGTTGAACCCCAGACATTCCACCATCACCTGAATGACTCGCTCGTCCACCGGCGTGGTGGCGGCGTAGTCGAAATAGAGAGGACGTTTATTCATCGCAAAAATACCCGCAGAGCCTGTTCCAGGATCAAGGTTCGCTCGGTGCCGAACGCTGATACGCGCCCTTTCGGCAACGCAAAAACGGCAGACCGTCAGCAATACCCGATCGGATGCAGTTAAAGAAGGACAACTTCATTTAAAAGTGCGTAGGAACGCTCCCGAGGGGCAGCTTAACAGGCTCCGGGAGCCGGGTTAAGCAAGGTTCGGCCAGGGGGCCGAAGAACAAGGCGCAAGGCGGGGGAAATCATCACAGGTTTTGCCGATGCTCACCGGCAGTCCGTCAGCCTGCGCAGGCAAGGCCGTGGCAGATCGACAAATCAGCTGGCCCGGCCATGCAGGGTCACGCTGTGCTCGGCGTTCATTTCGCCCTGCCGGTCGAAACCGAAGGTCCGTTGCGGGGCAAGCAGCTCGGCCTTCTTCTGTTGGTATTCGTCAAAGGACAGTCCGCGCCGGTTCAGTGCTTCCAGCGCCAGTTCGCGGGTTTCCTCGGCGGTGTAAGGGCGCGATTCCGGGCCCGGCTGGCTGGCACAACCGGCCAGCACCGCAGTGGCGACAAGCAAGGAAAAGACAAGCGAACGGTTCATGGCAAAAGCTCCTGGATCTGGGCTGCGAGGCAATGGACACAGGCTACCGTCGCCCTTACCGGGACAGAAATCATCACGCTCGATAGTGGCTATCGATTCCCCCTATCGCCGCCCATCACAGCCTCACATATTCCTAAAAGACCTATAAATATGGAAATAAAGTATTTTTTAGGAATATCAGTAAGCCTTTATAACAGGCCCATCGCGCCGCCTGCTGTTGCCTGAGCAACTGTTCGCCAGGCAACAGCCAATCAACAAAACAGTGTCTTCCCAACAACAGTCTGCTCCTGCAACAGCGCCACAAGCCCCGCCACTCAAGGCTTTGCGTCGCTGGTACAGCTCTTGCTCAAGCCCTGGGACTACTCACTGCTCGTTGAGCCCTGTTCAACAAAGGAACTGATCATGTCGCGTCCATTAAAAGTCGTTGCCCTGTCCGGTGGAACCTGGCGCCCCTCGCGCACCCTGGTGCTGACCCAGGCCCTGCTCGCCGAACTGGCGGGGCAATTGCCGATCGAGAGCACGCTCATCGAACTGGGCGACATCGCCCGCCCCCTGGGCGCGGCCCTGTCCCGCCAGGAGCTGGCCGCGGAAGTCGAAGCGCAGTTGCAAGCCATCGAAAGCGCCGACCTGCTGATCGTTGCAGCGCCCGTGTACCGCGGCTCCTACCCGGGCCTGCTCAAGCACCTGTTCGACCTGATCGACCTCAACGCGCTGATCGACACCCCGGTGCTGCTGGCCGCCACCGGTGGCAGCGAACGTCACGCCCTGGTGCTCGATCACCAACTGCGGCCGTTGTTCAGTTTCTTCCAGGCCCTGACCCTGCCCATCGGGGTCTATGCCACCGAGGCCGACTTCGCCAACTACCAGATCACCAGCGAGCCCTTGAAGGCCCGCATTCGCCTTGCGGCAGAACGCGCCGCGCCACTGTTCGGCGTGCATCCGAAAAATCTGCTGAAAATCGCTTAAGGACCTGTCATGGATGTTTTCTGGTTTCTTCCGACTCACGGCGACGGCCATTACCTGGGCACCACCCAGGGCGCGCGTCCGGTCACCCTCAACTACCTCAAGCAAGTGGCCCAGGCCGCGGACAGCCTGGGCTATCACGGCGTACTGATCCCCACCGGGCGTTCGTGCGAAGACTCCTGGGTGATCGCCTCGGCGCTGGTGCCCCTGACCGAACGCCTGCGCTACCTGGTGGCGATCCGCCCGGGGATCATCTCGCCGACCGTCTCGGCGCGCATGGCCGCCACCCTCGACCGGCTGTCCAACGGGCGCCTGCTGATCAACGTGGTAACCGGCGGCGACCCCGACGAGAACCGTGGCGACGGCAGCTTCCTCAGCCACAGCGAGCGCTATGAAGTCACCGACGAATTCCTGAGGATCTGGCGCCGGGTGCTGCAAGGCGAAGCCGTGGACTTCGAAGGCAAGCACCTGCATGTGCAGAACGCCAAGGCCCTGTACCCGCCGGTGCAGAAACCTTACCCGCCGCTGTATTTCGGCGGGTCCTCGGACGCCGCCCATGACCTCGCCGCCGAACAGGTGGACGTGTACCTGACCTGGGGCGAACCACCGGCCGCGGTCGCCGCGAAACTCGCCGACGTACGCGAACGGGCCGCCCGCCACGGCCGCACGGTGAAGTTCGGTATCCGCCTGCATGTGATCGTGCGCGAAACCGCGGAAGAGGCCTGGAAGGCCGCGGACAAGCTGATCGAACACATCAGCGACGACACCATCGCCGCCGCGCAGCAATCCTTCTCGCGCTTCGACTCCGAGGGCCAGCGGCGCATGGCCGCCTTGCACGACGGGCGGCGCGACAACCTGGAAATTGCCCCCAACCTCTGGGCCGGCGTCGGCCTGGTGCGTGGTGGCGCCGGCACCGCGCTGGTGGGCAACCCCGAGCAGGTGGCGGCACGGATCAAGGAATACGCGGACCTGGGGATCGAGAGCTTCATTTTCTCCGGCTACCCGCACCTGGAAGAAGCCTACCGCTTTGCCGAGCTGGTGTTCCCGCTGCTGCCGGAGCCCTACGCCAGCCTGGCCGGACGTGGCGTGACCAACCTCACCGGGCCGTTCGGCGAAATGATCGCCAATGACGTGTTGCCGAGCAAAAAAACGGCTGGGGCTTGAGGGTGTTGATCGCCTGATAGAACGCTATCGCGGGCCAGCCTCGCGCCTACAGAAACCACCTGCACCCTGTAGGAGCGAGCTTGCTCGCGATCGAGCGCCCCGCGCTCACCTCACAGCCCCACCGACTTCACGGCCGCCCAACCGGCCCCAAACGAGGAACACCGCGTGACTGCCAAGCCGCAAAGCGCCTTGTTGTCCCCCTTGCAGACCACCCGCCAGCTGGCGGCCGAGTTTGCCCTGACCGCTGTCGAACGCGACGAACGCGGCGGTACTCCGAAAGCCCAGCGCGACGCCCTGCGCCAGAGCGGCCTGCTGGCCCTGAGCATTCCCACCCAGTACGGCGGCCTCGGCGCCAGCTGGAGCGAGACCCTGAACATCGTCCGCGAGTTCGCCAAAGTCGACAGCTCCATCGCCCACGTCTTCGGCTTCCATCACCTGATGCTGGCCACCGTGCGCCTGTTCGCCCGCCCGGAACAATGGCAACCCTGGTTCGAACAGACCGCGCGCAAGAACTGGTTCTGGGGCAACGCCCTCAACCCGCTGGACACCCGTACCCTGGTGAAGAACCTCGGCGGCTGGCGCGAGTTCTCCGGCAAGAAAAGCTTCTGCTCCGGCGCCAACGATTCAGAAATGCTCATCGCCTCGGCGGTCGACGAAAGCAACGGCGGCAAGCTGCTGATTGCCGCCATTCCCAGCGGCCGCAGCGGCATCACCCTGCACAACGACTGGAACAACATGGGCCAGCGCCAGACCGACAGCGGCAGCGCCAGCTTCGAGCGGGTGCGGGTCGAGGAATCGGAACTGCTGCTGGACCCGGGGCCCTTGAGCACGCCCTTCGCCTGCCTGCGCCCACTGATCGCCCAACTGACCTTCACCCACATGTTTCTCGGCATCGCCGAAGGGGCTTTTGAAGAAGCTCGCCAATACACCCTCACCGAAACCCGGCCCTGGCATAAGTCCAGCGCGCAGGAGGCCTATCAGGACCCTTATGTGCTGGGTCACTACGGTGATTTCTGGGTGGCCCTGGAAGGCATGCGCCTGTTGGTGGAGCGCGCCGCGGAGCTGCTGGACAAGGCCTGGGCCAAGGGCCCGAACCTGAGCGCCGAAGAACGCGGCCACCTGGCCACGGCCATCGCCACCGCCAAGGTCGCCACCACGCGCCAGGGTCTGGAGCTGTGCAGCCGCCTGTTCGAGGTCACCGGTGCCCGCTCCACCCACGCCTCCCTGCGCCTGGACCGGCATTGGCGCAACCTGCGCACGCAAACCCTGCACGACCCGGTGGATTACAAACTCCATGAGTTGGGTGACTGGGCCCTGAACCAGTCCCTGCCGACCCCGACTTTCTATTCCTAGCCTTCTGCTCCCGGAGCTTGTCCATGCAGCTTTTGACCCTACCGCCCTCGCCGGCCCTGGCCACCTCGATCCGGGCCACCGCCCAGGTGTTCGAAGACCCGAAATCCCAGGCCTTGCTGGCGCATCTACAGCAGGTCGCGCCGAGCGAGGCCAGCGTGTTGATCATCGGCGAAACCGGTACCGGCAAGGAGCTGGTAGCGCGCCATATCCACAACCTCAGCGCCCGGCGCAACCGGCCCTTCGTGGCGGTGAACTGCGGCGCGTTCTCCGAGTCGCTGGTGGAGGCCGAGCTGTTCGGCCATGAAAAAGGCGCCTTCACCGGGGCCCTGAGCGCCAAGGCCGGCTGGTTCGAAGAGGCCAATGGCGGGACCCTGTTCCTTGACGAAATCGGCGACCTGCCGATGGCGATCCAGGTGAAGTTGCTGCGGGTGCTGCAGGAACGCGAAGTGGTGCGCCTGGGTTCGCGCAAAAGCATTCCCATCGATGTGCGGGTGCTGGCGGCAACCAACGTGCAACTGGAGAAAGCCATCAACGCCGGACATTTTCGCGAGGACCTGTACTACCGCCTCGACGTGGTCAGCCTGGAACTGAGCCCACTGCGCGAGCGCCCCGGCGACATCCTGCCGCTGACCCGGCACTTTATCGAAGCCTACAGCCAGCGCCTGGGCTACGGCGCCGTGACCATCAGCAGCGAGGCCGAGCACAAGCTGCGCAGCTACAGCTGGCCGGGCAATATCCGCGAACTGGAAAACGTCATCCACCACACCCTGCTGATCTGCCGCGACGGCGTGATCGAGCGCGACGACCTGCGCCTGTCGAACATGCGTATCGAGCGCCAGGACGACAGCCACCACAACCACGACGACTCAGCCGAAGCGCTGCTGGAGCGGGCCTTTCACAAACTCTTCGAAGAGCAGGCCGGCGCCCTGCATGAAAAGGTCGAGGACGCGCTGCTGCGCGCGGCCTACCGCTTCAGCCACTACAACCAGGTGCACACCGCCAACCTGCTGGGCCTGAGCCGCAATGTCACCCGCACCCGGCTGATCAAGATCGGCGAACTGGCGGTGAACAAGCGCCGCCCGCCGGAAAAACCCGGCCAGCACGAGCGCACCCTGCAACTGTCGATCTAGCTGGCCAGGCGGCAGTGCAGCGCGTTGTCCGGGCTGCGCTCGATGCTGCGCACCACCTGGAACGAGCCAAAGGTCACGGTCTTGGCCTGATAAGCACGCAGCAGTTGCCAGAAGTCCTGTTCGCCCTTCTCGAAACTCTGGAAGGCCGCCTCGCCGGCTTCCCGGGTTTGCCATTGCAGGTAGTTGAGCACCCGCCGGCCGTCCTCGCTGGCCTGCACGTTGCCACTCAGGAAACCCGGGTACCCCTGGGCCAGGCGCTCGGTCTGCTCGGACAGCGCCGACACCAGGCCGGATTGTTGATGGGGTTCGATTTCGAATTCGATCAATTGCGTAAAGCTGCGGTTTTGCGCAAACGCGTGCATGGCAAGTCCCCACTGACGGATAAACGGAATCTTGTGATTCGAAGGCCCGCAGGGTAAAACCTCCAGTTAAGTAAAGGTCAAGCGACTTTTGCTCATTCCCCACCCGCAGGAGCGCTGCATGCCCAGCCCCGAAACCGTGCACAAGGAACTCACCGTCGGCCAAGTGGCTGCCCGCAGCGGCGTAGCGGTCACCGCCCTGCATTTCTATGAAACCAAGGGTCTGATCAAGAGCAACCGCAACGCCGGCAACCAGCGCCGTTATCCGCGGGAAGTGCTGCGCCGGGTGGCGCTGATCAAGGTGGCGCAGCGCCTGGGCATTCCCCTGGCCGAGATCGGCCAGGCCCTGCGCAGCCTGCCGGACCACCGCGCACCGACGGCCGCCGACTGGAAGCGGCTGTCCGAGCAATGGGCCGTTGAGCTGGATGAGCGGATCAAGCAACTGACCCTGCTGCGCGACCGCCTCAACGGCTGCATCGGCTGCGGCTGCCTGTCGATGCAAGACTGCCCGCTGCGCAACCAGGGCGACCAGCTGGGCGAACGCGGCCCGGGCGCGCGATTGCTGGAAACCGACTGAGCGGGCGGCCCATCGGTTTCCCCAACCCGACCGCAGCCTGCGGCAGCGGCTGCACCTCTTCTCCTGATCGCCGGATCACTGTTGCCAGGCGGACACCTCGTCAGCTCAAGCAAGGCAGTGGACTGCCCGGGCCTATAGTGAACCGACCGGAAAACCGGCCAGGTTCACTTCGACAAACCCATGACAAGAAAGGAGAACCGAGATGAGCGTCAAACCCATCCCCGAGGGTTACCCCAGCATCACGCCCTACCTGGGGATTACGCAGGCTGCCGAGGCTATCGAGTTCTACAAGAATGCCTTCGGCGCCATCCAGGTCATGCGCCTGGACATGCCCGACGGCAGCGTCGGCCATGCCGAGCTGCGCATCGGCGACTGCCCGATCATGCTGGGAACGCCCTGCGATCAGGGGCCACTGAGCAATCCCGACCAATCACCCGCCGTCGGCCTGCACCTGTACGTCAACGATGTCGACAAACAGTTCGCCCAGGCCATCGCCGCTGGTGGCCAGGTGGTGTCCGAGGTCAAGGACCAGTTCTACGGCGACCGCAGCGGCACCCTCAAAGACCCGTTCGGCCACCTGTGGTTTCTCGCCACTCGCAAGGAAGACCTGAGCGAAGAGCAGATCAAGCAACGGGCCGTGGAGATGTTTAAACAGCAGGGATAAGCGCTGTGCCTGAAAACCGTTGATCGTGGGCCAGCCTCGCGCCTACAGAAGAAGCGCGCGAGGCTGGCCCGCGATAGCCCCCCCAACGCCCCACAGCGCGGGCCTTGCGCACGCCATTGGTCGCGCGGAAACATTTACTTTCATATCGTCTTTCGGGATTTACGATTCTCATTCGTCTTAATTAGATGCAGCAGGTCGCGTTGGCGAAGGTTACGCCGCGGGTTTCTCTCCGGGCTTACCAGCCGCCCGCGGCTCCACTCCTCGAATCAAGACGCGTGCTCAATGTCGAAGAAGTCCCGCTCGAAAATCTGGTTTCTCGTTCACAGCTGGCTGGCCCTGCCCATCTGGTTCTTTGTGCTGATCGTTTGCGTCACCGGCACCCTGGCCGTGGTCAGCCAGGAAATCGTCTGGCTGGCCAACCCCGACATCCGCGCCAGCAAACCCACAGGCGACGCCCAACCGCTGAGCTACGACCAGATCGTCAAAGCCATCAAGCAGGCCGAACCGCAGACCCTGGTCGAAAGCATCAGCACCCCCGACGAAGCGCATTTCGCCCTGACCGTGGGCGTCAGCTACCCCGATGGCCGTTCCGTCGAGGTCTATGTCAACCCGTACACCGGCGTCATCCAGGGCGTCAGCCCGCAGTTCAACTTCCAGGCCTTCACCCGCGCCCTGCACGGCTGGTGGCTGGTGCCTTTCACCAACGGCTACAGCTGGGGCTGGTACCTGGTATCGCTGCTCGGCCTGCCGATGCTGGCCTCGCTGGTCACCGGCCTGGTGGTCTACAAGAAGTTCTGGAAGGGCTTCCTCAAGCCGACCCTGCGCCTGCGCCATGGCGCGCGGATTTTCTGGGGCGATTTCCATCGCCTGAGCGGCATCTGGTCGATCTGGTTCATCGCGGTGATCTCCATCACCGGCACCTGGTTCCTGATCCAGGCGATTCTTGGCGACAACCAGATCACCCTTTCCAGCGAACCCATAGTTCCGGTGATCGCCCGCGAAAGCGTGCCGACCTCCGCCGACGGCAGCCCGGCGCCGATGATCGGCGTCGATGAAGCCATCCGCATCGCCACCCAGCAGATCCCGGGCTTCGAGGTCAGCTTCGTCATGCTGCCGAGCAATGCCTACAGCCACCTGTTCATTGGCGGCCGCGGCTGGTACCCGCTGATGTACCAGACCGCCAACCTCAATCCTTACAGCGGCTCGGTCGATACCATGCACCTGCTGTCCCATCGCTCGGCCCTGGAGTTCGTCACCGAGTCCATGCGTCCGCTGCACACCGGTGATTTCGGCGGCATCTGGATCAAGCTGATCTGGTGCTTCTTCGGCCTGCTGCTGAGCATGATGGTGCTCAGCGGCCTGCTGATCTGGACCAAACGCACCGCCCTGGCCACCGCCGCGGCCCTCAAGCGCAGCACCAAGACACCACGTCCCGCCCTCGCCCAGCGCCCGGTTGTGGCCCTGCACAGCGACACGCCGGAGGGCAACCTGTGAGCAAGACAGACAACCCAATGCCGGTTTCGCCCCTGCGCCAGTTCTGGCTGAAATGGCGTTTCCACCTGAACATCCTGCTGTTGCTGATCCCCCTCGGCTTCATGCCCAAGTACTTCGCCGACGCGGCGCTGGCCCGTGGCGACAGCGGCCTGGGCGAACGCGAGGTGGGCGAGGTGCAGGTCGGGCCCTGGAGCCTGCGCCTGGCCGAACTGCGCAACCAAGCGCCGCAACTTCAGGGGCCAGCCGGCTATATGAAGGGCTTCAATGCCGCCCTGTGCGATGCCTGCATCGACCAGGTCAAGGCCACCTACCTGCGCATCGGCAAACCCCGCAGCCTGCGCGCCGCCGGGGTGATCTTCTTCGGCACCCCGTACCGCATGGGGGCCAGCCTGCCCGTTCCGGAAAAGACCAAGGCCGACGCCGAGCTGTGGATCACCATGGAAGGCTGGGACGGCAGCATGCACCAGGCGGCCATCCCCCTGGGCCAGGCATCCCCGGCCACCCTCGCCTGGCTGAACCAACAAGGAGGCAAACCATGATTGCTGTACCCACCGCCCGCCAGCGCCTGCTCGGTGCCGGCGCACTCCTGCTGGCCAGCGCCCTGTTCAGCGGCGGCGCCCTGGCCCACAACCCGATGTGCGAGTGCAAGCAGATCGACGGCGAGCAGATCCGCTGCACCGGCGGCTTCTCCGATGGCAGCGGCGCCCCGGGGGTGACCCTGGACGTGATCGGCTACGACGAAACCATCCTGGTGCCCGGCAAACTGGGCGCCGACTCCACCCTGACCTTCAAGAAGCCCGACGCCGAGTTCTACGTGCTGTTCGACGCCGGCCCCGGCCACGTGGTCGAGATCGACCAAGCCGACATCGAGGCCCCATGAACACCTCCACCCCCCAAGTCGTGCGCCCGGCCGGTGCCGGCCATGAAACCCTCTACGTCCTGCTGCTGTGCCTGTTGATCCTCAGCGTGGCCGGCACCGTGGTGCTCTGGCGCGGCGAAACCAGCGAAGTAGCCAGCATCGACAGCCAGCAACTGGACGCCCGCCGCGACCTCACCGCCGGTGAACAGGGCCTGTACGCCGACCTGCGGGTGACCCTCGACGAAATCCGCCTGCTGCGCGAAGAAGCCCAGGCCCTGCCGACGCCCGAACAACTGGCCGAGGAAGGTTTCGCGCCCTTTGCCCAGGACGCCAGCTCGGTGAGCCGTGGCGGGCATGCCTGGCAGTTGCGGCAACAGGCCTATGTCGGCCTCAGCCAGAACAATCAAGTGGCCGGCTCCTTCCTGATGCGCATCGCCGCCGACCCGGCCGCCGTCCCGGACATCTGGCTCAACCGCGGCCCGTCCCTCGCCGCCCCCGACGACCTCAGCGACGCCGCCCTGGCCAGTGCCGGCTGGCAGCAGGTGGTCGCGCAATTCGATGCCGGAGTGACCCGCCAGCATCGCCACTGAACCCACGCATTCACCGAGAGAAGACCGCTAGCCCATGCCTATTTCATCTCAACGCCGCCCGCTCCTGCGGGTGCTGCTGGTCAGCCTGTTCGCCCTGTTGCTCAGCCCTCTCGCCACGGCCGACCAGGCCAAGCGCCTGCGTATCGGCATCACCCTGCACCCCTACTACAGCTACGTGGCCAACATCGTCGGCGACAAGGCCGAGGTCGTGCCGCTGATTCCCGCCGGCTTCAACCCCCACGCCTATGAACCGCGCGCCGAAGACATCAAGCGCATCGGCACCCTGGACGTGATCGTGCTCAATGGCGTCGGCCACGACGACTTCGCCGACCGCATGATCGAGGCCAGCGAACGCCCGGACATCCCGGTGATCGAGGCCAATCAGAACGTGCCGCTGCTGGCCGCCACCGGCATCGCCGCGCGCGGCGCCGGCAAAGTGGTCAACCCGCACACCTTCCTGTCCATCAGCGCCTCCATCGCCCAGGTCAACAACATCGCCCGCGAGCTGGGCAAGATGGACCCGGCCAACGCCAAGACCTATACCCAGAACGCCCGCGCCTACGGCAAACGCCTGCGGCAGATGCGCGCCGACGCCCTGGCCAAGCTGACCAAGGCGCCCAACGCCGACCTGCGGGTGGCCACGGTGCATGCCGCCTACGATTACCTGCTGCGCGAGTTCGGCCTGGAAGTCACCGCCGTGGTCGAGCCGGCCCATGGCATCGAGCCCAGCCCGAGCCAGTTGAAAAAGACCATCGACCAGCTGCGTGAACTGGACGTCAAGGTGATCTTCTCCGAGATGGACTTCCCCTCCACCTACGTCGACACCATCCAGCGCGAGTCCGGGGTCAAGCTGTACCCGCTGTCGCACATTTCCTACGGCGACTACAGCGCCGAGAAATACGAGAAGGAAATGGCCGGCAACCTCGACACCGTGGTCCGGGCGATCCAGGAGGCCGGTGCATGACCGCCCTGCACAGCCTGGCCCGCGGCCCGTCCATCGAATTCGACCAGGTCAGCCTGACCCTGGGTCGCACCACCATCCTCGACAACGTCAACTTCAAGGTGCAGCCCGGCACCGTACATGCGCTGGTCGGCCCCAACGGCGGCGGCAAGAGCTCGCTGATCAAGACCCTGCTCGGGCAGATGCCCCACCAGGGCCAGTTGCGCCTGCAATGGCCGGGCGAGCCGGGGGTGATCGGCTATGTACCGCAAGCCCTGGAATTCGACCGCGGCCTGCCAATGACCGTCGACGACTTCATGGCCGCCATGTGCCAGCGCCGCCCAGCTTTCCTCGGCCTCAGCCGGCATTACGCCGCGACCATAGGCGAAGCCCTGGAGCGGGTCGGCATGCAGGACAAACGCAAGCGGCGCATGGGCGCCCTGTCCGGCGGCGAACGCCAGCGGGTGCTGCTGGCCCAGGGGCTGATCCCAGCACCGCAGTTGCTGGTGCTGGACGAACCGATGTCGGCCCTCGACGAAGCCGGCATCCAGGTCTTCGAGCGCCTGCTCGGCGACTGGCGCCAGGCCGGGATCACCCTGCTGTGGATCGAGCACGACCTGGAAGCGGTCGGCCGCCTGGCGGACCGGGTCACCGGCCTGCATCGCCGTGTGCTGTTCGACGCCCACCCGCAGCAGGCACTGACCCCGGAACGCCTGCTGACGCTGTTTTCCACCCACCCGCGCAGCGCGGATATCGTCAGCGGGAGTGTTGCCTGATGAGTTACGAAGCCTTTCGTCTGATGATCCAGGGCTGGGCCTCCTCCGGTTACCTGCCAGAAGCCCTGGCCTATGGGTTTGTGGTCAACGCCCTGCTCGCCGGCTTGCTGATCGGCCCGGTGCTGGGCGGCCTCGGCACTTTGGTAGTGGTCAAGCGCTTCGCGTTCTTCTCCGAAGCGGTGGGCCACGCGGCGCTGACCGGCGTGGCCATCGGCATCCTGCTCGGCGAACCCTACACCGGCCCTTACGGCAGCCTGTTCGGCTACTGCCTGCTGTTCGGCATCCTGCTCAACTACCTGCGCAACCGCACCGGCCTGGCGCCGGACACCCTGATCGGGGTGTTCCTGTCGGTGTCCCTGGCCCTGGGCGCCAGCCTGCTGCTGATCCTCGCCGGCAAGATCAACGTGCACATCCTGGAAAACGTGCTGTTCGGTTCGGTGCTCACGGTCAACGGCAACGACCTGCTGGTGCTGCTGATCGTCGGCGCCCTGGTGATGGGCCTGAGCCTGCCGCTGTACAACCGCATCATGCTGGCCAGCTTCAACCCGCAACTGGCGGCGGTGCGCGGTGTCGCGGTGAAAACCCTGGACTACCTGTTCGTGATCCTGGTGACTCTGATCACCGTGGCCGCGGTGAAAGTCATAGGCGCGATCCTGGTGGGCGCCCTGCTGGTGATCCCGGCGGCGGCCGCGCGCCTGCTGAGCCAGTCGCTCAAGGGCTTTTTCTGGATCTCGGTGCTGATCGCCACGGTCAGCACCCTGTGCGGCATCCTGCTGCCGATCCTCTTCGACCTGCCCGTCCCCTCCGGCGCCGCGATCATCCTGGTGGCCGGTGTCGCCTTCGCCCTGGCCGCCGTTGCCCGCGGCATTGTCCCCAGCCTCAAAGGGAATATCGGATAAATGCACAGTTCATTACGTCACCTGACACGCCCCCTGGCTTTGGCCCTGGCCCTCGGCGGGCTGAGCAGCGCGCCGGTCCTGGCCCAGCCGGACCGTTTCGAACCGATGCGCGTCACCGCCAACCAGAGCCTGGGCACCACGGCGCTGCACAGCGCCAGCTCACCCAAGCCGCTCACCGTGCTGGCCTCGCTACCGATCACCTTCGGCCTCGCCCAGTGGCTGCTGCAAGGCACCGATGTGCGACTCGAACGCGCCGCCCCCGACAACCTGCCGGGCTCACGCCAGACCGCCTACTTCACCGGTCGCGGCGCCCCGGCGCTGCATAAGCTGGCCCTCGACGCCGACGCGGTGATCGGCCTGCGCTCGATCTGGCCGGACGACCCGCTGTACCCCAATGCGCGGCGCAGCAACATCCGCATCGTCGAAGTCGATGCCGCGCGCCCGGTGGATGGCGCCCTGCCCGGGGTCGCCCTGCAGCCCGGCAAGAGCGACGGCCTGAACAGCCAGCCGTGGCTGTCGAGCAATAACCTGGGACGCATGGCCGATGTGCTGGCCGCCGATCTGGTGCGTCTGGCCCCGGCCGCCAAGCCGCAGATCGACGCCAACCTGGCCAGCCTCAAGCAGCGCCTGCTCAAGCTCAGCGCCGATAGCGAGGGACAACTGGCCAATGCCGACAACCTCAGCGTGCTCAGCCTCAGCGACCACTTCGGTTACCTGGTCAGCGGGCTCAACCTGGAGCTGCTGGAGGTCGACGCCCGCGCCGACAACGAGTGGACGCCCGAAGCCCTGCAGCAACTGCAAACCCGGCTCAAGGACAACGACGTGGCCATCGTCCTGCATCACCGCCAGCCGTCCGACGCGATCAAGGCCGCCATCAGCGCCGCCGGCAGCCAGTTGCTGGTGCTGCAAACCGACAGCGCCGACCCGCTGGCGGAGTTGGAGAACAATATCAAGCAGGTGATAACGGCGCTGAACGCCAAGCTCTGAATGGGTGACAGAGGCGCGACCGCGATTCCTGTAGCCGCTGCCGCAGGCTGCGATCGGGGCGCAGCCCCGTGGACCGGACGCTGGTCTGATGCTTGGGGTTGCCTGGCTTGGCGCCCGCTCCGCGGGCGATCGCAGCCTCGCTGAGGCTCGGCAGCGGCTACAGGCGCCTGCCTGCACTTACAAATTCCCCCAAGAATCGCCCGCCTCGCCGGTGCTAGCCTGCTGCTCCCATCGAACGGACAGGAAGCCCCGCCATGAGTGACTACCTCAAGCTCAACCAGGCCAACTGGGACGAGCGCGCACCGCTGCACGCGGCCTCGCCGGACTACCAGGCGCAAATGTTTGTCGACGACCCGCGGCACCTGTCCGAAGTGGTGCGTTTCGACCTGCCGCTGCTGGGCGACATCAGCGGCCTGCGCGGCGTGCATCTGCAATGCCATATCGGCACCGACACCCTGTCGCTGGCCCGCCTCGGCGCGCGGATGACCGGGCTGGACTTCTCCCCCGCGTCCCTGGCCGAAGCCCGCAGCCTGGCGGCGCGCACCGAGAGCGCCATCGAGTTCGTCGAGTCCGACATCTACAAGGCCTGCGAGGTGCTGCCCAAAGGCGCGTTCGATCTGGTCTACACCGGTATCGGCGCCTTGTGCTGGCTGCCCAGCGTCGACACCTGGGCGCGTAATGTCAGCGAATTGCTCAAGCCCGGCGGCCGGCTGTTTATCCGCGAAGGCCACCCGATGCTCTGGGCCCTGGACGAAAGCCGCGAGGATGCGCTGGTGGTCGACCTGCCCTACTTCGAGCGCAACGAACCGCTGGTGTGGGACGACGACAGCACCTACGTCAGTACCGACCGACCGCTCAAGGCCACGGTGACCCATGCGTGGAACCACGGCCTGGGGGAAATCGTCAGCGCGCTGCTCAAGCACGGCCTGGACATCAGCGGCCTGGTGGAACACCAGAGCATCCCCTGGGAAGCCCTGCCCGGGCAGATGCGCTATGACGGGCAAGGCGAATGGCACCTGCAACACGCCCCTTGGCGCCTGCCATTGAGCTACACCTTGCAGGCCGTCAAACGCCTGGGCTGACGCCTACAAAAAAGCCCGCTGGACCTGCGGGGTTCAACGGGCTTTTGCACCCTGTAGCCGCTGCCGAAGGCTGCGATCGACCGGAACGGTCGCTGGCGATCTTCAGATCGCCGAAGCCCTGGCGGGCTTATCGCAGCCTGCGGCAGCGGCTACGGGTCAACGTCAGTACGCGGTAATCAGTTGGTAGCCGCCTGGGCGTCCATCTTCTGCCGCAGGCTCAGCGGACGCATGTCGGTCCACACCTCTTCGATGTAGGCCAGGCACTCTTTCTTGAAGCCGCTCTTGCCCACGGTGCGCCAGCCTTGCGGCACAGCCTTGTAGTCCGGCCAGATCGAATACTGCTCCTCATGGTTGACCACTACCTGGAAGAGGATGTCCTCGCGGTCGAATACTGAAGTCATTACGTGTCTCCATCGCTATAAGGCTCGCTGCGCTGAACGCGCAGCGGTTGTGAATAAGGAACGTTCAAGGCCCATGAAAAATTAGAGGCTGGCGACCGCCGCCGCCAACGCCCGGCTGAAAATATCCGCCACCTGATCGATTTGCGCCGCGGTGATCACCAGCGGCGGCAGGAAACGCACCACGCTGCCATGGCGCCCGCCCATTTCCAGGATCAACCCGCGCTTGAGGCATTCACGCTGCACCAGCGGCGCCAGGCGGCTGAACTGCGGCGGATGACCGAGGGCGTCTTTCTCGCCGGCCGGGTCCACCAGCTCGATCCCCAGCATCAGGCCGCGCCCGCGAATGTCGCCCATCTGCGGATAGTCGCGCTGCAGGATCCGCAGGTGCTCGCGCAAACGCTCACCCATGGCGGCGGCATGCTCGGCCACCTGGTGTTCCTTGAGGTAGCGCATCACCGCGGAACCGGTGGCCATGGCCATCTGATTGCCACGGAAGGTGCCGGCATGGGCGCCCGGCAGCCAGGTGTCGAGCCAGTCGCGGTAGACCACCACCGCCATCGGCAGGCTGCCGCCGATAGCCTTGGACAGCACCACCACATCTGGAATGATCCCGGCGTGCTCGAAGGCGAACATCTTGCCGGTACGACCGAAACCGCTCTGGATCTCATCGACGATCAAGGCCACCCCGGCTTTTTCGGTGATGCGGCGCACGCCGCGCAGCCAGTCGAGGTCGGCGGGAATCACCCCACCCTCGCCCTGCACCGCTTCGACGATGATCGCTGCCGGCAGCTGTACGCCGGCTTCCGGATCGCTCAGCAGGTTTTCCAGGTAGCTCAGGTTGGCCTTGACCCCGGCTTCGCCACCCAGGCCGAACGGGCAGCGGTAGTCGTAAGGGAACGGCAGGATCTGCACCCCATTGGTCAGCAGCGCACCCAGCGGGCGCTTCGGCCCCAGGCTGCCCATCAGGCTCAAGGCGCCCTGGGTCATGCCGTGGTAGGCGCCCTGGAACGACAGCACAGTGCTGCGGCCGGTGGCGGTGCGGGTCAGCTTCAGCGCCGCCTCCACGGCGTCGGTGCCGGTGGGGCCGCAGAACTGGATTTTCGCTTCGGCGGCCAGGGCCGGCGGCAACAGGCCGAACAGGTCCTGGACGAACTGGTCCTTGACCGGGGTGGTCAGGTCCAGGGTCAGCAGCGGCAGCTCATCGGCCAGCACCTGCTGGATGGCCTCGATCACCACCGGGTGGTTGTGGCCCAGGGCCAGGGTCCCGGCACCGGCCAGGCAGTCGATGAAACGCCGGCCTTCGACGTCCTCGACATGAATCCCGCTCGCCCGTTTGAGCGCCAGGGGGATCCGCCGCGGGTAACTGCGGGCATTGGATTCCTGCTGGTTCTGCCGGGCCAGCAACGGCGATTCGGTGAACTGGTAAAGCGTCTCGGCAGGCGCGGGACTGGTCCGCGCGGGCTGATCGTCGACAAGGCTGGTAGCAACTGACATCTCTCGAATCCTCACGCTGATGAGTTGAGCGAAACCGCACACCACACAGGTACGCAGCCGGTTCAGCGCGCACTCGCAGGTTTTCCTGTTCTGGAAACGCATCAGCGACGAGAGGATTTACACCCAGGCGAGGGTTTATTGCGTGGGGAGATAACGGGAAGCGGACGAATTGTCAGGGGACTGTGGCGATTCGAGTTTTTTCGCGAGCAAGCTCGCTCCTACAGTGGGCAGCACAACCCTTCTTGTAGGAGCGAGCTTGCTCGCGATAGGCCCTCAGGCCGCTTGCAGCGGCATGGTCAGCTCGACCCGCAAGCCATCGGGCCGGCTGTCGAAGTGCAGCACGCAACCGCAACGCTGGACGATCGCCTGGACGATGGCCAGGCCCAGGCCGCAACCGGTGCTCTGGCCGTTGCGCCAGAAGCGCTGGGTCAGGTGCTGCAAGTCGTCCTCGGGAATGCCATCACCGTGGTCGCGCACCTGGAAACGCACGCGATTGCCGATGGTTTCCAGGTTCAGCTCCACCGGCGCATCGCTCGGGGTGTGGCGCAGGGCATTGTCCAGCAGGTTGCGCAGCGCGGCGATGGCCAGCACCGAGGGCATTTCCAGCGGCGCCGCCGACACCCGCTCGTCGATGTGCAGCCTGACCCGCTGCCGGGCACCGCTGGCGGCGTCCTGGATCGCGGTCTTCGCCACCTGTTCGGCACTGCACTGCACGCCGTCCTCGAACGACAGACTGCCTTCGACCCGCGCCAGCAACAGCAGTTGCTCCAGGGTCCGGTGCAGACGGTCGGCGCCTTCTTCGGCGCGCGCCAGGGATTGATCGCGGGCCGCGCCGTCGGTCATCCGCGCCACTTGCAGGTGGGTCTTGATCGCCGTCAGCGGGCTGCGCAATTCGTGGGCGGCGTCACCGGTCAGGCGGCGCTCGCGTTCGAGGGTCTTGCCGATGCGCTGGAACAGCTGGTTCTGGGTTTCCAGCAATGGCCGCAGCTCGCTGGGCAGCGGCTGGATCTGCAACGGCTCCAGGGAGTCGGCGCTGCGGCGCATCAGGGCATCGCGCATGCGGTTCAGCGGCGCCAGGCCCTGGCCGATCCCCAGCCACAACAACCACAGGCAACCGAGCAAGGCCACGCCGACCGGCACCGAGGCGGCCAGCAGCACCGACATGTTCAGCGCTTCACGCTCGACCTGGCGATCAGCGGTGGTGATGCGCAGGTCACCCCGGGCCAGGGTGAAACTGCGCCAGCGCACACCGTCGATCATCTGGTCGTGAAAACCCATGCGCTCGGCTTCGAGCTTTTCGTCGGGATGGTTATGGCTGCGGGCGAGGATCTCGCCGCGCAGGGAGCTGACCTGGCAGGCCATGCCCCCGGGAATGTTCAGCTGTTCGGCGCTGAAATGGGTGCCCTCGCCCTTGCTCGGCAAGGCCGGCAATTGTTCCAGCAGGCCGGCGACCATGCGCGCCGACGCCACCAGGCGCTGGTCGAGGGAAAACATCATCTGGTTGCGCAGGTCGCTGAACATCCAGGCCGCGGCCAGCGCCCAGATCAGCACGAAGGCCGCGCCGATGGTCAGGCTCAGGCGCAAACGCAGGCTCATCACTTACGACTCCTCCCCGCCATCCGCCGGCCCCAGGCGATAGCCCAGGCCGCGCACGGTCTCGACGATGCCGTTGCCGAGTTTGCGCCGCAGGTGGTGGATGTGCACGTTGAGGGCGTTGCTTTCCAGTTCGTCGTTGAAACCGTAGACGCTGTCCTTGAGCTGCTCGCTGGACAGCACTCGGCCACGGTTGTGCAACAGCGCCTGGAGCAGCGCCTGCTCGCGCCGCGACAGGTCCACCGGCTGGCCGCCGAGCTGGGTTTCGCGGGTGCTTGGGTCGTAGGTCAGGCGGCCGTGCTCGATCAGGTTGACGCTGCGCCCCGCCACCCGGCGCAACAGGGTATGCAGGCGCGCCGCCAGTTCCCGCAGGTCGAAGGGCTTGAGCAGGTAATCGTCGGCGCCGGCCTGCAGGCCGTCGACCCGGTCGGTGACCGAGTCCCGCGCCGTGAGGATCAGCACGGGGATTTCCAGGCCGTTGTGGCGCAGTTGCTTGAGCAGTTTCAGGCCGTCTTCGTCGGGCAGGCCGAGGTCGAGCACCATCACGTCGAATTCCGCCACGCCGAGCATGGCCCGCGCCGCCGAGGCGGTGGCCACGTGCTCGACCGTCAGGCCCTGGGCCGTGAGGCCGGCCACGATCCCGCTGGCAATCAGCTCATCATCTTCACAGACAAGTACGTGCATGGTGGAACCTGTAGAAAAGGGGTGCATTAAAACCAGCGCCGATTAAGCCGACATTATGCCTGCACCGCCAGTGCCACAAGGCGTGCAGGGTTAATCATCGGTTAATCGCCATCGGCCATTGTGCGGTCACCTGCACCGGTTTAAGGCTTTTCCATGCGTCGTCTGTTCATCCTGTTGTTCATGCTGCTGTCGGGCCTGGCCCAGGCGGGTAACAACCCGTTCGAGGTCAAACCCGACTTTCTCCCGGTCGGCAAAGCCTTCGTCTTCACCTCCGAACGCCTGGCGTCGGGGGAAACCCAGCTGTTCTGGCAGATCGCCGACGGCTATTACCTGTATCAGCAACGGCTGAAATTCGACGGCCTGGCGGAGGCGCACACACCGGCGCTGCCCGAGGGCGAGGCCCACAGCGACGAATTCTTCGGTGCGCAGCAGGTGTATCGCCAGGGCCTGGAACTGAAAATCCCCGCCGGCGCCACCGGCAAGGTCAAGGTCGGCTGGCAAGGCTGCGCCGACGCCGGCCTGTGCTACCCGCCGCAATCTCTGGAAGTGGACCTGGGTGGCAGTCCGGCCGCCGCCAATGCCACCGAAGCCAGCGACCAGTCCCTGGCCAGCGGCCTGCAACAGCGGACCCTGGGCTGGAGCCTGCTGGTGTTCTTCGGCCTCGGCCTGCTCCTGGCCTTCGCCCCCTGCTCGCTGCCGATGCTGCCGATCCTCGCCGGCCTGGTGGTGGGCAGCGGCGCCAGCCCGCGGCGCGGCTTCGCCCTGGCCGGCAGCTATGTGGTGTGCATGGCGTTGGTCTATGCCGCGATGGGTGTGCTGGCCGCGCTGCTCGGCGCCAACCTGCAAGCCCTGTTGCAACAACCCTGGCTGCTGGGCAGCTTTGCCGCGGTGTTCGTGATCCTCGCACTGCCGATGTTCGGTTTCTTCGAGATGCAATTGCCGGCGGCCCTGCGCGATCGCCTGGAAAACGCCAGCCGCTCGCGCAGCGGCGGCAGTCTGGTCGGCGCCGGGGTGCTCGGCGCCCTGTCCGGCCTGCTGGTCGGCCCGTGCATGACCGCGCCGCTGGCCGGCGCCCTGCTGTACATCGCCCAGAGCGGCAATGCCCTGCACGGCGGGCTGATCCTGTTCGTCATGGGCCTGGGCATCGGCCTGCCGCTGTTGTTGCTGGTGACGGTGGGCAACCGCTTCCTGCCCAAGCCGGGCCCGTGGATGAACCTGCTCAAGGGCGTGTTCGGCTTCCTCTTTCTCGGCACCGCCATTGTGCTGCTGCGCCCGGTGCTCGACGAATCGCTGTGGATCGGCCTGTGGGGCGCGCTGGCGCTGGTCCTGGCCTACACCGCCTGGTATCAGATGCGTGCCGCCGGGCGCGCCGGGCACCTGTTCGGCGCCAGCTCGGTGGTGTTCGGCCTGTGGGGCAGCCTGCTGCTGGTGGGCGCCGCCGGTGGCAGCGACGACCTGTGGCGACCGCTGAAGGTCTACAGCGGCGGCAATGGCGTGGCGACCGTCAGCGCCCACGACGCCTTCAGCACCGTCAACGACCCGGCCGCCCTGCAAGGCGCCCTCGACACCGCCAGGGCCCAGGGCCAGTGGGTGCTGCTGGACTACTACGCTGACTGGTGCGTGTCCTGCAAGATCATGGAAAAACAGGTGTTCGGCCAACCCCAGGTCCTCGAGGCCCTGAAAGACGTGCGCCTGCTGCGCCTGGACGTGACGGCCGACAACGCCGCCAGCCGCGAACTGCTCAACCGGTATAAAGTGCCGGGGCCGCCGAGCCTGCTGTGGATCGGCCCGGACGGCGAAGAACGCCGCAGCCAGCGGATTACCGGTGAGGTAGACGCGGCTGCCTTCCTGCAACGCTGGACCGCTACCCGAGAAGCCCGTTGATGCTGACCTTTACCATCGGCACCTTTGCCATCGCGCTCAACCACCTGCTGCTGATCAGTGCCCTGGCGCTGGCCACCCTTGTCGGCTGGCGAGTCGCCAAGCGCGGTGGCGAGAACCCGGAATCGGTGCTGTTCGGCCTGTTCCTGCTGGGCATGCTGGCGGCGCGCATCGGCTTCGTGGTCGCCTACTGGAAGCATTATCGCCACGACCTGTGGCAGATCATCGACCTGCGCGACGGCGGTTTCCTCGCCTGGCCGGGGGCCATCGTCCTGCTGCTGGCCGCCCTCGCCTGGGGCTGGCGCCGCCCGGCCCTGCGCCAGCCGCTGGGCGCCGGGGTCGGCAGCGGCCTGGCCTTCTGGCTGCTCGCCACCCTGTCCCTGAGCCTTTTCGAACAAGGCACGCGGCTGCCGGAAATCGCCCTGCGCAACCCCGACGGCGGCACCGTGCAACTGACCAGCTACCAGGGCAAACCGCTGGTGATCAATCTCTGGGCCACCTGGTGCCCACCGTGCCGCCGGGAGATGCCGGTGCTGGAAAGAGCCCAGCAGCAACGCCCGGACCTGACCTTCCTGTTCGTCAACCAGGCCGAAAGCATGCAGAGCGTCAGCACCTTCCTGGCCACCCAGGAGCTGAACCTGAACAACGTGCTGTTCGACGGCAGCGGCCGCCTGGGCAAGGCCGTGGGCTCCATGGCGCTACCGACTACGCTGTTCTACAGCGCCGACGGGCGCCTGCTCGGCAGCCACCTGGGCGAGCTGTCCGAAGCCAGCCTGGCCCGCGCCCTGGAACATTTCGACTCAGCGCATTCGACCACGGCCACGCAGGCCGCCCCTTCAAGGAAATTGCCATGCCTTTCATCCGCCACCTGCTGAGCCTGTCCCTGGGCGCCGCCCTGCTCCAGGCCCCGCTGCTGCACGCCGAAGAACTGCCACTAGCAATCAAGAACATCGAAGCCAAAGGCGCCAAGATCATCGGCAGTTTCGATGCCCCGGACGGCCTCAAGGGCTATGCCGCGCAGTACCAGAACCGCGGCATGGCCCTGTACCTGACGCCGGACGGCAAGCATGTGCTGCTGGGCAATCTGTACGACGCCGACGGCAAGGACCTGAGCGCCGAGCCGCTGCAGAAACTGGTGTACGCGCCAATGGCCAAGGCCGTCTGGGCCAAGATGGAAAAGAGCCACTGGATCGCCGACGGCAAGGCCGACGCGCCGCGCGTGGTCTACCTGTTCAGCGACCCCAACTGCCCTTACTGCAACATGTTCTGGGAACAGGCGCGGCCCTGGGTGAACGCCGGCAAGGTCCAGCTGCGGCACATCATGGTCGGCATCATCCGCGAAGACAGCCCGGGCAAATCCGCCGCCCTGCTGGCCGCCAAAGACCCGCAGAAAGCCCTGCAGGACCACGAGAAAGCCGGCAAGGGCAGCAGCCTCAAGCCCCTGGCCAAGATCCCCGCCGAAGTCCAGGCCAAGCTCGACGCCAACATGGCGCTGATGGACGAACTGGAGCTGTCCGCCACCCCGGCGATCTTCTACATGGACGACAAGGGCGAGCTGCAACAGCAACAAGGCGCGCCCGCGCCGGACAAGCTGGGCAAGATTTTCGGGCCCAAATAAATGAGATGCGCCACGACCTGACCACTAATGGCCTTTAGCCTTAACGACAGCGTTACACTACTGCCTTTATTCACGCAGACAGGGATGTGACGTTTTGACAGCTCAAGGACAAGCTAGGCTTTTAGACATTCTCGACTACTGGCACAAGGTGGAATTCTTTCTACCTTATGCCCTCGGGAAATATGTTGAGGACTTCAAGAAATGGGAGACCCGATGGCTCTCCCAGGAAATTCTCCAGCAGAGCAAGGACAGCCACTGGCGCAACTTTTCCATACCTGACGACCTTCAAGTCAAAGGCTTCAATCTCTATATCGGGGTCTTTGACGCCTCCGTCATTGCGACTCTTTGCGAACCGTATCTGGCCGCTTTATCGGTAGACGAGAACACCTTCTACGAAGAGCAGGAACGGGTGGAGCTTGAAGGTTTTACCTGCTTCGCCAAGATCAAGCTCAATGCTCAAGCCGTCCCGCAACTGGATGCCGTGTCACTGTCGACGGCTCCCTGGGCCCTGGGGCAAACGGTGAGCAAAGGGCTTGGTGCGCTTGGCCATCAAGCCTTCGAGGACGCCAAGGAGCAGTTGATCAAACTGCTGCACAACTTCCACGGACAGCGTCAGCAAAACGATGACCCAGCCTTGATGGCTGAGGAAGTCATGCATCTGCATCAACTGCTGTGCAACTGGGCCAGTTTCACGCCTGAGCAAAACAGCGGTAGCTCGGTCGCATTGCTTCAAGTGCTGACCCAACCCAAGGTCGAGAAACCACTCACGCAACCCTCTGCGGCGCAGGCAACGGAAGTCGAGGACGAAGAGGAGCCCGATACCGAGATCGACATCCTCAACAGCTTTTTCATAAAAGACATCGAGCGTGCGATCGCCAGCCTGCAACGCGCAGAACAGCCGCTGCCTTTGCTTCAATACCTGGGCGAAGCCGACCCGGGCAAAAGAATCGACCTGTATACCGACAATGGCCGCAAGGCCATTTACCAGGCCCTGCAACCGCAATGCATAAACCCCGGGCATTGGCCGGATGAGCCGGGCCATGCCATGAGCCTGATGCAACAGTTCGCGATCAATACCGCGCTCGGCACCTTGGAAAACAGTGGGGTGTTCTCCGTTAACGGACCACCCGGGACAGGCAAAACGACGTTATTGCGCGACATGTTCGCCGAGAACATCGTGCGTCGGGCGCGGGTATTGGCGGGATACAGCGAGGCGGAAGATGCTTTCGTCGGCGGGAAAAAACCGCAGGTCACCTTCAAGGGCATGCCGAATACCTACACCATCCGCGCGCTCAAACCTGAGTTGACCGGCTATGAAATGGTGGTGGCCTCCTCCAACAATGCCGCCGTGGAAAACATTTCCCGAGACCTGCCCAAACGCAAATCCCTGGGAAAATGCTGGAACGACGTGCAGTACCTGCAACCGGTTGCCCATAAGATTGCCGCACAAAAAAGCGATGGCAGCATCAGCGACCTGTCCGACGAGGACAAACCCTGGGGCTTGATCTGCGCCGCACTCGGCAATAGCAACAACCGAAAGGTCCTGCAGGAGCGCATGTTCTTCGCCCCGGTAGACTCCATCGAGCCCAATCGGCCACTGACAATTCGGCAATGGGTGGATGAATACAAGGGCCCCACCTTCAAGGATGCCAGCGCAGCCTTCAAAAAAGCCGATGAGGCGGTCAACAAAGCACTGGAGGAACGAGCCCGTTACGCCAGCCTGCTGGAAGAAATGGCGGCTACCGATGAACAGGCCTTCCTGCGCCTTCAGCAACACTCATTCAATCAGGCCGAACAGACCAGGGCGTCCGCCCAGCAAGCCCTCGACCAACAGCAACAGCAACTTCAAGCAACGGCGCAACATCTGAGCAGCCTTCAGGAACTGGAGCGCTTGATAGATCGCAGCCGTCCGGTCTGGTGGAAGCGCTTGTTCAATACTCAAGCAGCTAAAACCCACCGTGACGAACAACTGGAAAATGCCCGGCTCCAGCGTCTGGCGCATGAAGAGATCAACCGCGCGAAAAGCCTACTGAACAATAGCCTCAGACCAGAACTTGAAAACGCGCAAACCGCATTGCTGTTCTGTAAAAGCGAACTCGATACCCGTCTGGCGCAATGGCAAGACAAGTGCCGATGCCTGGCCGATTTCGCCAGCCGCCTGGGCCGTCCGGATTTGCCAAGCCAGCTCAGTGAGCTGGAGAACAGCGAGTTCCAGATCAATGGGCTTTGGCATGATGAAGCACTCAATCGCTTGCGCTCGACCTTGTTCGCCGCGGCTTTGACCCTGCATGAAGCCTGGCTGGCCGAGGTGGCGCCCTCAGGCTCGAACGGCAAGGGCTTCAGCGCCAACCTCGCCGCCATCAGCCTGTTGCTGAGCAACAAGACTCCCGAGGATGAGCGACTGACCCAGGTGCTCTGGCAAAGCCTGTTCATGGTGATCCCGGTGGTCTCGAGCACCTTTGCCTCCTTTGCCAACCAGTTCCGTGGGTTGGGTGCTGGCTCTTTGGGCTGGCTGTACATCGACGAGGCGGGACAGGCCGTGCCCCAGGCCGCCGTCGGTGCCTTGTGGCGGGCGCAAAGAGCCATGGTGGTGGGCGACCCCCTGCAAATCGAGCCGGTCTTCACCCTGCCGCAACGCCTGGTCAAGACCCTGGGCCAGCTATCGGTACACACGGCGAACGATGCCTTCGCCCCCAATCGTGTGTCGGTGCAAAGCCTGGCGGACCACAACAATCTGTATGGCAGCGTGTTCAAGAACGACACCGATCAAGAGCTGTGGATCGGCAGCCCGTTGCGGGTCCACAGACGCTGCATCGAACCCATGTTCAGCCTGTCGAATCAGATCGCCTACGGTAACAAGATGGTCTTTGGCCTGCCCAACGCCCACGCCGAACAGGACGCCCCGGTGTACAGCTCCAGTTGCTGGGTCGATATCCCTGGCAATGTCGAACACAAACAGGTTGTCCCCCAGCAGATCGAGTTCATGGTCGATCTTCTCGGACAACTCTACTCACGCGATGGAGAGCTGCCGCAGCTGTACGTGATCTCGCCGTTCAAGGCCGTGCGCCTGGCCCTGCAAAAAGCCATACGCGCGGCGGCCTGGGCCAGGCCCAACCATCGCCCGAAATTACCTGCGGGCGAGTTGAAGCAGTGGTTGAAAGCCTCCGTCGGCACCGTGCATACCTTCCAGGGTAAAGAACAAGACACTGTGTTCATGCTGCTGGGGGCAGACCCTGAGCATGCGGGAGCGGCGCAGTGGGCCGCCTCCAAACCCAACCTGTTGAACGTTGCCCTTACCCGGGCCAAACGTCGGGTCTATCTGGTGGGGGATTTTGAACTGTGGGGGTCGCTGCGCTATTTCGATGCGGTGAGTCGCGGCAAATTCCCGCTGCAAAGAATGGGGCCCGCTTCATTTCTGGCGAAAATGAATGCGCTGGAAGAACAGACCCCAAGTTGAACACCGTCAGCGCCTGACGCTGACCTGAGCGCTCGCCCCCACGGATACCTGATTGTGAAACGACTATCAGGCCTCCGTGGGGGCAAGCCCGCTCATGATGCGCGCTTCAGTTCAACGGGCGCCGCGCCCATCCAGCAACGCATCCACCACCGCCCTGGCCATTTCCACGGAATGGACCATCGACCAGATCAACCCACGCTCCAGGCCACTGCCGCGTTCGGTGATTTCATCGCTGACTTCTTCAGCGCATTTGAGCAAGAGCGAGACATGCACCAGGGCTTCTTCGGCGCTGATGCCTTCGCGTACACAGAAAAGAGAATCCGGACCTACCGGCCCTGCCGTAGTGGCATGGAGAGAATCAAATGCTTCAGGAGGCGAACTGGCCAGTGCCTGACGCAAGGTTTGATTGGCGGTTTTCAACTCAGGGTAGCGATATGCAGGAATTGGCTTTTTCATGGATGCGGTCCTCAACACAGTGGATATGAACACCCAGCAATTACTTCTGGGTCTTCGTACGTTCCTGATATGTTTTTCGGACTTGCACATCCGGCCATCGATTTCGCGATGACCCACGCAGACTAGAGCCTCAGAACAACCACATTCAAGCGGCAAACTGCTTCTCGGAAAGACCCTACAAAAGAACGCGAAACATCCCACTGTAGCCGCTGCCGAAGGCTGCGATCGACTGCGTAGCAGACGCCAAACCTGCCCATGAGGTGGGTCAGGCAAAAAACCGTCGCCTGGTTTGCGGCCGCTTCGCGCCCGATCGCAGCCTTCGGCAGCGGCTACAGGGGCGTGTCTGAGTTCGGCGCCTGTGCATAAGCCGTTGCCGAGGGCTGCGATCGGCTCGGTCCGCGTTCGGGCGCAGCTGACGCCAAACCTGCCCATGAGGTGGGTCAGGCAAAAAACCGTCGCCTGGTTTGCGGCCGCTTCGTCGGAATGCCGCCAGCCCGAGCGCAGCCTCGCAGGCTCGGCAGCGGCTACAGGGGCGTGATTTGGGGTTTGTGCGTAAGGCTCAGGCAAACTCGTCCGGCGCTTCGCGGGCGAGGATGTTCTCCAGGTCGCCCGTGTCGCCTCGTTCGTTGAGGAGGCCGCTGACCTGATCTACCCAGACCTTTTCCGAGGCAATCCCGGCCCACGACTGGCTGCCGAAGCCGTGATACGGCCGGTCATCGAAGGTGCTGATCAGCAGTTGGTTGAAGCGCACCGTTTCCAGGTTCTTGCGCTGGATCTGCATCTGCAGCGCCCCCAGCACCTTCTGCTGCTCTTGCGGGTTCGGGCGATAGCTGAAGAGCCGCGGCGAGCTGAGCACCAGGAACTCCGGTGGAAGGTTTTCATCGATGGCCGCCTGCAAGCGGTAATGGCCATCGAGAATCAGGTGGCAGCTCAGGCCGCTGACGTACCACAGCAGGATGGGCGGCAAGCTGCCCTCGCGGGCTTTCTTGCGCCACCATTTGAGGCGCCCGGAATGCGGGTCCACTGCATGCAGGCCGACCACCGCGCCGCCACTCTCGCCCAACTCGACCCAGCGCGCCGCACCGGGTTGCCGGTTGTCGAGGATGTTGCGGCCGTAGATCGCCCACTGCGGCATATGGCTCAGGGCGTCTTCGCCGCCCTTGAAGTACCAGGCTTCGGTGCCGCTCAGCAACGGCCGCATCGGCTTGAGGGATTCCGGGCGCAGGGCCCGTACCAGCCAGTAGCCGGGGTAGAAAAAGTCCGGTTGGTGCTGCATCAACTGCTGGACGAAAAAGCGGCTCCAGGCCTTGAGGCGCAGGGCCGGGTCGAGGCGTAGCTGTTGCTCCACCTGGGGCGAATCGATGGGGCACACCAGGGTTTGCGGCCATTGCTCCAGCAGGTGATTGCGCACCAGCCACACGCCGTAAAGGCAGCGGGACATGGTGCCCCAGAGCAGCGTCTGGTCACCCAGCACCAGTTGCATGCGGCGGTGGTTGCCACTGAGCAGGCGCAAGTTCGGCTTGCCGCTGGCCGGGCGCTTGACCTCCACCCCGAGGCCGTTCCAGTTGCCGGCCAGATCCTCGATATCACGCCAGTGAATGTGTTCCGTCATCGCCCCTGTCCCTGAATGAAAACGCCCGGCGCAGGTGCTTGGACCTGTGCCGGGCGCGACTATAGCAGAGGGCTGGGGGGGGTGGCCGCTGCACTGTCAGCAGGAATACCGCTCCGCCAAAAACTTCAACAACGCCTCGGTGACAAACGCCGGATTCTCCAGGTTGGAGATATGCCCCGCCTCGGGCACCAGCTGATAAGGGCAACCAATCAGCTCGGCCATTTCCCGGGTTTCCGCAGGTGGGCGCGGCTTGTCCTGGTCGCCGCACAGCAGCAAGGTGGTCTTGGGGTCCAGCTGGTCCAGGCGCGACAGCAGGTCTGCGCGGCTGAAGGTGATGCGGCCCATGGGCACCACGCTTTCGCGCAGGCGTTCGCAGGGCAGTGCCGCGAGCACGGCGCGGAAGTCCTGGTACAGCGCCGACTGCGGGTCGATGCCAGGACGGAAGAAAATCGGCACCACGATGTCCAGCAGCTGCGGCGCGATCACCCCGCTCTCTTCGATCTGCTTGAACAACGAGAAGTAATACTGGCGGGTCGGCTCCGGCTCGGCCCCCAGATAGGTGTCCATCAGTACCAGGCCATTGATGCGTTGCGGCGCCGCCAGGGCCAGGCGCGCGCCCCACATGCCGCCCACGGACAGGCCTACCAGGCTGATGCGTTCGATCTGCAGATGATCCAGCAGCGCCAGCACCTGCCGGGCGATGTCGTCCAGTGAAGCAGTGCCTTGCGGCAGCACGCCGGACTGGCCGTGGCCCCACAGGTCCAGGGCGATCACCCGGTACTGCCGGGACAGGGCCTCGATCTGCGGCGCCCACATGTTCAAGTCCCACAGGTAGCTGCCGGCCAGCAGCACCGCCGGGCCGCTGCCCTGGTCCAGGTAGTGAAGGGCTTGTCCATCAATAGTCGCGAAGGGCATCAACTGTCTCCTGTCAGGTGGGCTGCGAAAAAGCCTCGGTAGACTGTGCCGGTGAAGGGTTGCCGTCAATCGGACAAGTCCTAAGGGCCGTGCAAGCCTGGAGGTTTTTCGCGAGCAAACTTGCCCCCACAGAAGATGATGGAATCCATGTAGGCTGCTGAACGCCTGAACGATGTGTATACCTTCGACACCCTTGAGTGAGATATCGAAGAGCGGCACAGCCGGTCCCTTTGTGGCAAATAGACTCAAAGTTCATATCAGAGAGTGCAAGTTGATCAGTTCAACGAGACTCACACTTTGAGCTATATCGGGGTTGCCGCAATAATGATCATCTCGTCCTGGGAAAAACTGTTGGTTACGACTTGCGGACAGCGGAAACAGGCATCGGGGCCCTGTTCATTCCACCAGCGACAGGAGGCTCTTATCGAGCAACGGGGAAGTTTGTCTGTGACCGTTTTTAATTTCTCTACGGTGCGCGATACAAGCTGGCAGCCTCCTTCCTTGTAATGCTGGCATCGCATTTCCGCACAGGGTGCGGAAATGCGAAATACCTCTGCCGGACTGACAGGGACTGTTGATTCAGCCAGCTCTTTCGTCATGGGTATTGCTTGTGAAAGGTAAGCTACTTCAGGAGCTGCCACCGTGCCATTCACCACCCCGAATATTTTCGCTCCTTCCCATTCCGGCTGAGCACTTGGGCACAGAAGCTCCTTATTTCGACCGTTCTCAATCAATCGGCGGGATTTTTCCAACGATTTGGGTGGCATTTTATTCCCTCCACCAGCATTCCTTCTGTCCCTATTGGCTTGACGAAAAAATGCCGAAAAACCTAGACCTTGCCAATATTGGCAACTTCCTTGAGTTCGCCTACCGCGCTTTGGGGGAGCACTTGAATGTTGAAGTCAATCCTTCCACCATAAATAAGGATTTTATCGCGCAACGCTTCTCCACGAGTATCAAGCGCTCTTTGCAAACCGGTAGCGATTGCAGTGCTTATATCGGCAACAGACAGATTCGCTGTTACGCGATCAAACTTTTCATTGGACATTTTAATTCTCCAAAACATAGCCGTTGAAATAACTGGAGGCGTGCAAGCAGAACATCAATGGCGTTTTGGTGTCTCGGGGGCTTGGTAATGGCTCGCTTCAAACAGCTCCATGTCCATAAAAACTCCAAAATAACGATCTGCCATTATTGCTGGCGCGGCAATGACTTTGATAGTCAACCCACTGTAAGAGCATAGCCACTAAAGTTAGCGTCAAAAGTCAAATTTGGAAGATGGATTAACTCGAATCACTATAAGTGAAAGACTGAATCGCCCTGATCGCGGAGATACTTCAAAATTTCATTGCGAGCCCCATGAGCAGTTCTGCGAAGGACTCTAATCTCGCACGGTGAGGGATGAATAATTCGACCCGAAGGGCCGAGTTTTTTAGAACAGCGACATCTGCCGCGTCGATGTTGTCGGCGCATTCGAAGCGGGAGCGGTAGCCGGTTTCAAAGATGGGCAGCGGATAACCGTGGATGTGGCGGTAGCACTCGGGCCAACCGGAAGTGAGCAGGGCCTCGATGGTAAGGCCCTGCCAGACGAAGGTGCAGATTTGGGCGCTATCATGGCGCCCGATTGGGGTGTCCCGGCTTATCAGGCCAGTTCAGCTTGCTCGCGATAGGGCCAGCACTGGCAACGCTGGATTACAGCCCCTCCAGCTCCGCCATCAGATCGCTCAGGCGATCGACCTTCTCCTCGTTGATTTCACTGCTCGCCAGGCCGTCGATGTACTGCGCCAGCTCCTCCACCGTGCTGCACTCGAACATCGCCCGCAGCGGCACGTTGCGTTGCAGGGTTTTCTGCACCCGCGAGGCGATCTGCGTGGCCAGCAGCGAATGCCCGCCCAGCTCGAAGAAGTTATCCCGGACCCCGACCCGCTCGACCTTGAGTACTTCGGCCCAGATATCGGCCAGGGTCTGCTCCAGCTCGCTGCGCGGTGCCAGGTAGTCCTGGCTGTGCAGCTGGCCGATCTCCATGGCCGGCAGGGCCTTGCGGTCGAGCTTGCCGTTGGCGTTGAGCGGCAGGCGCTCCAGCCACAGCCAGTGCAGCGGCACCATGTATTCCGGCAGCTCGACGCGCAGGCGTTGCTTGATGCGCTCCAGGCGCTCCGTCGGGTTCAGCGCCGAGTCGCTGGCTACCAAATACCCCACCAAATGCTTGCCGTTGACCCCTTCCTGCACGCCGACCGCCGCATCGCGGACTTCCGGCTGTTCGTGCAGGCGGGCTTCGATTTCCCCCAGCTCGATGCGGTAGCCACGGATCTTCACTTGATGGTCGATGCGCCCGACGTACTCCAGCACGCCATCGGCGCGGCGCCGTGCCAGGTCGCCGGTGCGGTACAGGCGTTCGCCCGGGGCACCGAACGGATGCGGCACGAACACCTGGGCGGTGCGCAGCGGATCGCTGACGTAACCACGGCCGACCCCGGTACCGGCGACGCACAGCTCGCCCACCGCGCCCAACGGCACCAGGTCCAGCGCGCCATCCAACAGGTACAGGCGGTTGTTGTCGGTCGGCGTACCGATCGGCAGGTAGCTGCCACGGGTCGAAGCCATGTCGACCCGGTAGAAGGCCACGTCATCCGAGCACTCGGCCGGACCGTAGGCGTTGACCAGGCCGATCTGCGGGTAACGCAGCAACCACTGGTGCGCCAGCTCCGGCGGCATCGCCTCGCCGGTCGGCAGCATCCAGCGCAGGCCATCGAGGTCGATCGACTCCTGGGCGAGCATGCCCTGGATCAGCGACGGCACACTTTCCAGCACGCTGATGCCCTGCGCCTGCACATGGGAGAGCAAGCCTTGCGGATCATGAGCGATGGCGTTCGGCACGATGTCCACCCGCGCACCGAACAGCGGCGCGGCGAGGAACTGCCAGACCGAAATGTCGAAGCTCTGCGACGCGGTCTGGGCGATCACATCGGCTTCGCTCAATTGCAGGTACGGCACCTTGCTCAGCTGGTTGTTGAGCATGCCGCGCTGCTCGACCATCACACCCTTGGGCAAGCCGGTGGAACCCGAGGTGTAGATCACATAGGCCAGGTTGTCCGGGCCGCTGTAGAGCCCCGGGTTGTCCTGCGAATGATCAGCCGCTTGCACCTCCTCCCACACCAGCAAGCGTGGTCGGTTGGCGCAGGCGAATTCGTCCAGCAAGGCTCGCGCCTGTTCCTGGCAGGCCGCGGTACACACCAGCAACGGCGTGCGGCTCAGTTCGATGATCCGCCCCAGGCGCTGGCCCGGCAGGCCCGGGTCCAGCGGCAGGTAGCCGGCGCCGGCCTTGAAGCTGCCGATGATCATGCCCAGCAGGTCCAGGCTGCGCTCGGCCAGCAGGGCCACCGGCTGGTCCAGGCCCACGCCGTTGGCGATCAGGGCGTGGCCCAGGCGGTTACTGCGCTGGTTCAGTTCGGCATAGCTGTATTGCAGGTCCTGGCAACTGGCGGCGATGCGTTGCGGATGCGCCGCCACCTGGGCCTCGAACAGTTCGACGTAGCTGCGCTGCAGCGGGTACTCATGCTCGCTCTGGTTGCAGCCGGCGAGCAGGAAGTCCTGCTCTGCTGCGCCCAGCAGCGGCAGCTCGGCCATGTCGCCATGGAAGCCCTGCACCAGCGCCAGCAGCAGGCGCTTGAATTCGCCGAGCATGCGCTCGATGGTCGCTTGCTCGAAGTAGCGCTGGTCGTAGGACAGGTGCAGCCCCAGGTCATCCCCCGGGTAGCACACCGCGGTCAGCGGGAAGTTGGTGTGGGTGCGGCCGGAATCCGAGGTGGCGTTCAGGCTTTGCGCGCGGTCCAGCACCGAGACTTCCACCGGCGCGTTCTCGAACACGAACAGGCTGTCGAACAGCGGCTGGCCCTTGGGCAGTTCGCTGTTTTCCTGGATCGCCACCAGCGGCAGGTATTCGTACTCGCGCAGCTCCATATTGCGTTCCAGCAGGCTGCTGAGCCATTGACGCACGCTCAGGCGCTGGCCGTCCTCCGGCAGCTTCACCCGCAGCGCGATGCTGTTGATGAACAGGCCGACGGTGCGCTGCATCTCGGGCATTTCCACCGGACGCCCGGCCACGGTGACGCCGAACAGCACGTCACGCTCACCGCTCAGGCGCCGTAGGACCAAGGCCCAGGCCGCCTGGGCGAAGGTGTTGATGGTCAGCTGATGCTGCTGCGCCAACTCGCGCAGTTGCGCGCCGTCGCGGGCATCGAGCCGGGTGTAGCAGTCACCGACGATCATGCCGCCGCTGTCGCCGGCGTGTTCGCGCAGGAACGGCCGGTCGCTCGGAATCGGCGTGGTGCGCTCGAAGCCTTGCAGGTTGTTTTTCCACCACTGGCGCGCCTCGGCCAGGCTCTGGCGTTGCAGCCAGCCGATGTAGTCGCGGTAGCGTGGCGGCACGCTCAGCTGGGCTTCGCGACCTTCGCCCAGGGCGGTGTAGATCTCGAAGAAGTCGTTCATCAGCAGCGAACGGCACCAGGCATCGATCAGGATGTGGTGGTTGCTCATCATGAACCAGTAGCGCGCGGCCCCCACGCGGATCAGCCGCAGGTGGAACGGTGCCTGGCTGAGCAGATCGAAACCGGCCTCGCGCTCGCTTTTCAGCAACGCCTGCAGCTTCGGTTCCTGCTCGTCTTGCGCGACAGCGCTCCAGTCCAGGAACTCGATCGGCGTGCTGCCCGGCTTGTGGATAACCTGCAGCATGTCTTCGCCGACGTTCCAGCAGAAGGACGCGCGCAGGGCTTCGTGACGGGCCACCACTGCCTGCCAGGCCTGGGCGAAACGCGCCGGGTCCAGCTCGCTGTCGATGCGGTAGCGGTCCTGCATGTAGTACAGGCCGGTGCCCGGCTCCAACAGGGTGTGCAGCAGCATGCCCTCCTGCATCGGGGTCAGCGGGTAGACGTCCTCGATGGCACTGGCCGGCACCGGCAGCGCGTCCAGTTGCGCCTGGGTCAGGCGTGCCAGGGGGAAGTCCGACGGCGTCAGGCCGCCGGCATCGTCCTCCAGGCAATGGACGATCAGGCTGTGCAGTTCGCCGAGGTAGGCCTGGGCCAGCGCGTCGATGCTCTGCACATCAAAACGCTCGCCGCTGAAGGTCCAGCGCAGCACCAACTCGCCGGCGTAGACCTGGCTGTCGACGCTCAGCTCGTTGGGCAGCGGCGCTTCCGGCGAATGGGCGGCGCCCACCGGCTCGTCCAGCGGACGGAACAGCGCGTCGCTGGCAAAGCTCTGGTCGAACTGGCCCAGGTAGTTGAAGGTGATCGGCGCCTGCGGCAAGGCCGCCATGCGTTGCTGGATCGCCCCGTCGGCCAGGTAGCGCAGCACGCCATAACCCAGGCCTTTATGCGGCACGGCGCGCAGCTGTTCCTTGATCGCCTTGATCGAGGCGCCCTGCCCGGCCGCCGCTTCGATGGCCAGCGGGGTCAGGCGCAGCGGGTAAGCACTGGTGAACCAGCCGACCGTGCGAGTCAGGTCGATCTCGTCGAACAGGGTTTCGCGGCCATGGCCTTCCAGTTGGATCAGCGCCGACGCTTCGCCGGTCCAGCGGCACAACACGCGGGCCAGGGCCGTCAGCAGCAGGTCGTTGGCCTGGGTGCGGTAAGTGCTCGGCGCCTGTTGCAGCAGCTGCCGGGTGCGCTCGGCATCCAGCTTCACGCTGACGGTCCGCGCATGTTTGTTCTGCCGCCCGCCCTGGGCATGCTGCACCGGCAGCGTCGCCGCCGGGCCAGCCAATTGGTCCTGCCACCAGCTCAACTCTTCGCGCAGCGACTCGCTGCCGGCATAGGCCTGCAGGCGTGACGCCCAATCGCGCAAGGCGCTGGTTTTCGCCGGCAGGCGCGGCGTCTGCTGAGCTTCAAGCTGGCGATAGAGGTTTTGCAGATCCTCCAGCAGCACCCGCCAGGACACGCCGTCGATCACCAGGTGGTGGATGGCGATAAACAGGCGTTGCTGCGCATCCGGACCGTCCACCAACAGCGCGCGCAACAGCGGTCCGTTGGCCAGGTCGAGGCTACGCTGCGCCTCGGCGAACAGCGCCGGGCATTGCTCCATGGAAGCTACGCGCAGCTGCATCAGCAGTGGCGCCTCGGACAGCGGCTGGTGCTCGGCCCGCCATTGGCCGTCGACCTGGGTGAAGCGCAGGCGCAGGGCGTCATGCTGGGCCAGCACCGCGTGCAGCGCTTGCTCCAGCAACTGCCCATCGAGCGCCTGGGTCGGCGCCAGCAGCAGGGCCTGGTTCCAGTGCTGACGCTCGGGGATCGCACTGTCGAAGAACCAGTGCTGGATCGGCGTCAGGTGCGACTCGCCGCTGAGCAAGCCTTGCTCGGCGACGATCCGCTCGCTGCGGCTGGCCACCGCGGCCAGGGCCTGCACGGTCTGATGCTGGAACAGGTCCCGCGGGCTGAAATGAATGCCCAGCTGACGGGCGCGGCTGACCACCTGGATCGACAGAATCGAGTCGCCGCCCAGTTCGAAGAAGTTGTCGTGCAGGCCGACCTGCCGCAGGTTCAGCACGTCGCACCAGACCTGGGCCAGGGTCTGCTCCAGCTCGTTGCTCGGCGCCACGTACTGCTGGCGGTTGAGCTCCAGGTCCGGGGCCGGCAAGGCGCGGCGGTCGAGCTTGCCGTTGGCGGTCAGCGGCATGCTCGCCAGCAGGATCAGGTGGGTGGGCACCATGTAATCCGGCAGGTGGATTTTCAGCTGGGCCTTGATCGCCTCGCGCAGGGCCGCCTGTTGCTCGTCACCCTGCTCGGCAACGTCGCTGACTAGATAGCCAGCCAGCTGTTTGCCGCCCGGCATGTCCAGGGCCAGCACCACCGCTTCGCGCACGGCGTCATGTTCCAGCAGGCGGTTTTCGATTTCCCCCAGCTCGATACGGAAGCCGCGAATCTTCACCTGATGGTCGACCCGGCCGATGTATTCCACCTGGCCATCGGCGCACTGGCGCACCAGGTCGCCGGTGCGATACAGGCGCCCGCCTTTAGCGCTGAACGGGTCGGCGACGAAACGCTCGGCGCTCATGCCCGGACGCTGGTGGTAACCCTGGGCCAGGCCGGCCCCGCCAACATACAGCTCACCGGTGGCGCCTTGCGGCAGCAGGGCCAGATCGGCGTCGAGAATGTAGGCCACGCGCTCACCCACCACCGTGCCGATCGGTACGCTGCCAGCACCCTCTTCCAGTTGTTCCGGCGCCAGGCTGGCCAGCGGCATGACCACGGTTTCGGTCGGGCCATAGGCGTTGAAGAACAGGCTCGGCTTGAACGCCGCGCGGATGCGGCTCAGGTGTTCGCCGGTCAGCGCCTCGCCACCGGTGATGCACATGCGCACCGGCAGGGTCTGGCCCTGGGTCGCCAGCCACTGCGCCAGCTGGCTGCCGTAGCTCGGGGTAAAGCCGAGGATGTTGATGCGGTGCTCACGGATCAGCTGGCAGATCTCTTGCGCGTCCCACTGCCCTTGCGCCCGCAGCACCACCTGGGCACCGCTGAGCAGCGGCACCAGCAGACGCTCGGTGGCGGCGTCGAAGTTGATGGAATAGAAGTGCAGCTCGCAGTCGTCCGCACGCATGCCGAAGCGCTCGATCACCGCGCGGCAGTGCATGGCGATCTCGCCATGGGACACCACCACGCCCTTGGGCTTGCCGGTGGAGCCCGAGGTGTAGATCAGGTACGCCTGGTGCTGCGGCAAGCTGATAAAGGGCAGTTCGCTGGCCGGGTAGTTGGCCAGTTGCGCGCCGTCCTCTTCCAGGCACCAGCGCGCCACGCTGGCTGGCAACTCACCCAAAGCCTGGAACATCGCCGCGTCGCTGAGCAGCAGGCCGATACCACTGTCTTCAATCATGTAGTGCAGGCGGTCCAGTGGGTATTCCGGGTCCAGCGGCACGTAGGCGCCGCCGGCCTTGAGGATCGCCAGCAGGCCGACGACCATTTCCAGCGAGCGCTCCAGGGCCAGGCCGACCCGCACCTGCGGGCCGACACCACGCTCACGGAGCATCCAGGCCAGGCGGTTGGCGCGGCTGTCGAGCTCGGCGTAGCTCAGGGTCTGCCCGGCGAACGTCAGGGCCGACGCATCCGGGCGCAGCAGCGCCTGTTCGCCGAACAGGTGGTGGATGCACTGGTCCAGGCGGTGTTCGCCGGGCTCGACGCCCAGGCTGTCCAGCAGCTGCTGTTGTTCGACGCGGTCGAGCAGCGGCAATTCGCTCAGGCGCTGTTCAGGGCTGGCCAGCAAGGCCTCCAGCAGGTTGCGCCAATGCGCCGCCATGCGCGCGATGCGCGGCTCGTCGAACAGGTCGGTGCTGTAGGTCAGGCAGCAACCCAGGCGATGATCCAGGTCGGTGACTTCCAGGTTGAGGTCGAACTTGGTGGCCCGCGCATCGTTGGCCAGGTATTCCACGGTCATGCCGGCCAGGCTGCGGCTCTGCTGGAACTCCCAGCGCTGGACGTTGCACATCACCTGGAACAGCGGGTTGTAGGCGGCGCTGCGCGGCGGTTGCAAGGCCTCCACCAGATGGTCGAACGGCAGGTCCTGATGGGACTGGCCTTCGATCACGGTGTGCCGCACCTGCTCGAACAGATCAAAGACGCTCATCTGCCCGTCGAGCTGGCAACGCAGTACCTGGGTGTTGAGGAAGGCGCCGATCAGCCCTTCGCTTTCCGGGCGGATGCGGTTGGCCACCGGCGCGCCGATGCGCAGGTCGGTCTGGCCGCTGTAGCGATAGAGCAGCACAGCCAGGGTCGCGGTCATGGTCATGAACAGGGTCAGGCCGTGTTCCGCGTTGAAGCGCCGCACCCGTGCCGCCAGCTCGTCGCTGAGGTCGAAGCGGTACAGCTCGCCCTGGTGGCTTTGCACCGGCGGCCGCGGACGGTCGCCCGGCAGTTCCAGCAGCGGGTGTTCGTTGCCCAGTTGCCCAGTCCAGTAATCCAGCTGGCGCTGACGCTCGCCGGACTCCAGCCACTGGCGCTGCCAGACGCTGTAATCCAGGTACTGCACCGGCAGCGGTTCCAGCGGCGAGTCGCGGTCGTCGATAAAGGCTTCATACAACGCGCTCAGCTCACGGGCGAAGATGTCCATCGCCCAGCCTTCGGTGACGATGTGGTGCAGGGTCAGCACGAAGTAGTGCTCATGCTCCGCCGCCTTGACCAGGCAGGCGCGCAGCAGCGGACCGGTTTCCAGGTCGAACGGCTGGTGCGCCTCGCTGTCGGCCAGCTGTTGCAGGCGTTGCTCGCGGCTCGCTGCATCCAAACTGGAGAAATCCTTCCAGCCCATGCGCACGCCGGTTTCCCCATGCACCCGTTGTTGGGCCACGCCGTCGACGCTGGGGAACGTGGTGCGCAGGGTTTCGTGACGCAGGATCAGCGCCTGCAACGCCGCCTCGAAACGCCCGACATCCAGCACGCCCTTGAAACGCGCCATGCCGCCAACGTTGTAGGCCGGGCTGTCCGGCTCCATCTGCCAGAGGAACCACATGCGCTGCTGGGAATAAGACAACGGCACAGGCTGGCTGCGATCGACCTTGGCGATCGGCGGCTGCTGGTTGCGCTTGCCGGCTTCCTGGATCAGCCGCACCTGCTCGGCGAAGTCGCCCAACTCGCTGGCTTCGAACAAGGCCCGCAGCGGCAACTCGACGTCACAGGCCTGGCGGGTCCGGGAAATGATCTGCGTAGCCAGCAGCGAGTGGCCGCCCAGGGCGAAGAAATCATCGCGCAAGCCAATGCGCTGCTGCCCCAGCACCTCGCGCCAGATCGCCGCGATCTGCTGTTGCAACTCAGTGACGGGTTCGACGTGTTCACGCACCTGCCATTGCGGTTCCGGCAAGGCGCGGCGGTCGAGCTTGCCGCTCGGGCTCAGGGGCATGGCCGAAAGAAGCATCAGTTGCGCCGGCACCATGTATTCCGGCAGCTCACTGGCCAGGGCGGTTTTCAGGCGCACAATCTGCGCACCCTCCTCTTCCCCATCCGCGCTGGCGGTGTAATAACCGATCAGTTGCGCACCGGCCGCGGTCTCGCGCACCAGCACCGCCGCCTGGGCCACACCCTCCTGGGCCAGCAGGCGCGCTTCGACTTCCTGGGGTTCGACCCGAAAGCCGCGCAGCTTGACCTGCTGATCGAGACGCCCGAGGTATTCCAGCGCGCCATCGGCCGCCCAGCGCACCCGATCGCCGGTGCGGTACAGGCGCGCGCCCTCGCTGCTCAGCGGATCAACGACAAAACGTTCGGCGCTCAGCCCCGGCCGCCCGAGGTAACCACGGGCCAGGCCGACCCCGGCAATGCACAGCTCGCCCGGCACGCCGGTCGGTACCGGGTTGAGGTCGGCGTCCAGCACCCGGCAGATCACGTTGCCCAGCGGACGGCCGATGGGCGAACGCTGGCCATCGACACTGCGGCAATGCCAGTGGGTAACGTTGATCGCGGTTTCGGTCGGGCCGTAACGGTTATGCAGTTGAGCGTTCGGCAGCTGCTCCAGCACCCGGTCGCGCAATTCGGCCGGCAAGGCTTCGCCACCGGAGAACACCCGGCGCAGGGTGCCGCATCCGGCGCTCAGCGGCTCCTCGACGAACAGCTGCAACAGCGGCGGCACGAAGTGCAGCGCGGTCACGCCGTATTGCTGCACCAGCTGGGCGATGCGATGCGGGTCGCGGTGTTCGCCCGGCGCGGCCAGCAGCAGGCGGCAGCCGGTGATCAGCGGCCAGAAGCACTCCCACACCGACACGTCGAAGCTGATCGGCGCCTTTTGCATCAGCACATCGCTGGCGTCCAGGCGGTAGCTGTTCTGCATCCACTGCAAGCGTTCGCTCAGGGCCGCGTGGGTGTTGCCCACGCCCTTGGGCTGGCCGGTGGAGCCGGAGGTGTAGATCACATAGGCCAGGTTGTCGCCGTGCAGGTGCAGGCGCGGCGCATGGCTCGGCCAGCCGTCGAGCTTGAGGCTGTCCATGGCGATGGCGCTGACGCCCGCGGCCTGGGGCAGGCGCTCAAGCAGGTGGGTCTGGGTCAGCAGCAGCTCGACGCCACTGTCGGCCAGCATGTAGGCCAGGCGCTCGGTCGGGTAGTCCGGGTCCAGCGGCACATAGGCGCCGCCGGCCTTGACGATCGCCAGCAGGCCGATCAACAGCTGCGGCGAACGCTCGGCGGCGATGGCCACGCAGACATCCGGGCCGACCCCTTTGTCGCGCAGGTAATGGGCCAGGCGGTTGGCCTGGGCATGCAGCTCGGCAAAGCTCAGCTCGCCGCCCTGCCACACCAGTGCGGTGCGTTCCGGGGTCTGCTGCAGTTGTTCATCGAGCAGCTCGGGCAGCCATTGGCTGGCCGCCGCGCACGGAGCTTCGCTCCACTGTTGCTGCTGCGCCTGCTCGCAGGGGTTGAGCAACGGCAGGTCGGCGATGGCGGTTTGCGGACGCGCGCAGGCTTCGCGCAGCAGGCTGACGTAATGCTCGGCCAGGCGCTCGACGGTCGCGGCCTCGAACAGTTCGCTGGCGTAGTCGAACGACAGGCTCAGGCGGCCGTTGCGGTCTTCTTCACTGTGCAGTTGCAGGTCGAACTTGGCCTCGCGGCTGTGCCACGGCAACTCCTCGGCCAGCAGCCCGGGCAGCCGGCGCAGGGCGCCGAGGTCGCGCTGCTGGTGGTTGAACATGACCTGGAACAGACCCTGTTCGCGGGCCTGGGGAAAGGCTTCGAGCAGTTGCTCGAACGGCAGGTCCTGATGGGCCTGGGCCTGCAGCGCGGCCTGGCGGGTCTGCGCCAACAGATCAACGAACGGCAGGCGCCCGTCCACCTCGGCGCGCAGCACCAGGGTGTTGATGAAGAAACCGATCAGGCCCTGGGTTTCCAGGCGCGGACGGTTGGCGTTGGGCACGCCGATGCGGATGTCGCGCTGGCCGCTGTAGCGATGCAGCAGGCTCTGGAACGCCGTGAGCAACAGCATGAACGGCGTCGATTCATGGGCCTGGGCGGTCTGGCGAATGGCTTCGCTCAGGCTCGCGCCCAAGCGCAGGCTGTGCCGCGCGGCGCTGTGTTGCCGTTGCGCCGAACGCGGGTGGTCGGTGGCCAGGCTCAGGCTCGGGTGCTCGTCGCCCAACTGCTGTTTCCAGTAGGCCAGTTGCCGTTCGCCTTCGCCCTGGGCCAGCCACTGGCGCTGCCAGCTGCCGTAGTCGGCGTACTGCAACGGCAGCGGCGCCAGGCTTGCCGCCTGGCCTTGTACGGCGGCGGCATACAGGCGCGAGAACTCGTCGATCAGCACATTCAGCGACCAGCCGTCGGCGATGATGTGGTGCAGGGTCACCAGCAGTTGGTGTTCCTCATCGTCGAGGCGCACCAGGGTCACCCGGAGCAGCGGGCCTTGTTCCAGGTCGAACCGGGTACGGGCTTCATCCTCACGGATCTGTTGCGCCCGCGCCTCTCGCTCGGCCAGCGGCAGGTCGCTGAGGTCGATCACCTGCAGGTTGAATTCGCTGGCCGGCAGGACCTGTTGCAGCGCCTGGCCGTCGCGCTCGAAAAAGCGCGTGCGCAGGGATTCGTGGCGTTCGATCAGTTGCTGGAAGCTGGCGCGCAGGGCGTCTTCGTCCAGCTCGCCACGCAGGCGCAGGCCACCGGGAATGTTGTAGGCGCTGCTGTGCGGGTCGAGCTGCCAGGTGATCCACAGGCGGTTCTGCGCCAGGGATTGAGGCAGCGCCTCGGCGCGCGGCAAGGCGTTGATCGCGCCCTGGGCCAGGCCGCCATCCTGTTGCAACTGGGCGACCTGCGCGGCGAACGCGCCGAGGGTCGGCGCCTCGAACAGCAGGCGCAGGTTCAGCTCCAGGCCGAGTGCTTCACGCAGGCGCGCGACGACCTGGGTCGCGGCGATGGAGTTGCCGCCCAGCAGGAAGAAGTGATCGTCGCTCGCTACTTGCTCGACTTGCAGCTGTTCGCGCCAGATACGGCCGATCAGCTCTTGCAGTTCGCGGGTCGCTTCGCCACTGGCCTCGCCGCCCGCCGCTTGGCGATCGGGGAGCTTGTTATCGGAGAACTGGGCGTAACTGTCGAGGCTGCCCTCGGCCAGGCGGTTGCGGCAGGCCGAACGTTGCAGCTTGCCGCTGGACGTCTTGGGCAAGGCGCCGGGATTGAGCAGGACCACCACGCTCGGCGCTTGCTGATAGGCCTCGGCCACGGTCTGGCGAATCAGCTTGATCAGCGCGTCCGGCGTGAGGATCTTCTGCACGCTGCGGCTGATTTCCGCGGCGATGCCGATGCCTTCCTGGCCCTGCTCGGTGACGGCGAACGCCGCGACCCGGCCCTTGCGCACCACCTCGACCTCACGCTCGATGGTCTGCTCGATGTCCTGTGGATAAAGGTTGTGGCCACGCACGATCAGCATGTCTTTCAAGCGGCCGGTAATGAACAGCTCGCCATCGCGCATGAAACCCAGATCGCCGGTGCGCAGCCAGGTCCGGCCGGCATGCTCGACGAAGGTCTTGGCCGTGGCCTCGGGGTTGCGCCAGTAACCATGGGCGATGCTCGGGCCGGCAGCCCAGACTTCACCGACCCGGTTCTCTTCCAGCTCGGCCAGGGTATTGGGCTCGACGATCAGCACCGCGTGCTCGGGCTGGCTGGTGCCGCAGCTCATCATGGCGTTGCCGGTGCCCGGCTCGGCGCGGTTCTGCGCCAGGGCCTGCTCGTCCAGGCGCAGGGCCGGGATGCCCTGGCCACGGGTGCCGCCGGCGACAAACAGGGTGGCTTCGGCCAGGCCATAGGAGGCGAAGAAATGATTCGAGGTGAAACCGCAGGCGGCGAACTTCTCGGCAAAGCGTTCCAGGGTGTCCAGGCGGATCGGCTCGGACCCGGAATAGGCCACGCGCCAGCGGCTGAGGTCCAGGCGTTCCAGGGCCGACTCGCTGACCCGCTCGCTGCACAGGCGGTAGGCGAAGTCCGGGCCACCGCTGATGGTGCCGCCGTATTCGCTGATCGCCTCCAGCCAGCGCAACGGCCGGCCGAGGAAATACGCCGGCGACATCAATACGCAGGGCACGCCGCTGAAGATCGGTTGCAGCAGGCCGCCGATCAGGCCCATGTCGTGGTACAGCGGCAGCCAGCTGACGATCACGTCGTCGGGGTTGAGGTCGATACCGAAGCCGCGGCGGATCAGCAGCTCGTTGGCCACCAGGTTGCCGTGGCTGACTTGCACACCCTTGGGCAAGGCGGTGGAGCCCGAGGTGTACTGCAGGAAGGCGATGTCGTCGCCCCGCAGTTCGGTGGCGCTCCAGCCTTCGGCCAGGCTCGCCGCCAGGGTGTCCACGCAGAGCAGTTGCGGCGCGTCGGCACCTTGCAGTTCGTCCATCTGCGACAACGATTCGCGCAGCCCGCTGCTGGTCAGCAGCAGCCGCGGCTCGGCGTCGGCGATGATCGAGATCAGCCGCTCCTGGTGATGGCGTCGGCTCGACTCCGGTGGATAGGCCGGCACCGCGATAACCCCGGCATACAGGCAGGCGAAAAACGCCGCGACATAGTCCGGGCCGCTAGGGAACAGCAGCACCGCGCGATCGCCCAGACCGGCATTGGCCTGCAGCGCGGCGGCGATGGTCCGGGCACGCAGATCCAGGTCGCGATAACTGAGGACCACGCTCTGATCCTGCTCTTCGGCAAGGAAGCGCAAGGCCACTTGATCGGGGGTCTGAGCCGCCCGGCGTTGAAGGGCTTGAGCCAGAGTGCTGGGGAGTTCGAACGCGTCCATCATGGGGTTTCCTGCGCGGATTGTGCTTGCACGTAGAGCCGCGGGAAAACGCCGCGACCGTTACATAAACCTTTGAAAAATAAAGGCCCCTGCCCTCGGAATGGGACATCTGGAGAGCGCTGTGGCGGGATTTTTCACCCGGAACCTTTCTCCAATGAGAACGGATGACGTCTTGAAATAATTAGTCCGCACTCTGCCCTCGAACCCCTTCACAACGTGCGACAACGAGCCGCAGTTCTCACTCTGCACCAAAGATGCTCATTAATTCTCTTTCTCAATTGACAATCATTATCATTCAACATAATTTGTCGCTCGATGTGTAAGACGAATCTGAAATTTCTGTCGTCCTACTAACCCTTTTGCAGCAAGGTGATTTCCATGACGGAACAAGTATCCACAAGCAGGTGCGATTCACCGCTACTCCAGGCCTTTGTCGACAACCGCCTGATCCTGGTCAAGATCGCGGCGCGCATTACCGGCTGTCGTTCCCGTGCCGAAGACGTGGTGCAAGACGCGTTCTTCCGGCTGCAATCGGCGCCGCAGATCACCTCATCGTTCAAGGCGCAGTTGAGCTATCTGTTCCAGATCGTGCGCAACCTGGCGATTGACCACTATCGCAAGCAGGCGCTGGAGCAGAAGTATTCGGGCACTGAAGAAGAGGGTCTGAATGTGGTCGTGCAGGGAGCGTCGCCGGAAACCTCACACATCAATTTCTCGACCCTGGAACACATTGCCGACGCGCTGACGGAGCTGCCCAGCCGCACCCGCTATGCCTTCGAGATGTATCGCCTGCATGGCGTGCCGCAAAAGGACATCGCCAAGGAACTCGGGGTCTCGCCGACACTGGTGAACTTCATGATTCGCGATGCGCTGGTGCATTGCCGCAAAGTCTCGGGCAACCGCGCCGACACCTACGCCCGCCACTGATCCGCGCCGCACGCGACTCCCGCACCTGATCGCGATAGCCACCGTCAGCCACGGCGCTACCGCGAACAGGAACGCTCCCGCCAGATCTTCTCGACCGTCTGATGCCGTCCGTCCCCCCGCCCCTGCGCCAGAATCAGCAAGGCGGCGCGCTTGTGGGAAAAATCGAAGGCTCTCCCACAATGCAGGCAACGCTCCTGCTGCTCGAGCCCCTGGCCCGCGTCCTCGGCCAGCCATTCGCTCGGCCCGTGGTCGAGGCATAACGAATGCACCAGGGTCGATAACCAGCCGGCCATCCACTCGTCACGCCACCCTTCTTGCCCACGCAAGGCTTGCAGCACCTCGCTGCCCGCCGGTGGCAGTGGCGTGCCAGGCCCGCGGCTGGCACCGCTCGTTTCAATACCGGCCAGGCGCAGCGCTTGCAGGCCAGCGGGATCGGCAGCGCAACGGCAGGTATCGGCAACGGCCACAGCGGACAGCGTATCGAGAGAGGACATGGCACGGACTCAGCGTCATCAGTGTTCAACCAAGTGACGTGAGCCGCACAGGGAAATTTAGGCAAGCCGCCTTGCCGGCGGCTTCATTTGGCCGGTGGCATGACCACGATGCGGTAGGGATCGAAGATCTTCAGCAATTCACCGTTGTCGCGCAGGCGCCCCAGCAACTTGGCGAAGTTTTCGCCGCTGATCGGCGCCATGGGGCGAATCAGCGCGTAGTGGTGGTAGACCTGATCGATCCGATCGGAGGCGAACAATTGCTGCGCCGTGTCAGTATTGTGCGAAAGGAAATCACTGAGGTAGGAACGGGTTACCAGCGCAATGTCGGCACGACCGCGCAGCACCATCAGCAGGTTGCTGTCGTGGGAATAGGTCAGGGTCGCGTTGTAGGTGTCGGCCAGGTACTTGGGGTCGGCATTGAAGTTGGCGAACGCGTAGTGGTAACCGCTGAACAGGGCCAGGCGCTTGCCCTTGAGGTCGGCGAAATATTCCTGGCCGCGGCCGGGCTCGCGCTGGGCGGTGAAGATTTCGGCATCTTCCAGGCCCATGTCGACGCTGGTGTGGGGAATGTTCTGCCAGCCCCAGGCCGGGTTCTCAAAAATCGCCATGTCGACGCGCCCCTGCTCGAAATCGCGAAAACGCCGGGGAATCGAGGTCGGCACCAGAACGAATTGGTAGTCGCTCTGCAGCGCGTTCAAGGCGTCCACCAGTTGCGGCAGCAGCCCGGTGTCGGCGCCCTGCTCGGGACGCACGGTATAAGGGGGAAAATGCGCCGCCCCCACGCGTACCAACTGCGCAGCGCAGGCCGGAAAAACCGTCAGGGTGGCCAGGCCCCACACCAGCACTCGCAAAGCCGTCCGCATTGGCGAAGACATCAAGGCAACTCACCTCAAGAAAAGAAACAGGGCAATGCCATTAAAACTAGGCGGTTTCCCTGGCTTCGACAACTTTCCACTGAATAATTAATTACTTGCAGGAGGCCTACGGCTCCTTGAGCACCAGGGTCAGCGCTTCCTCGGCCAGTTGCTCCAGGGTCATGCTGCCCTCGGCGCGGAACCAGGTGGTGGTCCAGGACAGCGCCCCAGTGAGAAAACGCCGGGTAATGAACACATCGCCCTTGATAAAGCCGGCCTCCTTGGCCTCGCCCAGCACCTGCAACCAGATCCGCTCATAAATGTCGCGCAGCGCCAGGACGTCGGCCTGGCCCTGGGCCGACAACGAGCGCCATTCGTAGACCAGCACTGCCATGGCCTCGCCGCTGCCGCCCATGATCGATTGCAACTCGCAGCGGATCAGCGCCAGCACCCGCTCGCGCACGCTGCCGGCCTCGGCCAGTTCGGCGCGCATCAGGGCGGTGTTGTAGTGGATGGTTTCCTCCATCACCGCGCGCAGGATGTCGTCCTTGCTCTTGAAGTGATGAAAGATGCTGCCGGACTGGATGCCCACCGCGCCGGCCAGGTCGCGCACCGTGGTGCGCTCGTAGCCTTTGTTGCGAAACAGGTGAGCCGCGGTTTGCAGCAGCTTGCCGCGGGCGCTGTCCGGATCGGTCAGTTGCCCGTTGGCGACCAGCTGGCGCATCACCAGCAAGGCTTTTTGCTCGTCCACGGCCTCTCTCCTACATTCGCTCGATCGTTATGCGGGCAGCCCCCTGAAACAGGGAGCTTGCGCGCGCAATTTAAGCCCGTGGGGACGACCAAGCAAGCGCTTGGGAATAAGATATTTCCGACGTTTACAAACCAAGCGCTTGCTTGGTAGTCTCGATCCAGTTCTGTCATCGCGTCTTTTTATCGAGTCTTTTATCGAGAGCCCCAGCCATGACCAAGACCCTTCGCATCGGTTGTGCCAGCGCCTTCTGGGGCGACACCTCGAGCGCCGCCGCGCAACTGGTGGAGGGCGGCCGCCTGGATTACCTGGTGTTCGACTACCTGGCCGAGATCACTCTGTCGATCATGGCCGGCGCGCGAATGAAGGACCCTACTGCCGGCTACGCCACGGATTTCGTCGAGGTCTTGAGCCTGCTACTGGGCGAGATCGCCCGGCAGGAGATCCGGGTCATCAGCAACGCCGGCGGGATCAACCCGCAGGCCTGTGCCGCGGCCCTGCAAGCGGCCTGCGACCAGGCCGGCGTGGCCCTGAAAATCGCCGTGCTGCTGGGCGACGACCTGCAACCCCGCTTCAAGCAACTGAGCGGCAGCGGCATTCATGAAATGTTCAGCGGTGCGCCGCTGCCGCCGATGTGCGTGTCCACCAACGCCTACCTAGGCGCCCCCGGGATAGTCGAAGCCCTGAAGCTGGGCGCCGACATCGTCATCACCGGTCGCGGGGTCGACAGCGCGGTGGTCAGCGCGGCGCTGGTGCATGAATTCGGCTGGTCCTGGCACGACTACGACAAACTGGCCCAGGCCGCCCTCGCCGGGCACATCATCGAATGCGGCGCGCAGTGCACCGGCGGCAACTTCACCGACTGGCGCGATGTGCCGGACTACGAACACATCGGCTTTCCCATCGTCGAGGTCAGCGCCGACGGCCAGTTCGTGGTGAGCAAGCCCGAAGGCTCCGGCGGGCTGGTCACGCCGCTGACCGTCGGCGAACAGCTGCTCTATGAGATCGGCGACCCACGGGCCTATCTGCTGCCGGATGTGGTCTGCGACTTCACCCAGGTCAAGCTGCGCCAACAGGGCAAGAATGCGGTCAGCGTGCATGGCGCCAAGGGCCTGCCGCCGACCGGCCAGTACAAGGTCAGCGCCACTTACCCGGACGGTTTCCGCTGCACCGCCAGCTGCCTGATCGCCGGCATCGACGCGGTGGCCAAGGCACGTCGGGTCAGCCAGGCGATCATCGACAAGACCACGCAAATGTTCGGCCAGCGCGGCTGGGCGCCCTACAGCGAAGTCAATATCGAACTGCTCGGCAGCGAAGCCACCTATGGCCCCCATGGTCAGCGCCAGGACAGCCGCGAAGTGGTGATCAAGCTCGCCGTGCGCCATCCGGACAAACGCGCGCTGGTGCTGTTTTCCCGGGAGATCGCCCAGGCCGCCACGGGCATGGCCCCGGGCCTGACCGGCATCGTCGGCGGCCGGCCCACAGTCTATCCGCTGATCCGCCTGTTCTCGTTCCTGATCGACAAGAGCGCCTGCACCCTGGAAGTCGAGATGGCCGGCCAGCGCCACCGGGTCGAGCTGCCCGAGCTCGACAGCCTCGACGCCAGCGCCCTGCCCGCGCCCCATGCCGTGGCCAGCCCCGTGGGCCGCGCCGACGCCAGCGTGGCGCTGGTCAAGCTGGCGGTGGCACGCTCCGGCGACAAGGGCAACCACAGCAATATAGGGGTCATGGCCCGCGCCCCCGAATACCTGCCGTGGATCGCCGAGGCCCTGACACCCGCCGTCGTGGTGGACTGGATGAGCCATGTGCTGGACCCGGTGCATGGCCGGGTCCAGCGCTGGTACCTGCCGGGTAGCCATAGCCTGAATTTCCTGCTGGAGAACGCCCTCGGCGGCGGCGGTGTCGCCAGCCTGCGCATCGACCCGCAAGGCAAGGCCTTCGCCCAGCAGTTGCTGGAAATCCAGATCCCGGTGCCGCAGAGCATCGCCGACGCCGTCAACTGAAGGAGGCTTTTCGTGGGCTACGACTCGATTTTCAAACCCGACCTGTTCGCCGGCCAGACCCTGGTCGTCACCGGCGGCGGCAGCGGCATCGGGCGCTGCACCGCCCATGAATTGGCGGCCCTTGGCGCCCGGGTGCTGCTGGTGGGGCGCAAGGCGGACAAGCTGCACAAGGTGGCCGCGGAGATCGCCGAAGACGGCGGCCAGGCCAGCGGACATGCCTGCGATATCCGCGACGAGGAAGCGGTCAAGGCCCTGGTCAGCGAACTGATCCGTGACCACGGGCCGCTGCATGGCCTGGTCAACAACGCTGGCGGGCAGTACCCCTCGCCCCTGGCCTCGATCAATCAGAAAGGGTTTGAAACCGTGCTGCGCACCAACCTGGTGGGCGGTTTTCTCATGGCCCGGGAAGTTTTCAACCAGTCCATGAGCAAGCACGGCGGCAGCATCGTCAACATGCTCGCCGACATGTGGGGCGGCATGCCCGGCATGGGCCATTCCGGCGCCGCCCGTTCGGGGATGGACAATTTCACCAAGACCGCCGCGTTCGAATGGGGCCATGCCGGGGTGCGGGTCAACGCCGTGGCACCGGGCTGGATCGCCTCCAGCGGCATGGACACCTACGAAGGCGCATTCAAGGCGGTGATCCCGACCCTGCGCGAACACGTGCCGCTCAAGCGCATCGGCACCGAGTCGGAAGTCAGCGCCGCCATCGTCTTCCTGCTCAGCCCGGCGGCGGCCTTCATCAGCGGCAGCACCTTGCGCATCGACGGCGCCGCCAGCCTGGGCAGCCGTGCCTGGCCGCTGCACAAGGCGTCCCACAGCGAGTCCTACAACGGCTTCCACCGCGCCTACCTGCCGGATGTGCTGAAGGACGAGCCACTCAAGGACGGGAAATAAGCCATGCCAGTCATACAGTCCCAGCTCGATCCCCACGGCCCGCAGTTCCAGCAGAACCGCGAAGCGATGCTGGCCGGCATCGCGCAGATCCGCCAGCTGGAACAGAACCTGCTGGCCAAGGCCGCCGAGGCCAAGGCGAAATTCGAAAAGCGCGGGCAACTGCTTCCCCGCGAACGCCTCAACCTGCTGCTCGACCCCGGCGCACCCTTTCTCGAACTGGCGAGCCTGGCCGGCTACAAGCTGCACGACGACAAGGATGGCAGCCAGGCCGGTGGCGGATTGATCGCCGGCATCGGCTACGTCAGCGGCGTGCGGGTGCTGGTGGTGGCCAACAACAGTGCGATCAAGGGCGGCACCATCTCCCCCAGCGGCCTGAAAAAATCCCTGCGCCTGCAGCAGATCGCCATGGAAAACAAACTGCCGGTGGTGACCCTGGCCGAAAGCGGCGGCGCCAACCTCAATTACGCGGCGGAGATTTTCGTCGAAGGCGCGCGCAGCTTCGCCAACCAGGCACGCATGTCGGCCATGGGCCTGCCGCAGATCACCGTGGTCCACGGCTCGGCCACCGCCGGCGGGGCCTACCAGCCGGGGCTGTCGGATTACGTGGTGGTGGTGCGCGGCAAGGCCAAGCTGTTTCTCGCCGGCCCGCCATTGCTCAAGGCCGCCACCGGCGAGGTGGCCACCGATGAAGAACTGGGCGGCGCCGAGATGCATGCGCAGGTGGCCGGCACCGCGGAATACCTGGCGGAAAACGACGGCGACGGCGTGCGCATCGTGCGGGAAATCCTCGCAGCCCTGCCATGGAATGCCCGGCTGCCGCTACAGCCGACCCGCACCTACACGGAACCGCTATACCCGATCGACGAGCTGCTGGGGCTGATTCCCGACGACCCGAAAAAGCCTTATGACGCCCGGGAAATCATCGCGCGCATCGCCGACGGTTCGAACTTCCTCGAGTTCAAGGGCGAGTTCGACCCGCAGACCCTCTGCGGCCATTTGCAGATCCAGGGACGCCCTTGCGGTTTTATCGGCAATAACGGGCCGATCACCCCGAAAGGCGCAAGCAAGGCCGCGCAGTTCATTCAGTTGTGCGACCAGAGCTGCACCCCGCTGCTGTTTTTCCACAACACCACCGGTTTCATGGTCGGCACCGAGTCGGAGCAGCAGGGCGTGATCAAGCACGGTTCCAAGCTGATCCAGGCGGTGGCCAATGCCCGGGTACCGAAACTGACGATCGTGGTCGGCGGCTCCTACGGCGCCGGCAACTACGCCATGTGCGGCCGCGGCCTGGACCCGCGCTTCATCTTCGCCTGGCCCAACAGCCGCACCGCGGTGATGGGCGGTGCCCAGGCCGGCAAGGTGCTGCGCATCGTCACCGAGGCCAAGCATGCCAAGCAGGGCCAGGCGGCCGATCCGCAGATGCTGGATATGCTGGAACAGGTCACGGCGCAGAAACTCGACAGCCAATCCACGGCCTTGTATGGCAGTGCCAACCTGTGGGACGACGGGCTGATCGACCCACGGGATACCCGCACCCTGCTGGGTTATCTGCTGGATATCTGCCACGAGGCGCAGGTGCGTCAGCTACAACCCAACAGCTTCGGCGTCGCACGGTTCTGATGTAGCCGCTGCCGCAGGCTGCGATAAGGCCCGAAGGGTCTTCGAGGGAATCAAGAGCACGTCCCCTGCGGGGCCGATCGCAGCCTTCGGCAGCGGCTACAGGGACAGCGAGCAGTTCCGCAACGACGGTGTTTTCGGCCTGCGGCAGCGGCTACAGGGGTAACAAGGTTCAGGGATTGCGTCACTCAACTTGAGGAGAACAATAAAAATGATCTTCACCCAGGAACATGAAGAACTGCGGCGCACGGTGCGCAATTTTGTCGAGCGCGAGATCAACCCGCACGTAGAGGAATGGGAAAAGGCCGGACGCTTTCCAATCCACGAGATATTCCGCAAGGCCGGCGAACTGGGCCTGCTGGGCATCTCCAAGCCGGAGAAGTTCGGCGGCATGGGCCTGGACTACAGCTATTCGATCGTCGCCGCCGAAGAATTCGGCACCATCCATTGCGGCGGCATCCCGATGTCCATCGGCGTGCAGACCGACATGTGCACCCCGGCCCTGGCGCGCTTCGGCTCCGACGAGTTGCGCGAGGAGTTCCTGCGCCCGGCCATCAGCGGGGAAATGGTCGGCTGCATCGGTGTCTCCGAAGTCGGTGCCGGCTCCGACGTGGCCGGGCTCAAGACCACCGCGCGCAAGGACGGCGACGACTATGTGATCAACGGCAGCAAGATGTGGATCACCAACTCCCCCAGCGCCGACTTCATCTGCCTGCTGGCCAACACCTCGGACGACAAGCCCCACGTCAACAAGTCGCTGATCATGGTGCCGATGAACAGCCCCGGCATCAGCCTCAGCCCGCACCTGGACAAGCTCGGCATGCGCAGTTCGGAAACCGCCCAGGTGTTTTTCGACAACGTGCGCGTGCCCCAGCGCTATCGCATCGGCCACGAAGGCGCGGGTTTCATGATGCAGATGCTGCAATTCCAGGAAGAGCGGCTGTTCGGCGCGGCCAACATGATCAAGGGCCTGGAGTACTGCGTCGACAGCACCATCGAGTACTGCAAGGAGCGCAAGACCTTCGGCAGCGCGCTGATCGACAACCAGGTGATCCACTTCCGCCTGGCCGAGCTGTCCACCGAAATCGAATGCCTGCGGGCCCTGGTGTACCAGGCCACCGAGCAATACGTGCGCGGCCAGGACGTCACCCGCCTGGCGTCCATGGCCAAGCTCAAGGCCGGGCGCCTGGGCCGCGAAGTCAGCGACAGCTGCCTGCAATACTGGGGCGGCATGGGCTTCATGTGGGACAACCCAGTGGCCCGCGCCTACCGCGACGTGCGCCTGGTTTCGATCGGCGGCGGCGCCGACGAAATCATGCTGGGCATCATCTGCAAACTCATGGGCATCCTGCCGGGGAAAAGAAAATGAGCCGCCTGCCCGCCTGCGAAACCCTGCTGCTGGCGCCCCGTGGCGGCGTCCTGTACATCACCCTCGATCGCCCGGACAGCCGTAACGCCATGAGCCTGCACATGGTCGCCGAACTGCGCGCGGTGCTGGCGGCGGTACGCGATGACCGCGGCATTCGCGCCCTGGTCCTGAGGGGCGCCGGCGGGCACTTCTGCGCCGGCGGCGACCTGAAAGACATGGCCAGTGCCCGTGCCCAGGGCGCCAGTGCCTATCAGGAACTGAACCGGGCGTTCGGCACACTGCTCGAGGAAGCCCAGCACACCCCACAGGTGCTGATCGTGCTGCTGCAGGGCTCGGTGTTGGGTGGCGGCTTCGGCCTGGCCTGTGTCAGCGATATCGCCATCGCCGATCATCAGGCGCAGTTCGGCATGCCGGAAACCAGCCTCGGCCTGCTGCCGGCGCAGATCGCGCCGTTTGTGGTCAAGCGCATCGGCCTGACCCAGGCCCGTCGGCTGGCCCTGACCGCCGCGCGCTTTGATGGCAACGAAGCCGAACGGCTGGGCCTGGTGCATTTTGTCGAAGACGGCCCAGAGGCCCTGGCCGAACGCCTCGATGAAGTGCTGGCCCATGTGCTGTGCTGCGCGCCCGAGGCCAACGCCGCGACCAAGGCCCTGTTGCTGGCCAGCACTGAAGAACCGCTGGCGCCGCTGCTCGATCGCGCAGCGGAACAGTTTGGCGCCGCCGTCACCGGTGCCGAAGGCATCGAAGGAACCATGGCCTTCGTGCAGAAACGCAAACCGGCGTGGGCCTCATGAGCCCCATCGCGAGCAAGCTCGCTCCTGCAGAGACGACGCTCACCTTGTAGGAGCGAGCTTGCTCGCGATAAACCCGCCCAGCCACCACCGACTTCAGGAAGCTCCCCCATGCCCGCCTTCAGCAAAATCCTGATCGCCAATCGCGGTGAAATCGCCTGCCGCATCCAGCGCACCGCCCAAGCCCTGGGTTATCGCACCGTGGCGGTGTTCAGCGATGCCGACGCCGATGCGCTGCATGTGCGGATGGCCGACGAGGCGGTGCGTATCGGCCCGGCGGCGGTCCAACAGTCCTACCTGAACAGCCAGGCGATCCTCGACGCGACCCGGCGCACGGGCGCCGACGCGCTGCATCCCGGCTACGGCTTTCTGTCGGAGAACGCCGAATTCGCCAGCGCCTGCGAGGCAGCCGGCATCACCTTTATCGGCCCCAGCGCCGAGGCCATCGAACTGATGGGCAGCAAGCGCCTGTCCAAGCTGGCGATGCTCGCGGCGGGCGTCCCCTGCATCGCCGGTTATCAGGGCGCGGAACAGGACGATGCGACCCTGCAACGCGAAGCCGAACGCATCGGCTACCCGCTGATGATCAAGGCCAGCGCCGGTGGCGGTGGACGCGGCATGCGCCTGGTGCAGCGAGCCGATGAGCTGCTGGCCCAGGTGCGTACCGCGCGCTCCGAGGCGCTGCACGCCTTCGGCAGCGACGAGTTGATTCTGGAGCAGGCGCTGATCGAACCGCGGCATGTGGAAATCCAGGTGTTCGGCGACCGCCACGGACAATTGATCTACCTCGGCGAGCGCGATTGCTCGATCCAGCGCCGTCATCAGAAAGTCGTCGAGGAAGCGCCCTGCCCGGTGATGACCGCCGAGCTGCGCCAGGCCATGGGCGAGGCCGCCCTCAAGGCCGGCCGGGCGGTGAATTATGTCGGCGCCGGCACCGTGGAATTTCTCCTCGATGCACGGGGGCAATTCTACTTTCTGGAAATGAACACCCGCCTGCAGGTCGAACACCCGGTCACCGAAATGATCACCGGCCTGGACCTGGTGGCCCTGCAACTGCAGGTGGCGGCGGGTCAACCGTTACCACTGCGCCAGGAACAGGTCGAACTCAAGGGCCATGCCATCGAAGTGCGGCTGTATGCCGAGGACCCGGCGCAGGATTTCCTGCCGCAAACCGGCCAGGTACGGCGCTGGGAACCGGCACTGGGTGCCGATGTGCGTATCGATCACGGCCTGCTGGAAGGCCAGAGCGTCAGCCCGTTCTATGACCCGATGCTGGGCAAGCTCATCGCCCACGGCGCCACCCGCGAAGAGGCGCGCCGCAAGCTGTTGCGCGCGGTCGAGGACACGGTGCTGACCGGCGTGGCGAGCAACCAGAAGCTGTTGGCGAACCTGCTTCGCCACCCTGGCTTTGCCAGCGGTGAATTCAGCACCGCCTTTATCGCCGAACATTTCGCCGACGATCCAAGCCTGCGCCCGCAACCGCCAAGCGGCGCCGAACTGGCCCTGGCCGCGGCACTGTTTTATCAGCACGCGGCCCAGCCTCACGGCGCAGCGCTGGCCGGCTGGCGCAACAACGCCAGTGTGCCGCTGCACTATCGCCTGGGCTCGGGTGAAGCCGTATGGAACCTTGAACTGAATAACCAGGCCGGAACGCTGCGGATTCAACACGCCGACCAAGGCTTCGAGGTACAGCTGCTGGAGACGGATGGCCGCTGGGCCTGCGCGACCATCGACGGTATCCGCCGCCGCTACGCCTACACCCTGGAAGCCGGGCAGCTCTGGCTGTTCACCCGTCCTGGCAACCTGCACCTTCAAGACCTGAGCCACGCACCGGTCGCCAGCCAGGCCGGCGCCCACAGCGGCATGCTAAAGGCGCCCATGGACGGCGCCATAGTCGACGTACTGGTCAGCGAGGGCGCGACCGTCAGCAAGGGGCAACTGCTGCTGGTGCTGGAGGCGATGAAAATGGAGCATCCGCTGAAGGCCGGTATCGATGGCGTGATCAAGCGGCTGCAGGTCAATCTCGGCGATCAGGTGAAAAGCCGCCAGATTCTGCTGGAGGTGGAATAAGCCGCTAGGCGCAGACGTCGGGTTTGGCTACGCTCAAGCCTCATCGGGATGTTGAAGCTGGAGCCTGTGATGCCCCACTGGTTGGTAATTGATCTGGAAGCCACCACGGACGAAGGAGGCTGGCCGCTGACCGACATGGAAATCATCGAGATCGGCGCCACCCTGGTGAACCGCGAAGGGCGTGAACTGGACCATTTCCAACGCTTCGTGCGCCCGCTGCGGCGGCCGATGCTGACGCCGTTCTGCCGTGAACTGACCCACATCACCCAGGCCCAGATCGACGGCGCCCAGCCGTTGAGCGAAGTCTGGCCGCTGTTCGAACGCTGGCTGGGCCAGCATCACACGCGCCTGGAGGGCTGGGCCAGCTGGGGCGACTACGATCGCAAGCAACTGCTGCAGGAGTGGCAACGCTCGCAACTGCACAGCGCCCTCGCCCAACTGCCGCACATGAACCTCAAGCAACGCTTCGCCAAGGCCCGCCGCCTCGAACGACCGCTGGGCCTGAACGGCGCGCTGCAACTGGCCGGGCTGCAGTTCACCGGCCAGCAGCATCGCGCCCTGGAAGATGCCCGCAATACGGCGCGTTTATTGCCTCTGATTCTTCCCGGCTGATCCGTCCGCGCAACAGGTGACGCATCTGAAGGCCTTGTGCATACTGGCCGGCCTTTTTGACCCCTTTTTGAGGAATCGCCCATGTTTAAAGTCAACGAGTACTTCGACGGCACCGTCAAGTCGATTGCCTTCGGCACGGCCGAAGGTCCCGCCACCATCGGCGTCATGGCTCCGGGCGAATACGAGTTCGGCACGGCTCAACGGGAAATCATGCACGTGGTTTCCGGCGCCCTGACCGTCAAGCTGCCTGACAGCAACGACTGGGAAACCTTTGCCGCCGGCAGCCAGTTCAACGTACCGGCCAACAGCAAGTTCCAGCTGAAAGTGGCCGTCGACACCGCCTACCTGTGCGAATACCGCGGCTGATCCCACTCCCAGGGACTAATCGTCGGCGATAAAAAATGCCCGTATCTGACGATACGGGCATTTTTCGTTTCTACGCCACCGACTATTCCAGCACCGTGACCGGCATGCCGACTTCCAGGCGGCCAATGCCATCGTTCACCAGATTCTGCCCGAACATCGCCCCGCCTTCTTGCGCCCGGTACTGCTGCAGCGTGGCCAGCGGTTCACGGTCGGCGCTGCGCTCGCCGGTCTGCGGATCGATGGTGGTGAGAATGCAACGCGCACAAGGCTTGACCACCCGAAACTCGATATCGCCGATGCGGATGCGTTTCCAGCCATCTTCGGCGAAGGCCGGGCAGCCCTCGATCACCAGGTTCGGGCGAAAGCGCAGCATCTCCAGGGGACGGCCGACACGACTGGACAGGTCTTCCCGGGAGGACTCGCCAATCAGCAACAACGGAAAACCGTCGGCAAAGGCCACCTGATCGTCATCCTTGCCGTAACCGGCCTGAGTGGTGCGCGCACGCTCCGGGGGGACCTGTACCAGGCGGGTCGGCTTGCCGATGAAATTGCTCAGCCAGGCATGGGCTTCGTCGCCGGCATCCGGTACGCGCAGGGTATCGCGCCAGATGGTCACGCCACGTAACGGGGCATCCGCACCAGGCAGTGGCACATCGAGGGATGGATAACCGGGAGCACTGAGGGTCAGCCCTCCCTCGGCGTTCCAGAGCGCCGAAAGCTGGCTCATGTGCGGGACCGCACGTTGGGTCAGGAAACGCCCGCTGGGTTCATCGACCAGCATCCAGCGTCGATCTCCCTCCAGCCCCAGCCTGTCCAGCGCGACCTGTTGCAGGGACTCGCCCTTGCCGGATTTCAAGGGGTATCGATAAAGCGCGCTGAGACGCATGGCCAGCTCCCGGGTAGCAAAAAAAGCAACCTTATACGAGCCGGCCCGCGAATCAAAGAAGCACCTGCCGCGCAGGCGTCGCTCCGGCCAATGCTCCCGTCAGGCGGGAACTTCGTCCAGCATCAGGCGCTGGCGCACCACGTCGACCAGTTTGTCCGGCTGGAACTTGGACAGGAAGTTGTCGCAACCGACCTTCTTCACCATCGACTCGTTGAAGCTGCCGGACAGGGAGGTATGCAGCACCACATAAAGGCCACGCAGACGAGGATCGTTGCGGATTTCGGTGGTCAGACGATAGCCGTCCATTTCCGGCATTTCGGCGTCGGTGAACACCATCAGCAGCTTGTCGGTCATGTCGACCCCGGTATCGGCCCACGCCTTGAGCATCTTCAGGGCCTTCAGGCCGTCGCTGGCAATGTGCATCTTCACCCCCAACTGGCCCAGGGTGTCGCGCAATTGCGACAGCGCCACGTTGGAGTCGTCCACCAACAGCACTTCACGGCCGCGGGCACGTTCGAGCACCGGATCGTCGAGCTTGTCCCGCGAGACCTTGGCGTTGTACGGAACGATTTCGGCCAGGACCTTTTCCACGTCGATGATCTCGACCAGTTGATCGTCGACCTTGCTGATCGCCGTCAGGTAATGCTGGCGCCCGGCACTGGTCGGCGGCGGCAGGATGGCTTCCCAGTTCATGTTGACGATGCGGTCGACGCCTCCCACCAGGAAGGCCTGCACCGAGCGGTTGTACTCGGTGACGATGATGGTGCTGTTGGGACCCGGCACCAGTGGCCGCATGCCGATCGCCTGGGACAGGTCGATGACCGGCAGCGTCTGCCCCCGCAGGTTGACCACGCCACAGACGAACGGATGGCGCTGGGGCATCAGCGTCAGCTTTGGCAATTGCAGGACTTCCTGCACCTTGAACACGTTGATCGCGAACAACTGTCGCCCGGCCAGACGAAACATGAGGATTTCCAGGCGATTCTCACCCACCAGTTGCGTGCGTTGATCTACCGTGTCGAGAATGCCGGCCATGTAATGACTCCTGGGCTTGTTCTGATGAATTCACTAACGCGGGTTATCGGCGCGATTTGCCGAATCTTGACCCGCGTACAAAATGCCATGCAAAGGCATTGATGTCACATTAACATCATGCTTTACTGGCTTCGCGATTTCATCCACACAACTTCCCCGCCGCGACCTCTATTTCAGCGCTTGGTTCCCCTTTGTAAGGGAATCCCCTATCGGCAATCAGGACCAACCTGATATTCGCAATATCCAATAGCCATTAATGTGACGCCATTCTCATTGCATGAATGGAGTCAGGCTTTTGTTTGTGATCGCAGGAAGATGGGCTGGTGCCCCTTCGAGCCCCCCCGCCTCCGCTGTCCAAGCGCGGCCGACACACCGTGCTCGGCAGTCTGTCGCCTGCAGACTAAACACCAGCACAGCGTCTTCGCCCATTGAGAACCAATCAGATTCGTCCTATATCCCACGGCATAACCGACGTAATACCTTACAGCCGCTCACAAAACGGACCATTCCATCATCTGACGTGGCGTCGTGGAGACAAGCATGCTGATCGACGATAAAGAGTGGCACCAGTCACCCGACTTTCTGCTTGAGGCAGAAGCACTATTGGCCAAGTCTGTTGAATGCCTGAACCATCTCAACCTGATCAGGAACGATCAGGACGCCATCGAGTGCATGTTGTCCACCCTGCTCAAACTGGCCGAGAAAACCGACGCGCTGGCGCTGCGCAGCACCGCCGAATTCTCGCGCCAGGTTCATGCGTTGCTGGATCACTCCCATCCTCATCCGGACATGAACAAGCAGATCCTCGACACCCTCGAGGAATGCTTCAGCCTGATGGCCTGGCAGCTTGAACTCGTCGATCCGGTGACTGGGCAGTTGAACCTCGATGGCAACGAACAGGCCACCCTCATCGAATCCCTCGCCGTGCAAATCGACCCTCTGCCCGCCCCCCTGTCCTGCCACCAAAATTCGTTCAAAGTTTTTTCGATCGCCAAGAGAAACGCATAGACCCTGTCGTTAATACCTAACTTCAGTCGTTAGATATGTCGTGACATTGACCAGCATCATGTCGTTATCCAATATTTCATGCCTGTTAACGACAGAACCAACTAACACAACTAAATAAAACCAATCCCGAGACTTCAAGTGTTCTGAATCTCGCCTACCCGTTCGCCAAGGCCAGATACAGTCACTGTTTGAGCGGAGCCAGTTAAAACAAGCGAATCGGAACATACGTCCCAAAAGGCAATATTCCTGACCCGCTGGACATATATAGAGGCGCGACCAACGGTAGCTAAGCTGATACTATGCCAGCCACTAAACGATATCCTTAATGGCACTGTGATTTCAGATTGATCTTGTTACACACCTGATCAGTGCAAGGCTTGCTCCCAACGAATAGACCGCGTTAATTGAAGCCGCATACTCAAACAATACCGTTTTCCAAACCGGGGCCCGTCAGTCGACTTGACCGGTCTCCCCGCAGCGAACATTCATTGGCTCCATCCGCTATGTACGCCAGCCTCAAGTCAACTGCCACCAGGCTTCTCTCTCGAATAAACCTGCGCTGGCTCAACCTGTTGCTGTGCTCATGCTCGGCACTTGGAAGTCTGGCCGTCTATTGCCTGTCGACGACCTTTCCCCTCAGCCTGCTGATCCTGAATCTGGCGGCCCTGGCCAGTGTCTGGGCCTATTACGGCGATTCGCGCAAATCGATCAAGTTCCAGCCTCAGGAACTGGCGGATCGCTTGCTGGAAGTCCAGGAAAACGAGCGCCATCGCCTCAGTCGTGAATTGCATGATGATATTGGTCAGTTGTTGACTGCCGCCAAGCTGCAAAGCGAATGGCTCAAGCGCCGCCTGCCCGAAGACCTGCAACAGCACTGCACGACGCTTCAAAGCACATTGGAAGAAACCCTGGCCAAGGTGCGCGATGTATCGGCCATTCTTAATCCCCGGCAATTGGCCAGCCTGGGCCTGGAAGCCAGCCTGCGGGCACACTTGCTGAAGACCCTGGAAAACACTTCCGTGCACTGGAGCCTGGAATGCAAGCAACGCCTGGCAGGCATCCCCGAGGAGATGGCAGTGGCCGCCTTTCGCATCACTCAGGAAGCCGTCACCAACATGCTGCGCCACGCCCAGGCGGATAACCTGCTGGTACGCCTGCAACGCCTGCCCGAGGGCCTTTCGCTGTTTATCAGCGATGATGGCTGTGGCTTTTCCCCAGCGGCCAATCCTGGCGCGCAAGGACAACGCGGCATGGCGGGCATGGCGGAAAGAATCGCGCAACTGGGTGGCACCCTGAAGGTTTCCAGCCAGCCCGACCAGGGCACACAAATCGAAGCACTCTTCCCCTGGGCGCCTCGCGCACTCGAACGGGCCAGTACGAATAAGGTTTTACATTGACCTGCAATTTACTTCTGGTGGATGACCACTCGCTCATCAGGGCTGGCGTGCGTGCCCTGGTCATGGACATTCCTGGCTATGCCGTGATCGGCGAAGCCAACGATGGCGCACAAGTACTGGAAATGGTCGAGAGGCTGTCGCCGGACATTATCCTTCTGGATATTTCCATGAAGGATATCGGTGGCCTTGAAGCCCTGAAGAGACTCAAGGTGGTGCATCCGCAGAGCAAAGTACTGATTCTCTCGATGCACACCGATCCGGCGCTGATCATGCAGGCCCTGGAATCCGGTGCTCATGGTTATCTGCTCAAGGACACCACCGCCAACGAGCTCGAGCACGCGCTCGACGCCTTGCGCAACAACGAGCGTTATCTCAGCCCGGCCATTGCCCACACGGTGATCAACCAGGCGCTGATCCGCGTGCAGAAGCCCCATCCGGAACCCGTCGAAACCCATAACCTGACCGCACGCCAGCTGGAGATCCTGCGCCTGATCGTTCGCGGCAAATCAACCCGCGAAATCGCTCATGGGCTTGGCCTGAGCATCAAGACCGTGGAAACCCACCGCTCGCAGATCATGAAACGCCTGCAGATCTATGATGTGGCCGGCCTGGTCCTGTTTGCCGTCCGCGAACAGATCATCAGCCTCGACGATTAAGACGCCGAAGCCGCCAACAGCGGGGAGTCTTCCGGCAAATGCACCCGCAATGCCCCTGGGAGCGCGCGAAAACGCAGGTTTTCGCCTTGCAGGGGCTCACCGTCGAGATTGATATCCAGCCCCTCGGACACCTTGATTTCAACCCAGGGCAGGCGCGTGCGCACAAACAGGTTGTCGATCCCCCAGCCGCCGGCCAGCAGGTCCTTCAAGGTGCCCACCAACTCCTGGGGGGCCGGCAGGATACTGACATCCAGCAATCCGTCATCGGCCATCGCCTCAGGGCACAGCAGATGACCACCACCGGCCTGGCGCCCGTTGCCGATCCCCAGGGCCAACAGCTCGCCGCGCCAATGAAAATCCGGCCCCTGCAGTTCACCGTACGCCGCATGCAGTTCGTTGAAACGGGACAAACCAGTGAACAGATAGGCCGCGCCCCCCAGAATCTTTTTCAGGTCCTCGGAGGTATTGGCCGTCACCTGGCTGCCGAACCCGCCCGTGGCCATGTTGAGAAATACCTGGCCACCGACCTCGCCGAGGTCGATCGTCCGTGCCGGCACGTCGAGCAGGTTCAATGCCTCATGGGGCAGTAACGACACGCCGGCCGCCCGCGCGAAATCATTGGCCGTCCCCAGCGGCAGCAACACCAGACTGGCATCGTTGGCCTGCGCTGCCATGGCCTCGGCGATATCACGCAAGGTGCCATCACCGCCTCCCGCGATCAGGCGGGTGTAACCAGTCACGAGGGCTTCATCCACCAGGCGCTGGGCGTCGCCCGCTTCCCAGGTCAGGCGGACTGCCAGCTCCCAACCCTCTTCACGCTTGCGCTCGACAGCCTCGCGAACCTCTTCGTTGAGGGCCTGCTTGCCGTGCAGTATCAGCATCGCCTTGCGTTCGCTCATCGCTCATCACTCCTGTCATTCGAGGGCCATTGAAGGATGTTGACCCTCGGTCCATGAGAAAAAGTCCGACCGGGTTGTAATCAACTTGTCCCCATCAGGCCGTCTGCTGGCTGACCGGTAACTTTTCTGACCGCAGATTGAGAATCACCTGAATTGACCCGAAACAGACAATCGGAGAATGTTCATGGCAGGCGAACGACGCCTCAAACAGGGAAGCGAAACACATGGATGACAAGAAATGCTTTGAACGCTCGAACTCCGCGCTCACTCGGCTGGAAGGGAGCATCCTGCTCAGTACAGGCAAACACCCGGAACTGAGTGTCCATCAAGTACATACCCGTGACCCCGAGCATAAGCCCGACAGCAAGCTTCATGCCTTGCTCAAGAAGCTCGCGTGGGTGTTGGCCTATGCCGGGTTTATATCGGCACTGCTGTCCTGGGGACTGAACAGCCGTTTTGGCTTGCTGATCCTTTTACTCCTGCGTTGATAGGCAGGGCCCTGGAGGATGGACCCGGCGCTGCCGACCAGGTCCGCCTCCCCTGGAGTCAGCCCAGGACCTCACTCAATGGGATGAAGTTGACCCAATCGCCCTCAACCAGCGTTCGCTCTTCCAGTACCTCGACCAGCCCCTCGGCCCAGGCGGCACTGCGCAAGACCCCGGAACTCTGGTTCCGGTAGATGATTGCCCTGCCCTGCTCCAGACGCCCACGCAGATACTCTCGTCGATTCCCCGGTTTCGACCAGGCAAACCCGGCTGGAACCTGGAACTGCAAGGGCTGCAGCTCCTTCACTCCCTGGCGCCGCAAAATATAGGGGCGAGCCAGCAAGGCAAAGGTCACCAGTGTCGAGGCCGGGTTACCCGGCAGGCCGATCACCGGCACGCCGCGGAAATGCCCGAAGGTCAACGGCTTGCCCGGCTTGATCGCCAGCTTCCAGAGCGCAAGCTCGCCCTCTTCTCTTAAGGCGATGCCCAGGAAATCCGCCTCGCCCACCGATACACCACCGGTGGACAGGATCAGGTCCACATCCGCCAGTTCGGCAAGGCGCCGCCGGGTCGTGGGCAGATCGTCGGGCAGGATTCCACCGTCGACCACTTCACAGCCCAGCCGCTGCAACCAACTGCACAGCAGGACACGGTTACTGTTGTAGATCTGCCCGGGACCCAGCGCTTGCCCAGGTTCTATCAGCTCGTCGCCGGTGGAGAGCACGGCGACCCGCACTCGACGCACCACCTCCAGCTCCGCGCCCCCCAAGGAAGCAGCGAGCCCCAGCTCGATCGGCCCCAGCTGCGTTCCGGCCACCAATACACACTCGCCGACCGTGGTTTCCTGGCCTTGGGGACGAATGTTCTGCCCGGCGCTGAGCGGCTCGGTAAAGGACACCCGCCCATCGGCCTGAACCTCGGCGTTCTCCTGCATTTCCACGCAGTCGGCCCCCGCCGGGACCGGCGCCCCGGTGAAGATACGTGCGCAGGTACCGGGCGCCAAAGGCTCGGGCGCCTGGCCGGCGAAAATGCGCTGGCTGACCACAAGGGCCTCACCGCTCCAATCCGCGGCACGCAAGGCATAACCGTCCATGGCGCTGTTGGGCCAGGGCGGAAGATCCAGGGTGGAAATCAAATCGTCGGCCAAGACCCGGCCTTGAGCTGCCGCCAGCGGCAGCCGCTCGCGCTCGAGAATGGGAGTAGCCTCGGCCATCTCCAGCAAACGGGCCAATGCGACCTCGACCGGCATCAAGGCACCGGTCTTGCCCGGCTTACCCACGGGATTCACAAGGTGCCGCCTGTTTCAGATGCGTGACGAAATTGCACGGCCGGTGCCGCGAATCCAGCTGCTCGGCGAGGATACCGTCCCAACCGGTACGCACCGCGTTGGTCGAGCCCGGCAGGCAGCACACCAGCGTGCCGTTGGCCAGCCCGGCCAGGGCCCGGGACTGCACGGTGGAAGTGCCGATGTCGGCCACCGAGATCTGACGGAACAACTCGCCAAAACCGTCGACCTGTTTGTCGAGCAGGCAAGACACGGCTTCCGGGGTGCTGTCGCGGCCGGTAAAACCGGTGCCGCCAGTGATCAGCACCACCTGGACCAGGTCGTCGGCGATCCAGGTCGCCACTTGTGCGCGAATCTTGTAGAGATCGTCCTTGAGCAGGACGCGCGCGGCCAGGTTATGGCCTGCTGCGCTCAGTCGATCGACGAAGACCTGGCCGGAGGTATCGGTCTCCAGGGTCCGGGTATCACTGACAGTCAGCACCGCGATATTCAAGGGTGCAAAAGGTACATCAGCCTTGGCTTTCATAGGCTCGATCCAGTTGTAGGAGAAACAGCCCGGTGTTATATCACAGCGCTCTCTTTGACCGCCCCTGTGGAGACGTGCCATGACCCCGCGCACAGATTTGCCACCCTGCTCCATTCTGCTCCTGGCCGGTGGACGCGGCCAACGCATGGGCGGAAGGGACAAGGGGCTGATCGAGTGGCAGGGCCGGCCATTGATCGCCCATCTGCATCGACTGACCCGCGGCCTGAGCGATGACCTGGTCATTTCCTGCAACCGCAATCGCCGGCAGTACGCGCCTTATGCCGACCAACTGGTGCAGGACGAAAGCAATGACTTCCCGGGGCCGTTGGCAGGTATTCGTGCCGGATTAGCCGTCGCCCGGCATGCCCGACTGCTGGTGTTGCCTTGCGACGTGCCGCGCATCGATGCGCAACTGATCGACGTCATGCGGCAAAGCGCCGCCCTGCATCCGGACAAACCACTGATGCTGCGCCATGGCGAGCACTGGGAACCCTTGCTGTGTATTATTCCGCGCACGCTGCTCGGCACCTTCGACGGAGCCTGGCAGAACGGTGAGCGCAGCCCCGGACGTATCATGCGCGGGCTGGATGCTCAGGCCCTGCAATGTCCGGCAAACGATCCCCGATTGGCTAATCTGAATACACCAGAGCTGTTAAGCCAGCAGCACGGCGTGTCAGAATGCCCTTAACTCAAGGAACTTGCAGGCGTTGTATACGTCTCAAGCACAGCAACTAAAAGTATTCATCTCGGAGACACATAATGATTCAGCGGACTCTCGCCACTCTCATGCTTGCACTGGGCCTTGCCACTCTCGCCGGTTGCGCATCGCCTACTGTGATCACCCTGAATGACGGTCGCGAAATCCAGGCCGTCGATACGCCGAAATACGATGAGGATTCCGGTTTCTACGAGTTCGAGCAACTAGACGGCAAACAAACCCGCATCAACAAGGATCAGGTTCGTACGGTAAAAGAGCTGTAATCCATACCGTTACGCCAGAAACGATAAAGCCCGCTTTCGCGGGCTTTATCGTTTCTGGCAGCAGCAAGCAGTTGCCTGGATTACCACTGCAAGGTGATCCGACTCTCGAACTCGCGCTCCTCCCCTGTCAGCGGGTCGGTAAAACGCAGGCCCTGGGCCAGCAGCTTGAGCGGCTTGGCGTAATCGTCCTCCACATCCTTGAGCGCATCGGGATAAAACGGGTCGTTGCAGATCGCCGCCCCCAGCGCACTCATGTGCACCCGCAACTGGTGCTTTTTGCCGGTCACCGGATACAGCCCATAACGCCAGAGGTCACCGTTCTTTTCCCGGACCTCCAGTGCCGTTTCCGTATTAGGCGTACCAGGCCCTTCCTGCATGCGGAAAAAGGGCTCGCCATCGATCAGGCGGCTTTTATGCACCCGTGGAAACTCAAGACCGGGCAAGGCCGGTGCGATGGCCTCGTAGCGCTTGTCGATCCTGCGCGTCGGGAACAGCGACTGATAGGCCGAGCGGCTTTGCGGATTGGCCGAAAACAACACCAGGCCCGCCGTATGCCGGTCGATGCGATGCAGAGGCACCAGATGGGGATTGTCCAGGCTGCGGATCAAGCGGCGCAGCAAGGTTTGCTCGACATATTCCCCCGCCGGGGTGACCGGCAGGAAATGCGGCTTGTCCGCCACCACCAGGTGCTCATCGACGTAAAGAATCGACTCCTGCACCGGGATGATCTTTTCGTCGGGCACTTCGCGAAAATAATGAATGCGCAGGCCTTCGCGGTATGCCAGGTCGACACCGATCGGTAGTCCCTGTCCATCGAGCACCCGGCCGCGGGCGATCCGGCTCAGCCACTGCTCACGGCTGATGGTGCTGAAATGGTCACACAGGCAATCCAGTACGGTTGGCCATGAACCGGGGGGCAGGTACAGGGTGCTGGCCTGATGCTGTGCGGCAAAAAAAGGTACGGAAGACATACAAAAGCTCGAACGGACAATGCAGAGCGACATTATCCAACATGGGTCCCGGGGAGCCTAGGAGAGTTTCCCCCTCCGGAACCTGCGACTAAGCCCGGGCCACGCCGGCTTGCGCGGCGGCATCGGTGAACTCCTTCAGCCAACGCAGCACATCGACCGCCTCCCAGCGGGCCGGGTCATACAGCGCATACAACAACCCCTGATACCCCACCACGTCCAGTTGCCGGTGATAACCCGCACGCTGGAACAGGGCTTCGATTTCGGCAAAGCAGGTATTGAAATGCAGCTTGTTGAACGGTGTCTTGCCTTCCGTGACCAGGCCGTCCAGGCGCAGTTCGAGTACCGCTTCGCGCACCACATCGGCGGACATGCGGTTCACACTGCTCTTCAATTGTTCGACATTGACCATCATCAGTCCTTCTACCCTCTCATTCATCCACTGAGCACACGCCCTGCGCATCGATATCAGCCACGGCCGACATAACTGACCACCCACAACACCACGCCCCAGATTTGCGCCGAGTCCCGATCGTCCAGAGGGATCGGTGCAATCGAAGGTCGCGCCGCCTTGAGCAGCAGCCCACCCTTGGGATCGGGCGCCAGCAGGCGCACGCCATAGGCGTCTTCGCCATCGAGATGGGCCACCACGTACTGATCCACCGCCGGGGCCGCCGAACGATCGACGATCAGCCGGTCGCCGGGATAGATCCCGAAGCCCAGCAGGCTGTCGTCATCCACCAGCACCGCGCGGATCTGCGGCGCTCCGAGCCCCACGGTACGATCCAGGGAAAAACCGCCTTCGAACGTGAGCCCGGCGGCAAACCCGTCGTGCCCTGCATGCTCGGGCGACAGGTGTTGCAAACGCTCGGCGCGGGCGAGGATTGTGAGAGACATGACGAACCATCCCGATAACTGTACGCATATACAGTAACCGAATAATCGGGATCCCGCCAAGGGATTGCAGCGCAGGCGACAAACGGAAAGGGTCGTGCCAGCGACAGGCCGGCTCAGCGCAGGAAGGCCACCACCTGCTCGGCATCGAACGGCCAGCCCAGCTCGGCGCCGTTGTCCACCCGGCGCAGGACCGGGATACGCAGGCCATACGCCTCGAACAGGGTTTCGTCTTCCGCGATATCCACCAGCTCGACCATCAGCCCGTGCTCCACCAGCGGCATCAACTCCGCCTCGGCGAGTTCGCACAGGTGGCAGCCCAGGGTGCCGAACAGCTGACATTCAGGAGGCATGACATACAGACCGAAAAGAGACAGGCGCTTATTCTAGGCCCGCGAGAAAAAGCCGTCGACCGATGAACGCAGCACCCTGCGGCCAACAATGGCCATCGTCGAGCATTCTGCCAAACAGCTGATGCAGGTCAGCGCCGCCAACTTGCGGTTGAGCGACCCTCGCGGCTTTTTTTGCCTCTACGCTCTGTCATTACAACCGCCGCCCGGAGATGTCTGTGTTCGCCAATCTGTTGATCATCCTCGCTTCATCCCTGGTGGTGATCGCCCTGTTCCGCCGCCTGCGCCTGCCGCCCGTGCTGGGCTACCTGTGCGTGGGCCTGCTGGTGGGGCCGACCGCCTTCGGCTGGGTCAACGACAACGAAAACCTGCCAGATCTGGCGGAGTTGGGGGTGGTGTTCCTGCTGTTTTCCCTGGGACTGGAGTTTTCCGTATCGAAAATGCTGGCCCTGCGCCAGGTGGTATTCGGCCTGGGCAGCCTGCAAGTGCTGTGCAGCGGCGCCGTCCTTGGCGGCCTGCTGATTCTCGCCGGCGTACCGCTGATCCCGGCGCTGCTGCTTGGTGCAGGCCTGGCGCTGTCCTCCACCGCCATCGTCAGCAAGGAGCTGGGCAGCCTCGGGGAAATCTTCAGCAGCCACGGGCAGAATGCGATCGGCGTGTTGCTGTTCCAGGACGTGGTGGCCGTGCTGTTGCTGACCCTGGTACCGGTATTCGCCGGCAACACCGAACAGGCCTGGTACTGGGCCCTGCCCCTGACCCTGGGCAAGACCGCCCTGCTGTTCATCGGCCTGGCGCTGGCCAGCCGCTGGTTGCTGCCACGGCTGTTCCACGAGGTGGCCGCCTCCCATTCCGCCGAGCTGTTCGTGCTGCTGGCCCTGGTCATCGTCCTGCTGACCGCCTGGCTGACCCACCTGCTCGGCCTGTCCCCCGCCCTTGGTGCGTTCCTCGCCGGCATGCTGCTTGGGGAGAGCCGCTACCGGCACCAGATCGAGGCCGATATCCGGCCGTTCCGCGACATTCTGCTGGGGCTGTTTTTCGTCAGCATCGGCATGCTGATCGACCTGCAATTGTTCGCCAGCCATGCCCTGTTGGTCCTCGGCCTGACCCTGGCCCTGATGCTGATCAAGGGCGCCGTGGTGGCACTGTTGCTCAAGCTGCGCGGCAGCGACGGCGAGACGGCCTGGCGCAGTGGCCTGGCCCTGGCCCAGGGCGGCGAGTTCTGTTTTGCGCTGATGGCGCAGATGCAGCAGAGCCAGTTGATGCCGGCCGAGCTGAGCGGCCTGCTGTTGGCCGCGACCTTCTGTTCGATGCTGCTGACGCCCCTGCTGCTGCGCGCCGCCCCGGGCCTTGCCGCGCGCCTGCACCGCAAGCCGAACCAGGAGGCCCACCTGGAAGAAATCAGCGCCCTCAACGCCGCATTGCAGGACCATGTGGTGATCTGTGGATATGGCCGCGTCGGCCAGTCGATCGGCCGTTTCCTGCGCCGCGAACAGCAGCGCTTCATTGCCCTGGACGACGACCCGGTGCGGGTCCAGGAAGCCGCGGCCGGCGAAAGCTGCGTGCATTACGGCGACTCCCGCCGCGCCGAGCTGCTGGCGGCGGTCGGCCTCGAACGCGCGCGGCTGCTGGTGATTGCCGTGGACAAGACCGACATCGCCCTCAACGTGCTGAAAAGCGCGCGCCGGATCAACAGCGAAGTGCCGATCCTGGTGCGCACCCGGGACGACAGCCAACTGGCCGAACTGAAAGCCGCCGGCGCCAGCGAAGTGGTGCCGGAGCTGCTGGAGTCGAGCCTGATGCTGGCGTCCCATGCGCTGGTGATGCTCGGGCTGCCGGAACACCAGGTACAGATCAAGGTCGATGAGGTCCGCCACAACCGCTATCGCCTGCTGCATGGTTTCTACCATGGGGCGCAGACCGACCTGCTGGACAATCGCGGCCAGCCGCGGGTGCTGATGCATGCTGTCAATCTCGGCAGCGCAGCCCACGCCTGCGACCTGGCCCTCGGCGAGCTGGCGCTGGAGCAATTGGGCGTGGATGTGCAAGGCGTGCAGCGCGATGGCCGCGACCTGGAGCTGGCCGCCGGCACCCTGCTGCGAGCCGGCGATACGGTGTTGATGTCCGGCCCGCTGGCGGCCATCGAAGCGTCGGAGGCGCGCCTGCTCGGCGGCCAATGATCAGCGGCAAGCGGCCCTGGCCGGGTACTCCAGCCTGGGCCGCATGAGCTCAGTCCTGGCTGACCGCGCCGATCTTGTGCAGCGACAGGTCGGCGCCGTAGTACTCCTGCTCCTGCGTCAGGCGCAGGCCGCAGAGCGCCTTGATCGCGCCGTACACCATAAAGCCGCCGACCAGCGCCACCAGCACGCCCAGGCCGGTACCGATCAACTGGCTGACCAGGCTGACGCCGCCCAGGCCGCCCAAGGCGCTCTGGCCGAAGATCCCGCAGGCGATACCGCCCCACACGCCGCACAGCCCGTGCAGTGGCCAGACACCCAGCACATCGTCGATCTTCCAACGGGTCTGGGTGGCGATAAAGCACCAGACGAACAGCGCGCCGGCAATCGCCCCGGTGATCAGCGCGCCCACCGGATGCATCAGGTCGGAGCCGGCGCAGATCGCCACCAGCCCGGCCAGCGGGCCGTTGTGCAGGAAGCCCGGGTCGTTGCGCCCGACGATCAGCGCCGCCACGGTGCCGCCGACCATGGCCATCAGCGAATTCACCGCCACCAGCCCGCTGACCGCCTGCAAGGTCTGCGCGCTCATCACGTTGAAGCCGAACCAGCCGACAATCAGGATCCACGACCCCAAGGCCAGGAACGGGATGCTCGACGGCGCGAACGCAACCAGCTTGCCGTCGCGATAACGACCGTTGCGCGGCCCGAGCAACAGCACCGCAGCCAGCGCCAGCCAGCCGCCCATGGCATGCACCACCACCGAGCCGGCGAAATCATGGAAGCCCGCGCCAAAGTTCTCCTGCAACCAGGCTTGCAGGCCATAGTTGCCGTTCCACACCAGGCCTTCGAAGAAGGGATAGATAAAGGCCACGATCAGCGCCGTGGCGCAGAGCTGCGGGACGAACCGCGCACGCTCGGCAATGCCGCCGGAAATGATCGCCGGGATGGCCGCGGCAAACGTCAGCAGGAAGAAGAACTTCACCAGCCCGTAGCCGTGATCGGCGCTGATCACCGCCGCCGGTTGCAGGAAGCTGACGCCATAGGAGATCCAATAGCCTATAAAGAAATAGGCCAGGGTCGAGACCGCAAAGTCGCTGAGGATCTTCGACAAGGCGTTGACCTGGTTTTTCTGGCGCACCGTGCCCACCTCGAGAAAGGCGAAGCCGGCATGCATGGCCAGGACCATGACCGCACCGATGAGGATGAACAGGGTATTAGAACCATGGACCAGAGTGTCCACAGCGCTTTGCAGATTTTCCATGGAATGGGCAGACCTGATATTCAGGAAAAAGCCGCGAGCCGCTCGAACGTTTTTTTGCACCAACTTGGCACCGAAGGTCCTGTCGACCCAGGTATTACGACCCATTTTGGCGCGACGCTTTTGCGAGAGGGATGTATCGCTCGGGGTGTTTCCATAAGTGTTGATTTTTTAGGGTAAGGTTTTAGCTGCCAGGCAGCGCATCCTGCGCGCTTTCGGCGCAACCACCCGTGTTTACGCACCAGGACAAAGCAAAAGCTGTACCAGACAATTGCACTGAACCTTCGCGCAAGGCTCATACTCGAACCCTTCAGAACGCCACTACGGAGATAACCATGGCCAGCAAAACCACCAAGACAGCTCAAGAAACACTGATGGCGGACTTTCAGGCACTGGTCAGTGACACGGAACGTCTGCTGGAACACACCGCCACCCTGACTGGCGACCAGGCAGACCAATTACGCACGCAGATTCACGACAGCCTGCTGCGCGCCCGCGAGACCCTGCAACTGACTGAACAATCGCTGCGCGAACGCGGCCAGGCGGCAGTCACCGCCACCGAAGACTATGTGCAGAGCAACCCCTGGCAAGCAGTGGGCATCGCGGCGGGCGTGGGCTTTCTGATCGGCCTGCTGGCGACCCGGCGCTGATATGGCTATCGGTGAATCCGGCTCCACGGCGGGCCAAGGCTCTTCAACGCGTCGCCTGGGCGCTGCTTTCCTGGGTTTGTTGCACAGCCACGTCGAACTGTTCGGCATCGAGTTGCAGGAACAGAAAGCCAGAACCGTCAGCCTGCTGCTGTTCGCCGGGCTGGCCCTGGTGTTCGCCCTGTTGCTGTTGATAGGCCTGTCGGCGCTGGTGCTGATCCTGTTCTGGGACACCTATCGCCTCACCGCCATCATCGGGCTGTGCGTCTTCTATACGCTGGCGGCGCTGTTCTGCGCCCTGCGCCTGAAGGCGGCGATTTTCGACGAGTCCTCGCCCTTCCACGCCACCCTTGAAGAGCTGGCCAACGACAGGGAGCGCCTGCTGCCATGAGCCTGCCTGACATCCCGCAAACCAACTCCCGGCGCGAGATGCGCAAGGCGCTGATCCGCCTGCGCATGGAAATGCACCGCCAGGAAATCCGCCACGAATCCCAACAGTTGCTGCAACCCTTGCAGCGGGTCCGGGGCCTTGGCCAGAGCTGGCAACAGGGCTTGGGCATCAAGCACGCGCCGTTGTGGGGCGTGGCTGCCGTGACCCTGTTGGGATTTCTCACCGGCAAAGGCGCCAAGAGCGGCAGCGTCAGAAGCTTCGCCCGGCTGGTGCGGCTCAGCGCCGGCCTGTTGCCGCTGATCAAGCTGGTCATGCAAGGTTCTTCGAACAAGCACTGAGCCGCCATCTGGCTGCATTCTTGCAATCATTCCCGCAATAGCTGCGCACCCGGCCTCTCCCACGAGAGGTCGGGTCGTGCCTGCCTGTTGCGTCGGCGCAACGCCAGGATCAACAAGATCAACCAAGGAGGCCCCGTGATCGACGGGCAACCGCTTGCCTGCTTTCAACCCTTCATCGACACCGCCACCGGCCGTATTGCCGGTGTCGAAGCCCTGGGCCGCCTGCGCCAACCGAACGGCCAACTGCTGTCGGTCGGCCCATTGTTCAACGATCCCCGGACCTCCTCGAGCGCCCTGCGGCGGCTCGACCGGCTGATTCGCGCCGACGCCCTGAGCCGCCTGCATGAAGCGCCCGCCGACTGGTTCCTGAGCATCAACATCTCGCCCCGCTGGATCAGCCGCCTGCGCGCCGGCCAGCCCTTGCCGAGCCTCAGGCAATTGCAGCAACAGGGCGTCGATCCGCGGCGCGTGGTCTTCGAAATCACCGAACTGAGCGGCAACAGCCAGCGCCTGAGCGAAGTGGTGGCGCGCTACCGCGAAGCCGGTGTGCGGATCGCCATCGACGACTTCGGCGCCGGTTACTCCCAGCTCGACCGGGTGCTGGCCCTGCAACCGGACATTCTCAAGCTCGACATGCGCCTGTTCCAGGCCGCGGCCCGTGGCGGGCCCAGCAGCGACGTGGTCAAGGCCCTGGCGCAGATGGCCGAGAAAACCGGCTGCTGGATCATCGCCGAGGGGGTCGAGAGCGAAACCGAACTCAACTTCGCCCTGGAATGCGGCTCGCGGTATGTCCAGGGCTTCCTGTTTGCCCGGGCCGAGCAGGCGTTCTTCGCCAGCGATGCTTTCGTCGCGCCTTTTGCCCGGGTGCGCCAGCGCTATGTGCAACAGAAACTGGCCGAGCGCGGACGCCTGATGCAGATGCGCCAACAACTCACGGAGCTGATGACCCTGCTGCAGGACTGGGCCCAGGCCCGGGCCCCGATCGAACGGTTGCCCCAGCTGGATGCCTTTCCCTGGTTGCTGCGTTTCTATCAGTGCGATCGCCACGGCACCCAGCTGACGCCGAACCTGGAATGGCGCCACGACCGCTGGCAGGCCGACCACAGCTACGTCGGCCACAACTGGTCGTGGCGTCCGTACTTCTATCACCTGCTGGCCGAAGGCTGGGACGAGCGGCGGCTGACCCTGTCGAACACCTACCGCGACGCCACCAGCAACCAGTACTGCCTGACCGCCGGGCAGTTCTTCGACAATGGCCAGCGCCTGCTGTTGATCGATATCGATGCCGCGGGGCTTTAGGGTCTGTACGAAAAGTCGGCGAGCGAAGGTCAGGCAAGGCAAAAACAGGCGAGGAACGGCCGGGGTCGCGTTCGACTTTAGGGGCCTAAATGAGCATTCCGATCGGACTCGCGCACGAGCCTGTTTTTAACGCAGCATGGCCTGCGTAGCGCCGAAGGCGCCCAGCGCGCAGCCACTTTTCGTACAGAGCCTAGTGGCGTGCGTGGTCGGCCCCGTTATTCAGCGTGTTCCCCTTGCAGGCGCTGGCGCGAACCGGGAAGCTAGCCCATCAGTCATTCGACGGAGAGACCCCGCCTTGGATTGGCATACCCTGCTTACCCGCGAACGCCTCGGAAAGCCGCTGCACAGCCCTGAAGAGCTGGGCCGCAGCCCCTTCCACAAGGACCACGACCGCATCATCTTCTCCGGTGCCTTCCGCCGCCTGGGCCGCAAGACACAGGTGCACCCGGTGTCCAGCAACGACCACATCCACACGCGCCTGACCCACTCCCTGGAAGTCAGCTGTGTCGGTCGCTCCCTGGGCATGCGGGTCGGCGAGACCATTCGCGACGCCCTGCCCGAGTGGTGCGAACCCAGCGACCTGGGGATGGTGGTGCAATCGGCCTGCCTGGCCCACGATATCGGCAACCCGCCGTTCGGCCACTCCGGCGAAGACGCGATCCGCCACTGGTTCCAGCAGGCCGCCGGGCGCGGCTGGCTGGACGCCATGCACGAAAACGAGCGCAACGACTTCCTCAACTTCGAAGGCAATGCCCAGGGGTTCCGGGTGCTGACCCAACTGGAATACCACCAGTTCGACGGCGGCACGCGGCTGACCTACGCCACCCTCGGCACCTACCTGAAGTACCCCTGGACCGCGCGCCACGCCGACTCCCTGGGCTACAAGAAGCACAAGTTCGGCTGCTACCAGAGCGAATTGCCGTTGCTCGAACAGATCGCCACCAGGCTCGGCCTGCCGCAACTCGAGGAACAACGCTGGGCCCGCCATCCGCTGGTGTACCTGATGGAAGCCGCCGATGACATCTGCTACGCCCTGATCGACCTCGAGGACGGGCTGGAGATGGAGCTGCTCGACTATGCCGAAGTCGAGTCGCTGCTGCTCGGGTTGGTGGGCGACGACCTGCCGGAAACCTATCGCCAGCTCGGCCCGCGGGACTCGCGCCGGCGCAAGCTGGCGATCCTGCGCGGCAAGGCCATCGAGCACCTGACCAACGCCGCCGCCCGGGCCTTCGTCGAACAGCAGGACGCCCTGCTCAGCGGCACCCTGCCGGGCGATCTGGTGGAGCATATGCACGGCCCGGCCAAGCGTTGCGTGCTCAATGCCAAGGACATCGCACGCAAGAAGATCTTCCAGGACAAGCGCAAGACCCTGCACGAGATCGGCGCCTACACCACCCTGGAAATCCTCCTCAATTCGTTCTGCGGCGCCGCGCTGGAACAGCACGGCGGACGCACGCCGTCGTTCAAGAACCGGCGGATTCTCGACCTGCTGGGCAACAACGCGCCGGATCCGAACGGCTCGCTGCATGCCTCCTTCCTGCGCATGATCGACTTCATCGCCGGCATGACCGACAGCTACGCCAGCGAAATGGCCCGGGAAATGACCGGGCGTTCCAGCCCGCAATGACCCGCCGTCGAGCGGCTACCTCGCGTTATCGAGGTGGCCGTTCGAACGGTTTCTCGTGAGTCGACAACTAAGGGATTCCCCTAGTCTGTTGTAAGGCAGTAACCGGACACCGCCGTTACTTCAACTTTGACATCCCGGCCATTTCACACTGCATTGAGAGTGCCGTTCACTTCCAGCAAGTTCGCCAGGCGCCATCCAGATCGACAATATTCCACGCAACCGCACCCACCTAGAGCACTTGCTCTATAACTAGCGACATTGACCGATACATGCCGCCCGATAAGCAAGCCAACTAGGCTGAATTAAACAGATCGTTAACGACACAACCAAACATCCTACCTTTACCTTTCGATACATCTGCCTAGCCTTCAGGCAGAAACCCTTGCAGCACAAGGCCCCTAAGGATTCCCCACGATTACAAATTCCGTACAAATCGACTTTATCGTTTCCGCTAGTCTCGAACCGTAATGGGTTAACCAGGATTAATTTCACTCCGCGACAGATCGTTCCCCTTTCATGACCCTGCCCGAATGATCGGTGCAAAAAACAAATAGCAAGCGAACTAAGTACCCACACTAAAACTTCGGCTTCACCTGTTAGTTCAGCAGGCATTTGCAAAATAATTTCACCCCTCGCTGTAACAAAGAGCACGCCCAGGACTCAAGCGTCAAAATGGAAGTGAGTACACGGAATGAATCCGTGTCGATAAGTTGTTCCCGCACTTCCTCATCCGTTTTCCACTATTAAGGATGTCGAGTGCCCTATACGTCCTCAAGTCACCCAAGCTGTCACCCTGGCCTGCGCGGCTGGTTGCTGCTCTCGCTGCTGGCCGGGGCCCTGCCCGTGGCCGCCGCCGATATGCCACAACCGGGTCAGGAAGCCCTGCGCCTGCAGCAACAGCAACAGCGCGACCTGCAACAACTGCAGCTGGAACAGCGCCAGCGCCAGTTGCAGCGCGGCAGCTTCGGTACGCCGGCGGTGGCTCCCGCCGAAACCGCCCACGGTGGCGAGGATGAACAGTGCTGGGCCCTGAGCGGCACGCGGATCGCCGGTGTCACGCTGTTCAAGAAAGACCAATTGAACCGCCAGCTCGAACCCTATATCGCGCCCTGCATGGGCGTGAACGGGATCAACCGCCTGTTGGCGCAGATCACTCGGATCTATGTCGAGGCCGGCTACATCGCCAGCCGCCCTTACCTGAGCAGCGCCCCCGCCGCCGGCCATTCGCTGGATATCGTGGTCGACGAAGGGTATGTCGAGGCCGTCGAACTGGCCGACCAGAGCCTGCCGGTTTCCCTGGCCGGGGCCTTTCCCGGCATGCTCGGCGAACCGCTGAACCTACGCGACCTGGAACAGGGCCTGGACCAGCTCAATCGCCTGCGCTCCCTCGACCTGACCGCCGATATCGCCCCCGGCAGCCAGCCCGGCGCCTCGCGGATCATCCTGCGCTCGCGCAGCAGCGGCGCTTCGCGCTGGGCCCTGGGGCTGGGTGTAGACAACCTCGGCAGCGCCAGTACCGGGCGCGATCGCAACTCCGTCAACCTGAGCCTCGACAGCCCGCTGCAACTCAACGACGCGCTCAACCTGAACTTCAGCGACACCCTCAATCACGGCCCGCGCTACAGCCGCAGCGCCAGCGTTTTCTACTCGATCCCCTACGGCTACTGGACCTACAGCCTGTTCGCCAGCCATGCCGAGTACCGGGCGCCGTTCAAGCTCAGCAGCGTGACCTTCTACAACAGCGGGCGCACCGACCTGCTCAGCCTGCGTGCCGACCGCGTGCTGTGGCGCGACCAGGGCCACCAGTTGAGCGCCAACCTGCAACTGGCCCACAAGGATGTCGACAGCTACCTGGAGAAGGTCCGCCTGGGCATCCAGAGCCCGACCCTGACCGTGGCCGAAGCCGGGCTCAACCTGTTCTGGCTCGACAGCGCGGTGTGGAACCTCGACGTCAATTACGCCCAGGGCCTGACCTGGTTCGGCGCCGACCGCGACTCGCAACAGGTGCAGAAAAACCTGCCGCAGGCGCAGTTCCGCAAGTACCGCGCCAGCCTCAGCCAATGGCGCAATGGCCGCTTCGGCAGCCAGCCCTGGCAGTGGCAGAGCCAGCTGTCGCTGCAGTACAGCCCCGACCCGCTGCCGGCCATCGAACAACTGCTGGGCACCGACGACTCCGCCGTGCGCGGCTATCGCGAAAACAGCGCCTCGGGCGCCATCGGCGGGATCTGGCGCAACACCCTGCGCTTGCCGTTGCAGAACGATCTGCCGGTCAAGCTGACCCCGCGCCTGGCCTTCGATCACGGCCGGATCAAGGCGCAAGAAGGCGCCAGCAGCGAGCGCCTGAGCAGCGCCAGCATCGGCCTGAACCTGAGCTGGAAGAACCTGCAAGTCGACGTCGACTACCAGCACAGCCTGGAAACACCCGAGCGTTTTCACCATGAATCGCCCACCTGGCTGACCCGCCTGAGTGTGCAGATCTGAGGTTCCGCGAACCGTGCATCAGCCTGAAAAAAACAGCCGAGCCTGAACACCACAGCAGCGTTGCAACGAACAACGCGCACTGCCACTCGGCCCACACATAGAGAGCTTCTTATGCCCGATAACACATCTGTGTTTCACCTGTCCCCCAGGGGCAAACTGCGCCTGGCCATCGCCAGCCTGCTTCTGGTCTCCCATCTGCCGCAGGCGCTGGCCGGCGGCATCACCGTGGCCCCGGGCCCGGGCGGCATCCCGCAGCTGCAGAACCAGAACGGCGTACCTATCGTCAACATCGTCGCGCCCAACGGCGCCGGGCTCTCCCATAACCAGTTCCTCGACTACAACGTCGATCGCCAGGGCGTGGTGCTGAACAACTCCCTGCAAGCCGGCGCCTCGCAACTGGCCGGGCAGCTGGCTGCCAACCCGCAGTTCCACGGCCAGGACGCCAGCGTGATTCTCAACGAGGTGATCAGCCGCAACGCCTCGGCGCTCAACGGCGCCCAGGAGATCTTCGGCCGCGCCGCCGACTATGTGCTGGCCAACCCCAACGGCATCTCGGTCAACGGCGGCAGCTTCATCAATACGCCGAACGCCAGCCTGCTGGTCGGCCGCCCCGAGCTCAACGACGGCAAGCTGCAAGCCCTGAGCACCCGCGACGCCAAGGGCCAGTTGACGGTCGAGGGCCGAGGCCTGAGCAACGCCAAGGGCAGCATCAACCTGATCGCCCCGCGCATCGACAGCCAGGGCGACCTTACGGCCGGCGACCAGCTCAACCTCACCGTCGGGCGCAACCGCGTGGACCCGGCCAGCGGCAAGGTGCTCAGCACCGACCCGGCCGGTAACACCCAGGAGCAGCGCATCGACGCCAGCCTGTTCGGCGCCATGCAGGCCGGACGCATCAACATTGTCAGCACCGCCGAAGGCGCGGGCGTGCGGGTCGGCGCGGTGCAGGTCAAGGGCCGCGACGGGGTGGATATCGCCTCCGCCGGCGACCTGCACATCAGCGGCCAGGCCAGGCCCGACAGCCTAGACGCCATCCGTGCCGGCGTGCACAGCAGCCAGGGCGACGTGCAGTTGCGCAGCGGCCAGGACCTGACCCTCGCCGCCACCGATGTCAGCGCTCGCGATATCAAGCTCGATGCCGGACGCAACCTCACCCTGAGCGCCATCGAAAGCCGCAAGCTCCAGGAAAAGCGCGAGCAGTGGCACAACAGCACCATCGGTATCACCTGGGAGACCTATGACCGCACCCTGACCGACAGCGACAGCCGTCAGCACGGCAACCAACTGACCGCCCGCCGCGATGCCGAGCTCAAGGCCCGCGCCAACACCGAAATCCAGGCCAGCCAGATCAAGGCGGAAAAAAACCTGACGGTCGACAGCGGTGCCGACCTGCGCCTGACCGCCGCCACCGAAACCCACGAACAACGCGACCAGGGCCGGCACCGCAAGCACCTGTGGAAAGCCGACTGGGACAAGTCCAGCAGCGAACAGCGCAGTATCACCAGCCAGTTGGAGGCCAAAGAACAGTTACAACTGACCAGTCGCAAGCAGCTGCAACTGCAGGGCGCCGAACTGGCCAGCAACAATATCGAGCTGACCGGGCGCCAGGTGGACATCACCAGCGCCAGCCGCACCCAGAGCAACAACGACAAGTCCTACTCCGGCGACCTGGTCGGCGGTAGTTTCTTCGGCAAGAACGGCGACGGCGACAAGGGCAAGACCCTGAACAAGGGCAGCAAGGTCAATGCCAAGGGCGACCTGATCGTCAAGGCCGACGAAGTCCGCATCAGCGGCAGCCAGGCCCGTGGCGGCAAGCAGGCCAGCGTGATCAGCGAAAACGGCTCGCTGATCATCGACGGCGTGCAGGACCGCTCCCACGACAACAGCTACAGCAAGGACAGCAAGTTCTTCGGCATCACTAAGGACGAAAGCCGGCAGAACCGCAAAGACAGCACCACCGTCACCAGCGACCTGCGCTCGGACAGCAACCTCGAGCTTAAAAGCACCCAGGACATCGCCATCAGCGGCGCGCAAGTGACCGCGACCGGCAAGCTCGAAGCCAAGGCCGACGGCGACATCAAGATCGACTCGGTGCAAAACAGCTCGCAGAGCGAAAGCACCACCCACACCCGTGGCTTCGACGCCTATGCCAAGGAAAATGCCCCGGGCACCCGGCAATACCGCGCCGGCGTGCGTTACGAAGACCAGCAGAAAACGGTCAAGACCGACGACACCCAACAGCAGGGTTCGAGCCTCAGCGGCGGCAGCCTGCAAGTCGCAGCGGGGGGCAACCTGAGCGTCAAGGGCGGCGACCTGAAAGCCACCCACGGCGATGCCAGCCTCAGCGGCCAGCAGGTCGAGCTGCTGGCCGATCACGACCAAAAGAGCAGCAGCACCGACACCCGCACCACCGGCGGCGGTTTCTACTACACCGGCGGCCTGGACCGCGCCGGCAACGGTGTGGAGTTCGCCCACAGCAGCACCCAGGACACCCGCGATACCCGCACCGCCAACACCACCGGCATCAATGCCACCGGCAACCTGACCATCAAGGCCGGCAACGCCCTGGTGACCGAGGGGGCCCAGGTCAAGGCCGGCGACAAGCTACTGGTGAAGGCCGAACAGGTCGACAACCGCGCGGCGCACGACAGTGAGTCCACCAGCCACAAGGAAAACACCTGGAGCGCCGATATCGGCGCCAACGTCGAATACAAGGGCCTGACCCGCCCGGTGGAAAAAGCCATCGAAGGCGTGGCCCAGCGCAAGTTCCATCAACCGGGCCTGCTCGATGCCCTGGAACAACCCAATGTTGGCCTGGACGTGGAAGTCGGCCACCAGAACAAACAGCGCACCGAGCAAGGCAGCACCGCCGTGGTCAGCCAGTTCACGGGTGGCCAGGTCGAGGTCAAGGTCGCCGGCCAGCTGCAGGATGAAGGCAGCCGCTACGAGGCGACTCAAGGCGCGCTGAAGATCGACGCCGGCAGCCAGGTGGCCAAGGCCGCCAGCGATACCCACAGCAGCAGCGAGCAGGCACTGGACGCCAAGGCCGGCGTGCGGGTCTACACCACCACTGGCGAGGACGTGAACGTACGTGGCAGCGGCGCCGGCGGCAGCAGCGACAAGCGCAGCGACAGCAGCAAGGCGGTAGTCGGCAGCTATGTGGGCAAACAGGGTGTGGACATCGCGCTGAACGGCGATGGCCAGTACGAAGGCAGCCGGTTCGATGGCGGCGACGCCGGCGTCAAGCTGCACAGCGGCGGCGAACTGGCGCTGAACCAGGCCAATGACCGGCAGAACAGCAGCGACTCCAGCCTGCGCGGCGATGCCTCGCTCACCGTCGGCAGCGCACCGGGCGCCAACGGCAATAACCTCAACCTCGGCGCCGGCGTACAACTGGACCACAAGCGCCTAGATCAGCAGGACAGCCAGGCGCGAGTGGCGACTATCCAGGGCAAGGGGCCGATCGAGTTGACCAGCGGCGGCGACCTGATCCTCCAGGGCACCACCATCGGCAGCAAGACCGCCAAGACCGGCGACATCAACCTGAACGCCGGCGGCAAGCTCGACCTGCAGGCCGCGGTCGATACCCATAGCAGCCAGGGCAGCAACCTCGGTGGCGGCCTGACGGGCGGCGCCAGCAAGACCAGCAGCGAGCAGAGCAGCGGCAAGAGCGCCAACCTGAGCGCCAACTTCAACATCGGCCGGGTCTCGGAACAGGACCAGAACCAGACCGGCGGGCAACTGCACAGCAATGGCCAGGTAACACTCGCCAGCGGCTCCGACAGCACTACCGCGCTGCACCTGCAGGGCACCCGGATCGAGGCCAAGGGTGTCACCCTCAGCGCCGACCAGGGCGGGATCTACCAGGAGTCGGCGCAGTCCACCCAGGCCCACAACAACTGGGGCCTGACCCTGGGTGCCGGCGGCAACGGCGGCAAGACCACCCGCGCCGACGCCGGCGAACACGACTCGCCGAAAACCGATCGCGGTATCCATGCCCGGGCCAAGATCGACGTCGAGCAACTGCACAGCACCACCCAGCACAACAGCCTGATCAAGGCCGACCAGGTGACGCTCAATAGCAACGGCGACACCCATCTGGCAGGGGCGCGCATCGACGCCAATCAGGTCGATGGGCGGATCGGTGGCGATCTCAAGGTAGAGAGCCGCAAGGACCAGCTCAGCAGCACCACGGTCAACCTCGACGCCCGCCTGGACGCGGAGAAGAACCAGCCTGGCGTGGTCGACAAGCTGACCAAACAGACCGGCCCGCTCAAGGACAAGCTGCAGGCCAAGGCCGAAGGCGGTTTCGACAAGCACCGCGAGAAGCTGGAAAACGTCGTCGACAAAGGCACCGAACGCCTGACTGCGGCCAAGGACAACCTGGTGAACAAGGCCGAAATCGTCAAGGAACGCCTGGGCGAGAAATTCACCCGCAGCGGCAGCTATGACGTCAACCCGGAACCCAAGGGCGCCTTCGGTCGCGGCGTGGACAAAGCCAAGAGCTACCTCGCCGACAAGACCGAAGCCTTGGGCGATCGCTTCTCCAGCCTCAAGGAACGGGTCTGGCCGAAAACCAGCGACAGCTACGCCGTCAGCGAGAAAACCGGCGCTGGCAGCAAGCTGACCAACACCGCGCAAGGCGTGCTGTTCGGCGACAAGAGCGGCAACACCTCCTACACGCCGACCCTGAACCTGAATGTCAGCCGTCAGAGCAAGGACAGCGTGGCAGAGGCTTCTGGCATCAGCGGCAGCCGCGGGGTCAACCTGCAGGTGTCGGGTGAAACCCAGCTGAGCGGCGCGCGGATCGGCGCCAGCGAAGGCAAGGTCGACCTCGGCGGCTCGACCGTCAAGAGCACCGCACTGGCGGGCACGGATTACCGCGCCGACGTCGGGCTCAACCTGTCGAAGTCGCCGGTCAACCTGGTCCTCGGCGCCAAGGATGAGCTGACCCGCAAGCAGGACGACGCCACCCGCAACGACCAGGCGTTCAACCTGGGGCCGCTGCGCGTCGGTGGCCATAGCGACAGCCAGCTGCTGCAGGCCGGCATCGATCAGAAAGCGCCCTGAGGCAAGCGCTCCGTGATCGGCTGCCCCCCATGAACGGGGGGCAGCCTTGCCTGGCTCCCTTCTCTTCTCAGCGCCCTTTATTGCCCTGCGAAAAAGTGCACTAAACCTCCAACATCTCCTTACCTTTTACATGGCTGGATACCCATTCCTACTTTCAACTGAAAAACCGCTGTAATCCGAAACCGTCTTTCATGTAAGAACTGCCTTATTGTCCCCAACCCCGCCTTAACCCGCATATATCCACTGTCCTGCCTGCGCTAAGGTCCAGACCTGTATTTATTTCCACGGGTTTGACCATGAGTTCTGTTTTCATCATCGACGACCATCCCGTTATCCGACTGGCCATCCGCATGTTGCTGGAACATGAGGGTTATAAAGTCGTCGGCGAAACCGATAACGGTGTCGATGCCCTGCAAATGGTTCGCGACAGCATGCCGGACCTGATCGTGCTCGATATCAGCATCCCCAAGCTCGACGGGCTGGAACTGCTACTGCGTTTCGGCGCCCTGGACAAGTCCTTGCGGGTGCTGGTGCTGACGGCGCAGTCGCCGGCCCTGTTCGCCGCGCGCTGCATGCAGGCTGGGGCCTGCGGCTATGTGTGCAAGCAGGAAGACCTGAGCGAAGTGCTCAGCGCCATGAAGGCGGTGCTATGTGGTTACAACTACTTTCCGAGTCATGCCCTGCAAACGCCGCGTCAGGATGAAACGGCAAACAACGAACTGAGCCGCTTGATGTTGCTCAGCGATCGGGAATTGATGGTGTTGCAACTTTTTGCCAAGGGCAGCACCAGTACGCAAATAGCCAACAGCATATTTCTCAGTGGCAAGACCGTCAGTACCTATAAAAAAAGAATCATGCACAAACTTCGCGCGACTTCCATGGCGGAACTTATCGAGTTGGCACAACGTCACGAACTGGTGTGAGAAACAGGATGTTCAAACCCATTCTTTATTATTTAACCCTGACGGCCACGGCAGTTTCGCTGTTCCTGTTGTTTGGCCTGGTCGAGGCCGGGCAACCAGAGTCCGCAATGACATCCCTCCCTCAGTGCCCAAACACGGCGCCTTGTCTTGAATCGGCCGCCGCCCCGCCTCTCGATAACGGCCATCGCGGGCTGCTCCTGCTCGCAGGCCTGGGGCTCGGCGTGCCGCTGCTGGCGTCCCTGGGCTGGAATGCCTGGCTGCACCGGCGACTGACCCAGCAGCAACAGGCCACCCATGACTTCAGGCAGCAGCTCGCCTTCATGCAGGCCTGGATCGACGGCGTGCCGCATCCGACTTACGTGCGCGACCGCCAGGGCCTGCTGCAAAGCTGCAATGCCAGCTACCTGGAGCGCTTCGCCGCCCGGCGCGAAGAGGTCATCGGCAAAAGCCTGTTGCAGGGACTTTTGGACGATCCCCAACAGGCCCGCGAATATCACACCGACTACCAGCGCGTCATGGCGCAAGACAGCCCGCTGCTGCGTGACCGGCCACTACGCCTGAACGCAGAGGAGCTGACCGTCCAGCACTGGGTCCTGCCCTACCGGGACGCGAACGGCGAGGTCCAGGGCATCATCGGCGGCTGGGTCGATATCAGCGAACGCCATCGGCTCAGCGACAGCCTCAAGACCTCCCTACAACAGGCCGAAGCGGCCAGCCTGGCGAAAAGCGCTTTCCTGGCCAGCACCAGCCACGAACTGCGCCGCTCCATGAATGCCCTGATCGGGGCGCTGGAACTGCTGCGGCAGCGCTCCGACAGCCAGTCCCAGGATCGTCCGGTCATTGAAATGGCTTATCGCTCGGCCCGGGCGATGCAGGGCCTGGTCGACGACACCCTCGATATCGCCCGCATCGAATCGGGGTGCCTGGACCTGGCGCCCGAATGGCTCGAGCCGCGTGCCCTTGTCGAATCCATCGTCAGGGAGTTCGACAGCCAGGCCCGGGAGAAGCACCTCAAGCTGCTACCGACCTTCCACTCCAGCGTCGAGCCGGCCGATGTGCTGCTCGACCCGCTGCGTTTCAAGCAGGTCCTGGGCAACCTGCTGCACAACGCGATCAAGTTCACCGAACAGGGTCAGGTCAAAATCCATCTCGACCTGCAAGCGGCCACGCAGCCGCAACAGGTGCGGCTGATGCTGCAAGTGACGGACAGCGGCATCGGCATCGACGAGCAGGATCAGCACAGGCTGTTCGAACCCTTCTTCCAGGCCCAGGCTCGCACCCCCTCCCGACCTGACGGCGCAGGGCTGGGCCTGACCCTTTGCCGCCACCTCTGCGAGCTCATGCAGGGCACGCTGCAACTGACCAGCCAGCCGGGCATAGGCACGGAAGTCCGGGTCCTGTTGCCGCTGGCCTGTCAGCCAGCGCGAAAACCCGCGCCCCTCGTCGAGCCACTCATTGCCCCTGCCACCCGGGCCTTGAACGTACTGGTGATCGATGACCATGCGGCGGACCGCCTGCTGCTGAGCGAACAACTGCACTTTCTCGGGCACCGCTGCCGCACCGCCGAAGACGTCGAGCAAGGCTTCGAGCTCTGGTGCAAGGGGTTCTTCGACCTGCTCATCGTCGATTGCAACATGCCGGGCATGCACGGCTATGAGCTGATCCGCGCCATCCGCGAGCATGAACGCCTGGAGTCCCGCGCGGCTTGCCGGGTATTGGGGGTGACCGCCAGCCCCCGACCGCAAGAGAGACAGCAGTGCGAACAGGCCGGCATCGATGACTGCCTGTTCAAGCCTGTCGGCCTGGCGACCCTCGGCCACAAACTGGCTGGCCTGCAACCGCGGCCCTGGAATGGCGTGTTCAGCCTGAAAGCGCTGCGCACCCTGTCCCGTGGCAAACCGCAGTTCGCCCTGCGCATCCTCACCGAACTGCTGCATTGCAGCTACCGGGACCGCCAGCAACTGATGGCCCTGCCCTGCGAGCCCCCGCCCCAGGCACTGGCGGAACTCGCCCACAAGATCAAGGGCTCGGCCCTGATGGTGCAGGCAAAAGACCTTGAAACGCAGTGCGAAGCCCTTGAGCAGGCTGTTTTGCAAGACGCGGACAGGCAAACCCTGATGCAGCGCAGAACCGCCCTGGAACAGGCCATGCTCAAGCTCGAACGGGCCCTGCTGTGGCAAATCGATCAACAGCACAGCCCGGCCACGACCTGATCCCCATCACCAGCGCAGCAACTTGTGGTGCGGCTAGTTGCCAGGCAAATATCAAAAAGCCACTATCTTTTCAGTCGGCCCCAAACGCCTCATGGCAATGCAATTCGCAACGCCCCCCGGAGCTGCCTCCCCTGAGCGCAATGCACCTACCTTAACTATGCTCAAACGTTGAGTTGCGCATCACGCGCCCCCTGGAGAGAGCTGCAATGCCAAGCACGCTGTCATTCGATAAACGCCGATTTCCTCTCCATGTGCATATCAGCGTGATGTTCACCTGCCTGCTTCTGCTGACCGGCGTGGTGCTGGGCTTTTTCAATTACCAGCAGACCACCCGCATCATCCTTTCCAGCAGTGAAAAACTGTTCCAGCGCATCGAACAGGACGTGCAACTGGACCTGAAAGCGACCTACGAACCGATTCGCCATCTGCTCAGCCTGCTGGTGGGCAACCCGGCCATCCAGGCCGGCGACCTCGAGCAACGCCTGACGCTGCTTGGGCCTTTCAGCCAATCGCTCAAGGACAACCCCGACCTGGCCTCACTCTATGTGGGTTATACCGATGGGGATTTTTTCATGGTCCGGCCCTTGCGCACCCAGGCTTTGAAACAAGCTCGCCAGGCCCCTGAAGCCGCGGCCTATGAAGTCTGGAGCATCGAGCGTGACCGCCACACCGGGCAACTGCATTCGCAGTCGCTGTTCTATGACGCCAGCCTCGGCCCCGTCAGCCGCCGCGACAACCCCCAGGAGTCCTACGACCCGAGCGCCCGCAACTGGTTTGCGGGCGCCAAGGACGACACCAATCAGATCACCACCGAGCCCTACGTCTTTTTCTCGACCCGCAACGTCGGCACCACCCTCGCCCGCCGCAGCGGCAACCAGGCGGTGATCGGGGCCGACCTGACCCTGGAACAACTCTCGGCGACCCTGGCCAAGCATCGGGTCACGCCCAGCACCGAAATCGCCCTGGTGGATGGCAATGGCCATGCCGTGGCTTATCCGGACAGCCGTCGCCTGATCGTCGAAGAACAGAGCGCCCGGCTGATCCGCGCCAACGACCTGAACCCGGCTCTCGACGCGTTGCTGCAAGGCAAGGCCCAGGGCAACCGCCTGCGGCTCGGGGATCGCCAATGGATAGTTGCCAGCCGGCACCTGCAGGAAGGTGGACCCGGTGGGTTGCAGCTGGCGCTGCTGGTGCCCGAGGACGAGCTGCTGACGGATGCCTATCGCCTGCGCTGGCAAGGCGCGCTCATCACCTTGGGCATTCTGCTGTTGTGCCTGCCGCTCGGCTGGCTGACCTCGCGCGTGCTGGTCAGGCCGCTGCGCGCCCTGGTGCAGGAAGCCGATGCCATCCGCAGCTTCGATTTCGATTACCCGCTGACCCGCCGCTCACCCGTGCTGGAAATCGACCAGTTAAGCGTGTCGATGGCCCGCATGAAGGAAACCCTCGCCAGCTTTTTCGAGATCACCGCCAGCCTTTCCGCGGAAACCCGCTTCGACCCGCTGCTGCAACGGGTGCTGGTTGAAACCATGAAGATCGGCCAAGCCCAGGCCGGGCTGATCTACCTGCGCGAAAACGATGGCATGAACCTCAAGCCCCACGGCCTGATCATCGCCGGTGTTGTCCAGGACCTGCAGGCGTTCGATGTACGCAGCCAGGACATCCAGCACGAGGCAAGCCCCGCATGGCTGCAGCAACTGGCGAACGGCGAGAGCCTGGTCACGACCCTGGGGTTCGAGCAGGCGGCCGACCTGCAAGGCGTGCTGCTGGCGATGAACTGCCCCAGCGTGCACCTGATCGGTATCCGCCTGCACAATCGCCACAACGAAACCGTCGGCATCCTTGTGCTGCTGCTGGCCGACAGCGGCCAGGAAGCCGACCTGGAAAAACTCGGCCCGGACCGCGTCGCGTTCCTGCAGGCGGTTTCCGGCGCCGCGGCGGTCAGCATCGACAGCCAGCGCCTGCAGAACCGGCAAAAACAATTGCTCGACGCCTTCATCCAGCTGCTGGCCGGCGCGATCGACGCCAAGAGCCCTTACACCGGCGGGCATTGCCAGCGGGTGCCGGCGCTGACGCTGATGCTCGCCCAAGCCGCCGCGGCCAGCCAGCAGCCGGCGTTCAGCGCCTACCAGCCCAGCGAAGATGAGTGGGAGGCCTTGCATATCGCCGCCTGGTTGCACGATTGCGGCAAGATCACCACCCCCGAGTACGTGGTCGACAAGGCCACCAAGCTGGAAACCCTGAACGACCGCATCCATGAAATCCGCACCCGCGTCGAGGTACTCAAGCGCGATGCCTGGATCGACTACTGGCAGGCTCGCGCCCAGGGTGGCGATGAGGTTTCCCTGGCCGCGACCCGCGATGCAAGCCTGGTGGAACTGGACGACGACTTTGCCTTTATCGCCCATTGCAACCTGGGCACCGAAGCCATGGGCGAGGCCGATCTGCAACGGCTGGCGAGGATCGCCCAGCGCACCTGGAGCCGGACGCTGGACGACCGCCTGGGCGTGTCATGGGAAGAAAACCACCGCCAGCAACGCACACCGGCGCCGACCCTGCCGGTCACCGAACAGTTGCTGGCCGACAAGCCCGAGCATCTGATCGAGCGCGCCCCTTCCGAGCTGATCCCGGCGGACAATCCCTGGGGCTTCAAGCTCGATGTCCCGCCTTACAAATACAACCGTGGCGAGCTGTACAACCTGAGCATTGGCAAAGGCACGCTGACCCGGGAAGAGCGCTACGTGATCAACCATCACATGGTGCAGACCATCCTGATGCTCAACCACCTGCCCTTCCCCAGCCACTTGAGCAGCATTCCCGAGATCGCCGGCGGCCATCACGAGAAAATGGATGGCAGCGGTTATCCCAAGCAGCTGAAACGGGAGCAGATGAGCCTGCCGGCGCGGATGATGGCGATCGCCGATATCTTCGAAGCCCTGACGGCGGCGGACCGCCCCTACAAGAAGGGCAAGACCCTGAGCGAAGCGCTGGGCATCATGGCAACCATGTGCCGCACTGCCCATATCGATCCGGAACTGTTCGGGCTGTTCATCCAGACCGGGATCTACCAGCAGTACGCCGACCGCTTCATGGAACCGCAGCAGATCGACGGGGTAGACCCCGAGGCCGTGCTGGGCAAGGCCGGGCTCAGGGACTGACGAGGCTCAGCAGGCGGTCAGACGCAGGAAGATCGCCGCCAGGCGCTCGATGCCGGCCTGGTCCTCGAGGGTGAAGCGGGCGATTTTCGGGCTGTCCAGGTCCAGCACGCCGATCAACCGCCCTTCTTTGACCAGGGGCACCACCAGTTCACTGTTGGAAGCGCTGTCGCAGGCGATATGCCCGGGGAACGCGTGCACATCCTCGACCCGCTGGGTCTGCCGGCTCGCCGCGGCCGCGCCGCACACACCACGACCGAATGGAATGCGCACACAGGCGATCTGGCCCTGGAACGGGCCGAGCACCAGTTCCTCGTTGCGGTTGAGGTAGAACCCGGCCCAGTTCAAGTCGTCCAGCTGGTTGAATAGAAACGCCGAGAATTGCGCGGCGTTGGCGATGAAATCGCGCTCGTCGGCCAGCAACGATTCCAGCTGGGCGCACAGCAAGGCATAGCCGTCCAGGCCTTTGCCGGTGTTCTGCAGATCGATCATGCTTTTTGCTCCAACAACTTCAAACCTACCCAGTAGCGCGCGAACTGATACGCGCAGCGACCATTGCGATTGCCACGGCCGGTGGCCCAGCGCACGGCGAGGATGTCCAGGGCTTCGTCACGCTGCCATTGCAGGCCCGCCTTGCGTCCCAACTCGCCGATCCAGTGCTCGACCACGTTCAGGTAGTGCTCCTGGGTGAAGGGGTAGAACGACAACCACAGGCCAAAACGGTCCGACAAGGCAATCTTGTCTTCCACCGCTTCGCTCGGGTGCAGCTCGCCATCGACGCGCTTCCAGTTCTCGTTGTCGCTTTCCTTCTCCGGAACCAGATGCCGGCGGTTGGACGTGGCGTACAGCAGTACATTGTCCGGGGCCTGCTCCAGCGAGCCGTCGAGCACGCTCTTGAGTACCCGGTAGTCGCCCTCGCCCGACTCGAACGACAGGTCGTCGCAGAACAGCACGAAACGCTGCGGCAGCTTGACCAGTTGCTCCACCACCCGCGGCAGGTCAGCCAGGTGATCGCGCTCGATCTCGATCAGGCGCAGGCCGTGCCGGGCATGCTCGGCCAGCAGCGCGCGGACCAGCGACGATTTACCGGTGCCGCGCGAGCCCCACAGCAAGGCGTGGTTGGCCGGCAGGCCGTCGAGAAACTGCCGGGTATTGCGCCCCAACTGGTCGCGCTGGTTATCGACCCCGATCAGGTCGGACAGGCGCATGTCCAGGCTGACCTCCAGCGGCAGCAGGAAACCGCTGCGGCCCTCACGCTGCCAGCGCGCGGCCAGGCATTGGGTCCAGTCGATGGCTTGTCGCGGCGCGGGCAACAGCGGCTCGATACGCGCCAGAACCGCATCGGCGCGCTCAAGAAAAGCATTCAATCGAGATTCCACGACTTCTCCTCGGGCAGGTTCCCAGTAATGATGTGGCACGCAGACGCAACGACCTTCTGCATGCCTGGTCTACCGCAGGCGAACGGCGCCGGGCCCTGCCGGCACACACTGACGATCAGCTATGCTTGCCCAGCGAAGGGAAACGGAAATTGGTTCAACACCCCATGGACATCAAGTTCACCAACCGCCTGTCTTACAAGCAAGCCAGGCTCACTGTGCTGGTCGGGTTTGTCCTGGGGACGGCGCTCAGTCTGCTGCAAATCGGCATCGATTATGCCAGTGAAGATGCCTCCATCAACCGGGAAATCAACGCGCTCCTGGAAATCAGCCACAATCCGGCCTCGCGTATCGCCTATAACATCGACGCCGAGCTCGCCCAGGAGCTGACGCTTGGCCTGCTGCGCTCGCCGGCGATCATCCGCGCCCGGCTGATCGACAACAACGACACTTTGCTGGCCAACGTCACCCGACCGGCCCAGCAAAGCCCCTACCGGATGCTCAGCGACTTCCTGTTCGGCGCCAAGCGCGAGTTCCAGGACCGCCTGTACCTCGACCACCTGCCCTCGGAATCCCTCGGCGTCCTGCACCTGGAAGTCGACACCTACTCGTTCGGCAGCCGCTTTCTGCGCCGTGCGGAAATCACCCTGATCAACGGTTTCGTGCGCAGCCTGATCCTCACCGGGCTGCTCCTGGCGCTGTTCTACGTGATGCTGACCAAACCCCTGGTCGGCGTCATTCGCGAACTCAGCGGGCGCGATCCGCGCAGCCCCGACCAGACCCGGCTGGACTTCCCGCCCAGCCACGAACAGGACGAGATCGGCGTGCTGGTCAAGGTCGCCAACCAGCAGTTCGACAACATGGCCACCGAGATCCAGCAACGGCGCAATGCCGAAAACCGCCTGACCGACTATCTCGGGCAGCTGGAAAACATCGTCTCGGCGCGCACCACCGAGCTCAAGGCGATCAACGACCGGCTGAGCCAGTCCAACGAAGAACTGGAAGTCGCCCGTAGCACCGCCCTCGACATGGCCCAGGCGCGTGCCGCCTTCCTGGCCAATATGAGCCATGAAATCCGCACGCCGCTCAACGGCCTGCTGGGCATGATCGCCCTGTCGCTGGACAGCCCGCTGAACGCCGAACAACGCCAGCAACTGTCGATCGCCCACGACTCCGGCAAAGTGCTGGTGGAGCTGCTCAACGATATTCTCGACATGTCCAAGTTCGACGCCGGCCAGCTGGAGCTGGAGCGCATCCCCTTCGACCTCGGGGTACTGGTGGAAGACACCGCCAACCTGCTGTCGCAGAACGCCGCGCCGAGCGTCGAGCTGGCCTGCCTGATCGAGCCGGAGTTTCCGGCCCTGGTCCTCGGCGACCCCACGCGCGTGCGGCAGATCGTCAGCAACCTGCTGTCCAACGCCCTCAAGTTCACCCGCTTCGGCCGTGTCGATGTGCGCCTGCGTACGTTCGAGGACGGGGTCAGGATCGAAGTCTGCGACACCGGCATCGGGATCGCCCGCGAGGCCCAAGTGAAGATCTTCCAGCCCTATACCCAGGCCGGTGCCGGGATCACCCGGCAATACGGCGGCACCGGCCTGGGCCTGGCCCTGACCTACAACCTCTGCGAAGCCATGCAGGGGCGCCTGAGCATCAGCTCGGAGGTGGGTTTCGGCAGCCAGTTCTGTGCCGACCTGCCACTGCCCTGCCACACACCAGCCAGCCCACCGCCGCCGCTGCACGGCCAGGTACTGGCCATTACCTCCGAAAGCAGCGGCCTGGCCGAACTGTTGAGCGTGCAGTTGCCGTTCTGGGGGCTGGAGTATCGGCGCTGCGATCTCGATGAGTCACTGCTCGGGCAGAAGCCGGACCTGTTGATCACCGACTGCCCGGAATGCCTGTTCGGCCTGCGCCCGACCATCGGCGCGCCGATTCTGCTGGTCACCGCCTACGGCAGTTTCCTGCCCAGCGAAGAAGCCAGCGCCCTGGCGCCGTTGCAGCAACAGGCGCGGCCATTGGCGCGCAACGCCCTGTATCAGACCCTGCGCCGGGCCCTGCTGGCCGAAACCGCGGTGATCAATGAAACCCAGCTGGAAACCCTGGCGCCCCTGCGCCGCGCCTTCATCCTGCTGGTGGAGGACAACCCGGTGAACCAACTGGTGGCCAAAGGCATGCTGAGCAAGCTCGGCTGCGAAGTGACAGTCGCCTCTCAGGGCGCCGAAGCCCTGGACGTGCTGGAGCACCAGCATTTCGACCTGGTGCTGATGGACTGCAACATGCCGGTGATGGATGGCTACGAGGCCAGTCGGCAGATCCGCCGCAGCGGCCGCTGGCCGGACCTGCCGATCGTCGCCCTGACCGCCAATGCCATGCCCGAAGAGCGCGAGCGCTGCCGGGCCGCGGGCATGAGCGACTACCTGTCCAAGCCCTTCCGCCGTGAAGAGCTGATTGCCCTGCTGGACCTCTGGGTGCCGACTACGACAGCGCTTTGACCTGGGCCAGCAGACGGTCCAGGCCATGGCGCAATTCGCTCAGGCTGTCGAGGTCGACCCCGCTGTCGCATAACAGCGCCGCCTTGAGCGGCGGCACCTGATCGCGCAGCGCCAGGCCGGCCGCGCTCAGGCTCAGGTGCACCTCGCGCTCGTCGCGGGACGATCGCTGGCGCTGCACCAGTTGCAGCTGTTCAAGGCGCTTGAGCAACGGCGTCAGGGTCCCGGAATCCAGCGCCAGGCGCTCCCCCAGCGCCTTGACCGTCGGCAGCTCGGGGGGCGCGGCCTGCCATTCCCAGAGCACCAGCATCACCAGGTACTGCGGGTAGGTCAGCCCCAACTGGTCGAGCATCGGCTTATAGCCCCGCACCACGGCCCGCGAGGCGGCGTACAGCTTGAAGCACAGCTGGCTGTCGAGTTTCAGCGAATCGGCGAACAGGTCGGTCATTTGAGCAGGGCTTCGATCTCACCGGTCAGGTCCTGGGGCTTGGTGGCCGGGGCGAAACGCTTGACCAGCGCACCATCCTTGCCGATCAGGAACTTGGTGAAGTTCCACTTGATGCCCTGGGAACCCAATACCCCCGGCGCGCGTTTTTTCAACTGCACGAACAGCGGATGCGCCTCGGCGCCATTGACGTCGATCTTCTTGAACAGCGGAAAGCTGACGCCGTAGTTCAGCTCGCAGAACTCGGAAATGGCCCCTTCGTTGCCCGGCTCCTGCTTGCCGAACTGGTTGCAGGGAAAGCCCAGCACCACCAGGCCCCGGTCCTTGTAGGCCTGCCACAGTTCTTCCAGGCCCTTGTACTGCGGGGTGAAACCGCACTTGCTCGCAGTGTTGACCACCAGCACGGCCTTGCCGGCGAAGTCGGCCAGGGTCTTTTGCTCACCCTTGATGGTGGTGCACGGGATGTTCAGCAATGTGTCACTCATGGTGCGGACTCCAGAAATGAAAGGTCCGATAAAAGTAGTACCCAATTAAATTGTGCGCAATTTAATAAATCGAAAAGCGATTCCGAAAAATCGCCTTGGCCGCCCGCTCCGGTCAGCGTGGTACCAGGTCCAGGCACACCGAGTTGATGCAGTAGCGCAGGCCGGTCGGCGGCGGACCGTCCGGGAACACATGCCCCAGGTGCGCATCGCATTTGGCGCAGACCACTTCGGTACGGATCATGCCGTGGCTCAGGTCACGGATCTCGACCATGGCGCTCTCGCCAATCGGCTCGTAGAAGCTCGGCCAGCCGCAACCGGAGTCGAATTTGGCCTTGGAGTCGAATAACGGCGCATTGCAGCAGATGCAGTGATACACACCGTCGGTCTTGGTGGCGTTGTACTTGCCCGAGAACGGCCGTTCGGTGCCTTTGAGACGACAGACGTTGTACTGCTCCGGATCGAGCATGGCACGCCATTCTTCAAGGGTTTTTTCCAGCTTTTCCATGGTCCTTCCTCTGCAACTGAAAAAGCCCGATCTGTATCTTTTCCACGGATCGGGCGGCACGTATGATTGCGCCTCGTTAGACGCCAGTCTGGCAGCCGTGTTACACGGGTTCAAACGGATTTTGCCGCCGCGAACCCAGGCTTCAGGCCTGTGTGCAAACGCAGGATTCCCAGTACGGTAGCTCACTCACCGTCTGGATCGTTCATTTTCGGGAACACATCGCCATGCAGGTCAGCAAATCGAACAAGCTCGCCAACGTCTGTTATGACATTCGCGGCCCAGTGCTCAAGCACGCCAAACGCCTGGAAGAGGAAGGCCATCGCATCCTCAAGCTGAACATCGGCAACCCGGCGCCTTTTGGTTTCGAAGCGCCGGACGAAATTCTCCAGGACGTGATCCGCAACCTGCCGACCGCACAGGGCTACAGCGACTCCAAGGGCCTGTTCAGCGCGCGCAAGGCCGTTATGCAGTACTACCAGCAAAAGCAGGTGGAAGGCGTCGGCATCGAAGACATCTACCTGGGCAACGGCGTTTCCGAACTGATCGTCATGGCCATGCAGGCCCTGCTCAACAACGGTGACGAAGTGCTGGTCCCGGCCCCGGACTATCCGCTGTGGACCGCGGCCGTGAGCCTGGCCGGCGGCAACCCGGTGCACTACCTGTGCGACGAGCAGGCCAACTGGTGGCCGGACATCGCCGACATCAAGGCCAAGATCACCCCGAACACCAAGGCCCTGGTGATCATCAACCCGAACAACCCGACCGGCGCGGTGTATCCCAAGGCAGTGTTGCTGGACATGCTCGAACTGGCACGCCAGCACAACCTGGTGGTGTTCTCCGACGAGATCTACGACAAGATCCTCTACGACGACGCCGTGCACGTCTGCACCGCCTCCCTGGCGCCGGACCTGCTGTGCCTGACCTTCAACGGCCTGTCCAAGTCCTACCGGGTGGCCGGTTTCCGTTCCGGCTGGGTGGCCATTTCCGGTCCCAAGCACCACGCCCAGAGCTACATCGAAGGCATCGACATGCTGGCCAACATGCGCCTGTGCGCCAACGTGCCGAGCCAGCACGCCATTCAAACGGCGCTGGGCGGCTATCAGAGCATCAACGATCTGGTGCTGCCACCGGGCCGCTTGCTGGAACAGCGCAACCGCACTTGGGAACTGCTCAACGACATCCCCGGCGTCAGTTGCGTCAAGCCTATGGGCGCGCTGTACGCCTTCCCGAAAATCGACCCGAAAGTCTGCCCGATCCACAATGACGAGAAGTTCGTCCTGGACCTGCTGCTCTCGGAGAAACTGCTGGTGGTCCAGGGCACCGCCTTCAACTGGCCATGGCCGGACCACTTCCGCGTCGTGACCCTGCCACGGGTCGATGACCTGGAACAGGCGATCAGCCGTATCGGCAGCTTCCTCAAATCGTATCGCCAGTAAGCCTTGCGACGCAGTGCGGCCGCCCCGGTCGCACTGCGATTAATTCAGCAACACTTCTGTACTCCCTGCTACGCCTACCCTTCTGTATCTTTGCCTTGCGCCTTGTGCCCAGTGGTTGCATGCCTCTGAAGTGCGGCTCGGCTTCCGGTGGCTGCCCAACTGCGACAGAAAGCTCATGCAAGCGTCTAAAATCAGCCTGCAGGACACAGTTTGAAATAGTCACCCGGTTGAATAGGCCGGTGCCGCACCTTATATACCCCGCAGAACGCTACATCTTTAGCATGAGGAGATTTCTACAACCATGATGCGCATCCTGCTGTTCTTGGCCACTAACCTGGCGGTCGTGCTGATTGCCAGCATCACCCTGAGCCTTTTCGGCTTCAACGGGTTCATGGCGGCCAATGGGGTTGATCTCAACCTCAATCAGCTGCTGGTTTTCTGTGCGGTCTTTGGTTTCGCCGGTTCCCTGTTCTCGCTGTTCATCTCCAAGTGGATGGCGAAAATGAGCACCAGCACCCAGATCATTACCCAGCCTCGTACTCGTCATGAGCAATGGCTGCTGCAAACCGTCGAGCAACTGTCCCGCGAAGCCGGGATCAAGATGCCCGAAGTCGGTATTTTCCCGGCCTACGAGGCCAACGCCTTCGCCACCGGCTGGAACAAGAACGACGCGCTGGTTGCGGTCAGCCAGGGCCTGCTCGAGCGTTTCTCGCCCGATGAAGTGAAAGCCGTGCTGGCCCACGAGATCGGTCACGTGGCCAACGGCGACATGGTCACCCTGGCGCTGATCCAGGGCGTGGTGAACACTTTCGTGATGTTCTTCGCGCGCATCATCGGCAACTTCGTCGACAAGGTGATCTTCAAGAACGAAGAAGGCCAGGGTATCGCCTATTACATCGCGACCATCTTCGCCGAACTGGTCCTGGGCATCCTGGCCAGCGCCATCGTCATGTGGTTCTCGCGCAAGCGCGAATTCCGTGCCGACGAAGCCGGCGCGCAACTGGCCGGTACCGCGGCAATGATCGGCGCCCTGCAACGCCTGCGCTCGGAACAGGGCCTGCCGGTGCACATGCCCGACACCCTGAATGCCTTCGGCATCAACGGTGGCCTCAAACAAGGCCTGGCTCGCATGTTCATGAGCCACCCTCCGCTGGAAGAGCGTATCGACGCACTGAGTCGTCGTCGCGGATAACGCTGGCGCAACACAAAAAAGGGCGACCTGGGTCGCCCTTTTTATTACCTGTGGAAACCGGAACTCAGCGTGCCAGCAAACGATAGACCCGCTCTTCGAGGCGGGTCACGCCGCCCTGGAGAAACTTCCAGCTCTCGCCAAGAATGTCCCGCGCCTCCTCGATCCGCAGTTGCCAACGCTTACCGAGCAAGGCCTTGACCTCGTCATCGAGCACGGCGAAAGGCGGCCCCGCCATCAGCGCCTGGTCGTAATCCAGGGTGATCAGCAGCCCCTGGCAGCCCTGAGGCAGGACCGACTGCAGATGCGCCGCATACCGCTCACGCATCTGCGGCGGCAAGGCGATCAACGCCGCGCGGTCGTACAACGCCTGGCAGTCGGCGACATCCGTGGCCTGCAGGGCAAAGAAGTCGCCGCACCAGAGCTGGATCGGGCCGTACTCATAGACTTTGAATCCGCCTCGAAGCTCAACCTGCGGCTGCACCTGCTGCTCGCTGAAAAAGTCCTGGATGGCCTTCTCCGACAACTCGATACCCAGCACCTGATGACCCTGGCTGGCCAGCCAGCTCAGGTCCAGGCTCTTGCCGCACAGCGGCACCAGTACCCGCAAACCCGGCGCCAGCTCCAACTGGGGCCAGTAGCGTTGCAGGTAAGGATTAACCTCGGACAAATGGAAGCCGATCTGATTCTGTTCCCACCGTTTGTGCCAAAACTCCGGCTGCATAAATCACCCTGAAATCCGATCAAAAACCACAAAAACTTATATTAGATTCAGATCAATGATCTGATTGAAGATGGTGCATCTTAACGCTCAGGACCTTATTCATGCTCCCTAGCCTGTTCATCTCCCACGGATCACCGATGCTCGCCCTGGAACCCGGCGCCAGCGGCCCGGCCCTCGCCCGCCTGGCCGCCGAGCTACCGCGCCCCAAGGCCATAGTGGTGGTGTCGGCCCACTGGGAAAGCCAGGACCTGCGGGTCAGCAGCAACCCGCAACCGCAAACCTGGCATGACTTCGGCGGCTTTCCCGCCGCGCTGTTCGCCGTGCAATACCCCGCCCCCGGCCAGCCTGAACTGGCGGAACAGGTGGCGCAGCTGCTCAGGGCCGATGGCCTGCCGGCGCAGCTCGACGACCAGCGCCCGTTCGACCATGGGGTCTGGGTGCCGCTGTCGCTGATGTACCCACAGGCGGATATTCCGGTGGTCCAGGTGTCCCTGCCCAGTCGCCTTGGACCAGCCCTGCAGACCCAGGTCGGCCATGCCCTGTCCAGCCTGCGGCAACAAGGGGTGCTATTGATCGGCTCGGGCAGCATTACCCACAACCTGCGCGAACTGGATTGGCACGCTGGCCCGGAAAGCATCGAGCCCTGGGCCAAGGCGTTCCGCGACTGGATGATCGAGAAGCTCGCCGCCAACGACGAAGCCGCGCTGCACGACTACCGTCGCCAGGCACCGAATGCCGTGCGCAGCCACCCCAGCGATGAACACCTGCTGCCGCTGTACTTCGCCAGAGGCGCCGGTGGCGACTTCAGCATCGCCCATCAAGGCTTCACCATGGGCGCGCTGGGCATGGATATCTATCGCTTCGGCTGATGCCACTGCCGGGCCTGGCGCATCACGATGCGACAACTGATCCAACCCCCAGGCAAAAAAAATCCCCGCACCAGGCGGGGATTTTTTCGTTCAACCAATCAGCTCAGCACTGATCAGTCTTCGCGATAGCGACGCAGCTTCAACTGCTTGCCGGCCACGCGAGTGTCCTTCAGCTTGGTCAGCAGACGCTCCAGACCGTCCTCCGGCAGCTCGACCAGGCTGAAGCTGTCACGCACCTGGATGCGACCGATGGCTTCGCGGGCCAGGCCGCCTTCATTGAGGATGGCGCCCAGCAGGTTCTTGGCCGCGATACCGTCACGCGCGCCCAGCGCGGTACGGCAACGGGCACGACCTTCAGCCAGAGGCATCGGCGCGCGACGCTCACGCTCACCGCGATCAGGACGATCGCCGGAACGCTCAGGACGGTCGCCACGTGGCGCGCTGTTCGGCACCAGTGGGCGTTCCTTCTCGATCGCTGCCAGGTTCAGCGCCTGACCGTTGGTGGCCTTGCGCAGCAGGGCCGCGGCTAGGGCACGCGGGCTGCAACCGATATCGGCGGTCAGGCGATCCAGCAGATCACCGTGGGTCGATTCAGCGTCAGCGACCAGCGGCGACAGGCTGTTGGTCAGCTTCTTGATGCGCGCGTCGAGAACGGCTTGAGCGTCCGGCAGGCGAACTTCGGCAACCTTCTGACCGGTTACACGCTCGATCACTTGCAGCATGCGGCGCTCGCGTGGAGTCACCAGCAGCAGCGCACGACCTTCGCGACCGGCACGGCCGGTACGGCCGATACGGTGCACGTAGGATTCCGGGTCGTACGGCATGTCCACGTTGAATACGTGGGTGATGCGCGGTACGTCCAGGCCACGGGCGGCAACGTCAGTCGCCACAACGATGTCCAGGCGGCCATCCTTGAGGGAGTCGATCACACGCTCACGCTGGTTCTGGGCGATGTCGCCGTTCAGCGCAGCAGCTTTGTAGCCTTTGGCTTCCAGGGCACTGGCCAGGTCCAGGGTCGCTTGCTTGGTGCGCACGAACATGATCAGGGCGTCGAAATCTTCCACTTCCAGCAGGCTGAGAACAGCAGAAGTCTTCTGGTCAGCGTGAACCAACAGGTGAGCCTGTTCGATCGCGGTGACGGTCTGAGTCTTGCTCTGGATCTTGACGTGTTTCGGGTCCTTCAGGTGACGCTCGGCGATCGCACGGATCGACTGCGGCAGGGTGGCCGAGAACAGTACGGTCTGACGGGTTTCCGGCATGGCCTTGAAGATGACTTCCAGGTCATCCATGAAGCCCAGTTTCAGCATTTCGTCGGCTTCGTCGAGAACCAGGTGGTTCACGGTAGCCAGGACTTTTTCGTCGCGACGCAGGTGGTCGCACAGACGGCCCGGAGTGGCGACAACGATCTGTGCGCCATTACGGATTGCTTTCAGTTGTGGGCCCATCGGCGCGCCGCCGTAGACAGCCACAACAGTTACGCCCGGCATTTGCTTGGCGTAGGTTTCGAAAGCGGTTGCAACTTGCAGCGCCAACTCACGGGTTGGGGCCAGGATCAGAGCTTGCGGCTCGCGCTTGGACGGATCAATGCGGTGCAGGATAGGCAGGGCGAACGCGGCGGTCTTACCGGTACCGGTTTGCGCCTGACCAATCATATCGTGACCGGCGAGGATGATCGGGATCGACTGCTGCTGAATGGCCGAAGGCTCTTCATAGCCGGTAGCGACTACTGCAGCGACAATATTGGGATGAAGTTCAAGAGCGGCGAAGCCGCCGATTTCCTGGGTCATGGGTCTGCCTCTAAGTGCATCCGCAAAGACCCATGCTCCAAAGCTGCGCATGCCGTGTAAGACTCAAGAGTCACCCTGGCAGCTTTGTCGGCGGGGATTTGCGAAAACGATTGAAAGAAATGAACGTCAAGGATAGTCCGCGCAGCGGACAAGCAGCCGAAGCTGACTTCGGGGAATTGCATCACCTAAACGAGGCCCGGTTAAAGGCCGGCGCGCACTATACCGGAATTACTCAAAAAAGGGAGTTTTTTTTATCGGAAAAAACCGCTGAATACCTAGTTGTCACAGGCTTTGCGGATAATCCGGCAAAGGTCTATTTTGCACAGGCCCACGCCTGTCGGGGGATGACGCTTAAACGGTTCATCTTGCCGGCCGATACCGTCGGTCCGAGACACTCTTTACCGTCCGAGGAAATGCCCCATGAGCCAGCCCAGTTGCAGTCGCGTCAGCCGTGAACAACGTGGTCATCTCTTCCTCATCGGCCTGGACCGGGTCGCCAAGCGCAATGCCTTCGACCTGCAGTTGCTCGATCAACTCAGCCTGGCCTACGGCGAGTTCGAGGCCAGCAGCGAGGCCCGGGTCGCCGTGGTGTTCGGCCATGGCGAGCACTTCACCGCGGGGCTGGACCTGGCCAACGTCGGGGCGAAACTCGCCGAAGGCTGGCAGGCACCGGCCGGCGGTTGCGACCCCTGGGGTGTCTTCGCCGGGCCGCGGGTCAGCAAACCGGTGATAGTCGCGGTGCAGGGCTACTGCCTGACCATAGGCATCGAGCTGATGCTGGCGGCGGATATCAACCTGTGCGCCAGCAATACCCGCTTCGCCCAGCTGGAAGTGCAACGCGGCATCTTTCCCTTTGGCGGCGCCACCCTGCGCCTGCATCAGATCGCCGGCTGGGGCAATGCCATGCGCTGGTTGCTCACCGGCGACGAATTCGACGCCCATGAAGCCCTGCGCCTGGGGCTGGTGCAGGAGGTGATGGCCAGCGAAGACCTGCTGCCCCGCGCCCTGGCCCTCGCCGAACGGATCGCCTGTCAGGCCCCGCTGGGGGTTCAGGCGACCCTGATGTCGGCCCGACAAGCCCGGCTCGAAGGAGAAAGCGCGGCAGCGCAGGGGCTGCCGCCGCTGGTGAAGGCGCTGTTGAACAGCGAGGACGCCAAGGAAGGTGTGCGAGCGATGCTCGAGAAACGCCCGGGGGTGTTCAAGGGATGTTGAGGGGTCTGAACCCGTGGTGAATGCGAGGCCCTATCGCAGGCAAGCCTCGCGCCTACAGATACGCTCGACCAGCCGACTCAGGTCGCCGGCCGGATGCACTTGATCAACGACTGCAACGAATAGCCCAGACGTGGCGCCAGCGCCTCGGCCCGGGCGCTCAGGCCGTCCATGTCCAGACCCTGCTCCAGATCGGACGGCACGATCAGAATCACGTTGCCCTCCTTCACCGGCAGCTCCCAGTAATGCCGGTGGTAAAGCCCGCGCAGCAAGGCTGCACCGAGCGGCTTGCCATCGTCGGTGGCCCACTGGTTGATCACCAGCCAGCCGCCCGGGTTGAGGCGCTTCTGGCAGTTTTCCAGGAAACCCCAGGCCAGGTGTCCGACGCCCGGCCCGACATCGGTGTACAGGTCGACGAAAATCAGGTCCGCCGACTCGGCGCTGTCCAGCAGTTCGAGCGCATCGCCCACCCGGATATACAGACGCGGATCGTCATCCAGCCCCAGGTACTCGATAGCCAGGCGCGGCACGTCGGGGCGCAGCTCGATGGCCTCGACATCGTCCAGCGGCAGGAACTTGAGGCAGGCCTGAGTCAGGGTGCCGGCGCCCAGGCCGAGAAACAGCGCGCTCTCGGGCTGCTCATGGCACAGCGCGCCGATCAGCATGGCGCGGGTGTAGTCGTACTCCAGCCAGCTCGGGTCGGCGATAAACACACAGCTCTGCTCGATGGCATCGCCAAATTCGAGGAAGCGGTAATCCGCCACTTCCAGTACCCGAATCATGCCGAACTCATCGTGCACTTCGGCGAGCAGGCGCTCGACGCGCTCCTCAGTCATCTCTTCTCCTAGCCGCGACGGGGCTCAACCTCGCCGTCGCGATAAACCGGCCGCTCGGCGCCGAGCGGGAAAGGCGCGATTGTCCGCGAACCGGCGGGAACAGGTCACGCACTAATTGCTGATAACATGCCTGTCCGACCTTAAAAACCCCCGAGTCCGTGATGAGCCAACCCTGGAGCCCTGACAGCTGGCGCGCCCTGCCGATCCAGCAACAACCCGTCTACCCCGACGCCACACACCTGTTGCAGGTCGAGCAGACCCTGGCCAGCTACCCGCCGCTGGTGTTTGCCGGCGAAGCCCGGGAGTTGCGCCGCCAGTTTGCCGAAGTGACCCAGGGTCGTGCCTTTCTGTTGCAGGGTGGCGATTGCGCCGAGAGCTTCGCCGAGTTCTCGGCGGCGAAGATCCGCGACACCTTCAAGGTCCTGCTGCAGATGGCGATCGTCATGACCTTCGCCGCCGGTTGCCCGGTGGTCAAAGTCGGGCGCATGGCCGGCCAGTTCGCCAAGCCGCGCTCGGCCAACGACGAAACCATCAATGGCGTGACCCTGCCGGCCTACCGCGGCGATATCGTCAACGGCATAGGTTTCGATGCGAAAAGCCGGGTGCCGGACCCGGACCGCCTGTTGCAGTCCTATCACCAGGCCACCGCCACCCTGAACCTGCTGCGCGCCTTTGCCCAGGGCGGTTTTGCCGACCTGCACCAGGTGCACAAATGGAACCTGGACTTTATCGCCAACTCCGCCCTGGCCGAGAAGTACAGCCAGCTGGCCGACCGCATCGACGAAACCCTGGCCTTCATGCGCGCCTGCGGCATGGACAGCTCGCCGCAGCTGCGCGAGACCAGCTTCTTCACCGCCCACGAGGCGCTGCTGCTGAACTATGAGGAAGCCTTCGTCCGTCGCGACAGCCTGACCAACGACTATTACGACTGCTCGGCGCACATGCTGTGGATCGGCGATCGCACCCGCCAGCTCGACGGCGCCCACGTCGAATTCCTGCGCGGGGTGAATAACCCGATCGGGGTCAAGGTGGGCCCGAGCATGAACACCGAGGAGCTGATCCGCCTGATCGACATCCTCAACCCGGACAACGATCCGGGCCGCCTGAACCTGATCGTGCGTATGGGTGTGAACAAGGTCGGCGACCACCTGCCGCAGCTGATCCGCGCTGTGGAAGGCGAAGGCAAGAAGGTGCTGTGGAGTTCCGATCCGATGCATGGCAACACCATCAAAGCCAGCAGCGGTTACAAGACCCGCGATTTCGCGCAGATCCTCAATGAGGTGAAGCAGTTCTTCCAGGTCCACGAAGCCGAGGGCAGTTATGCCGGCGGTATCCACATCGAGATGACCGGGCAGAACGTCACCGAGTGCATCGGTGGTGCGCGGCCGATTACCGAAGATGCTTTGTCGGATCGCTACCACACCCATTGCGACCCACGGATGAACGCCGATCAGTCGCTGGAGCTGGCGTTCCTGATTGCCGAGACCTTGAAACAGGTCAAGCGTTGAACTCCTAGCATTCGATCATCCAGGGGAAGCTGGATGATCGATGCTGGTCAAAGAAACGCACGCAAGCGCTGGGCGCTGTCCCTTGGGCAATTGAGCTGGATGTCGGCCAGCCCCAGCCAGTCGGCCATGCTCCGCAAGCTGCTCGCCAGCGCCTGCATCCCCTGCTCGTCCAACCCCTGATCCTCCTCATGCACGGCATGCACCGCCAGGCGCCCCTGCGCCCTTTCTGCCCGCAGGTCGACCCGCGCGGCGATCCGTTCGTGGTGCAGAAACGGCAGCACATAATAGCCATACACCCGTTTGTGCTGCGGGGTGTAGATCTCCAGGCGATAGCGGAAATCGAACAGGCGCTCGGTACGACTGCGTTCCCAGATCAGCGAATCGAAGGGAGAAAGCAAGGCGCTGGCCGGCACGCTGCGCGGCACCTTGGCCTCTGGCAGGCAATACGCCGCTTGCTTCCAGCCCGCCACCTCGCAGGCCAGCAGTTCGCCGCCTTCCAGCAATTCCGCCAGGCGCGCCCGGCTGTCTGCCAGCTCCAGGCGAAAGTAGTCGCGCAGATCCTTCTCGGTGGCCACGCCCAGGGCGCTGGCGGCATGCAGCAGCAAACCGCGCTGGGCGTCGGCCTCGCTGAGCGGCGAATGCTGCAAGATGCTCGAAGGAATCACCCGCTCCGGCAAATCGTACAAACGCTCGAACCCACGCCGGCCGGCGACCGTTACCTCACCGGCGGCGAACAGCCATTCCAGCGCATGCTTCTCCGCACTCCAGTCCCACCAAGGACCGGCGCGTTCCTCGCGGGTCGACAGGCTGCCCGCCCCGAGGGCACCCTGTTCCTCGACCGCGGCCAGCACCCGGCGAATAGTCGCCTGCTGCTCCTGGCCGAAACGCGCCAACTGCTGGTAGATCCCCTGCCCCTGGCTGGCCCGCTGCATGCGCCAACGCATCAGCGGGTACAGCGACAGCGGCAGCAACGAGGCTTCGTGGCCCCAGTATTCGAACAGCGTGCGTTGCCGGCCCTGGCTCCAGGCAGCCTGATCCAGCAGTTGCGCGGGATAGTCGCCAAGGCGGGAAAACAGCGGCAGGTAGTGCGAACGCACCAGGGCATTGACCGAATCGATCTGCAGGATGCCCAGGCGCGCGATCAGGCGATTGAGCTGTGCGGGCCTGATCGTCGCAGGCGCCTGCCGCCCGGAAAAACCTTGGGCGGCCAGCGCCAGACGCCGAGCCTGCTTGAGGGAAAAGGACAGTTCTGCGGGCATGGCAATCTCCTTGTCTGCCCGCAAACTACCTCAGTGAGAAGTGGCTTGTGTAGCGCTTTGACATTCACTTGTGCATCGGATCGTCCCAGAACGGTCGCACGGTCTCCCGCTCCACATCCGCGCGACTGAGGCCGATATCCTTCAGCGCCTCGTCACTCATGCCAGCGAGCATGTTGCGTTCACGGTGCAGCTCATGCCAGCGGACAATCCTCTGCAGCAGGTGCCGCAAGGAAACGCCATGCCATGCCAACCTGTGAGCCAATACAAAACCTTTTTGACCTTTCATCGTCTTGCCCTCCAGTGGGGATGGCTCAAGTCTCCACCCAGGGCTAAGATCAATCCAACGAATGTTTCTTATGCAATACATCTCGGAGTTTGATGAATTGTCCAGCTACCCAAGCATTGATACCGAGGTCCTGCGCACCTTCGTCGCCATCGCCGACCAGGGCGGTTTCACCAAGGCCGGGGAGCAGGTCAATCGCACCCAGTCCGCGGTGAGCATGCAGATGAAGCGGCTCGAGGAAGACGTGTTGCAGCGCCAATTGTTCCAGCGTGAGGGCCGGCAGGTACGCCTGACCGCCGAAGGCCAGGTGCTGCTGGGTTACGCACGGCGCATCCTGAAACTGCACAGCGAGGTGTTCAACACCCTGCGCGAGCCGCACATGGTCGGCACCGTGCGCATCGGTACGCCGGACGATTACGTGATGCGCTTTCTACCGGGGATCCTGTCGCGCTTTGCCCAGGCCTATCCCTTGATCCAGATCGAGGTGCATTGCGAATCGTCCAAGCAACTGCTGCTGCGCCAGGATCTGGACCTGTCTATCGTCACCCGCGAGCCGGGCAGCGAAATCGGCCAGTTGCTGCGCAAGGAGCGTTTCGTCTGGGCCGAGGCCCAGGGGTTCTGCCCCCACGAACAGACGCCGCTGCCCCTGGCGATGTTCAACAGCGATTGCTTCTGCAGGCAGTGGGCCTGCAATGCGCTGGACGCCGCCGGGCGCGACTATCGCATAGCCTACAACAGCTCCAGCCTGTCGGCACTGATGGCCGTGGTCAGCGCCGGCCTAGCGATCACCGCGCAGCTGGAAAGCCTGATCACCCCGGACATGCGCATCCTGGGCGCCGCCGAAGATCTGCCCCTGCTGCCCGAGGCCAGCATCATGCTGGTGCGCAACCTCAACACGCCTTCGCCCATCACCGAATGCCTGGCCGAGCACATAGTCGAAGGCTTCAAACTTTAAAGGCGAGCATCACCGCGCAGACCACCAGGAAGCCGCAGAACAGCCCGCGCAGCATTCGCTCGGGCAGCGCATGGGCGATTTTCACCCCCCAACTGATGCTCAACAGCCCACCCGCCGCCAGCGGCAGGCCGATCATCCAGTCCACCTCCTGATGCACCCCGTAGGTCACCAGGGTCACCCCGGTGCTGGGCAGGGCCAGGGCCAGCGACAGCCCCTGGGCGACCACCTGGGTGGTGCCGAACACGCTGGTCAGCACCGGGGTGGCAACCACCGCGCCGCCGACGCCGAACAGCCCGCCCATGGCCCCGGAAGCCGCACCCAGCACACCGAGCCACGGCCAGGGATAGCGCATCTGCGCCGAAGCCGGGGCATTGGCCAGGAACATGCGCAACAGGTTGTAGGCCGACAAGGCCACCAGGAACGCGACGAAGCCGATCCGCATGACTTGGGCATCGATGCCCACCGCCCAGATCGAACCGAGCCAGGCAAAACTGAAGCCCATCAGGGCCAACGGCAACGCATGGCGCGCCTCGATCCGGTTGCGCTGGTGATAACGCCACAGCGCGAGCATCACGTTCGGCACCACCATCACCAACGCCGTGCCTTGGGCGATCTGCTGGTCCAGCCCGAACAACACACCCAGCACCGGAATCGCAATCAGCCCTCCACCGATCCCGAACAAGCCGCCCACCGTGCCCAGCGCCGCGCCCAATACCACATACGTCGCTAAATCGATCACCGCCGCTCTCCTCACTCAGGCCTTGCATGCTACGCAGTCGGCTCTGGTGCGGAAACGCACAGCAACGCACAATGGCTTTGCCAAATTCGCACAGGCAAATGCCCACCATGAACCCCAACGCCCTCACCGACCAGCTCGGCCTGTTCCTCGATGTGCTGGAAGCCGGGAGTTTTTCCGCCGCCGCCCGCCGGCATCCCTTGACCCCTTCGGCGGTGGCCCGGCGTATCGACAGCCTGGAAAGTGCCGTCGGCAGCAAGCTGTTCATGCGCACCACCCACGCGGTGGTGGCGACGGCGGCTGGCCAGGCCTTTGCCGAACGCGCCCGGCGCATCGTCGCCGAACTGCAACTGGCGCGGGCGGAAGCCGTGTCCTTGAGCCACGCGCCGGAAGGCCTGATCCGCATCGACGCTCCCGCGGCGTTCGGCCGGCGACACCTGGCGCCGGCGATCGCCGATTTCCTGATGCTCTATCCGGGGCTCGATGTGCAGTTGCACCTGATCGACAGCTTCGTCGACATGCAGGGCTCGCACCTGGGCAAGGTCGATCTGGTGCTGCGCGCCGGGCAAAGGGTCGATACCCGGATGGTGGCGACATCATTGGCGAGCATCGTGCGCATCGCCTGCGCCAGCCCGGCCTACCTCAAGCTGCGCGGCACCCCGGTGCATCCCGCCGAGCTGAGCCAGCACGACGGCCTGGACTGGGACGGCCTGGCCCCACTGTTCGCCTGGCGCTTCGAACTGGACGGGCAGTTGCAGACTCATCGCCCACAACGCATCCGCATGAGCGCCAACAATGCCGAGGCCCTGCTATCCGGAGCCCTGGCCGGGCTGGGCATCGCCCACCTGCCGACCTGGCTGGCCAGCGAATACCTGCTGCGAGGGGAACTGTTGCCACTGTTCTGCGAAACCGGCCTGCCCAAACCGGAAAGCGCCGGTATCTACGCCTTGCGCCTGGAACAGCACACCAACGCTCGCAGCCGCCTGTTGCTGGAATACCTGAAGACTCGCTTCAGTCCGATTCCGCCCTGGGATCTGGCCCTGCAGAGCGCCATGGGCTGAGCACTCGTGAGAATTATCTGGCGCATTAAAGATTCGCCCGCTAGATTCAGGGCGAGTATCGATCAAGGCCCGACCATGAACACCAAAGGCTCCACCCCGGAAAAATGCGACGATCTGCTGCTGGATAACCAGTTGTGTTTCGCCCTTCACTCGACTTCGTTGCTGATGACCAAAGTCTATAAACCACTGCTGCAGGAGCTGGGCCTGACGTATCCCCAGTACCTGGCAATGATGGTGCTCTGGGAGCAGGACGGCCTGACCGTCGGCGAGATCAGTAGTCGCCTGCTGACCGATCCCGGTTCATTGACGCCCTTGCTCAAGCGCCTGGAAGCCGAGGGATTGCTGAGCCGGACCCGCAGCCGCGAAGACGAACGGGTGGTGATCATCGAACTGACCGAGCAAGGCCGGGCCCTGTATGACCGGGCGCGCGGCGTTCCCCAATGCATCCTCGGCGCCAGCGGCCTGACCCTGGAGCAACTGCGCAAACTGCAGGCCGACCTGCTGAACCTGCGCGGCCATCTGCAAGACAGCCTTTAACGGCGCGCTCGCGAGCACGCCCTGCCTTTCTGCAGGAGCGCTTGCTCGCGATTCTCTCTGTTTCGTTGCCGACAACAGCGTATCGACGAAAAAATTTCTCGATAAAAATATTATTTAAATCATTCGCTTAGCCAAAAAACATGGACTGCTGGTAAGCATTTCCGAGCTTTTTTCAAAAAATTATCTTGCGCACAAAATATTTGAGCGATACATTTATTTCACACTTACTTAGCGCGCAAACATTTAGCGCAGAAATTCGAAACCCAAGAGGCTCACACCATGCAAACTCTCTATACCGCAGTCGCAACCGCAACCGGTGGCCGTGATGGTCGCGCCGTCTCCAGTGACAACATCCTCGACGTCAAACTCTCCACCCCCAAAGAACTCGGTGGTGCCGGCGGCCAGGCGACCAACCCTGAGCAACTCTTCGCCGCCGGCTACTCCGCCTGCTTTATCGGCGCCCTGAAATTCGTCGCCAGCCAAAGCAAGCGCAAGATCCCGGACAACGCGTCGATCACTGCGCACGTCGGCATCGGCCAGATTCCTGGCGGCTTCGGCCTGGACATCGACCTGCATATCAGCCTGCCAGGTCTTGAACAGAGCGACGCGCAGTCCCTGGTCGAAGCGGCTCACCAGGTCTGCCCTTACTCCAACGCCACCCGCGGCAACGTCGACGTACGTCTGCACGTGACTGTCTAACCCAGCTGCGCGCCAGCGCCCGCACCGCCCAGGAGACGAACATGAACACTTTCAGCAAGGTCTTGACCGGTAGCCTTCTCGCCCTGTCCATCAACACGGCGTTCGCCGAAGGCGGGGTCGAACACAACACCCAGGCGTTCCTCGACGCCTTGAACGCCGGCGGCGGCAAGCCGATGGAACAGATGACACCCAAAGAGGCACGGGCCGTGCTGGTCGGTGCCCAGGCCGGGGTCAAGCTGACGCTGCCCAAGGCGGATATCAGCCAGAAGACCATCGACGTCGACGGCCAGGCCATCAGCCTGACCATCGTCAGACCGGCCGGGGTGAAAGGCACGTTGCCAGTGTTCATGTTTTTCCACGGCGGCGGCTGGGTACTGGGAGACTTCCCGACCCACGAACGGCTGGTGCGGGACCTGGTGGTGGGGTCCGGGGCGGCGGCGGTATTCGTCAATTACACGCCGTCTCCGGAAGCGCATTACCCGGTGGCGATCAATCAGGCTTACGCGGCCACCCAATGGGTGGCCGAGCATGGCCAGGAAATCAACGTCGACGGCAAGCGCCTGGCGGTTGCCGGCAACAGCGTCGGCGGCAATATGGCCGCCGTGGTCAGCCTGATGGCCAAGGACAAGGGCACGCCAGCGATCCGGTTCCAGCTGTTGTTGTGGCCGGTGACCGACGCGAATTTCGAAACGGCGTCGTATAACCAATATGCCGAGGGGCACTTTCTCAGCAAAAACATGATGAAGTGGTTCTGGGACAACTACACCACCGATGCCCAGCAGCGTAACGAGATCTACGCTTCACCGCTGCGCGCCACCAGCGCCCAGCTCAAGGGCCTGCCACCCGCGCTGATCCAGACGGCCGGCGCCGACGTACTGCGCGACGAAGGCGAAGCCTATGCCCGCAAGCTGGACGAAGCCGGCGTGACCGTGACCTCGGTGCGTTACAACGGGATGATCCACGACTACGGCCTGCTCAACGTGGTCAGCCAGGTACCCGCAGTGCGTTCGGCACTGCTGCAGGCATCCGATGAGCTCAAGCAACATCTGAAGTAAGTTTGCCACCCAGGCCTTCGGCCACAAAAAAGCCCGACTCGATGGTCGGGCTTTTTCGTGGCTAAGGATTCAAGCAGGGGCTTAAACCTTGGCGCGGCCTTTGTAGGAGCCGCCTTCGCGAGTATCGATCTCGATCATGTCGCCGATTTCGATGAAGTCCGCAACCGACAGCTCGGTACCGTTCTTCAGTTTGGCAGGCTTCATCACCTTGCCCGAAGTGTCGCCGCGAGCGGAACCTTCGGTGTAGTCAACCTGGCGCACGATGGTGGTCGGCAGGTCAACGGAAACCAGACGGTCTTCGAAGAACACGGCTTCGCAAACGTCGGTCATGCCTTCTTCGATGAACGGCAGAACGGCTTCGATGTCTTCAGCGTTCAGCTCGTACATGGTGTAGTCGGTGGTGTCCATGAACGTGTAGGTGTCGCCGCTGATGAACGACAGGGTCGCTTCTTTGCGATCCAGGATCACGTCGTCCAGTTTGTCGTCCGCACCGTAAACGGTTTCGGTCTTGTAACCGGTCAGCAGGTTCTTCAGTTTGGTCTTCATGATCGCGCTGTTACGACCGGACTTGGTGAATTCAGCTTTCTGAACCAGCCAAGGATCGTTGTCGATACGGATCACGGTACCGGGTTTGAGTTCTTTACCAGTTTTCATTGCGAATATCCGAATTTGGATGGGATTTACAAAAATCTAGGCCGCGTATCATATCCAATTTAGATAAAACTGCACCAGCGCCGCAGCAAGATCGGGCTGCGAGCCCTGTTCCAGACACCACTTTTCGGCGTGAGCAGCCACTTCCGGCCAGTGTTCGAGCAGCTTTTTCCAGCCTTGCGCCATCTCGCCTCCGGCATTCCAGGCCCGCCACAGGTCGATCAGCGCCGCCTTGGCCTCTGGCGACAGCCCCTGCGTATAAAGCTCGAGAAAGGCGTCGAGCTTGTCCAGGTGAATGTCTTCGTCCTGTTGATAAATGTGCCAGAGCATCGGCCGGCCGGCCCATTGCGCACGCACGAACGAGTCCTCACCGCGTACCGCGTTGAAATCGCAGGACCACAGGAGCTGGTCGTATTCCTCCTGTCGGACGAACGGCAGCACCTGTACCGTCAAGGCCCCACGGACCTGCACCGCACCCGCCGCCAGCGCCTCGACACCCAACCAGTGTTGTACGTCACCGAGGATCCGCCCTTCGGGAACCAGCAGATGGGTAGCCCGCGAGTCGGCAGCCAGCGCTTGCAGCCAACTGGCCAGGCCGGCGTTCTCATAGGCGAACAGCGACATCAATCGCGCGCCAGGTGCAGCAAATACGCCGAGCCCTTCCAGGAAGCGTTGCCGGGCCAGGGGGTCCTGCTGAAACGCCCTGCGCCGCTCCAGCAATCCAGCCTCGCGTAGCAGCCCACCGGTGCCGGCTTGAAACCCGGGGAAAAAGAAGTACTTCTGCACGCCCTTGAACTTCACCGAGGGCAGGCCGTGGCAGCCGGTCACCCAGGTCTCGGCGCTGAGGTAATCGAGGTTCAGCCACAAAGGGGTATGTTCACGCTCGGCCATCGCCTCCATATAAGCCGCTGGCAACTGGCAGGCAAAGGCCGCGATCACCACATCGGCAGCCGCCACCGGCGACCACTCGGTTGGCCAGTGACGCACATCGACGCCTTCCTGCCATTGCTGAGGCAAGGCGATATCGATGGGCGGACACAAACGCTCGAAGGCCCGCAGGTCATCCACCCACAGCCGCACCGCGCACTGATGTTCGGCCACCAGTTGCCGGGCCAGCCGCCAGGTCACGCCGATATCGCCGTAGTTGTCGACGACGCTGCAGAAAATATCCCAGGAGGCTTTCATTCCGGGCTCCATTTGGCAAAGGCGCCGATTGTCCGCATAAATGGCTACTGACAGAAGAGCCAACGCCGATAATCTTCGTGCGACAATCGCAGCTTGCCGACACCGCCTGCCAGGAGGCTGCCATGCCCTATCGCCCGACACCCCGTCGATCATTACGTATCAGCGTAAACGCACTTCAACTCAGCGGCAGTATTGCCCTGGGATTGTGGCTGGGTTTTCTGGCGATTGCCCTGACCTGCTGGCTGGCCTGGCGTTTTCTGTTCGACCAGCAATTGGCGCCCGTCGCCCAGGCCGTGCAACAGCTGGCAAAACCGCCCAACGCGGAATCGGCGGCGTCCAACCGCATGTTCGAGCAGTACCAGGAAAACCTGCGTAAAAACGAACAGCAGCAGGCCCTGGATAATGCGCGCAGCAACCTGCGCAACCAGTCCAACCCGAAATGCCAGTTCTGGTTGCAACAGGACCAGACGGCGCCGAGCGAAAAGAGCCGGGCCAACGTCCTGCAATTCTGCGATTGATCATGAACAAACCTACGGTCCACCAACTGATTCTCGACAAACTCCGTGGCGATCTGGAGATCGCCCAGCGCGCGGCGCAGACCGCCTATGAGGCGGCGACCCACGAAGAGAACATTGCCGAAAACAAATACGACACCCTGGGGCTCGAGGCCTCCTATCTCGCCGCCGGCCAGGCCAGGCGCGTCGAGGAAATCCGGCAGGCGCTGGCGCTCTGCCAGAACCTGACCCTGCGCCCGTACGATGAGCAGGTCGGTATCCAGGTTGGCGCGTTGCTGGGCCTCGAAGACGAAAACGGCCACGAACAATGGCTGTTCCTGGCGCCGGATGGGGCGGGACTGAAGGTAGAGGTGGTGGGGCAACCGGTGACAGTCATCACCCCTCGTTCACCGTTGGGCAAAGGCCTGCTGGGCAAGTTCGAGGGGGATGAACTGGAGATCGTCGTCGCGGGCGCTCGGCAACAGTTCGCTGTCACCGAGGTCAAGTAAGCCCGACTTAGTGGACAGGCAGTTCGACGCCGTCGAACAGCTCTTCGAGTTCCTGCTTGTTGTGGCACTGAATGGCCTTGGCCATCACTTCGCGCGTCAGGTGCGGCGCGAACTTCTCGATGAAGTCGCACATGAAGCCACGTAGGAAAGTGCCGCGACGGAACCCGATCTTGGTGATGCTCGACTCGAACAGTTCGCTGGCATCCAGTACCACCAGATCGCTATCAAGCTTGGTATCGACCGCCATCTTGGCAACGATGCCCACACCCAGGCCCAGGCGTACGTAAGTCTTGATCACGTCGGCGTCGGCGGCGGTGAACACCACCTTCGGCGTCAGGCCTCGATGGCTGAAGGCTTCGTCGAGCTTGGAGCGGCCGGTAAAACCGAACACGTAAGTCACGATCGGGTATTCGGCGAGGGTTTCCAGGGTCAGCTTCGGCAGCTTGGTCAGCGGGTGGCCCTGCGGTACCACTACGCAACGGTTCCAGCGGTAGCACGGCATCATCACCAGATCGCCGAACAGCTCCAGCGCTTCGGTGGCGATGGCGAAGTCGACGGTGCCATCGGCAGCCATTTCAGCGATCTGCATCGGCGAGCCCTGATGCATGTGCAACGCCACATCCGGGTACTGCTTGATAAAGCTGCTGATCACCGGCGGCAAGGCATAACGGGCCTGGGTATGGGTGGTGGCGATCGACAGGGTGCCTTTCTTCTCGTTGGAGAATTCCTGGGCGATCTGCTTGATGCTTTCGACCTTGCGCAGGATCTCGCCAGCGGTGGTGATGATGCGTTCGCCAGCCGGGGTGACGCGAGTCAGGTGCTTGCCGCTGCGAGCGAATACCTCGACCCCCAGCTCGTCCTCGAGCAGGCGGATCTGCTTGCTGATACCCGGTTGCGACGTATAAAGGCTTTGGGCTGTAGCAGAGACGTTGAGGTCGTGGTGCGCCACTTCCCAGATGTAGCGCAATTGTTGAAGCTTCATATGAATCCCTCAAAGCAGGTAGACGCCACGGGCATCAGCGACGGTATATAACTATATTAATGGTTCGAAGAATAAATCTAGAACTTTTCTTAAGAAAATTCCAACAACCGCGTCAGATATCTCCGAGACGCCGACGCTGTACCAAGGGCACCAGGTAAACCGGAACCTTGGCCAGTTGCAGTACCCTGGCTGCCGTCCTGCCCAATGGAGTTTCACCGCCCGCCCCATGGCTGTGACTTCCTACGATCAACAAATCCACAGAGAGTTTCGACGCCTGCTCGAGAATGACGTGCGAGGGGTCCCCCTGAAAGACCCTGACCGACTGAATCAGCGCGAGATCCTGCATGCCCTCCCCCAACTCTTCGCGAAAGCTGTCGAGTACCCGTTGCTCGATATTCGCCATCACCGTGCTCAGACCCTGGCTGTGAAACTCATTCAGGGCCTGTTCGTCGAGATAACTCTGCAACACCGACTCGGCAAACAGTCCCATGGGCTCCACCGCATGAACCACGTGCAATTCGGCATTGAATGTTCGAGCCAGCTCCAGGGCATGTTGCATCACGTAGGGCGCATACAGACCGAGGTCAGTGGCATACAGCATCGAACGAATCATATGACCTCCTCGACTGCCAATATGGCGGAGATTGATTCAGCTTAGCAGTGCCAAGGCGACTACGACGTCCCGCGCAAGCCCGTGAACATTGAGCTAAGCCTTGGTTTCGTTGCTGATACCGTGGGGTACGTGACCGGTGGCGACCACTTCGCGAGCCAGTTCGCAATGACCCGCCTGATCGTCGAAGAACACATCGGCGGCGAAGGCTTCGAGAAAGGCGGCCTTCTCCAGGCCGCCCAGGAACAACGATTCGTCCAGACGGATATCCCATTCGCGCAGGGTGCGGATCACCCGCTCGTGGGCAGGTGCCGAACGCGCCGTCACCAGGGCGGTGCGGATCGGACAACCATCGTCGGGGAATTCGCGCTGCAACAGATTGAGCGCGGCGAGGAAGCCTTTGAACGGCCCCCCACGCAACGGCTCGCGGGCGGACTCGCGCTCCTTGGCCTGAAAGGCTTCCAGGCCACCGAGCTGATAGACCCGTTCCGACTCATCGGAAAACAGCACGGCGTCACCGTCGAAAGCGATCCGCAGTTCGGCGCTGGCGGCGCGTCGGGCGCCACCGGAAAGAATGGTCGCTGCGGCGAACCCGGCGTCCAGTGCGCTGCGCACATCTTCGGCATGGGTGGAAAGAAACAGGTCGCAGCCAAAGGCCGCGAGGTAGGGATAAGGGCTGCGCCCACCAACAAACGCGGCCCGGGAAATATCCAGGCCGTAATGCTGAATCGAGTTGAAGACCCGCAGGCCCGTGTCGGCACTGTTACGCGACACCAGCACCACCTCGACCCGCGCCCGGCCGAGGCTGGCATTGAGGCTCAAGAGTTTTTTCACCAGGGGAAAAGCATCGCCCGGTTCGAGGGATTCCTCCTCGTGATCGATCTGATACTTGCGGTAAGCTTCGACCCCCTCGGCCAGATAGACCTTATGGCTCTCGCTGAGATCGAACAGGGCCCGCGATGAAATCGCCACCACCAGTTTACCGCCCAAGCCCTTTGCCATATCCCTTCCCCCCGATGCTGCGATCAACCGTTATGCCGGTCGATAAAACTCAACGCCTGATACAAGGCTTCCATTTTCGGCAGCTCGCATCCCGCCGCCTTGGCCGCGGCCAATGGCGCGACATAGATAGCCGACAGCTCCAGCGCTCGCTTGTGCTGGTAGTCGTGGTACATGCTCGGCCAATAGTCCGGCATGCCTTCGGTCACCTTGAACAAATGCTCAGCATAGCCGTCCGGCATGCTGTGACCACAGGCCAGGGCGCCTTGCACCACTTCACGCATCAAGGCCTGAATCAGCTCGCGGCTGTCGGCATCGGCCATCAGTGGCGTGGTGCTAGCGTTGAGCAATACCGACAAACCGTTATAGGGCACGTTCCACACCAGTTTCTGCCAGCGCGCCTGCTGCAGGTTGGCCATGGCCTGGGAGCCGATACCGGCCTTGCGGAACAGCGCAGCCCCCTCTTCCACTATCGCCTGGCGCTGGGAGTCGTCCTGCGCTGCCGGGCCACTGTGATAACCCAGGTTCACCGCGCCCAGCGCCTGATGCTCGATCACCCCGGGGCCGGCACGGTGCACGCAGATAAAACACAGACCGCCCAACAGATGCAACGAGTCGGGAAGCAGGTCGCGCAGGCCGTCCTCCACATCCAGGCCATTCTGCAGTAACAGCACCTTGGCGCCGGGAGCCGCCGCGCGAAGAATCGCCGGAGCCAGCTCGGCGTTGCTGGTGGTCTTGGCCCCCACCAGCAGCCAATCGCAGGGCGGCATGTCTTCGGCACTGGCATAGGCCTGGACCGGATTCAGGGTCAGCTCACCATGCACCGCGCTATGCAGTTGCAAACCCCGCTCGGTGACCGCGGCGAATTCACTGCGCAGCAGGAAATGCACATCCAGGCCGGCCCGCGCCAGCAGCATCCCGTAGAAACCACCGATCGCTCCGGTACCGATAATGCCGATTCGCGGCGTGTGGACTGCTTCCATCAAGGCAACTCCTCTGGAATTCGGTTCAGCGCCTGTGCCAGTCGCTCGCGGAGCGAGCCAGGTGTCAGGCGCGACTGCAAGGCCCCATAAAACTCACCGTCGCGCACCACGAACAGTGCCGGCAAGTGAAACACCTGATAACGCTCGACCGCGCCGCCATTGTTCCCCGCGTCGATCCAGCACAACCGCTCGATCGGCAGATCGAAGCCGGGCAACTGCTGCCGGGCCCAACGACAACTGGCGCAGCCGACGCTGGTGAATATCACCAGCGAAACACCGCTCATCGCCAACAACCGCTGATCGATATCGAAATCAGTGAGCTCCAATTCGACCACTATACTGGGGGAAACAATGTCACATAGCCGACACTCGGAGTCTGCGTTCATGGGACGTTTCATTCCTCATCCTGACGATGTTCCGGTTGAGATGACCTTACGCGAGCACGCATGCATTTCGCGTCAACGGTTGCACACTATCAGCCTCGGCGGCATGGCTTGCAATTATCACCGCGCCTGGCGCCGCGGCACCGCACTGGAAATCTGCATCCCCACACTGGGTGAAAACGCCCGCTACAACGGCTATGTGGCCTGGTGCCTGCGACGCAAGCATGGCTATCTGGTGGGGATCGCCTTCATCGACGAGCAGACCCTGTTCCATGCCCGGATGAGTGAGCAGGTGTGCCAGATCACCCACTACTGCCACCTGCATGAGCCCCAGGCTGAGCAGCGACAGATCGAAGCCCTGGCCCAGCAATGGGTCGAACAGCATGCCGCCGAGTTCTCCCATGACCGGGTTCACCAGGCTTTTATGCAGCCAGCGCTGGATTAAACCCGCCTCTGCCCATTGTCGAGCCCCGGTGTAACGCGCTAAGGTTCGGCTCCCCGACGCGCTTAAATCCGCTGTGCACCGCCGCGCGGGGATCGCTGGCGGCCGGCACCCGTGACCTGACGAGTAACACGATGGCTGATTTACCGATCAACGACCTTAACGTCGCCTCCAACGAAACCCTGATCACTCCCGACCAGCTCAAGCGTGACATCCCGCTGAGCGACGCCGCCCTACGCACCGTGACCAAGGGTCGCGAAGTGATCCGCAATATTCTCGACGGCACCGACCACCGCCTGTTCGTCGTCATCGGCCCGTGCTCGATCCACGACATCAAGGCGGCTCACGAATATGCCGAGCGCCTGAAAGTTCTGGCCGCCGAAGTCTCCGACACCCTTTATCTGGTGATGCGCGTGTACTTCGAGAAACCACGGACCACCGTTGGCTGGAAAGGCTTGATCAACGACCCGTACCTGGACGACTCGTTCAAGATCCAGGACGGCCTGCACATCGGTCGCCAGCTGCTGCTGGACCTGGCCGAGATGGGCCTGCCGACCGCCACCGAAGCGCTGGACCCGATCTCCCCGCAATACCTGCAGGACCTGATCAGCTGGTCGGCGATCGGTGCACGTACCACCGAATCCCAGACCCACCGCGAGATGGCTTCCGGCCTGTCTTCGGCGGTAGGTTTCAAGAACGGCACCGACGGCGGCCTGACCGTTGCCATCAACGCCCTGCAATCGGTTTCCAGCCCTCACCGCTTCCTCGGCATCAACCAGGAAGGCGGCGTATCCATCGTCACCACCAAGGGCAATGCCTACGGTCATGTGGTTCTGCGCGGCGGTAATGGCAAGCCGAACTATGATTCGGTCAGCGTGGCCCTCTGCGAGCAGGCGCTGAACAAGGCGAAGATCAAGCCGAACATCATGGTCGACTGCAGTCACGCCAACTCCAACAAGGACCCGGCCTTGCAGCCGCTGGTGATGGAGAACGTGGCCAACCAGATTCTCGAAGGCAACCAGTCAATCATCGGCCTGATGGTCGAAAGCCACCTGAACTGGGGCTGCCAGGCAATTCCCAAGGACCTGGCCGAACTGCAATACGGCGTGTCGATCACCGATGCTTGCATCGATTGGGAAAGCACCGAGAAAACCTTGCGCAGCATGCACGCCAAGCTCAAGGACGTCCTGCCAAAACGGGCTCGTACCTGACCCCGTATCGCAGACACAAAAACGCCGGGCCAAGCCCGGCGTTTTTTTGGCGTCCCCGCTCAGAGTTTCGCGGCGTGGCGCTGATGGCGCTCCATATAGCGCTCCACATATGAGCACGACGGAATTACCGTGTAACCCATGCGGTCAGCATATTCCAACGCCTGCTCGGTCAGTGCCGCGGCAATACCACGACCACGCAGCGCGTTAGGCACGAACGTCCGATAAATATCCAGGGTCTGCTTACCCAGGTCCATATAGGTCAGGTAGGCACGATGACCGTCCACATTGGTCTCGAATTGATGACCAGCCTGGTCATGGTGGATGGACAACGCCTCGCTCATCACTACTCCTCGCGGGTCTTGGATTCTGACCCCTACCTTACCGATGTTTTTCCGGCGAAGGAACAACTACGCCACCCCGTGCCTGCCTGGACACCGAGGAGAGCTTGCCGCTCTCGCATGACCGAGCACGTTTCAAATAGTAGGCACCATTGGCACCAATGCTCAAGGGACGCTTGCGTTCAAGATACTGGCATCAGGCCAGTTTGCTGTCGATACTTCCCCGGACCTGTTCCCAGCCACATGCAAAACGCTCGATCAAACCGCCTGAGGATCAACAACCTGAACATCGCCGGATGTTGAGATTTAAGACGAGCCCACCCATTTAAAGTCACCTCAACATGGACAAAGATGCGTGAGGCGCCCCACAGATTCTGAACAAAAGTGTAGACGAGTCGATATAGATAGACTTTAGCCTACACTCCGCAAGCGCCGTGCAAAGGGGCTCTACGGCAGATACGGTTAACAAGCGCAACCTCCCAACAGGGTGACAAGGTTGCGTATTTTTTATACAGATCGATAAAAAGTTGCTCGAAAAAGATTCAACGCCTAGAATTTTTTTTGCTTCTTGCGCTACGTCAGTTTACTTACTACAAGTAATGGGTAGTATGTACGCCGGCCATTTCATCACTCGGATGAGATAGCTACTTAATAGAAAGTCCTTGAAGGGGAACACGATGAACAACGTTCTGAAATTCTCTGCTCTGGCTCTGGCCGCAGTTCTGGCTACCGGTTGCAGCAGCGTATCCAAAGAAACCGAAGCTCGTCTGACTGCAACTGAAGACGCAGCAGCTCGTGCCCAGGCTCGTGCAGACGAAGCCTACCGTAAAGCTGATGAAGCTCTGGCTGCTGCTCAAAAAGCACAACAGACTGCTGACGAAGCTAACGAGCGCGCTCTGCGTATGCTGGAAAAAGCTAGCCGCAAGTAATAATCCCTCGGGATTGTTATCGAGCCGATCCATTTATTGGGTCGGCTTTTTTATTGCCCGGATTTTCTTGCGGCAATAAAAAACCCGTCGACGCCCGAAAGCATCGACGGGTTGCTGTTCCAGCCGTTACTGCTGCATATCGATAGGCAGCGCCGATACTACGGGTGCAGTGGTCGGTACGGCGATCTCTACTGGCAAACCATCTTCGGCCGCCACCACGTCGCGCACTACATCCCAATTCATCCGCAGGTTATTGGCCAGGTCTTCACGCTTGAGCAAGGCGTTGATCACCGCGGTGTGCTTGTCCACGACCGACGGATTGCCCTTGTCATCCAGCGGCGTATGAGCCTCCAGATAAACTTTGCCAGCGCTGATACCGAACTTGTACGGATCGTTGAGGATGCGCACCGATGTCCCCACCGGCACCATGCTCGCCATTTCCAGGACGTTGTTGTTGAACATCCGGAAGCAGCCGTGGCTGGTGCGCATGCCGATCCCGAACTTCTTGTTCGAACCGTGGATCAGGTAGCCCGGTGTGCCCAGGGTGAACTTGAATGGCCCCAACGGATTGTCCGGACCCGCCGGCACCACGTTTGGCAGCGGGTCACCGTCAGCGGCGTGCTCGGCCTTGATCGAGGCTGGCGGAGTCCAGGTCGGATTCGGCGTCTTCGCGACAATGCTGGTATGGGCGATCGGCGACCCCCAACCTTCCCGGCCGATACCCAGGGGGAAGGTGTACACCACGTTCCGCCCTTTCGGGTAGTAGTACAGGCGATATTCAGCCAGGTTGATCACGATGCCTTCACGAGGTCCCGGCGGCAGGATGAAACGCGTCGGCAACACCACTTCGGTGCCCGCGCCCGGCAACCAAGGATCCACTCCCGGGTTGGCCGCGACCATCTCGTAATAGCCCAGGTCGTAGGTCGTGCCCAGGTCGGCAAAGGTGTCTTCGTACTTGGCCTTGATCACCTGTACCTGACCGACGATATCTTCGCCCGGTGGAGGTAGAGGCAGTTCCAATGCGGCAACGGGGCCGGCCACACAGAAGGCGGCAAGCGTCAGGCAACGGGTGACGACAGGAAAGCGCGGCAACATCCGGAAAATCCTTCGCATGATCAACGAGTAAAAAAAGTGATTGTACACCCGCCCCCGTGGCTGCGGGAGCAACAGCTGCATCAGCAAAGAGGGAGCCGGGCGAGAACTTGCTGCCTTACAGTTCGAAACGCAACTCTGGCCAGATAGGTGGCGTGCCGCGCTTTTGCGATTCGAGGATCGCTCGGCACAACGGACACAGGCGCTGGTCCTGGAAAATGGTCCGGTCGACACTCGACCAGCGCGGTTGCGCGGGCAGCAAGGTGCCGCACAACGTGCGATCGGCAGAGCCGCCCAGCTCCAGCTGACGCGTCACCAGGTGCACCCGGACTTCCTGGCAGGCGAACAGGTCGAGCTGTTCGTCAGGCTCGATCAGTTGGTAGGCAAACAGGGACCAGGCGGGACGCGGCATCGGGGGCTCCAAATCGGGGGCGCCACATTAGCCGAAACACTGCCGGTAGAAAAGCGTCAAAGCAGCGGTTTTAGCGTCGGCCAGACATTTTCCAGCAACTTGCCCTGAGCGGTGACCGCAGGGTGGATGCCATCGGCCTGCATCAGCTCGGGATTGCCGCCGACCCCTTCCAGAAAAAATGGCACCAGCGCTACGTTTTTTTCATTCGCGAGCTTGCTGTACACCTCGGCAAACGCCTGGGTATAACGCACGCCGTAATTGGGTGGCAGCTGCATGCCAAGCAACAGCACCTTGGCACCACTGGCCTGGGAGCTGTCGATCATCGAAGCAAGATTTTGTTGCAATTGCGTGGGCTGTTGCCCACGCAGGCCATCGTTGCCGCCCAACTCGAGAATCACCAGCTCCGGCTTGTGCTCTGCAAGCAGCGCCGGCAGCCGCGCCTGGCCACCTGCGCTGGTGTCACCACTGATGGAAGCATTGACCACCTTATCGTTGAAACCTTCGCTCTTGAGCCGTTGCTCGAGCAGTGCCACCCACCCCTGCCGGGTATCCAGGCCGAAAGCCGCGCTGATACTATCGCCAACGATCAGGACTGTACCCGCCGCTGCGTTCTGGGCCATGCACATCAAGGCCAGGCCAGCACTCAAAAACCACACACGCATCGGATTCTCCATGGGCGCAAGCATTCTCACTGCGCGGAACCTTAGCAAAGTGGTTCCCAGCGCGGAAGGTGAACTGACCATCCTGCACGAACTCAGCCTGGAACTGAACAAAGGCGACAGCCTGGCCATCGTCGGCAGTTCCGGCTCCGGAAAATCCACCCTGCTCGGCCTGCTGGCCGGGCTCGACCTGCCCAGCAGCGGCGAGGTCACCTTGGCCGGTCGCAGTCTCGGCACATTGGACGAAGACCAGCGCGCCCGAATCAGGGCCGAGCATGTGGGCTTCGTCTTCCAGTCGTTCCAACTGCTCGACAGCCTCAATGCCCTGGAGAACGTCATGTTGCCCATGGAGCTGGACGGCCGTCGGGATGCCCGCGAGCGTGCGACCGAACTGCTCCAGCGCGTCGGGCTCGGGCAGCGCCTGAGTCACTCGCCTCGCCAGCTCTCCGGCGGCGAACAACAGCGGGTGGCCATCGCCCGCGCCTTCGCCGCCGAACCTGACGTGCTGTTCGCCGATGAGCCAACCGGCAACCTCGACAGCCACACCGGCGAGCGCATCAGCGACCTGCTGTTCGATCTGAACAAGGAAAGCGGTACGACGCTGGTCCTGGTCACTCACGATGAACGCCTGGCCCATCGTTGCCGGCGCCTGATCCGCCTTGAAGCCGGCCTGCTGGTCGCCCCCCTGGAGCCTTGATGGCACGCCTGCCGCTGTTGCGCCTGTTCAGCCTTGCCGTTCGCCAACTTCTGCGCGACGCCCGCGCCGGAGAACTGCGGGTATTGTTCTTCGCCCTGGTGGTGGCCGTAGCCGCCAGCACCGCCATCGGCTATTTCGGTGCGCGCCTCAACAGCGCGATGCTGTTGCGCGCCACGGAGTTTCTCGGCGCGGACCTACTGCTTGAAAGCAGCTCTCCAGCACGGCCCGAACAGATACAGAGCGGTCGGGAACTGGGCCTGCAACATGCACAGGTGGTGGAGTTCTCCAGTGTGATCGCCACCGACAATGGCATCCAGCTTTCCAGTATCAAGGCCGCGGACAACGCCTACCCGCTGCGCGGCGAACTGAAAAGCGCCCCGGCCCCTTACGCGACGGAAGAAACCGGCGGTGGTCCGCAACCGGGTGAAGCCTGGGTCGAAGCCCGACTATTGACCGCGCTGGACCTGAAAATCGGCGACAGCATCGACGTCGGGATGAAAACCCTGCGCCTGAGCCGGGTACTGACTTACGAACCGGATCGCGCCGGCAACTTCTATAGCCTGACCCCCAGGGTCCTGATCAACCTGAGCGACCTGAACGCCACCGGCGTGGTGCAACCGGGTAGCCGGGTCAGTTACAAGGAGCTCTGGCGCGGGCCGGGAAGCGCCCTGGAAACCTATCGCCAATTGATCAAGCCAGGCCTGGCGGCCAATCAGCGCCTGCAGGATGCCCGAGATGGCAACCGCCAGATCGGCGGAGCCCTGGGCAAGGCCGAACGCTACTTGAACATGGCCAGCCTGGTGGCGGTGCTGCTGGCAGGCGTGGCGGTTGCCCTGTCCGCTGCGCGCTTCGCTTCCCGCCGTTTCGACGCCAGCGCGCTGCTGCGCTGCCTGGGCCTGTCCCGCCGGGAAACCATGCTGCTGTTCACCCTGCAACTGGCCCTGCTCGGCATCCTGGCCAGCATCGTCGGCGCGCTGCTCGGCTGGCTCGCCCAGCTTGGGCTGTTTTACCTGCTGCATGACCTGCTACCCACCGATGTGCCTCCTGGCGGGCTGCTTCCCGCTGTCGCCGGTATCGGCACCGGCCTGGTGGCACTTGGCGGTTTCGCCTTGCCGCCACTGGCGGCGCTGGGGCGTGTCCCACCCTTGCGGGTGTTGCGCCGTGACCTGCTGCCGATCCCCCCAAGCACCTGGATGGTGTATGGCGCCGCCTTGCTGGCCCTGGGCTTGATCATGTGGCGCCTGAGCCTGGATCTGCTGTTGACCTTTGCCTTGCTCGGCGGCGGCGTCATTGCTGCCCTGGTTCTGGGCGGATTACTGCTGCTGGCCCTGCAGAGTCTGCGTCGCTTGCTGGCCAAGGCATCGCTGCCATGGCGCCTGGGGCTGGGCCAACTGCTGCGGCATCCTTTGGCCGCTGCCGGGCAATCCCTGGCCTTCGGCTTGATTCTGCTGTCGATGGCCTTGATTGCGCTGTTACGTGGAGAATTGCTCGACACCTGGCAAAACCAGTTGCCCAAGAACGCACCAAACTATTTCGCGCTGAATATCCTGCCCGCGGACAAACAAGCTTTCACCGACAAGCTGGTGGCGCTTTCCGCCCCTTCCGCGCCGCTGTATCCGGTAGTGCCAGGGCGGCTGATCAGCATCAACGGCGAACCGGTCCGGGAAATCGTCAGCAAGGACTCCAGTGGCGATCGCGCCGTGCAGCGCGATTTGAGCCTGACCTGGGCCGCGGATCTGCCAGCGGGCAACAAGATCATCAGCGGCTTGTGGTGGGCACAACAGCCCGAAGGGGATTTGCCTGGCGTCTCGGTCGAGGCCCAGGTGGCCGAAAGCCTGAAACTCAAACTCGGCGACCAGATGACATTCAGCGTCGGCGGAGTCAACCGCGAGGCCAGGGTGACCAGCCTGCGAGAAATCAACTGGGACAACTTCCAGCCCAACTTCTTCATGATCTTTCAGCCGGGCACGCTGCAGGATCTGCCCGCCACTTACCTGACCAGCTTCTATCTGGCTGCGGGTCATGACCAGCAGGTGGTCGAGTTGTCCAGGGCGTTTCCGGCAGTGACCATCCTGCAAGTGGAGGCTCTGCTCGAACAACTGCGCAGCATCCTGGCCCAGGTCACCCTGGCCGTGGAATACGTGCTGCTGTTTGTGCTCGCCGCCGGCATGGCCGTGCTGTTTTCCGGACTGCAGGCCACCCTGGACGAGCGTATTCGTCAGGGCGCCCTGCTACGGGCGCTGGGTGCGGAACGACAATTACTGGTCAAGGCCCGGCGTATCGAGTTCGGGCTGCTGGGAGTCGTCAGCGGGCTACTGGCGGCATTGGGATCGGAACTGGTGAGCCTGGTGCTGTATCGGTTTGCCTTCGACCTGCCCTGGCATCCACATCCTTGGCTGTTGCTCCTGCCTGTTATCGGTGCCCTGCTGATCGGCGGTGCCGGTGTCTACGGGACACGCCGGGCCTTGAATGCCAGCCCACTGACAGTACTGCGCGAGGGGTAAGCCCCTCGCAGGCAGTTCATTTCACGTATTCGATCTGATTGATCCACCAGCACATTTCTCCACCGGGCGTCTGCACTATCGCCTCGTCGCCGACTTCTTTCTTCAAGAGCGCCCGGGCCATGGGCGAATCGATAGAGATGTAATCCTTCTGCCCGTATATCTCGTCATAACCGACGATACGGAAACGCTTGGTTTCACCCTCTTCATTCTCGATATCGACCCAGGCGCCGAAGAAAACCCGACCCTCCTGTTCCGGCGAATAAGACACGACCTTCATGTCTTCGAGTCGCTTGCGCAAGTAGCGAACCCGGCGATCAATTTCCCTCAGGAGTTTCTTGTTGTATTGATAATCGGCGTTTTCACTTCTGTCCCCCAGGGAGGCCGCCCAAGTGACTTTCTGCGTCACATCCGGACGCTTCTCCCGCCACAGGTAATCCAGCTCGTTTTTCAGAGCCTCGAAACCTTCCTGCGTAATGAGCTTGGTACTCAATTGGTTAAATTCCCCATGCAGAGCCTTATGAGCCAGTTCAGCATTATGGTTGAATCGAGACCTTGAGAACCAATGCTAAGCGAGATAGACCCACCTGCAGCACACCTCCTCACGGGGATGCCCTATCCAGAGTGAACAGGCCGATAACACTACCACTTGGGTTTTGTACGAAAAAGCGGTCGTGCTAGGTCAATGGGGCATCAAACCCACGTGCGAATCCACATTAGAATGCACATATCTAAAACCGGATACACCCCATCAGTTCTCTCCAGCTTGCGCCGTCTGACTGCATTCTCCGCCTTTTCACACAGGCCAAATGCGGCTTTATTGAAATACCCAATACACTAAAAAAGAGAACTGTAATTCTAGCAGAAGCGCTTTACTCATCATCGCTGAGCAATGTACTGGATATGCTATGCAGGCTGTTATTGAAGGTCACCGTCTCATTGAAGCCTTTTACAATATTGCTGAGCTTCTTACGGGTGCTGGACAACTGCGCTAACCTTTCCACTAGCTCTGTATTTTTTTGCTGGATTCCGGCGTCTCTCTTTTCCAGTTCGGCTGCGCGAATACTTTGCTTAGCGGAAATTTCATCAAGGCGTTGCTGCTCAAGCTGCATTAGTTCAGAGCGCCGGGCAACACTTCGCTCTCTGGACTCTACACTTTCAGCCAGCTGTTGAAGCGCAGCACTGCGTTCCGCAATCACTCGGGAATTATGCTCAGCGGATTTATCGATCGTGATTTTCTCTTGCTGAAGCTGACTTTGTACCTGGCGCAGGTGCTCTTCTTTTTCATGAAGTTTACGCTCTCGCTCTTGCAACTGCTCCTTCAAAAGCTCCAAAGCTTCCTGTTGTTTCACCGCAACCAACTTTTGCTGTGTCAACTCCTGCGCCATAAGTGCAAGATTAGACAAAGTGCTTTCCACATCAAGAAGTAGGTGGTCGGTATCCGCCCCTTGAAGTGCAGCTTCAGCCTCAGGAAGCGTCGCCACCAGAAACTGCGTTTCATCCAGTGAACTCTCTAAGGGGATTGGGCAATCAGCCACCTCATCCGGTGTTACATCCCCAGCAACTTGAGCGGATTGATCGATATCTGCGGCAGCCTGAACCTGCCTATCCATCAAAGTTGGAACACTGTCAAATATCGACAGGTCGTACTCATCACTCTGGATCAATTTCACCGTTTCCTCCGAAGCCAAATCGCGAACCACTTCCGCCAAGCCAGCCAATGTGTTCTGTATACCTTGGGACAGGCGCCCAATGTCGGTCTCCGAGTTGGCAGACGGGTCAGCGATAACCTCAGGTGTCAAATGGTCAGACAAGGGAGCATCAATTTCAGATGAGTCGACATGTTTTTCGGCATTCGTAGTCGGCACTTCAGTCATATCGTATTGAAAACTCTCGGTAAATAATGAAGCATCAGTAAGAACCTTCTCTATATCCGTCTCAACTTTTCCTGGCTTTTGAGAGAGCTCCTCTGGATCTCCAATCGGAGCAAATCCGGATGGAGCACCATCGAATACATCGCCTTCAAGATCCTCAACGGCTCCCGGCGAGCGATGCTCATTCGAATCAGAAACCTCATCCATGTGCTCCGCGACAACCTGTGCCGCAGGAGTATCTTGAGAAGCCATGGAAATAGAGACATCGAGCGCAGGAACTCCGAGTTCAACGCTGTCAATTGCAGGCAGGCAGACAACCGAGGCCTCTGACGAGATGAGCTTCATCACCAGATTTTTCTTGATGGTGAGTGAACGATGATCCGATAGATTCCCTGTCGGTATCACACAATTCTTAAGGTCAATCAGATGGTAAGGAATATCAGTACTACCACCAGCACCTTGCTGTCGCCCCTCAGGCAGGCTCGCATGGGTGACTATTTCCTTGAAGACTTGAATAACCTGACGCCAATCTTCTTCGGCCTCGATCGAGCTCAGCGAATAACTCTGCCCTGCCTTATTTAGCATCGCCAAATAAACTCGCGACTCTCCGACCTCAGCACCCTCATTTAAGCTATAGGCAAGAAAATTGCGGCTCAGCATAGGAATTGCAAAACTGCAGAGCACCGCACCGTTCAGAACTTCCTGCTCTGCGTTTTTGATGGAAATAGTTCGTAGCAGCATCGCCGGTTTAGACTCCATTATACATCTAAAAATATGTAGCACGGAGTAAAAAGTACCTCCTAACAACACATGCCAGCAACTGGATAACTCCTATTTTCCAGGTAGAATTATCCGACAACTCACTACCAGAAAACTCAATTCTTTCGATTTATCCTACTATCACCGATAGCATTGACAACTGCGACCTCACTTAAGAGGAATATTCAAGCCCCTCTGCGGGCTGAGCTTGAACAACCACCAATTATAATTCGACCATAGCATGATTAATCCTCCCGCCAGCAGTAGCAATACTACTCCAGCCCCTCCTGTCAATATTAGTCGTTGCTGCCAGCCAAAAAAACACAGCGCGATACCAGCCACCCCCATTAACATAGACAGAGAAGGAGCGAACCAGTAGATAACACGATCAAGACGTAAAAGCATGTTGAATAACCAAGAGCCTTTCAGGTGAGAGGTCGGTCTAAAGATAATAATACGCATAGAGAGCGGGGGGCTTGGCCAGATCAAAACGGGGCTAAACCATAACTTAGCCACACAATGACAACTATCAGATTCGTCTGATTTAGTTTTCAGAGTGCTCGGATAACATACGCAGGGCACCCTCCCCCTAAATATCGAGATGCCTTGCATGGGAAGTATCATCATCGTCGACGACCATCCGTTGATTCGACTCGCCATAAGAACCGTTCTGGAACCTCACGAACACAACATCGTCGCGGAGGCGGACAACGGGGCCGACGCCGTCCAGCTGGTACGCAAGCATCTTCCAGACCTGCTCATCCTGGACTTGAACATACCCAACCTCGACGGTTTTTCCGTTATCTCCCATATAAAGTCCGCTGGACTGCCAATAAAGACACTGGTGCTGACTTCCAGCAACTCCAAGAACTTCGCCTTGCGCTGTTTGCAGGCCGGTGCGGCCGGGTTTCTGTGCAAGAACGATAATCTGAACGAACTGGCTAATGCGGTAAAAGCCATATTGTCGGGGTATAGCTATTTCCCCGAGGATACAATCAGCACCTTGCAACAGAATACAAACGCCGCCTGCCAAGAGAGTGTCTTGATTGCCCAACTGACCGACCGGGAAATCACCGTCCTGAAACTGCTGGCAAGCGGTCTGAATAATCAGAAAATCGCGGATGCGTTGCTGATCAGTCACAAGACGGTGAGCACCTATAAGGTCAGACTGCTAAAACGGTTCAATGTTTCCAATCTGGTAGCGCTGGCGGAGCTGGCCAAACGCAACTCCGTAGTTTGAACCCCTGATATCGATGCAGCCTTTAGCTGGGATTCAGAAACATCGCCCCACCTCGACAGCCAGGTTGATCACCTACGGTACTTACCTACGGGTGATCAACCCCTGTCGAGCCACACGGGTCAGATGCCGGATGACTTCCGCAGCATTTTCCGAGCTGGGCGCCTGTATCACCGCAAGGTCAAAACTGTCGTTGGCAAAACGTGCCAAGGACTCGCCGTCTTCAATGAACTGGATCAGAAAGGCCGAAGGGCCTGTGCTGCGACGTGGCCAGCCATCGAGATAACGCAGCAATGTCGGCTGGTGTGTGCCGCCAAGAAGAATTTTTGGATTGCGCTGAACAAGATTCGCCGTGATTGGCGCAAGACGTACAGGAGGGTGAAGTGCATTCATCGTGTCGTGTCTCTGCCTCAATTTTCTGCCGGGCAGGTGAGAGGCAACACCGAACCAGCGCTTTAGCGGTATTTCGAAGCCGGTAGAGCTTCTGTCGGTGATATTCCGAATCACCTGGCGCCCCGCAAGTAGCTGTTTAAATCGGCGCATGGGTAACAATCCTAGAGAAGCCGACGGGGTAGTGTCAAGAATCCCCAATAACGAAATCAGCAACGAAAAAGGCCCGCTATAAGCGGGCCTTGGGTGTTTTCTGGAAGTTACTTGGCAATCGCCGCATCGAGTGACAATTTGCCCGCGCCTTCGATCAGAACCGCAATGGTGCCGCCGAGCAGAGCCAGGGCGAACTCATAACCATTGTTCGCCATGAACAGGCCATTGCTGATGTGCACGGAGAAAATCGCCACCAGCAAGGTGAAGCTCAACCCCAACGCGGCAGGACGTGCCAACAGACCGATAATCAGCGCCAGACCGCCGAAGAACTCGGTACCGCCCGCCAACAGCGCCATCAAATGTCCTGGTGCCAAGCCGATGCTCTCCATCCACTGTGCCGTACCTGCCAATCCGTAACCACCAAACAAGCCGAAAAGCTTTTGCGCGCCGTGAGCGGCGAAAATGATGCCGACAAAAACTCGCAGGACGGTCAGGCCGTAGCCTGCACGAGTGTTCAGTACGGTTTTGATCAGTGTGCTCATGCTGTGTAGTCCTTTGTAGTGTTGGGTAATGGGTCGCTATATTAATCACAAAATCTCATGTTAAAAGTGCAAAAATAGCAAGATAACAATCAACTTTATCGATTACTTCCTTGAGACGACCTTACGCGCTTGCGGCTCCAACGATTCGCGTTCCCGGTCAAAGGCCAAATAGTATTTGTTGACGCTATTAACATAGCTGACGGCGCCCATTCCGACCTGTTCCATGGCAATGCGCTCGACCTGGAAAAACCACTGATTGGGGTTCAACCCACGTCGCCGGGCTTCGGTCCGCATACCCTGCACTCGCTCCGGCCCCATGTTGTAGGCCGCCAGGACAAATGCCATACGCTCGCGCTCGTTGAGCTTGGGACTGGAAAAGAACTTGCGCCGGATCAATGCAAGGTACTTGGCTCCGGCCAGCACATTGCTATCGAGGGTCTGGATGTTATTGACCCCTACCCGCTGGGCGGCTGACGGGGTGATCTGCATCAGGCCGGTCGGGCCGCTGCCGCTTCTGGCAGAGGGCTGCAACGACGACTCCTTGAAGGCCAGCGCCGCCAGGTTCAACCAGTCCATGTTCTGTGCATCGGCATGCTTCTGTAATACCGGGCGCAATTTTTCCAGGCGCTGGCGATCGGCTCGGGTCAAAGGGTTATGCACCTGATACAGGCGTCGATAGATGCGCAAGAACGCAACATCCTGATCCGCCGGAGCCTTGTAGACCTTCAGGAAACGATCGATGCTCGCCCGCAGCATCGAGGCATCCCGCCGCACGAACCAGTGCTCCTCGCCAGGCTCGCTGATGACCAGTTGCCGATCAAAACGCAGCTTCGGCAGAACTTTGCCCCAGCGCTCGGCAATGGGCTTCTCGACGATGGTCAGGTGAAAGATCCCGCCCTGGACCATTTCCAGGACATCTTCGACTGCCAGGCTCGGATCGACCCACTCGACCTTGACCGGCGCCAGCTTATGCAGCGCCAGCTTCTGATTGATCTGGCTCACCGCATCCCCGGCAGCGCTGCCTGTGGTCAGCGCCAGGGTCTTGCCGGAGAGCTGTTCAGGCCGGGTGTAGCGCCGCTCGCCCTTGATTCCCACCAGCAGCAACGGCACGTTGCTGGCGACCGGTTCACTGGGGCTTACCGCTTGCCCCGGTAGCGCCTCCAACAACTCTCCCGGAGCGACCAGATCCCCCTCGCCACGCTGCAACGCACCGAGCAATTGATCCTTGGCTTTGGGAATGATCTTGAGACTGATTTCCTGACCGTCGCGAGCGTGACCATTGAGGTACTGCTCAAAGGCACGCAGACGGTGATATTCGACACCGATGGCCTGGCCCTGGACTTCACCGGAGCTATTGCGACTCTGGTTGACCAGCACGCGCAAGACCCGGCTGCTGCGAATGTCCGCCAGGTCGCGGACCTTGCCCGCTACGGCCGCTTCCGGAGGGCCAGCCAAGCGTGCTACCGCCGGCAGGGGCAGCAGCAACGACAAGCACAACGCTAGCAAAACCGAGGGTCGCGTCATCCGCTCTCCGGGAAGAATACTGTCCGGGTTTTCGGGCAATGGCGAAAACGCGGGCGACAGAAACAGAGCGCCTAGAGCGCTGACAAGATGCGAAAGACTGGCACAACCACGGCTGGCAAACCAACCGCAGCCTTTCTTCCGGCATCAAGAGACAGCTTCAACTCGTTGTAGTTCTTGGCTTTTCTTATAAATCTACAGCTCTGATATGCTTTCCGGCCGCAGGCGGAGATAGCACCATGCAACTCATCGATATCGGCGTCAACCTGACCAATCCAAGTTTCGCCGAAAAACATCGCGCAATACTGGACCGTGCCTATGCCGCCGGCGTCTGCCAACTGGTGCTCACTGGCACCAGTGTCGAGGGCAGCGAACAGGCACTCGAGCTGTCGCGGCAACTGGATGAAAGTGGCCACCAACTGTTCTCTACCGCCGGGATTCATCCGCATTGCGCCAGCGACTGGAATGCCGACAGCGCACAGCGCTTGCGCAGCCTGCTCAAGGAAAGCAGCGTCAAGGCCGTGGGCGAATGCGGCCTGGACTTCAATCGGGACTTCTCCCCCCGAGGGCAACAGGAAAAAGTGCTGGAGGAACACCTGGCCCTGGCCGTTGAACTGCAACTGCCGGTCTTCCTCCACGAACGCGACGCCAGCCAGCGCCTGCTGGAAATAGTCCGCGACTTTCGTGACCGCTTGCCGGCCGCGGTGGTGCATTGCTTCACTGGCGAACAGCGCGCGCTGTTCAACTATCTGGACCTTGACCTGCACATTGGCATCACCGGGTGGATCTGCGACGAGCGCCGTGGCACTCACTTGCACCCGCTGGCACGAGAGATTCCCCGCGGTCGCCTGATGCTCGAAAGCGACGCCCCCTATCTGTTACCCCGCAGCCTGCGCCCCAAGCCGAAGAACGGTCGCAACGAACCAGCCTACCTGACCGAAGTGTTGCGCGTGGTGGCCCTGCATCGCGGCGAGAGCCAGGAAGAGCTGGCGGCCCACAGTACCGCCAGCGCCCGAGCCTTCTTCGCCTTGCCCGAGATTGCTTGACGCATATCAAGATTTGACTCTCTGCATAGCGGCACAATAATGGCACCTTGCCAATACTGTTCCGCTTAATCAGAGAAGACCTTCCATGGGTGCCTGGCTCAGCAATATCTCATTGAAATACAAGTTCTGGGCGGTCAATGCGGTCGCCTTCGTGACCACCCTGCTACTGGTCCTGTACGCCGTCCAGCTGGAGCAGCAAGCGCGTAGCCAGGCCTCACAAAACAACGCCAGGGCCCAGGCGAGCCTGCTCGGCGCATGGCCCTCCGGGCAAGCGCTGCCCCATGCCGAGAATCTGCTGAGCTTCGCGGCCGGCCAGATCCCCAGCCTCGACCAGCGCTCCCTGCCGCAGTTGAGCAATGCCAATGGATGGGTGGCCTTCGATGAAATGCCGCTGTTCGGCGAAAACCCTCTGATCGGCGCGCAGGTGCTGCCCCGGGCCGATGGCCAACGGATTGCGGTGCTTGCCCATGGGCCAAGCCTGCATCAGGTGTTCAGCGAACGCTTCAGCCAGTACGCGGTGGCCGTGTTCATTCTGATGCTGGCGATGCTCGGTGCTTCGCAACTGTTGATCCGTTTCCTGCTCAGCCAACTGAACACCCTCAAGGATGTGATGCTGCATGTGGAGAAGACCGGCGACCTGTCAGCCCGCGTGCCCCTGTCGTGCACGGACGAGGTCGGCCAGATGGCCAGCGCCTTCAATGCGATGCAGGCGGGTTACCAGCGGGTGGTCAACACCGTCGCCAATACCGCCCGGCAACTGGATATCGGCGCCGCACGCCTGGCATCGAGCATGAACGACGTGCGTCACGGCATGCTGGGCCAGCAAAGCGAAACCGATCAGGCCGCGACAGCGATCAACGAAATGTCCGCCACCGTCTATCACATCGCCCAGCACGCCGGCGCCACCCGGGATCGCTCCCAGGCCGCCGATGTCCTCGCCGGCAGCGGCCAGGAAGTGGTCAGCCGCGTGCAGAAGTCCATTTCCGGGCTCTCCAGCGGCGTGCAACAGACCGCCGAGATGATCCAGCGCCTGGCCGAGGACAGTCAGAAGATCAATGGCGTGGTCAACGTGATCCACAGCATTGCCGAGCAAACCAACCTGCTGGCGCTCAATGCCGCGATCGAAGCGGCGCGCGCCGGTGAAATGGGCCGCGGGTTCGCGGTGGTCGCCGATGAAGTACGCAACCTCGCCAAACGGGTGCAGACCTCCACCGACGAAATCACCCGGATGGTCTCCGCCCTGCAGGCAGGTACCCGCGACGCGGTGGACTTCATGCAGGAAAGCTCGTTCAAAGCAGACGATTGCGTGCAGCAGGCACAGGAAGCCGGCGCAGCGCTGGCGGAAATCACCACGGCCGTGGCGCAGATGCGTGAAAGCAATACCCAGATTGCAGTGGCCGCCGAGCAGCAAAGCCAGGTGGCGGAAGAAATGAATCGCGCCGTGGTGAGTATTCGCGACGTCACCGAAAACACGGTGCAACAGACCGTCGACTCGGCGACCACCAGCAACGAACTGGCGACCCTGGCTGGGGAACTGAGCAAGGCCATCGGTCAATTGAAGCTGTAAACCGCGACTTTTCGCTCCTGCAGGAGTCGGCCTGCCTGCCGGAGCGAAACCTGCCAACCTATCGCCCTCATAGTCAGCCTTGATTCGCCGCCCCCTCGCGTGGGGCCTATCCTTTGATACATAGGCTTCTACGAATCAAGGATCACTGTCATGGGTAAACGTCACCCCAACCTCCCCGCCTGGCAATGGCGCTCCTACCCGCATAACCACCGCAACCCGACCAACCTGGTGTTGCACCTGATTGCAGTGCCGCTGTTCATCGTCGGCTTTCTGTTGCTGGTTTCAGGAGTATTCGGCTTGAGCTTCACCAACGTCGCCATCGGCGTGGTCGGCCTGCTCGCCGCTTTGGGCCTGCAGCGTCACGGCCATAGCCTGGAGGCCCAAGCCGCCGAGCCGTTCAGTGACCGTAAAGATGCAGTCCAGCGCCTGCTGGTAGAACAATTCGTGACCTTTCCACGCTTCGTCCTCAGCGACGCCTGGTGGCGTGCATGGCGCAAGCGCCACCGGCATTGAGAGGGGTTCAACCGAAGATGGTGACCGTCTGCCGGCTGAGCGCAATCAACCGGCCTTCGGCACTCCAGAGTGCCGCGGCCGCATGCCCGTAACCGTCACGGGCATGTTCGATATTCACCCGGTACTTGCACCAGTCCAGGGTGCTCAGCGCCAGCAGCGGCTGCACGAACTCAATGGTCCAGGTCAGGGTGCTGCCGGGAACGACACTGGTCAGATGCGGCAACAAGGCCGGCGGCCAGGCGTCCACCAATGCAAGGATATGCGCTTCGGTCAGGGGTTCTTCCTTGACGTCGCCCCGCAGGCGCACCCAACCGCCCATGTCCCGCGACTTGTTGCCGGTGAACGGCATGCCACCGATGCTCCAGCGCATTGCCAGATGGCGCATGAACTCCGGCGTCATGCCCTTGACGTAAGGCAGTTCCGGGCACTCGTCCCAATGTTTCATGCTGGGCGCTTCCTCGGCGACAACCGTCACCTCGGACGGCCGAGAGGCACCAAAACTGCCCTGTACCAGGGTCACTACCTGACCGTTCTGCACCGCACGCCCCAGCACCTGGCTGACGGCCTTGCCCTCGCGCAGCACCTCGACTTCAAAGCTGACCGGCACATCGGGGGTGACCGGACCGACAAAGGTGATCGCCAGTGAACGCACCGGACGTTCGGCGGGGACTTTTGCGCGCATGGCTTCATACTGCAAAGCCGCCACCAATCCGCCGAAACTGGCCCGCCCCTGCGCCCAATCGGTTGGAATCGACAGTTCCAACGGTTGGTGGCGGACGGCATCGAGCAAATCGCAAAAGCGCATGAGCACCTCTGATCAAGAAAAGAGTTCGAGGATCTTAACCAGCAGCGCACACGCGTAAAGCACTTGTTCCCGCCAAAAAGACTGACAGATAAGCCGCCAGCCGGGAGTCAGCTACGGAAACAGGCCGCGCTCAGCTTGTCGAGCACCCGATCGGCACGACCCTCGGCCTTGTGCATGGTGGCGTGCCAGACCGGAACACAAGGCAACAGGTCCGCCTGCCGTTCGGCCTGGGCCAGCCATTGCCAGCAATCATGCCAGTCGCCCAGTGCGCCCTGAGCGGCCTTCAAGCGAGAGACCGCCTTGGGCGACAGTTCGGCAAGTTCGGGATAAGCCTCGGCGGCGTAGCGCACACGCTTGATCAGCAGGCGCAAACGATGCCGATCATGAGCCGGATCGTGCAGGGCCTCGTCCAGTGCCTTCCATTGCTTGGACAGGCGCTTTTCGATGCGCTTGCGCAAACCGCGCAACAGCTCCTGACGTTGCGCCGCCCGCAGGAAACGCGGGAAGGCATCCAGCACCAGCAGCAGCTGCTGGAGTTCGGAGCCCGTCGCCACTGTCCGGTATTCATCCGCCAGCCCCGCGGTACGGCGTTCCGCGGCCTGATGGTAGTCATGCTGATGCAGGTACGCAGCCAGGACCTCACGGTCGCGTAACGGCGTCGTCAGTTGCCCGACCGCCGAAGCCGCCGCTTCCAGTTGCTCGACACCAGGCAAGCCACGCAACGCTCGCAACAGGCTGCGCAAGCGGCGCACCGTGGTACGCAGATCGTGCAGCGCCTCGGGGTCGGTCACCGCCTGCAAACGCGCCTGGCACGCCAGCAAGCGCACCTCCAGCCCCAACACCTGTGCCACCAACCGATCAACCAAGGCAGACATCATTGACTCCCGAAACGAATGACCCGGCTCGCAGCACAAAGACTGCGGCCGGGCCCTGGCATGACTGGCAGGCGCGCTCACGACGCCTGCGAGACGGAAACTGAAGAGCGCTCTTCAGTCTAGCGGCAAACGGCAGCCTTGCGATCAGCGGCCGGCGCGCGACTCACGAATATAGAAACGGGCTTTCTCGGCTTTTTTGGTGCAGCCCTCGAAGGCTTCGAATTGCTGCTGGGTCTTGGCCCCGGTCAGCAGCGACAGGGCCTTGGAATAGCTGACTGTGCCAGCGAAACCTTCGGCCTTGGCCAGGTCCAGTTCATGCCAGGCCGCATCCAGTTGCGTACCGCAGCTGTCGCGATAGGCGGTCTTGCCAGCACAACCACCGAGTACCAATGCAATCAACGGTAGACAGATCCAGGCTTTCATCAATGACACCTCAAGGTAGGGGGGAAACAGTCGTGAACGATAAGAAGCAATTGCGAACAATAAAAACAATCGTGAACGTAAGACGATCGCCGCCACTAAAAGTGCCTTGGCTCGTCAGGGAAAATATAGCCGCGCGAGCATAACCCCATGCGGCAAAACACTGGAAAAAATCCCTCTGTCCAAGGCCCGCAGAGGCCGTCAGTGATTGAACCGAGACCCTCGATGGGTGCATTGTGGAAACCTGTCTGGCGAAGGATCGAGTCATGAAGAAGCGTGTCGCACTGGTCCTGGGCTCTGGTGGTGCCCGGGGTTACGCCCACATCGGGGTGATTGAGGAAATCGAAAGACGTGGTTACGACATTGCCTGTGTCGCGGGCTGTTCCATGGGAGCGGTGGTCGGTGGTATCTACGCCGCCGGCAAACTGGACGACTACCGCAGCTGGATCGAAAGCCTGGACTATCTGGATGTGCTGCGGCTGGTGGATGTCAGCTTTCGCCTGGGGGCGATACGCGGGGAGAAAGTATTCGGCCAGATCCGCAAGATCGTCGGCGAAATCAACATCGAAGACCTGCGCATCCCTTACACCGCCGTGGCCACCGACCTGACCAACCAGCAGGAAATCTGGTTCCAGGAAGGCTGTCTGCACCAGGCCATGCGGGCTTCGGCGGCGATCCCCAGCCTGTTCACCCCGGTCATGCAAGGCAATCGCATGCTGGTGGACGGCGGCTTGCTCAACCCGCTGCCCATCGTGCCGGTGGTCTCCAGCCACTGCGACCTGATCATCGCCGTCAACCTCAACTCGACCAACCAGCGTCGTTACCAGTTGCCGGTGATCCAGCGCCCCGCCGCCTTCAAGAGCCGCTTCGACAGCCTGATCAACTCCCTGGGCTCGCACCTGCCCTTTCGCCGCAAGCAAGCCGAACAACTGCTGCTGCTCGAACAGGAAGCGCTGCGCAGCGAGGCCGCCGACATCGGCAACCCCTGGATCGAATCCGCCGAGCCCGAGGCGCAGCAACCGGCCGCGGCTCCGGAAACCGATGGTGCCCCGAAATCGGCCACAGGCTCGTTCATTATCGATAACGTCGGCCCCGCTTCCCTGCTGGACCTGATCAACCAGAGCTTCGAGGTCATGCAGACCTCGCTGGCCCAGTACAAGATCGCCGGCTACCCGCCGGACATCCTGATCAACGTGCCCAAGCGGGTGTGCCGTTTCTTCGAGTTCTACAAGGCTCCGGAGCTGATCGCACTGGGACGGGAAATTGCCAGCGACACCCTGGACCGCTACGAGAACGAACTGAATTGAAAGAGCGTCACGATCCCTCTATCAGCAGCCCGCTCACTCCTCCGCCCCCAGCAACCGGTACCCCACCCCGGCCTCGGTCACGATAAAGCGTGGCCGGGTCGGATCGTCCGCCAGCTTCTGCCGCAGATGCCCGACCACGATACGCAGGTAGTGACTGTCCTCGGTGTGCGTCGGCCCCCAGATATCCTTGAGCAGTTGCTGCTGGGTGATCACCCGCCCCGGGTGCCGTGCCAGTTGCGCCAGCACGGCGTATTCCTTGCGCGTCAACGCCACTTCGGCACCGTCGAGCAGTACCCGGCGATACGCCAGGTCCACGGTCAGCGGGCCGAAATCCAGGGCTGCTTCCTGCGCTTCGCCGACGGGGGCCTGGCGCAACAGCGCACGAATACGCGCCAGGAACTCCTGGATGCCAAAGGGCTTGGTCACGTAGTCGTTGGCGCCACCGTCCAGCGCTTCGACCTTCTGCCCTTCGCTGGCCCGCACCGACAACACCAGCACCGGTACGCCCGACCACTCGCGAAACTCGCGCAACACCTGCTGGCCGTCCATATCCGGCAGGCCGAGGTCGAGCACCAGCAAGTCCGGCTTGTTCAGCGCCGCCTGGGCCAGACCTTCGTTTCCGGTGCCGGCTTCAAGCACTTTGTAGCCCTGGGACACCAGGCTGATGCGCAGGAATTTACGGATCTGCGGCTCGTCATCGATGACCAGGATGGTCGCGGTCTGGCTCATGGTTTCGCTTCAAGACAAATAAGTGGCGCAAGAGTAGCGCAGGCGTGGCTCTGGATCGTAAAGAACATATGCGGCCCTCCTGGCCTCGTTGGATTGACGCTTTTTACCGGCACTCAGGCCTCTCCTTCAAGCTCGGGTTGCGCCTGCAGCGGCAGACACAAGGTGATGCAGGTACCACGCCCGTCGATCCCTTCGCCCACCGTAATGCGCCCGCCATGGGCACCGACCATGCCCTGACAGATCGCCAGCCCCAGGCCGGTGCCCTGCCCGCCTCGATCGCCCCGTGCCGCGGTGTAGAACATGTCGAAAATCCGCGGCCGATCTTCCACTGGAATTCCCGGCCCCTCGTCGCTCACGGCAAACAGCAGCTCGGTATCGCGGGTCCCGACACTCAGTTGCAAACGGCCGTTGGCCGGTGAAAAGCGCGCGGCGTTTTCCAGGACATTGATCAGCGCCTGTTCGATCAGCGCCGCATGCACGAACAGCAACGGCAGTTCGGCCGGCAATTCGGTGCTGACCCGCAGCGGCGCCAGCACCACTCGCAGGCGATTCAGCGCGCTGCCAACGATATCGGCCGGCGCCACCCAGTCTCGCGCCAGCTTCAATGAGCCATGGCCGAGACGAGTCATGTCCAGCAGATTCTGAATGTAGCGATCCAGGCGCTCGGCCTCATCCCGCGTGCCTTCGAGCAGTTCACGACGGTCTTCCAGGGGGATTGCCTCCCCCAGCGCCAGCAGGCTGTCGATGCTGCCGCGCATCGAGGTCAAGGGGGTACGCAGGTCATGGGACACCGAGGCCAGCAGCGCACTGCGCAATTGCTCGGTTTCGCCGTGCAGGCGCGCCGCTTCCAGATCCTCGGCCAACTGTGCCCGGGCCAAGGCCTGGGCCAGGGGCTGGCTCAAGGCACTCAACAGGCGACGACGCTGAGCGTTGAGCTCCTCGCCTTCTTTCGGACAGACTCCAAGCAAGCCCAGCGGGCCTTCGTCGACGGATAACGGCCACCACCACCAGCGCCCGAAAGGCAGGGTTCCGGTGCCCATCCCGGCCGGTTGATCGTGTTGCCAGGCCCAATCGGCGGCGGCCCGCTCGGACTCGGAAAACTGCAAGGGCCCACCCGTCTCGACCTTCCAGCCACCCTGCCCGTCGCGATTGAGCAGGCACAGCTGCAATTCCTTCCAGCCATTGAGATGCTGCGCCGCGGCACTGATCACCGCCTGCCGGTCGGTGGCGGCGGTGAGTTTGCGCGACAGGTCCAGCAGTTCGCTGGTTTCTTCCTGGGTGTCGCGCAATGCCTGCAACTGCCGACGCTGGCGCGCCGCCAGGTTGCCGGTCAGGGCCGCCATCAACAGGAAGAACAGCAGCGTCAGCACGTCTTCCTCGCGCTGGATGGCGAAGGAGAACGTCGGCGGAATGAACAGGAAATCGTAGGTCAGGAACGACAACGCCGCGCACACCAGCGCCGGCCCGAGACTGCTGCGCACCGCCACCAGCAGCACCGCGGCGAGGAACACCAGGGAGATGTTCGGCAACGCCAGCACGCTCGCCACCGCCCACGACAGCCCCGAAGCCAGGACCGTCGCCAGGACCGCCAGGGCGTAGTCGAACCAGACCAGCGAACGTTCCACCCGCAGGCGCGGCTGGCCGGGTTCGTCCTCGCTGTCGAGCACGTTGATTTCCAGGCCCTGGGCGTTGCGCAGCAGGCGCGCCGCCAGACCGCCGCCGAACAAACGGCGGCGCAGGCGTTTGCGTGACTGCCCCACCAGCACCAGGCTGGCGCGCCGCTCCGCGGCATGCTGGATCAGGGTCTTGGCCACCTCGCCGGCCCGCAGCAGGACCACCTCGCCGCCCAGGCGCTCGGCCAGTTGCTGGGCACTTTGCAGGCGCTGGCGAGCTTGCTCGTCAGGCACCCGGCCGTCATCCACATGCACCAGGCTCCAAGGCAGATGCCGCCGCCGGGCGACATGGCTGGCATGACGCACCAGGCGCTCGGCCTGGGCGTCGCCATCGACCCCTACCAGCAAGCGTCCGCGCACCGCCGGCGCGGCCTGCCCGAGCTTGCGATACCCCTGGGCCAGATCGTCGTCGACCTGTGCCGCCGCAGCCTGCATCGCCAGCTCGCGCAGCGCGGTGAGGTTGGTCTGGGTGAAGAACGCATCGATTGCCGCCCTGGCCTGCTCCGGCACATACACCTTGCCTTCGCGCAGGCGCTCCAGCAGTTCTCGCGGCGGCAGGTCCACCAGCAGCAACTCGTAGGCTTCCTGCAGCACCCAGTCGGGCAGGGTCTCGCGGACCTGCACCCCGGTAATGCCGCGGACCTGATCGTTGAGGCTTTCCAGATGCTGCACGTTGACCGTAGTGAAGACGTCGATACCGGCCGCCAGCAGTTCCTGAACATCTTGCCAGCGCTTGGCGTGCCGGCTGCCGGGGGCGTTGGTATGGGCCAGTTCATCCACCAATACCAGCTTGGGCTTGGCCTTGAGCAGGCCGTCGAGGTCCATCTCTTCGAGCATGACCCCGCGGTATTCGGAACGCACCAGCGGCTGTTGCGGCAAACCGCCGAGCAAGGCTTCGGTTTCCGCCCGGCCATGAGTTTCCACCACCCCGGCCAGGACCGTCACCCCCTGGCGCAATTGCGTGTGCGCCGCCTGCAACATGGCGTAGGTCTTGCCGACGCCCGGGGCGGCGCCAAGGAAGACCTTGAGGCGGCCGCGGCCGTCATGGGACAGATCGGCTAACAGGGCGTCGGCGCGGCCGGAATCACTCATGCATTGTTCTCTCTGGACTCAAATCATCGACATACAAACTTGTAGCAGTTGGCTACAGGGCGAGCTTTTCCAACGCCCTGTTCAAGGCCAGCACATTCACCACCGGCGGGCCGATCAGAGGCTGCTCGACATGGGCATCCACCAGTTGCTGCAATGTGGCGACCGGCAGGTTGCGCGCCGCCGCGACCCGCGCCAGTTGATAGTTAATCGCTGCCGGTGGCAAGTGCGGATCCAGGCCGCTGCCCGAAGTCGTCAGCAGCGCCAGCGGTACCGGCCCCTGCCCTGGCACCGCCAGCTTGTTGGCGTCGTCGATCACACGGCTGGCCAGGGCCGGGTTGCTCGGCGCCAGGTTGCTCGCGCTGCTGGACACCGTGGCAAAAGCCCCGGCCGATGGACGCGGGTGGAACCAGCTGTCGCCGCTGAAATCCTGGGCGATCAGGGCTGAACCACGGACCTGGCCCACGCCATCGAGCACCAGGCTGCCATTGGCCTGCTTCGGAAATGCCACCTGGGCCACACCGGTGACCACCAACGGATAGGCCACGCCAGTGATCAGGGTCATCAACACAATCAGGCTCAAGGCCGGACGCAATACTGTGGACATCATCAAATCCTCGATTCGGTTAACGGGTTTACCCGGACTCCGTAGGAACCCGCTTGCTAGCGATGCGGTGCGTCTGGCGCACTGGGTTGACACCATCGCCAGCAAGCTGGCTCCTACAGGGTCGCGGGGTTACACCAGATGCAAAGCCGTCAGCAGCATGTCGATCAGCTTGATGCCCAGGAACGGCACCAGGATCCCGCCCAGGCCATAGATCAGCAGGTTGCGGCGCAGCAGATTGGCCGCGCTGGCCGCCTGCACCCGTACCCCGCGCAGGGCCAGTGGAATCAGCACGACGATGATCAGGGCGTTGAACACGATCGCCGAAAGGATCGCGCTCTGCGGGCTGCTCAGTTGCATGACATTGAGCACGCCGAGCTGTGGATAAATCGCCGCGAACAGCGCCGGCAGGATCGCGAAGTACTTGGCGATGTCGTTGGCAATGGAAAAGGTGGTCAGGGCACCGCGGGTCACCAGCAGCTCCTTGCCGATCTGCACCACGTCCAGCAGCTTGGTCGGATCGCTGTCGAGGTCGACCATGTTCGCCGCTTCGCGCGCCGCCTGGGTGCCATCGTTCATTGCCATGCCGACGTCGGCCTGGGCCAGTGCCGGGGCGTCGTTGGCGCCGTCGCCGCACATGGCCACCAGGCGACCGTCATTCTGCTCGTGGCGAATGCGCGCCAGCTTTTTCTCCGGCGTGGCTTCGGCCAGCACGTCATCCACCCCGGCCTCCGCGGCAATGGCGGCGGCGGTCAGCGGGTTGTCGCCGGTCACCATCACGGTACGGATCCCCAGCTTGCGCAACTCGGCGAAACGCTCACGGATACCGGGCTTGACCACGTCCTTGAGGTGAATGGCGCCGAGCAGCTTGCCCTCGGCGCACACCAGCAGCGGCGTGCCGCCGCTCTGGGCAATCTTGTCGATCTCCCGGGACAGCGCCGGGGCCAGGTCGCCCCGTTGCAGACCGACGAAGGCCAGCACCGAATCCACCGCGCCCTTGCGATAGACCCGCCCCTGATAGTCGACACCGGACAGCCGGGTCTCGGCACTGAACGGCACCGCGGTCAGCATTTCGGCGCCCGGCTCGGGCTGTGGATAAAGCCCGCGCAGGTATTCGACGATGGATTTGCCTTCCGCCGTGTCGTCCGCCAGCGAGGCCAGCAAGGTCGCCTCGGCCATTTCCTGGTGGTTGACCCCGGGCGCTGCGTGGATGGCCGCGCAACGACGGTTACCAAAGGTGATGGTGCCGGTCTTGTCCAGCAGCAGGACATGCACGTCACCCGCCGCTTCCACGGCACGACCGGATTTGGCGATCACGTTCAGCCGCACCAGGCGGTCCATCCCGGCGATCCCGATGGCCGACAGCAGGCCACCGATGGTGGTCGGAATCAGGGTCACCAGCAACGCCACCAGGAACACCAGCGGCAGGCTGCCATTGGCAAAGTGGGCGAACGGCTGCAGGGTAACGACCACGATCAGGAAGATCAGGGTCAGGCCGATCAGCAGGATATCCAGGGCCACTTCGTTCGGGGTCTTCTGGCGCTTGGCGCCTTCCACCAGGGCGATCATGCGATCGAGGGTCGATTCGCCCGGATTGCTGGTAATACGCACCAGCAACCAGTCGGACACCAGCCGGGTATTGCCGGTCACCGCCGAGCGATCGCCGCCAGACTCGCGGATGACCGGTGCCGACTCGCCAGTGATCGCCGCTTCGTTGACCGCGGCAATACCTTCGATGACTTCACCGTCACCGGGGATCATTTCCCCTGCCTCGACCCGCACCACATCGCCTTTGCGCAGATTGGCGGCAGGGATCACCTGGAAGCTGCCATTGGCCTTTTTCAGGCGTGCACTCAGGCCTTCGCTGCCAGCCTTGAGACTGTCGGCGCGGGCCTTGCCACGGCCTTCGGCCAGGGCCTCGGCGAAGTTGGCGAACAGCACGGTGAACCACAGCCAGAGGGCGATCTGCGCGGCGACGAAGGTCGGCACCGCGGTATCCGGCACAAGGCACAGTACCGTGGTCAGGATCGCAGTCAGCTCGACCACCAGCATCACCGGCGAACGTTGCAACTGGCGTGGGTCGAGCTTGACGAAGGCCTGTACCAGCGCCGGACGCCACAGGGCTGCGATCGAGGTTTTCTGTTGTTCGGCAGCAGTGTGTTTCGAGGCCGCGGTTTTAGCGCCGGGCATTTCGGTTACAGCCTTCTTGGAGGCAGGAACATGCATATTCATCATTAAGTCCTCAGCCCTTCATTCCAAAGGCAGCCAAGCTCAAGTGGTCGGCAATCGGGCCCAGCGCCAGGGTCGGCAAAAAGGTCAGCCCGCCCACCAGCAAAATGGTCATGGTCAGCAGCGTGACGAACAGCGGACCATGGGTCGGGAAGCTGTTCTGGCCGACCGGCGCGGTCTTTTTCAGCGCCAGGCTGCCAGCCAGGGCCAGCACCGGCAGGATGTAGCCGAAGCGGCCGATCAACATGCCCAGGCCCAGCATCAGGTTGTGGAACGGGGTGTTGGCGCCCAGGCCGGCGAAGGCCGAACCGTTGTTGGCGCTGGCCGAGGTGTAGGCGTACAGCAACTGGCTGAAACCGTGGGCGCCAGGGTTGCTCACCGCCGCCACCGGCCCCGGCAGGCTCGCGGCGATGGCGCTTAGTACCAGCACGCCGACCGGCATCACCATCAGCGTCACCACCAGCAACTGCACTTCCTTGGCCTGCAGCTTCTTGCCCAGGTATTCCGGGGTGCGCCCGATCATCAGGCCGGCGAGGAAGACCGCGATCAGCACGTTCAGCAGCATGCCGTAGAGGCCCGCGCCGACGCCGCCGAAGATCACCTCGCCGACCATCATGTTGATCAGCGCGACCATGCCGCTCAGCGGACTGAGGCTGTCATGCATGCCGTTGACCGAACCGTTGGAGGCCGCGGTGGTGGTCACCGACCAGAGCACGGTGGCGGTGGTCCCGAAACGCACTTCCTTGCCCTCGAGCGGTGCGGTCTGCTCGACCGCGACGTTGTTCAGGGTCGGGTTGGGCTGGTACTCGGCCCACAGCGAGGTCGCGCCACCGATCAGGAACAGCGCCAGCATGCAGGCGATGATCGCCCGGCTCTGGCGCAGGTCCTTGACGTAGTGGCCGAAAGTGAACACCAGGGCCACCGGGATCAGGATGATCGAGGCCACCTCGAACAGGTTGCTCCAGGCCGTCGGGTTCTCGAACGGATGCGCCGAGTTGACGCCAAAGAAGCCCCCGCCGTTGGTGCCCAGTTGCTTGATGGCGATCTGGCTGGCGGCCGGGCCCAGTGGAATCACCTGATCGACGCCTTGCAGGGTCACGGCGTGGACATACTGGGCGAAGGTTTGCGGGACGCCCTGCCACACCAGGAACAGTGCCAGCAGCAGGCACAGTGGCAGCAGGCCGTAGAGGGTGGCACGGGTCATGTCGACCCAGAAGTTGCCCAGGGTCTTGGTCGACTTGCGGCCGATGCCACGACACAGTGCAACCAGCACCGCCAAACCGGTGGCGGCGCTGACGAAGTTCTGCACGGTCAGGCCGATCATCTGGCTCAGGTAGCTCAGGGAGGCTTCACCGCTGTAGGACTGCCAGTTGGTGTTGGTCATGAAGCTGACCGCGGTGTTGAACGCCAGCGTCCACTCCTGCCCCGGCAGGTTCTGCGGGTTGAGCGGCAGATGGTCCTGGAACAACAGAATCGTGAACAGCAACAGGAAGCCGGCCAGGTTGAACGCAAGCAGGGCCAGGGTGTATTTCTGCCAGCTCTGTTCGCTTTGCGCATCGACGCCCGAAAGCCGGTAACAAGCGCGTTCGACCGGCCCCAACAGCGGCGTCAGCCAGGTCCGCTGGCCCTCCATTACCTTGTAGTAGAACCGCCCCAGGAAAGGCGCGGGCAGCAGCACCAAGGCAAAGAAGCCGAGGATCAGCCAATAGTCATAACTGTGCATAGCCGCTCCTAGTTCCGATCCGCGCGCAACAGCGCAACCAGTAGATAGATGAACAGCCCCACTGCCAGCAGCAGGGACACCCCGTCCAGAACGCTCATGGAATCTCTCCGTCGTACGGCAATCGCCGCGTGTGGGGCATTGTCCGCAGGGAGGCTGTAAAGGAACGAGATCGAGGGCGTGGGCGACGCATAAAGAAAGCGTAAAGAAAGGCTTTACGCGGGATTTACACCAGCCATCGGCGTGGCCAGGGGGAGGGATCGCCAGCCGGTTTGCTGCTGCACCGGAAAAGCACGATGCACGTAGAAACGAGCCTGCTCGCGATCGCGCGCCTCCAGGCTCCGCCGCCCTCCTCTGTTGCACGGCTGTGCACCAACCCAGGCGCCTTCGCCCCCGAAACAACTGGAAACATCCTCGATACGACAGCTTTTTACGCTTTACGACGACCGTTTTCGCTCTGGCATGAGCGGTGCAGTGAGCAGTCCCGAGCATTTCATTCCGTTCCGGGAGCCACGCATGAACACACAACTCAAACCAACGCTGGGCACGCTGCATTTATGGGGGATCGCGGTCGGGCTGGTGATCTCCGGGGAATACTTCGGCTGGAGTTATGGCTGGGGCGTCGCCGGCACCCTGGGCTTTCTACTGACCTCGCTGATGGTCGCGGCCATGTACACCTGTTTCATCTTCAGCTTCACCGAACTGACCACCGCCATTCCCCATGCAGGTGGCCCTTTTGCCTACAGCCGCCGGGCCTTCGGTGAAAAAGGCGGGCTGATCGCCGGGCTGGCGACCCTGATCGAATTCGTCTTCGCACCACCGGCCATCGCTCTGGCGATCGGTGCCTACCTGAATGTGCAGTTCCCGGCCCTGGACCCGAAGCATGCGGCGGTCGGCGCCTACATTGTGTTCATGGGGCTGAACATCCTCGGGGTCAAACTCGCCGCCACCTTCGAGCTGGTGGTCTGCGTACTGGCGGTGGCGGAACTGCTGGTGTTCATGGGCGTGGTCGCGCCGGCCTTCAGTTTCAGCAACTTCGCCCTCAACGGCTGGGCGGGCTCGGACACCTTCGGCGCGCCGGCGATTGCCGGGATGTTCGCGGCGATTCCGTTCGCCATCTGGTTCTTCCTCGCCATCGAAGGCGCGGCCATGGCCGCCGAAGAAGCCAAGGACCCGAAACGCACCATCCCCAAGGCCTACATCAGCGGCATTCTGACCCTGGTGCTGCTGGCCATGGGCGTGATGTTCTTCGCCGGCGGCGTGGGCGACTGGCGCACCCTGTCGAACATCAACGACCCGCTGCCCCAGGCGATGAAAGCCGTGGTCGGGGACAACTCCGGCTGGCTGCACATGCTGGTGTGGATCGGCCTGTTCGGCCTGGTGGCGAGCTTCCACGGCATCATTCTCGGCTACTCGCGGCAGTTCTTCGCCCTCGCCCGCGCCGGCTATCTGCCGGCGTCGCTGGCCAAGCTGTCACGCTTCCAGACGCCGCACCGCGCCATCATCGCCGGCGGCCTGATCGGCATCGCCGCCATCTACAGCGATGGCCTGATCAACCTGGGAGGCATGACCCTGACCGCGGCGATGATCACCATGGCCGTATTCGGCGCCATCGTGATGTACATCATGAGCATGCTCAGCCTATTCAAGTTGCGTAAGGCCGAGCCGCACCTGGAACGCACCTTCCGCGCACCGGGCTACCCGCTGGTCCCGGCCATAGCCCTGGCACTGGCCGTGGTCTGCCTGGTAGCGATGGCCTGGTTCAACAGCCTGATCGGCCTGATCTTCCTCGGTTTCATGGTGGCCGGTTTCATCTACTTCCAACTGACCGCGCAACTGCGCGCCGATGCGCCGGCGGATGCAATGCTGACCGGGCTCCGAGGGGATGGCATCTCTCTGTAGTTGGCTTGCAAGGCCGAATGCAACCTTCGAGAAGATTGATGCAAGAGAGGTTGCCGGGGCAGATCAGGCCTACAATGGAACCACTGCGAAACGCTGTAACTCGAAGTGGTATGGCAACTTGACGGGCGAAACTCCTCGCCCGCCGGTATGCCCTCAAGGAGAGCCCTATGCCCTGGTATGCCTGGTTGATTCTGATCGTTGCAATCGGCTCGATCGTTGGTGGTCTGATGATGTTGCGCGACACCGCCAACAAGGTGGAACTGACCGAAGAGCAACGCAAGCGCGTTGCTGAGCGCAACGCGGAAGCGGACGCCAAGGACGCGCAGGACCGCTGACTGGATAACCCGATCGAACAGCCCCGCCCTTCTCGAAATGGCGGGGCTTTTTTATCCGCCCTTGCGGCCGGCAGCGCTATTTCTCCCAGGCAGCCTTGGCGATGTGCAGGCCATGCAAACCTTTGTAGGCCGCCCGCTCAGGCTGGCTCCAGCCTTCGAGCAATGCCTCGTCGAGCCGATAGATCTCCACGCCCAACGGCCGGCAGACACTGAGCGGATCCTGAGCCTCCGGCCCCCACATGGGCAGCGACAGATCGCCGCCCGGGCAGGTCGACAGCGCGCACAACAGATCGATTTCGGCAAAGAACTCCAGGTAATCGCCCTTCTGCGCGGGGCAGGCCTTCATGAAATACATGTCGTCATGATTGAGCCCGGTGCACTGGAAGATGTTCAGCACGTCATGCACATCGAACTCGGTCAGGCCGTGAGGCAGGACCGCACGCGTCAGGTTGGAATGGCAATGGTGATGGAAGTCCTCCCCGGTGAGCATGCGGTTCACGTAAGGATCGCAGCGCGTGCCGAGCAGGTCGTGCAAGCGCCCGCCATGCTCGTCGATCCCGTAACCGGCCAGGCTGTCATCGGTGATGGTCACCAGTGGCCGCAAAAACGGCAGGTTCGACCACAACCGGTCATGGGTACTGACATGCGCGCCCTGCAACTGCCGGGTACGTGCCGCCCACAGACGCTCCCGCGGATCGCTGGCATTCCAGACGTTGAAGTCTCCGACCTGCGGGCCGGCCGGCGTGGTCACCCGGAACACGTGCCCAGCCGGCACATGCCAGGCGCGCCCGGTACGGATCGGCACTTCGAATTGTTCGATCAAGGTGCGCTGGTCCTTGCTGTCACGGACCCGCTCATAAAAGACCGTGTCCACCTGCAGTGCCGAACCTTTGCTGACCTGATAAGCCGCGGGATAGTCTTTGTACATGGTTGAAATCCTCGATCAGTGGCGGGAAGAGTGGCTGAGGATGTCGAGCAGCAGCCGTTCGGAATCATCCAGGTAAACCGCCAGGGTTTCGCTGGCGGCCTGCTTGTCGCCAGCGGCGAGCAAGTCATGGATCTGCCGGTCTCGGGCCAGCCAGGGCGATTGAAAATGCTGCTCGTCAGGGGCGGCACAAAACACCAGGCGCATCTGCGCCACGACGTTGGTGAAGAACTCATCGAACAAGGGGCTGCGCATCAGTCCGACGATATGTTGATGAAAGGCCAGGCTGTGGGTGCCCACCGAGCGCCAGTCCTCGCGCTCGCGGGCGAGTTCGCTGGCCTCGATAGCCTCGAGCATCCGGTCGGACTGGTAGTCGCGCAGCGGTTTGCTGGAGGCAATGGCCTGCAACTCCAGGGTACGGCGCACCTGGAACAGATCACGCACTTCATCGATGCCCAGCCTGCGCACCGTGACACCTTTATTGCGTACGTAGCGGGTCAGGCCTTCCTGTCCCAGGCGATGCAAGGCCTCGCGAATGGTGTTGCGCGAGGCGTTGTAGGCGGACACCAGATCGCTTTCCACCAGGGCCATGCCCGGCAGCAAGCGACCACCGATGATATCGGCACGTAATTCGAGGGTTATCTGATCGGCCAGGGAGAGTACGTTGCTCATGAATATCGCCTTGCGATTGTTGAACAATCTATGGATATCCAATAATCACTATTCATGCCAACCGATACTTGGCTCACTGACGAATCATGCTTTTCTAGCTATTCAGTGAGAAAAATGAGGTTTCCGGGGTTAATAGTGCAATCCCCCTTCCGTCAACCTTGGGTAAGATGGCTCCCTAGCTGTGGAGACTTCCTCGATGCGTTACTCGCACGACCATAAAGCCCAAACTCATCAACGCATCATCAAGGAGGCCGCCGAGCGCTTTCGGCGCGACGGTATCGGGGCGACAGGCCTGCAACCACTGATGAAAGCCCTGGGCCTGACCCATGGCGGTTTTTACTCGCATTTCAAATCCAAGGACGAACTGGTCGAAAAAGCCCTGCAGGCCGCGGCGGAAGAACTCGATGCGCACTGCGCCACGCTATTTGCCCAGGAACAACCCCTGCCGGCCTTTATCGACAGCTACCTGTCCGAGTGGCACCAGACCTCCCCCGGTCAAGGCTGCCCGTTGCCCACCATGTCATCGGAACTGGGCCTGCGCGGGCAAGCCAGTCCCACCACTGATGCGGTGCTCAATACCCGACTCGCGCAGGTAGAGGCCAATCTCGAAGGAGAAAATGCCGCCGACCAGAGCCTGGTGATCATGTCGACCCTGGTCGGGGCCCTGGTGCTGTCGCGCAGTGTCGAGAACCCCGACCTGGCCAAACGGATACTGGAGGTAACACGCGAGTATCTGAAAAAACAGGATGGTCAGGCGGAGTGATCCCCATCAACCTCCAGCCTCGACACCGTTATTTGTAGCGAGCAGCCGCACTGCTTTTCGACAGGTTTGGCCCTAGGGCAAAACGCGCAGCTACAAAGGAGTCCCAATCTGCCGAGTCAGGTAGCGAGGGGATGGTGATCAACTCACCCTGATCAAAACCGGCCAGAGCCGCATCCACCATCTCGGTGGCTTCCATGATCATCTCGGCTGGAATCCCTTGGGCGTCGATGCCCGAGCGCTCCCAGATCTCAGTGCGGGTCACCCCAGGCAATACCGCCTGGACCTGCACACCCTTACCGTCCAATTCCGCAGCAAGCGACTGAGTCAGGCTCAGGACATAGGCCTTGGTCGCGCTGTAGGTCGCATTAAAACGCTCGGGAATCAGCGCCACCACCGAAGCGATATTGATGATCGCTCCTCTTCCTGCTGCCGAAAAGCTGGCGGCGGCCGCAGCAGCCAGACGAGTGACCGCTACCACATTCAACTGGATCATTGCCTCCAACTGATCCGTGTCGGCAACGGCCAAGCTCCCGTCAGCAGCGATACCGGCATTGTTCAGCAACAGACTGATGCTCGAGTCGGAGCGCAAGCGCTGCTCGACCTTCAGCACATCGACCTGGAGCGTCAGATCGGCCTTCAACACTTCAACCTGCACCTTGTGCTCGGCCCGTAACCGGGTCGCGGCGGTTTGCAGGCGCTGCTCATCGCGTGCAACCAGCAACAGATCGTAACCACGAGCGGCCAGCCGCTCGGCATAAACCGCACCGATGCCAGATGAAGCACCGGTGACAAGTGCCAGCCCCTTGGGGGAAATCGAATTCATGACGGCTCTCCAGAAAAGTGCTTGAGAAGGGAAAGACAAGGAATTGATACGCTGCTTGGGAAGCGGTTTGATTATAGTCATAATTTAATAAAATATTACGATCATAATTCTATCGATACGATAGATAACATTGAATGGCACAACCTTGCTTATGGTGGGCCCGAAAAACGCAAGGCCGATCAGTGATCGGCCTTGCGCATGGATTGAAGCGTCAGTTGACCTTCAATTTTTCCCGGTTGCTTTCCAGAATCGCCTTACCGATTCCCTTGACCTCGAGCAGTTCGTCCACCGAGGCAAAAGGTCCATTGCTTTCACGATACTTAACGATCGCCTGCGCCTTGACCGCACCAATGCCGGACAGCTCGCGCTGCAAGGCCGCCGCATCGGCAGTGTTCAGATCGATCTTACCTGCCTGCTCCGAAGAGACCACCTGCGCCACTGCCGAAGTCTTGGTCTCGGCATTGACCGCAGGTGCTGCGTAGGTAATGGAGGAAAGGCTGGCCATCAGAGCGAAGACCAGAGAGGGGAAATAAGCGATACGCATAAGTGACACTCCATGACATCGATTAGGGAGAGCAACTTTTCCAAAGCTGCTCTCCAAACCTAGGCGGTGCCACGGGCAAGTCAAAAGTGACTGGGTTACAACGTGTGTAAGCTCAGGGTTCGAGGCGACGCTGCTGGTAAATCCAGTCGACAATATCACCGTCCGGGGTGTAACCGCTGACAGTCTCACGCAGCAGTTGCCGAACCCTGGAATAGTCATCCTGCTCAACGGCCGCCAGCAATTCCGCCAGCTTGGCTTTCAGCAAGTCCCAAGACAGATGATCCTCATTGGCACTCATGATCATCGGGTGCTGAGTGGCAGAAACGTTGTCGCCAATCAGCAACTCTTCGTAAAGCTTTTCACCCGGGCGCAAGCCAGTGAACTCGATGGCGATGTCGCCTTGGGGGTTCCTCTCCGAACGAATACTCAACCCAGACAGATGAATCATCTTCTCGGCCAGCTCGACGATCCTTACCGGCTCTCCCATGTCCAACACGAACACATCGCCGCCCAGTCCCATGGAACCAGCCTGAATCACCAGTTGCGCCGCCTCGGGGATGGTCATGAAGTAACGAGTGATCTTTGGATGGGTAACGGTCAGAGGACCACCCGACTTGATCTGGCTGTGGAACAACGGAATCACCGAGCCAGAGGACCCCAGCACATTGCCAAAACGCACCATGGTGAAACGGGTTTTGTTGACGCGAGATACGTTGGCCTTGTCGCCGAACAGAACCGGTGCGATTTCACGACTCAGAGCCTGCAGGGTCAATTCAGCGAGACGTTTGGTACTGCCCATCACGTTGGTTGGACGCACCGCTTTATCGGTCGAGATCAGCACGAAGTTGGCGACACCCGCCTGCAATGCAGCCTGAGCAGTGTTGAGCGTACCCATCACATTATTCAGGACACCTTCGGAAATATTGTGCTCGACCATCGGCACATGCTTGTAAGCCGCCGCGTGATAGACCGTATCGACATTCCAGGTCTTCATCACATCCAGCAGTTTATGCGGATTGCGGATCGAGCCAAGAATGGGCAGCAACCGAACAGGCGACGACTCGCGAGCAAGACGCTGCTCGAGTTCCGACAGGATGTTGTAGAGATTGAACTCACTGTGATCGAACAACAGGAGCGTGGTCGGCCCCAACGAAAAAATCTGCCGGCAGAGTTCGGCGCCAATCGAACCGCCGGCGCCAGTCACCAGCACCGTCTTGCCCTTGATACAACGGGCCAGCAGGTCCGGCTGAGCAGGGACAGCGTCGCGCCCCAGCAAGTCGGCGATATCGACTTCCTGAATATCGTCGACCTTCACACGTCCGCTGGCCAGGTCGGTGAAGTTCGGAACACTGCGCACATGGAGCGGAAAGCCCTCGAGCAGATTGAGAATCTCCCGACGACGTGCACGAGTCGATGATGGGAGTGCCAGGAGGATCTCCTGGGCGCCGGTTACATCGATCATCTGCTGGATGTGTTTGGGCTTGTAAACCTGCAGACCGGAAATGGAGCGGTCCGCAATGCTCGGATCATCATCGACAAAAGCCACGGGACGCATTACCCGCCCCATACGCAGCGCCGCCACCAACTGGTTACCTGCAACGCCAGCACCATAAATGGCGACCTTGGTCAGACCGTCGTCGCGATTGGTAAACGGCACGTGCTGGGCTGCGGTGAACCAGTCTCCCATGAAATATTGGCGCATAGCCAAACGCAGGCCCCCAATGATGACCAGGCTCAGCCACCAATAGTTGAAAACGATGGATCGAGGGACCACCGCCTCATGGTTACTGTACCAATAGACCAACACTGCCAAAATCAAGGAAGAAAGACTGACTGCTTTCACGATGGCAAGGAGCGCATCATTGCCAAAATAGCGCATCACGGCACGATACATACCGAAACGGATAAATAGCGGGATGGCAACGATTGGGGCACAAACAAAGAGCCAGACGTGAACCCTGAAGGGGTTATACATGTCTTCGATGCCCAGGCGAACAATGAACGCCAACCACAATGCCCCCCAAACCAAAAAAATGTCCGTGGTGACTTGAATCAGTCGTTTTTTGCCTCTTGGCAAACCTAGCAAATAGGTACGAATCTTATCCATATACCTCAACCGGTTGGTCCTGTCCCTTTCAAAAGCTACTGGCATTGCACATGGTCGACTTAAATCCAACTAATGCTTGGCGCTAATAACCTTAGGTTCAAGCTCGCCTGCATGATATTTCAACGCCATCACTAATAAAGGCACATAGGCAACGATAGTGGCCAATACCCCATCCACATTAAAACGGATAACTGAAAAGGCAATGGGCAACAACCACAGCATATTGATCAATAGGACCGTCATAGTGACCGGTAAGTGCCGACCATACTGACGGGAGGCATACTGATAGGCATGGCTGCGGTGGGCTTCATAGACCTTGTCTCCGCGGGCCAGACGACGCAGTAGAGTAAAGGTTGCATCAACAATGAATACACCCAAAAGAATGATCCATACCCAGAATAGACGTGAATCAACATTAGCAGCCTGCAGCGAAAACACACCTAACATGATCCCGAGGAAACCGCTGCCAGCATCGCCCATAAAGATTTTTGCCGGCGGAAAATTCCAAATGAGGAAACCTGCCACGGCAGCAGCCATAAACAATGGGGCCCAGATCAAAGCCTGGTGCCCACTGACGCCATAGAGTATGCAGACCCCAAGGCAAGCACAAACGGCCTCGACGCTGGCAATGCCATCGATCCCATCCATGAAGTTATAGAGATTGAGCATCCAGACCAGATAGAAAAGTGCAAAAGCTCCACCAATCCAGCCCAAATGCAAAGCAACACCTGCCGCTTCAAGCTCTGACAGCCCGCCAAGCCAAAACAACGCCCATCCTCCCGCAACAAAATGTCCGAGTAGACGCCAACGTGCAGCGATATGACCATGATCATCCATAAAACCTATGACGGCCACTATGGCTCCCGTACCAAAAGCTCCGATAAAGAACGCCATATCAATCCAACCGGTCCAGCACAAGAAAACCAGGGAAAACAGAAACGTAATGACTATGGCAACACCACCACCTCGCGGTGTCGGTACCGAATGGGAACTACGCTCATTGGGTACATCCATCATGCTGCGTGCCAATGCATAACGACGTAAAGCGGCAGTGAGAAAGAACGAAAAGCCGACTACCAGCGGCAACAACCACCAGACACTCATCGTTTCTGAGACTCCAGAAAATTTTTGGCTGTGGCGCGAAGCGCATCATCCATGGTAACTACCGGGCGCCAGCCAAGTAGCTCGTAATTTTTACTAATGTCGACCTGCAAGGAGCCAAACAGGCGCGGCACCATGGCCGACTTGCCCAATACCGCGGCACCTGCTTCCATCATCCAACGCGGTACCGATAGCAGCCGGGCAGGCTTGCCCATAGCCCTACCAAGACGACGTAAAAGATCCGGAGTCGAGACATCATCACCATCACTGACCAAAAATGTTTGATTAGCAGCGTTCGGATGATCCATACAGGTAGCGATCAGGTCGACTAGGTTATCAAGCGATACCAAACTCCGCTTATTGTTAATCGAACCTAAAGGCAGCGGGAAACCTCTATCGAGCCAACACATCATCGACAGAAAATTTGCCTTGACGCCCGGACCATAAACCAGCACAGGGCGAATGATCACGACTTCCATTCCCGTTTCAGCGGCCAAAGCACGCAACCCCATTTCAGCTTCCCACTTCGAAACACCGTAAGGATCCGATGGCTCAGCAATATCATCCGCTTTGAATGCCAAACCCGAATCAGTATTTTCTCCATTCACCTTAATCGAACTGATGAAAATGAAACGACTCACCCCTGATGCTGCTGCTTGTCGAGCCAAGCTGAGCGTCCCCTCAACATTGACCTTGCGAAACTCAGCTAACGGGTCAGCAGCGACTTCCGACATCACGTGCACACGTGCAGCTGCGTGTATAACCAGATCAATGGGCAGCTCAAATGCAGAAGCCCACTGAGTCGTCGCATTCAAGTTATCGATTGGAAAAGTACGTATATTCGAAGCAAACACCCGATTGGTGGACCGCAATGCTGCAACAATCATAAACATTTCGTTGCGAGCAAAATGTTCTAACAGCGCTGAACCCAAAAAACCGGAACCTCCAGTCAGGAGGATTGATCGGGAGTGCATTGCATTAGTCCGGATATAAGTATTAGAGGAAAGATCCGATGATAGCGTTAGCCCGTGCTTGATCAGCCTTCCGGACGCTTGAGCAACTCCCCATATAAATCGGCGTATGCACTAGCCATAGTGTCAGAGGAGAATATCTGCTCGTAACGTTGCATCGCACGTTGCCCCATATGATTGGCTTGCTCAGGACTCTGCCACAAGGCCATCATCGCCTGCGCAAGCGCCACCGCGTCACGAGGCGGCACTACCAGGCCAGTCTCATCGGCAATATTGATGAAAGTCGTTCCGGACCCTATTTCGCAGGAAATCATTGGCTTGCCATACATAGCGCCTTCCAGCAGCGAAATACCAAATGATTCCGAACGCAGATGCGAGGGAAATACAAAGGCATAACATAACTGCAGCAAAGCGGCCTTATCCTCGTCTGGCAATCCACCAAGGAAATGCACATTGCTCAGTCCGAGCTGAGCCGCTTGAGCCTTTAACTCAACTTCAAGGTGGCCTCCACCAAGGATGACCACCGGTAGTTGAGTACGTTTGGCCGCCTCCAGCAAATAATCCAACCCTTTGTAATAGCGCAAGGCGCCAACGAATAGAAAAAATCGGGAGCCCAGCAAGCCACGCCAATACTCAAGCTTTGCGGGCGATGGCGTCGGGTAGGTCTCCCGATCCAAACCATAGGGAATGATCCGTAGCTTGTCCTCAAAACGCATCAGCACCGGGCTGCTTTGGGCGTAATTGGGAGAGGAAGCCACAATAGAATCGACACTGGAAAGAAAGCGATTCATCAATGGTTGATACAGCTTGAGCAAAAACTTCTGCTTGACGATATCGGAGTGATAGCTCACAACCGTGGGCTTACGCAAACGGTTGGCGAAATGCACCAGGTCCATGTAAGGCCAAGGGAAATGGTAGTGAACAATATCGGCCTGCCTGGCTAATTCGGCAAAATCCTTGAATGCCGAAAGCGAAAAGCCTGTCGAAGCGACATGTAGATCGAGCTTGGAACGATGGGTCAAATGATGGCCTACGACTTCGTTACGTGCAGCCCCACGATCACTGAGGTAAAGCACCTCGGACTCAAAACCATGACAGGCGCAGCCTTCGGCAATCTGAAAGATAACCTGCTCGATCCCTCCCATTGTTTCCGGGTAGTAGGTCTTGAAAAAGTGAAGGACCTTACTCATCAGCCTTAAAGCACCTTTCTATAAACCTGCATCGTTTCCTGGGCACAACGCTTCCAGGAGAACCGGGCCGCATGCTGCAAACCCCGCTCTACCGCGAAACGACGCCATGCTTCGTCCTCAAGCCCCTTCTGCAAATGGGCGGTCAGCATATTGACATCCATAGGCTCGCACATCAGTGCTGCATTACCGGCGACTTCCGGCAGCGAGGAGCTGTTGGAGCAGACCACGGGAACCCCCGAACTCATTGCCTCAAGCACCGGCAAACCAAACCCTTCGTAGAGTGAAGGAAAGGCAAACAAGTGCGCACCGGCAAACAGCAATGGCAGATCTTCACTCGGCACAAATCCCAAGTAGCGCGCCCAACCTTCACGACGCGCGGTCTCGAGACGAGCATGAATGGCGTCATTGCGCCAGCCATAGTACCCCGTCAAGATCAGCGGCCAACGGGTGCGTACAGCCATGGGCAACCGGCTATAGGCATCGAGCAAGGTATCAATATTCTTGCGCGGCTCGATCGTACCGACGAACAGGCTATAGCCTCCTGGCTCCAGGCCATGACGGCTAAGCATATCGCGCAAGGACGCAGAGCTGCGAGGATGGAAATCCGCGGAGCTGGCCAGCGGCACCGTATAAATACGTTCGATAGGCCAAGAAAAGTATTCAGCCAGCTCTCGACGCGTGTACTCCGAATCCGTGATCAGAGCATCAGCCCGGAGCAGAGTGGTTTTCAGCTCTTTCTGCAGATAGCGCGCAAGCTGTGGTGTATGACAATGAGCCCAGGTGAAGGGGGATAGATCATGAAAGGTCGCAACGCTGCGGCCAGTAAACGGCGGAAGGTAATAATTAGGACTGTGATAGAGAAAATCCCCATACCCTTTTAATGCGCGCTTTCTCAGCAGCGGCATCAAGAGCCGATAGGCCTCAACCGCCAGAAAGCTCTTTTGAACAGCCCGCTTCAACCCGTAGCCATTTCCGGACTCCTCGGAGGCAGTGGGCAAAGCAGGCAGAAACTGCCTGCCCGCAAAAAACTTGAGGTCGGTGATTTCGGGATTCTGTTGAAGGCGTAGTGCCAACTCGTAAGCGTAGCGGCCGATGCCGGTCAGCGGAAAGCGGACCGGCTCGACAGAGAGAACTAGCTTCATCTATTCAGCCAGCATCCAGCTCAAGGTTTCATCCAATGAAGGGGTATGCCAATCGCCAATCAGTGAACGCAGCTTCGAGTTATCGCCACACAAGGTCTTCACCTCGTTGGAGCGTACGAAAGCTGGATTCACTTCAACCTGAATTTGATGGCCCGTAATTGAGGTGCACATGGCGATCACTTCACGCAACGAGTAGGCTCTTCCCGAACTGACGTTTACGATTTCGCCCACTGGCTTTGCCTCTATCAGACCACGATAAGCTTGCACTAGAGCACGAACATCGCTGAAATCACGCCAAACATCCAGATTGCCCAACTCGATCATTTCCGCCTTGCGGTGGAAATGAGAAACGATTTTAGGTAACAGGAAATTATCCGCCTGCCCCACACCGGTATAGTTGAATGGGCGAGCGATGACGATAGGTAACTTGTCACGCCACAGGTTGGCCATGTACTCCATGGCCAACTTGCTAACAGCATAATCATTGGCCGGGGCTGGCGGAGTGGACTCACTCAACAGTCCCTCGGAGACGTTGCCATATACGTTGGCACTGCTGGCCAGCAGCACACAGTCGAGTTGCTTACCACTGGCCGCGATGGCTTCCAGCAAGTTACGCGTGCCGATCAAGTTGACCCGATAGAATGAGTCTGCAGAACCATGCCCGACAAAAGCCAGCGCCGCGAGGTGCACCACCACATCAGGTTGAACTGTTGCCAGTAACGTGCAAAGCCCGGGACCATCAGCCAAATCGACCTGGTGATAATCGGTATCATCAGAAGGCTGACTACCCAAACCGATGACGTTGTAGCCGCTGGCCCTCAACTCGGCAGCCATGTAGCGACCGGTAAAGCCATGAATACCCGTAATCAGCGCACGCTTACCAGCAATAGTCATCAGAATGAAAATCCTTTCTCATTACGACGAAGGTCAGCTTCGACCATCATGCGGCACAACTCTTCGAGATTAGTTTTTGGCTCCCAACCCAGGACTTTACGCGCTTTGGCTGGGTCGCCGATCAACAGCTCGACTTCGGTCGGACGATAGAACTTAGGGTTGATAGTAACCAGCACTTTGCCGGTTGCAATATCGGTACCCTTCTCCGCCTCAGCTTCGCCAGACCAAACAATCTGTATGCCTGCAGCTTTAAATGCCATCGATACGAAGTCACGAACGGTTTCGGTACGATTAGTAGCCAACACGAAAGTGTCCGGTTCATCAGCCTGCAGCATACGCCACATACCTTCCACGTACTCTTTGGCGAAACCCCAGTCACGCTTGGCGTCCAGGTTACCCAGTTCCATGCTTTCCATCAGGCCCAGTTTGATCTTGGCCACGGAGTCGGTGATCTTGCGAGTTACGAACTCACGGCCGCGCAATGGAGACTCGTGGTTGAAGAGAATACCGCTGGTGGCAAAAATCCCGTATGACTCACGATAGTTGATGGTCATCCAGTGAGCGTAAAGCTTGGCGACACCATAAGGGCTGCGTGGGTAGAACGGCGTGCTTTCGACCTGAGGGATCGCCTGTACTTTACCGAACATCTCAGAAGTCGACGCCTGATAGAAGCGAACCTTCGGGTTAACGATACGGATGGCTTCCAGCAGGTTGACCGCGCCCAGACCGGTAATTTCAGCGGTGGTCAACGGCTGCTCGAAAGAAACACCTACGAAGCTCTGTGCCGCGAGGTTGTAGACTTCGGTCGCTCCGGTAGTTTGCAGCAAGCGGATGCTCGCCGACAGATCTGTCAGATCGTACTCAACCAAATGTAGATTAGGGTTGGACTGGATACCCAGCTCTTCGATACGCCAGAAATTGACAGAACTGGTACGACGGTAGGTACCGTAAACGGTGTACCCCTTCTCCAGCAGCAGTTCCGCCAGGTAGGCGCCGTCTTGACCAGTGATGCCAGTAACGATTGCTTTCATGCGAATCCTTTAAACTCCATTTGAACGTTGTTGATAACAAGAAGAAATCTAGCCTGGCGATCTGGATGAAGCCGAGACTGTGCAATTTACTTCCGAGCAGAAGAATAGTACCACCCCATGAGTCGTCCTTTACCGCCCCCTGGGCAGCTTTTTAGACGCTTGGGCCTAATCTGCAGATGACTTCAGGCAAAAACCCTCAACAAGCCTGCAAGCCAAAGTCTTGGCAAGCTCCCGCAACTCAGGTACTGCCGTCGCCTCCCAAAAATCAGCCTTGAGCATTGGACCTATGTAGAACAGCCATGACGAAGCATCGCCCGCGGCGTTTTTTACTGCCAGTCGTTCATCAACATGCAACCCCAAACCAAGCGTGTCGGGCTGTATAAGTCCCTCACCACGCAACTGGGTAATCAAGCGATCATTGACATACCGTAAATTCGAATTAGGACCAGTACAATTGATAACCTGCGAAACATCGACATGCTCGATCTGATCGCTACCACGCCTCTGAATGCTTACTCGTACCCCCTCGCCTTCAGGACTTATTACCTTAATACGCCCCGCTATTGAAATGATGCGCCCACTAGTTAACGCCTCTTGAAAGCGATTATAAGTCTCAGGGGCAACACGATGTCGATGTACATCCCAATAAGGTTGCAGGTGGCGTAGAAAACGGCGTCGCTCCACTTCTGGTAATCGAGTCCAAAGCGCTGCCGTCGCAGGACGTAAGGCTGCAATGAAATCCCGCCAATCTCGCCCTATAGCGGCGCCCGCTTTAACAAGACTTCGAATTTCTCGGAGATAATTGCCGGCCGTGGGTTCGACTTCAAGCAATCGCTCGCTGGCTCCAATAATCGGCGTTAGATCACTACCATGAGGACGATGAGCCAAAGGCTGCAATCCACGGCGCGACAACATATAGATCGGAGTTGAATTACACTGATCAATGCTCAGAGCAACATCCAGAGCCGTAAGCCCAGCGCCTATCAAGAGCACAGGCTTGTTTGCATCGGGCAACACGCGATCTCGACCCCAAGGATCCTGCTGATAGCAGCCAGCGGCAATTGCTGGAGCAACACATTGAGGATTGAGAGGCGCGAAGTGTCCAAATGCGAGCACTACTTGATCAGCGCGCAACAGCTCACCATTCGCCAACTCGACAACCGCCCCCTGTTGATCGGGTCTGAGACTGCACACTTCCGTTGCCAATCGTTGAAGCGAAACGTCTTCTGCGCTCTCCACAACTGAATCCAGCATTGAGGATAGATAATCACCGTAAAGCTTGCGCGGTACAAATGATGAGCTAAGTACGCTGGGGTCTTTTCTCTGACAAAACTTTAAAAACGACTCAGGCTCATCTACCAAGGCTGTCATGTTGCCAACCGGAACATTCAACAAATGCTGAGCGCTATTAGTTCCATAGGCCAACCCACGAGCCATACCCCCTGAACGGTTGATCAGTATTACGCGCCCTCCAGGCGGGCAGTGTTTCAAAAACTGGATGGCCGTCACTGTCCCACTAAAGCCCGCACCGATGATGACGAGGGTTTTCATGCCAAACCCCACTGGTCCAGGTAGTCTAGAATTTTCCCTACAGCAGTTGCCAAGTCTTCTTCCAGGGTATTGATTCGAAGATCAGGATTCAACGGACTTTCATAAGCCGAATCGATGCCAGTGAAATTTTTGATCACTCCCGAGCGAGCTTTACTATAAAGCCCCTTAGGGTCTCGCCGCTCGCACTCTGCCAAGGGAGTATCAATGAAAATCTCAACAAATTTCCCTTCGCCAATCACATCGCGGGCCAGGGTACGATCGCGTTGAAACGGGGATATGAATGCGGTGATCACAATAAGGCCAGCATCCATGAACAATTTGGCCAGCTCAGCAATTCGGCGTATGTTTTCTTCCCGATCTGCGTCACTGAACCCTAGGTCTTTACACAGCCCCAGACGCACATTGTCACCGTCCAATAAATAAGTGTGTCGACCACGCTGCACCAAGGCCAGCTCAAGCGCATTTGCAATGGTCGACTTACCAGCACCACTCAATCCAGTCAACCATAAAGTGATTGGTTTTTGCGACTTTACAAGCGCTCTCGTTGAGGCGTCCACAACAGACTCTTGGAAAACTAAATTTTTATTGGTCACGCTGACACCTCGTATCACTGCCACTCAGATTGCCATCGATGTCATTTACTCACGATAACAACGTTCGGGGCGCCCCTCCACCCCATTTTCGGCTCGTTATCATGAAGCTCACATGGCATGGTGGTAATCCCCCCAATCCTGCGACTGAACTGATCGAACCGGGGGTGGCGAGCGTCTCCGGCACAAATTGGCGGGCAACACCTTTCAATATACCCACTGAAAACAACAATTTCCACGAGCGATCCAAACTCAAAACGCCACCAATCAGTCGACCACCAGATCTTTTGGGTCCAGCTCAAGAAATGCATTTAACTCAGTTGGAGTGCCTAATACATGAACATCATCGACTGCAAGATCGGTAATTGAAACTTTTCGCCCTTCAGCAATCAACTGCCGATAAAGTGGTGCAATGTAGCGTTCTCCACGAACAAGATTTTGCGAGTTTACGAAAAAGTTGTCATACGCTTTTTCATAATCCTCGGCACGTGAAAACCAATACAAACCGATGGATGCAAAGTCCGAGATTCGCTGCTTCTCAGCCAAATCTACAGCCCAATCGTCACCACCTAATTTAACGAAACTCCAATGATCACCCGGAACCTGGAAGCAAGGGACCCACCCGTCAGCCCCATCACGAATAGACTCAGGCGATAACGCCTGCGGATTGACATAGGTATCAATATTATAGACGAGCAACGGATCTTCCGGCCGCCAAAGTTCACGCGCCAGATAGGCGCTCGTGGCTTGCCCATCAGTAACCTCACTTATTTCCAGAACATGCACATCACGAAGCCCCATGGCCTGGCTTTGCGCACGAACGTACTCGGCAGAGTTGTTCTCTGCCAGGCATACAAAAATCACACGACTATCAAGTGTAAGAAAATTCCGCAATGAAAGCATTGACCAGTCGAACAGACTTTTACCGTGCGCCATGATTTCATACTTGGGCACCGTGTAACCGGCCTCATAGAAGCGCGATCCGCGACCCGCCATAGTGATAACAATATTTACCGACATATCAGCGTCCTATTCTTGTCCAAGTAGTTTCTGGATTTCTTCTTCGGTCATGTTGAGAAATTCGTCTGGGCGCACAGATCGATCATCAATATAGAAACCTTTTTTTCGCGGCCAGGGTTTGCCAAACAAAACTTCGTCATAAGGCACTTCCCACTTCGCGAGCCACTCAAGAAGAACTGGAGCCGTATGCTTGTTAATAAGCGCAAGATTACCTTTATACGTATTCATATTTCGCGCAGTAAACAGCAAGACACGATAACCTTTAGCCTGGTATTCGCGTAATTTTGCCAGCATCGCCTGATCCGGAATTAAGTCAGCGTAGGATTGATCCGCCGTTTTAATACCACAAAGCGTACCGTCGATATCGACGACCAGCACACCGTCGACGCCCTCAAACTCTTGATTCACTTTCAACCTCATCGAGTATTTGGCGAGCATTCAGCAAGAAAGCAATCACCTTATTTGGATAATCTATGTGCAGCGGCAGCATTGACAAAAACAAAGAAGCTTCGCCCAGACGCATGATACGAACATCGTGACCTGCAGCCTTGACCCGCTGAATAAAGATCGGCTTCAACACTGAATGATTTGAGTGCTTGAAGTGTAAAAACAGCTCATTGCTGTCGGTAAAGCCTATATTATAAAGGCCGTTATTAATAAAATCATAATCGCCCAGCGCGCTGTGCGAGACCTTGCACAGATCATAAAGTGGGTGTGTCCACAAACCGTCTTCGGTCAGCGCACCTTTTGGATCTATTAACTTCAGCAGGTATCGCTGTTGATCATAAAGTACATTCGAGAAGCAAGGGTCGCCATGCCCGACTACGCGGTGATCAAAAATGAATCCCTTTTCGAAACGCTTGTAGAGTTTCAGGAAGCGCTCTAACAGGTACGAGATATCAAGTTCTGGGGTCGCACTGGCAGCCAATCGATTGATGTGCTGCCCCTCTTCCATTGCCAGAAACTGCTCGACGCGCTTTTCCAGTTTATTGACAAATAAGTCCCGCGCCATGGCGGCCGACTGCTCTTTAGTACATGCCTGCCGTGAACGCTCAGCCAGGAAGAACAGCAACCGGTCGACAAAGGAGGTAAACGTGCCAGCTTCAAAAGCCCCGTGCACCCATTGCAGCGCAGTATCGGCCAGGTAATAACGCAACATTTTGTAAGATGCACGATCGCCGTTATCACTAAAGTCGAAAGGTTGTATCAGCCAAGGCCGCATACTTTCCGGGACCAAGCCATAGAAAGAGTACTCCGCAAGCATCTTGGTTTTATCACTGGATTGTTTTGTATAATAATATGCATCTATCTGCATTTCGTTGAAGTGACGCGTTGCTGTTGAGCCGCTCGTATAAGAAAGAAAATCACGAATCTTTCCTAAATCCAGAGGTTCCACGGATTGTATGCGCTGACTGCCCTGCCACGCTTTCTCCCAAGTATGAAGAGGCGCTGCCATGAAAGCTGACCATTGATCAACCAGCTTATGGGCATTACGAAGAAACACCAGCATTGGTTTGTACAGCGTATCGGTAAAATCCTCTTCTGCATATGGTAAGCGCTCTATCAGCTGAGTGAGGCGCTCGGGTCGTGCAAACCCGGCACGACCAGCAATTACACAAACTGAAGTATCTTCGCAGCAAGTTTCCAGCTTCGAGCGCAGAGCAAGCAGATCATCGTCACTTTGCAGGCGTATCAATTGCGAACGACTCCAAGCTGGCAGCGCAGCCTGGAAATGCTCAATCAAAGGTCGGCGTTTGAAGACGATTTCACCAAATCGACGCAAACCAACCAAGCTTCGCACCTCACCAAAGGCGAATTCGCGATCATCGAGGACGAGCAGAGGTTTGGCATAGGGTTCAGACATCTCGGGTCCTCAGAAGTTTGGAGCGCGCCGACAGCGAAACGACGAGCAGAAATACCAGTGTTAACACCACCAGCCCGAGTGACTGGTAGAGCCCAAAGGCGTTCGCCTCCCCCCCGGCCCCTGGTAAGCTCGCCAGAAGCCCGGAAGTGAACAATGCAGCGAGATCTGGATCACCGATCTCAAGTTGATTAATAAATAACGACAACGCTAGGATTTCGATAGACCAGATGAGTACCGAGAGCAGTAAAAAACCCGCTATACGCCCCTCAATGGACTTGTAGATCGCGATCTCAAGTCGACGGAGAATCTGGCTCGCGCGTAGTATGACAAGCCCTCGGGACGTGTGACTGGTCAACACAAGGTGGCGATTCAAATACACGAAGATTTTAGCCACCGCAAAAAAACCCAGTAGACTTAACCCACTGGCCAATACAAACAGTACAAAGATCGTGCGCATCGCAGGAACCACTTGAACATCAAAGAGGTACAGCCCCATGATAAACATAGAAATGACCACTACATCTCCAAAGCGCTCCGACAACCACACGGCCAAAGCTTTCTGTCGATGCTCAAACACCTGAAAGAACGCTCCAAGACGCAAGACTTCACCAAGCTTAAAGGGTAGAAAACTACTGGGAAAGGCTGTGAGTGTATGCGCTGCGACCAATGGAAATGCTTTGTTACGATCATCCAGCGTCAAGAGAACCAAACGCAGCATACGCAATACATGCGAACCAAGGTATAAAACCGTGATGCCTACCAAACCGGCCCACTGAGTCTCCCGACCAAAACTCGCTATATCCGGCGCGCGCAACCACAGCCAGCCGATGACGACGACCAGAAGCAGTCCATAATAAAGCCTCAAGCTTTTACTCATTGGCAGTTGGGTCCTGGCTATACCGAATTTTCCCCATATAAGAGTCAAAGGTACGGGCGCGGAGTTCTTTGGCGATGAAGTTACCACGTTGCAGGCCATATCCCCCAAGCAATCCAAGCACCTTGAATGCTTGACGAAATAATCTGACATTCGAAATCTGATCATCTTCTCGCCAGCTAATCGGAAAGAATCGCACAGTTTGCTTGCGGTGGTAACTCGCCAACAACATCACATAGTTAAAAGTCAGATCATCTGGAAAAGTTTTGTAGTAAAAGTTGCGATAGGTGGCCACACGATAAAGATTCAGCCCCGAACCCAAATCGTAGATCGCACGCATCGTGACCATTGAAAACAACGTGTTATATACACGGTTACCGAAAGTACGGAACCATGAATACCCTTTCAACTGACTCCCCCTCATAAAACGGGCGCCGAGCAGACAATCGATGCCCTGATCCACCCCCGCCTCCAACTGCGGCATCAAGTCACGAATGTCGGCTTGATCATCGCCATGCAGCACCACGATGTAATCAAAACCTTGCTCTACCGCATAGCGAAAGGCTGCCTTGTGCGATCCACCCAATCCATAATTGTCGTTATTACACCATGCAATAAAGTTGCAATGCTTCAGTACCGATTTGCTACGCTCGATAGCTGCGTTCAAGGTACCGTCAGGTGAGCGATTATCGACAACCATGACTGTATCGACCTTGGCCTGTACGCGCGCGTCAAACTGATCGATAACACGAGTGATCTGCGCTTCACAGCGGTAGGCTGGAATAAACACTAGAATTTTTGGATTGGTTTCAGACTTTTCCATCGGCATTAGCACTCATGAATTTTGTGAGAATGGCCATAAACATAAAATTTGTCAGTAAATTAGCAGGTGTAACCAATAGCTTAGCGAGTACAGCTGCTGGTAGCGTAACTACTTGATCAACTTTGAAGCTTATCAACTCGACAATCACAAAGGAAATCAGCATTGAATAGGCCAGACCAGAAAGAGTCTGGTACCCCCAGTAAATTGGCAAAAATTTAAATCCATTAGCCCCACCTCTATTAAAAACCCGCTTAAGTGCAACTGCCCATACATAGGTTACGCCAATCATCGACGATATAAAGTTCCCATACGCCGCCGGCAAGCCAAAAACCTGGGTCAAGGTTATATAGGAAACCAGATCAAGAATCCATCCGATCCCAGAAACCAGTAAAAAACCCATGAACAGCTTCATTGGTCAGTTTTTCCGGCTTGCTTAAATCCATCAAACGAATACAGCCCCTTTCCTTCACTACCATAATCCCCCCCCGTTAAAGGAACAAACGGGATGGTTTTGGGAGGTTTGAAGTACTGATCAAAGCCTTCGGGTTTGAAGATTTTAACGACCTGACCATCTTTCTGTAAGCTCATTCCAAAAACAGGCCACGTCCAAGCCCATCGATACTTATAAGCATACTCTCGATCATCCAGCGCCAATCTCTGCCTAACCGATTCAGGCTGCAAAATCGCATCCGAAGATGTTCGTAGTTCGTACAGAACGGCATCCTTGAACTCCAACCATTGAAGATTATTGGAAACCTGCCACATTGAGGCGGACAATAAACCGACTGACAATGCCGCAACCGTCAAGTAACCACCACGCACATCCACTTTGACTTTTACAAGAACAAAAACAATAGCCACCAACATCCATCCAGCCGAACCGAATGTCATCAGGAACCGATAATTAAACTCTCTACGAGGGTCCGTCAAAGTAAAGTCCTGGATTGCCGCAAAGCCTGAATACAAGGCAAGACCAGACAATGATAAAAACATCAAAAAGACAAAAAGTGAAAGTACCCCGTTCCATTTACTGGCGCTGCGGTAGCCTATTCCATAGAACACGGCAACAACAAGAAGAGCAGCAGTTAACAGACTTATTCTTGTGTTACCGATCCACATTTCCTGCGGCATCGCAAAATCGATAAGCGCCAGAAAAGCATTGGTTTCTTGACCAACTGAATGAGATAGTTGCCAATAAATAACGAACAATGCCTGCGCCAACCCGACAAGCCCCAGTAGGTAGATGTGTCGATTTTTACCAAAACCACCAGTCCCGACGCCGAATCGGATAATCGCTGCCGCACCGATAAAAGCACTGCCGCCCCAAAGCACCAAATTCTCATGAGCTCTGAAAAGCATTAAAGAAATAAACGTAATGACCAGCCAATCAAACCATCGAAAATCCATTCTAAGCAGCAGGTAGTGAATCAAGACCCAAGCAAGTGCCAGAGAAATAAAAGATTGATTAAGAATAAAAATATCTGATGGAATTGCGCAGGTCACCAAACTCGCGACAGAAAAAATAAACACGCGATAATCTTTCGCGCGCCAACTCAACCAAAAACAGAAGAAATACACCAAAATCGGACCAAGAAAAAGCCCTGCGCCAAACAACAATTTGAGTACACGTAGATTTTCTACTCCGAACTGAAGGGCGACTGCAATCGGAAATTGATTAATCATATTTGCAAACAAGCGTATATGCTTTGGATCATCCGCGATTGGCCAAGGCTTATTTTGGCTTAATAGTTCAACAAAAAAATTCGAGCCGTCTGCGTAAAGCCCCCTTTCCAAGTGAATCGCTTGGAAAAGGTAAGCTGCATAAAAAAAGCACGCAAGGACAGTAACCGTCCAAACGAGCCACCTCAATGAAAACACACTAAAAATATTTTTATTCAAAACCCTCTCCCGCCCCGAAGACCCAGACGCTTTAAATCATGAAGACAGACATAAAAAGAGAAAGAACTCCGCTTCATATCTAATACAACGCCTTCAAGTTAAAATTGGGGGAGGGGGAAGCCCCCCCAAAAAAAATTAGAAAACGAACGCTTCTACCTGGCAAGTCCTTTACAGGTCTCAATGAAGCTATCGCCAATAACTGCCCAGTCATACTGACGAGTAATGTTCCGACCACTCTCGGCTAATGTAGCGCACAGTACTGGATCGCAAATCAAACGCTTGATGGCCACATCCAAAAACTCAGGGTCTGTCAATATGGCATTAATACCGTCAGTTGCCATGTCATGGAAAGCAGCGCACGCTTTATTGGCAATAACCGGTTTACCAGCCAGCCATGCCTCCAACAAAACGATCCCGAAGCTCTCACTACTACTCATATTAATCAACGAGAGACACGACATCAGTGCTCCGCGAACAACGTTCCTCGGTTGTTTACCCAAGTACGTCGCATGATGCGATTGAACAGGAACACCGTCATCATCAGGACCTATCAGTACAACATGCAGGTTTTCCCCACTGGCATTAAGCCTCTCAACAGATGCAATAGTATCTTTATACCCCTTCGCACCTGACTTCCTGCCAAGTACCAATACAAAAGGGCGCTCGCTAGGAAAAACACTCCGAAACGCATCTACATCGTCTTGATGGAAAGTCTCATTTGCGTCAATTCCAGCAGGTAAGTAGCTGACTTCGGCACCTCGACGACGATAAAATTCGCAAGCGGCAAGAGGCGAAGCCAACACCAGATCAGCATTACGTGCAGCAGCGTTAACATCTGGAAAATGATAGAAATCATCATCCAGATGAGCGTGAGGAATGAGAATCACTGGTACGTTATGGCGCTTAGCAGTTTCTACAGCAACAATAGCAGGGCGAAATACATGATTATGCGTAATCACCAAGTCATAGTTATCTATCTGAGATTCAATATAATTTTCAAGGGCCTCGGAAAACGGTCCACGCATATCGCTTAATTTGACATCCAAAGAAACTCGAGTTCTCTCAGCCGCAACAGCCAACATCTCAAAGGCTGCCTCAGCATCGACAGTCGCCAAACTAATGAGAGATAGCGTGGAGATATCCTGTTGCACACCATCAAAATGCAACTTTGTCATGAAAAAAGCCAATGGTCTGGGATCTTCTTGTTGAGACGATCGAATCGACGTTGTGATTTCTAACTCACCCGCTGGAGCGGAAAACGACAGCACAAACTGTCCTTGAACCTCCGAAGTTAGGATTGCTATCCCGTTGGTGTCAAGTATTGTGATATAGGCTTTTTGGTGTACAAAGCCTTTAATACGAACGTCTGTGCTCTCGACGACATACATACCACATGTAGCATATGCCCAACGGGATGCTTTCAGCCCCGTACCTTCCGGTAATGCCCATCCCCAGGTCAGCCCGTTACGATCAAAACCATCCTTTACACCGTTCGAAACGACGCGCTCGAATTCCGGTTGTAATTGCCACGCACGCTCCAACTCCAGACGCGCGTGCTGACTCTCTGTTTTCTCAAGAGGGAAGCGAGCAAATCTGACGTTACGCATATTTATGAAAGCACTGTCACTTGAATCAAAATGGTAGTCTTCTGCAAATCGATAACGACTATGCATAGAGCTCACTTCCGGAGAAGCTACGTCAATTTGAAAACTATCACTTCTACCAAGAGCACGTAAAAGCTGCTCAACCATCAGTTCTGCCCCACCCATAGCAGGAGAGGTATAACGATAAGTCACAAAAAGCACTCGTTTCTTAGGAACTGAAAGTTCATGTAAAACGTGTACAAAATCCGCCGCCAACGCCTGCATCGATAGGTAACTATCAAATATGGACCGGCGCAGATCTTTTGCTTCGGGTGAACGTAATTCCATATCAGAAAGTGCTACCAGTATCGCCTCAGGAAACCTCTCCAGCGCCACTACATTGATATGGTCTTGAATTACATCGGGATATCCTCTCTGCCCAAACACCGTCGTCACAACAAATAACCCGTTGGCGAGATAGTCAGCCAATTTCACATTCGAACCGCTGCCGGACATCATTGGGTTAATTGCTATTGAACACGCCTGCATAACTGCCGACTTATCCGAGTCATCCAAAACACCCCACAAACGAATATTTCGAGCGAGCTTGATACTTATCGAGCTACAAACCGATCCTATCAAATGGAACTCAACATCAGGACAACTTGGCGCAATGTGCTCAACCAGATAGTTAGCCGAGTCAACATTAGGCATATGCGCAGAACCAAGAAAAACAACGGACCGGGTAGAAATACTTTTCTGTATTTGGCCCGCACTCCTAGTATCCATTGGCGCCGCAGGAGCCGACCCATTGCGTATCACCATCGCAGGCCCCGCTGTGCGCCGGTTCCTTAGAAGAGTATCAGCATCTTCGTCAGAAACAGCTATCGTTTTTGCGGAAAGTTCAACAGCCTTCCGTTCGAATTCAGCAACATCATCAACAAGAGAATCCCTGAGTGGATGGTATTCCAAAAGGCGGGTCTTCAGCATTAACTCATTATTCTGAGATGAGTAAACAAACCTATCAGCATGCGCAACTGGCAAGTCGACCATGAATGGATGCTCAATCACTATACTCTTAGAAAAGCTCCTTAATACTTGGTAAATTTTGATCAAGACAGGATTGAGCACGCAATGCCGTCCCGCGACAATATCATCGCAAGATATATGTGACTGAGCATTAACATACTGAAGCTCATCGATATGTTCAGCTGTTTTCGGAACAGCAATGACCAACGTATTTTTATTAAAACAATCAACGCGTAAAAACCGGTCAACTGAAAAGCATAAAAACACAACCGGACTTGACTCCGAAACTGCTGCATACAACCCTCGTGTCCGAGTCGCACCACCACCAACACCCACAAAAGAGTTGTAATCATTTAGAACCATTACAACTTTTTTGGCGAGCTTTGCCTTGTTCCGATTGAAAGCCTCGACCAACTTCTTGCTTGCCTTATCAGCAATTGAATCCCAAGTATAGTTGGCATTAACAAATAGCAACCCTGCCTCGCCTAAAGAGGATAAACGCTCTGGCACCGTTGCGGCATCACGAATAGCCTGATCAAATGACTCTAGTGAGGAAATAAGGTAGTGCTCGCCCTCCTGCCCTGAAACACCTCGAATACCAAACTCCGTCGATAGAACCGGCAATCCCCTGGCCAAATACTCCAATACCTTAATATTGGACCCACTGCCAGTAGACATAGGGTTCAGCGCCAAATTGCTATTGCTCAGCAGCTCCTCCTTCACGGCATCACTCACCCGACCATGACGGATAACGTTGCTAGAATACTTTCCTTCCGGGAGACAGGTACCAATAATATTAAATTGCACCTCGGGAACTAGCGGGGCGATCTTGTTGGCCAGTGTAAGTGCAGCTTCCTGATTAGGTAGATGACCACTTCCCATAAAAACTGTAGAGAAAACCGTATTCGAATTATCTTTCGGATAAAGCGCTCTTACAGGTGTCATACCGTTTGGGACAAAAACTGCTTCAAACTTTGCGGCGGGGGCGATTTCACGAAACGCCGTCAAGTCATCTTCACCGCAATAAAAGACGAGATCTGAAACTTCAAGAGTCTTTTTTTCCAGATCTAAAACCAGCTTCGGAATATCCGTCGACTCGGAATCACTATGCAATGCACTATAGAGAATACTTTCGCAATTCTGAGAGTTGTAGACTCGAAGCTTGCTATCAAATCCGGCAAACAAATCGTAGTCGATAGTAAATGGAAAGTCATGGATAATAATATCCGCGGACTCATACTCTTCAAGATAAGCGGTATGAAAAAAACCTGGAAACTTAGCAGATTCCGCAAGAGCAGGACCAGACAAATCACCTTTCCCGGAAACCTTAGATAAGACGCTCCATGCTTCGTTGAATGCCTCATCCTTGGGGATTCTGCGCTCAATGAAATTTACTCCGTGAAAAACACGCTCCTCCTCCCCCCCTGGATGAGTTGAAGTCAACAGAGTAACCTTATGCGTACGACTCAAGGATCTATAGAAATTAAAAACCCTTGATTCACCACCGTTAGATACAGGGGTAAATGCTGGAAAAAAGCTAAACGCCAATATTCTTTTCAAAATAAATACTCAGTAGAAAAAAGACTCGAGCGGTGACTTCAGTTCATCGCCGTTCCCTTTTCTCTTCAGACTTAAACTCTGTTTGGACGAGGATGGTAGCTCAACAGTAGCTATTGAAGGACTGCTGGCGCTAGATTTACTCTGCTGTATCCCCCAGGCGAGTCGTTTAAGTCGGGCTTTTAAGACTGGACGACGCGAAAGAAAACTAACAGCCCACCCCTTAATTATGGAGTTTGCTATTGCAGCTCGAATCAAATGAGAAATAAAACACTTTAACCTATGCTTAGTTTTCAAAAGTGGGGAAGCACTCAAGTTTGTTCCTTGCTTTTTTATCAACCTGCTAAAAAACCGAAGAGGACTAGTCAATCGCCACGAGGTACTTGCCAACAGTTCCTGAGTTTGCCTTTCAATCTCAGCTGCCAACATCTTGGATTCCAACATGGCATGCTCGACCTCAACCTCTTTCGAAGCAAGCTTACCTTCAAGCTCTGCGCGCTTGGCCTCTGACATCGCCACTTCAACATCTGATGCTACAAGTATAGCCTCAAGCTCCACTCGTTTGCCTTCAAGCTCTACGCACCTAGCTTCTGACGTCGCTACTTGGGCACCTGTTGCTGCAAGCATGGCCTCAAGTTCCACTCGCCCGGCTTCAAGTTCTACATTTTTTGCTTCTGACGCTTTTACCTGAGCATCTAACGCTATCAGCTTTGCCTCTGCTGTGGTGTATCTCTCGTTCTCAACAAGCAACTGCTGGTCATAACTAATACGAGCGTCTACCCCTCTTTGCTCGTAAAGAAGAACCAACTCGCGAGCTCTTTCTGCATCTCGAATCAGACTCGAGCAGTTTTCCAGCTTAACATCGCTATGCCAAATCAACGGCTCACTAATTTTACGAAGTGCAATAACTTCATCAATCAAGTGCTGTGACACTCCCGATAGGAGCAACAGAGCGTGAGCTCTCTCCTCAACCCTCTGAAAAAACTCTCTATCTTTAGCTCCATAAACTGCTTGAGGGGCTAAGCAATCAGAAAAATCCAGACCATCGACACCATGCTCCTCAAGAGCGGCCATAATTTGATTTCGATACTCTAAACTATCACTTAGTCGATCGATATTGATCTGCAACTCTGATTGTGCCACCCCTTCCTTCAAACCTAGAAACCAAAGTACATAAAAAACAAGATAACTACTATCTGGGGATAAGCGCCTTCGAAAGAACCAAGAAAACTTCTGAAAAACACTTCCCTCCACCAGACCATTGAACCCAATCTCATCAATCAAGCGGGTAATGACTTCGGGATGATTGGAACCATTGATACACATCTGGCTTGCATCATCAAAATAGTGATCCACCTTATATGACCACCACTGATCCCAAGGGTTGCGCCAAAGGTAGATATGACATCCTCCTAAAGCTTTCTTGATCACACCGATGCGGGAACTTGTCCGACACTCCTGTATGAATGGTCTTCCCTGAGCTGAAGATATCAGACTTGAAAGATACGGTACTCCCGCATGCTCTGGGGTCGTGGCAAAGTAACCATCGTAGATACAAGACTCTTCTAACTTATTTATACACTCATCAGAAACACTATACAGCTCAGAATAATAAGACCCTCTCACATCCGGATGGCGTAGCACCTTAGCTAAATCATTATCCGCCGCGAGCATACTTTCACGATTATTTCGCACAGACAACACAAACTCACTCATAGGTTCTTGAAAACACCAATACCCAGAAGTCGAGCGTCTAAAAACGCTAAAAATATATGTACTTCCCGCACGAAATAACGAGTGAACAAATACAGGACAGCCTTTCAACTCATTTAAACTGCTCACTCTTTACTCCATAGCAAGTTCAAATTTCGCCGGGACGTTTATAACACCAGCTTTTGCGAACGTCCCCTCATCCGCCCGCACACGAAACAGGAGCACATCGATGCGACGATGCAAAAATTTAGCAACATCGCCCGTATCGTCCCGAACTCCACAATTCACATAATAGGTTCCGGGCGCAAATGAATTGCCAAACTCAAACTTCAACAAAAGCTTTTCACCAGCGCAGAAAGTTCTACCTTTAACCTCTGGCATATCCGCAGTATCCATACCAAAAAGCGCCACTCCATCCCGGGTTTTAACCATGAAAGCAAACGCGATTTGTGTCACGTCCTCAGTGAAGCAAACACGATACTTCAGTATCAGATTATCGTTGCTACCGAACACGTTGGCCGGATGCCCCTCTGCACTTTCCAGCCATATCGATTCGACGACGGCTCGCCCATCCCCATAAGAAAGCTCGCAACCACTCAGCAAGCTAGGATCGACAACAGCCTCGGTACTTTTAACCACTGGTAAAACTGTTTTCCCACCACCAAACAAAACTTGTTCGTAAGTGTCACAGACGCTCTTCGCGGGACCAAAGGCAGCCACGCTTCCATGCTGTAGAAAAAGTGCTTTATCGCAAATCTTTTTAACTGTTTCAGTATCATGAGTAACAAAAAGTAGAGTTGTACCTTTTTCACGAAACTGCTCAATACGCCGATAACACTTTCGTTGAAAAGCAACATCCCCTACCGATAAGGCTTCGTCAACAATAAGAATTTCTGGACGTACTGCCGTTGCCACCGCAAAAGCCAGCCTTACTTGCATACCGCTCGAGTACACTCGCACCGGCTGATCTATATAATCACCTATATCTGCGAATGCTTCAATTTCCACCATATGACGAGCCACTTCCTCTAGGGAAAGCCCAAGCAGTTGACCGGCCATATAGGCGTTTTGCCTGCCCGTAAAGTCTGGGTGAAATCCCATACCCAACTCTAGCAGCGCAGCAACTCGCCCGTTGATACTCACGCTACCCGTCGTGGGTTGCGTTGTACCCGTAATCATCTTCAGAAGTGTGCTTTTTCCTGCACCGTTAACGCCGATAATCCCTACAGCCTCACCCGCATTCACAGAAAAACTTATGTCTTGCAAGACCCACTTGAGGATATGCCGAGGCTTGAGTCTCGGAATAAGCCACTCACCTAAACGCCCCCAACGCGTGCGATATTGCTTGTAGGCCTTGCCCAATCCAACAACCGTAATACTTCCCATCAAAGTTCGTCCACTATTTCGCCCGCATGCTTGCGGAAAAAACGCATCCCCACAAAGCACAAGAATGCCGCCAAGGAAATAATCGGCCACAAAGTCTCCCAGTGTGGCCATTGACCGGAAACTAGAACACCTTGAAAAGCAGCCATGAGGCTTGTCATGGGGTTAAGGTCGATAAATACACGAAGCTTCTCAGAGAGAGCGCTTACCGGATAAATAATTGGGGTTAGCCAAAACCAAAATGTGATAAAAATCCCGAAAAACTGTCCCACATCTCGAAAAAACACATTGAGAACACCCAGCGTAATGCCAAGCCCTATAGAGAAAAAAACCAGAATCACTAACAACGGTATCATGGCAACAAAAGCCCAGCCTGGAAAGTTCCCACTAACGACTAAAAAGGCAGTAAAAATACTAAATGTAATAATGAAGTTTATACCGGCATTCGCGACAACCACCACTGGCAGACACAAACGAGGAAAGCTGATTTTCTTCAATAAATTGGCATTCTCGATAAAAACCGTTTGGCTTCTCCCAACAAGTTCAGCGAACAACCCCCAGGTAAGTATTCCTGCACAAAGGTAGATACTGTAACCAAAGGTGCTATCGACACCTGGCAATTTCGCTCTCATCACCTCAGAAAAAATCACCGTATATACGATAATCATGGCTAAGGGGTTAAGTACCGTCCAGAGCGCACCAAGTAAGGAGTTCCTGTATTTGGACTGAAACTCTCGCTTGACACTACCAGAGATAAACCCGCGGTAGCTCCAAAGCGCTTTAAACATAGAACTCATTGATTTTTCCCCAGGATCAACCCTTCAAGAAGTGACAACTGCAATGAGAGCGTCGCCTTATCGGCACGCGATTCAACATTCAGTCGCAGCAGGGGCTCAGTGTTTGAACCCCTTAAATTGAAGCGCCAATTACCAAAGTCCATGCTCAGCCCGTCAGTCGTATCAATCGCAGGATTCAGATGACTATAACCCTTGCTTATTGTGTCAATCGTCGCCTGAACATTTTCAACGCGATAATTTATTTCACCGCTGCACGGAAAAGCAAAGATACGCTCATCAACCAATTGCGCCAGACTCTTCCCGTTGGCCGACATCAACTCAGCCACCAACAACCAAGGAATCATCCCGCTATCGCAATACGCAAAATCCCGGAAGTAGTGGTGAGCGCTCATTTCCCCGCCATACACTGCGTCTTCCTCGCGCATACGCTCCTTGATAAAGGCATGACCGGTCTTGCTCTGCACAGCAATACCACCCGCCTGTTCAACCTGCTCGATGGTACTCCAAGTCAACCGTGGATCGTGGATGATCTTGCTGCCAGGGTGTTTTATAAGCAGCATCTCAGCCAGAAGGCCAACTAGATAATAACCTTCAATGAACCGACCACCGGCATCAAAGAAGAAACAACGATCGAAGTCGCCATCCCAAGCCAGCCCGATATCGCAGTGATTCGCCAGCAGCGCCTCGCGTGTCAGTTCACGGTTCTCTGGCAACAGTGGATTGGGGACACCGTTTGGAAAGTTGCCATCAGGTTCTTCATTGATGAATACCCACTGCAGTGGCAGTCGTGCCGCCAGCGCCTGCAACACAGGACCGGCTGCTCCATTGCCCGGATCGGCGAGGATCTTCAAGGGCTTCAGGGCACTGATGTCGACGTAAGTCAGCAAATGGTCGATATAGCTACTCTTGTCAAACGCCTGACGAACCACGCCCTTTTCTACCGGAGCACTGCCCAGGTCACCCTGTTCAACGCGCTGGCGAATAGCATCGAGGCCAGTGTCGCCGCTGATAGGACGAGACTCAAACTTGACGAGTTTCATCCCGTTGTAGCCCTTAGGGTTATGACTGGCGGTGATCATTACGCCGCCGTCAACATTGTAGTGACTGGTGGCAAAGTAAACTTCCTCCGTGCCACACAACCCAATGTCGATCACATCGCCCCCAGCTTCGGTAATCCCCCGCATCAGCGCTGCAGCCAGAGACGGGCTTTCGAGCCTCATGTCCTGGCCGACCACGAAGGTTTTCCCCTGCAACTCGGCCACGAGTGCGCGACCTATACGGTAGGAGATGTCTTCGTTGAGTTGAGCGGGAACCTGACCACGAATGTCATAGGCTTTGAAGCATTGCGTCACGATAGGAGGATACATTCTACTCACATAACTGAAATGTCCGATGCCGCCAGGAGGCGGCAACGGCAAGAATGGACCGCCAGGCTTGATGTCGCTGGCGCACGGGCCCCGCAAGGTACGGGCTCGTTCGGGTTCAGTGTTGTTACTTATTGACACGACCGTAGTTGTCTTCGAAGCGTACAATGTCGTCTTCGCCCAAATAGTCACCACTCTGCACTTCGATCAGTACCAGATCGATAACCCCTGGGTTCATCAGGCGATGCTGGTGGCCGGCACGAATAAAGGTGGACTCATTGGTGTTCAACATCAGCTCTTGCTGATCGTTAACTACGATTGCCATCCCACTGACAACGATCCAATGTTCGCTTCTATGGTGATGCATTTGCAGAGATAGGGACGCCTTGGGCTTTACTACAATACGCTTGATCTTGAAGCGCTCGCCATTCTCTAACGTTGTGTAAGTCCCCCAAGGGCGATGCACTGTACGATGAAGCAAGTGAACGGTATGGCTACAGGCCTTAAGCTGATTGACTATATGTTTTACATCTTGAGCGTGATCTTTATGGGCAATCATCACCGCATCAGGAGTGTCGATTACCAGCAAGTCCTCGACACCAACCAACGCGGTAAGTCGACCCTCGCTACTAACATAGTTGTTCCGAGAACCATGGGAGAGAACTTCCCCCTCAAAACGATTTCCGTTCTCATCAGGCGCAGTCAACTCGCTGACAGCATTCCAAGAACCGATATCGCTCCAACCGATATCACATGGGATGGTTGCAACTTTGGAGGAACGCTCCATCAATGCATAATCGATGGAGATGTCCGGAACCTCTGCGAATGCATCAGCGTCTAGTGCAAGGCAACGATATTTCTCTGAGGAGGTGAGGCGCGAACTTTCGATGGTCTTGCAAACGGCAGCCACTATGTCCGGAGCATGCCGCCGAAGCTCCTCAAGCACCGTACCAACCCGGAAACAGAACATCCCCGAGTTCCAGTAGTAATTGCCGGCACTCACATAACCTTGAGCCGTTTCAAGATCAGGCTTTTCGACAAAACGGGCAACCTTCAGGCCTTTCTCCAACGGAGCCTCTTTTTGAGCCTCAATGTATCCAAAACCTGTTTCAGGATAGGTTGGCTGAATACCAAAGGTTACCAACCAACCTTCAGAAGCTAGCGCCGTAGCATTGGCTACAGCCGCTGCAAAGGCCTTTTCGTCTTTTATTAGATGATCCGCAGCCAGCACCAGCATATGAACATCAGGACCATGCATACTTTCCAATTGGAGCGCAGCCGCAGCAACAGCTGCAGCTGTATTGCGACCAAAAGGCTCTAGAATAAAGCCTTGAGCATGCTTAGCCGTATTAACTACACCGTATTCGTCTTCGGTCTTGAACAGGAGCTCACGATTGGTCACCGTAAGAACCTCCACAACACCATCCAAGCGAGAGGCACGAAGGAAAGTTTTTTGGATTAGATTCTGGCCATCTGGTAGATCCATGAACGGCTTAGGGTGGGCCTCTCGAGAAACGGGCCACAAACGGCTACCCACTCCACCAGACAAAATTACGGGAATCAGTTCCATGCTCTAAATCCTTAATCCCCCTCTGGCAGATACATCCAGAAACGGGGCTCAGTTATGTTTCCGATCATTCCTGCACCGTCATCGATGCAAAATCCTTACTCGAAGCGGCTGCAGATAACAGCTCGGCTTCGATCCGACCCCAGCCAAGCGCGTCAACCCGATTGGCTCGCGCACAGCCGCAGTCGGATATTACTGTCTAGCGACTGCTCTGGGGGCACATTGCGACAAGCTGAAACCCTCTTTGAGGAGGAAAGAAAGACCGCGCGAGTGAGGTATGCATTACTGAACGGGGTCAGATTATTCTTGTGGCTATTCTACAGCTAGAGCCACGAATTAATAACTCATGCAGAGGCAGGAGACAAAAAATCATCTAAAAACAAACGGGCCTTCCAGGTAATTGACATCAAAATAATATCAGCCATAATTTTGATCAATTTTCACTCAAGTCGACCATTGAGCCAAAGGCAACAAAAAAGCCTATGAAAATGATTAGGCCTCAGAATAGCGAATTAACGCTCCAAGATCCTTTCAAGTACAACTTCTCGCAGCCAGAGCCATAGACCCGTCAGGAGGCAGCTCCACTTCTCTCCTCAATGTCGCCAACCAACAGAGCCTTGCAGCATCAAGCAAGTAGCCTCACGACCAACACCCTCAGCCCTTTAGAGCAAGACTTTTCAGCCAAGACTCTTACGTGACACCCTACCTCTCAGCCCCAGAAGCCAGCCAAGGACAGGACCGATGACCAACCCGATCATCAGCGCCAGGACTGCAACAACCGAAACTGGTAACTGAGGACCTGCCCACCCAAGGAACAGGAGCGAGACGGGCTCCTGATTCTCCAAGATGAATGCAAGAATCGCCAAAACTGACAATAGGCAAACCACTACAACAAATATGCGTTTTAGGTTACGCATCAAATGCTCCTAAGATTACAACGATCAAATCCCTTCTTCATCCTCATTCACACGATCCCGAAGCTCTTTGCCCGGCTTGAAATGCGGAACGAATTTTCCATCCAAACTGACAGACTGGCCTGTCTTCGGATTGCGACCTACACGAGGTGCACGATAGTGCAAGGAGAAGCTACCAAAGCCCCGAATCTCAATACGATCTCCGGTTGCTAGGCATTGGGACATTTGCTCAAGCATGGTCTTGATGGCCAGCTCCACATCCTTGGATGAGAGCAGCCCTTGATGGGTGACAATTCGTTCGATCAACTCCGACTTCGTCATATTTTTCCCTTCTTTTTCAAGCAGCTAGATAAGCGCTTCAAAGGTTTTAGCACGACCGGGAGATTTTGAACAGCCCAAGCATTGACTTATCTCCCACCTTGCGAAAACGCTATAAACGAAGGTATTCAACAACACCCAAAACGAAAAACCTTGCAGCAATTTGACCTCCCACCACGCCATCCTACTAGCGGCACATGACAAGCATGGTCCGCGTGAGGTAACCCGCAGGATTCCAGCCAAAGGGATAGTCACCCTCCTCGTCCTTGGCATCACTGGACCTAGCGATGACCTTGTAGCCATCCCCTTTGCATTCACGCTCAGCGCGCTTGTAGCACTTGTCCCATCCAGCCCCAAGACCGGAGCAATCGATCTCGATACCGCTGACACCACGGACTGCATGGACCTTGGTATTGGTCGTACAGCCCACCAAGACTAGAAGAACTGCGAAAACCACAATGAGACTCTTCATCTACTTCCTTATACCGGGCAATCGCCCCACCATCATTCAGCTCAAACACGCATAGCCCTGAATAGGTTATTGATCCGCTTAAGAAAATAGACACCCGAATGACTCTATTGGTTTCCCCCTCGACAGATTCAAGCCAGAAGCCAGAAGCCAGAACCCAAATCTCAGACACAAAAAAGGGCGACCGAAGTCGCCCTTTTTCTATGGCCTGACAGAACTTAGTTCTGCTTTTCCATTTGTGCACGCAGCAGGTCGCCCAGAGTGGTAGGACCAGCAGCGATATCCGAAGCAGCTGGCTTGTCGCGCAGGCTCTGGATAGCTTCTTTCTCGTCTTCAACGTCTTTCGACTTGATCGAGAGCTGGATTACACGGCTCTTACGGTCAACGCTGATGATCTTGGCTTCAACTTCTTCGCCTTCTTTCAGGACGTTACGAGCATCTTCGATGCGATCACGGCTGATTTCGGAGGCTTTCAGAGTAGCTTCGATATCGTTGGCCAGGGTGATGATGGCGCCTTTGGCGTCAACTTCTTTCACAACACCCTTAACGATTGCACCCTTGTCGTTCTCTTGAACGTACTCGGAGAACGGATCGCTTTCCAGTTGCTTGATACCCAGGGAGATGCGCTCACGCTCTGGGTCAACCGACAGGATAACGGTGTCCAGCTCGTCGCCCTTCTTGAAGCGGCGTACGGCTTCTTCGCCCACTTCGTTCCAGGAGATGTCGGACAGGTGAACCAGACCGTCGATGCCACCGTCCAGACCAATGAAGATACCGAAATCGGTGATCGACTTGATGGTGCCGGAGATTTTATCGCCCTTGTTGAACTGGCCAGAGAAATCTTCCCATGGGTTAGATTTGCACTGTTTGATACCCAGGGAGATACGACGACGCTCTTCGTCGATATCCAGAACCATAACTTCCACTTCGTCGCCGACTTGTACGACTTTCGAAGGATGGATGTTCTTGTTGGTCCAGTCCATTTCCGAAACGTGCACCAGACCTTCAACACCTTCTTCCAGCTCAGCGAAGCAGCCGTAGTCGGTCAGGTTGGTTACACGAGCGGTAACGCGAGTGCTTTCTGGGTAACGGGCTTTGATAGCAACCCATGGATCTTCGCCCAGCTGCTTCAGGCCCAGGGAAACACGATTGCGCTCGCGATCGTACTTCAGAACCTTGACATCGATCTCGTCGCCAACGTTGACGATTTCGGAAGGATGCTTGATGCGCTTCCAAGCCATGTCGGTAATGTGCAGCAGGCCATCGACACCACCCAGATCGACGAATGCGCCGTAATCGGTGAGGTTTTTGACGATACCTTTGACTTGCTGACCTTCCTGCAGGGATTCCAGCAGAGCTTCACGCTCAGCGGAGTTCTCGGCTTCGAGGACGCTACGGCGGGAAACGACAACGTTGTTGCGCTTCTGGTCGAGTTTGATGACTTTAAACTCGAGCTCTTTGCCTTCCAGGTGCGTAGTGTCGCGCACTGGACGGACGTCAACCAGAGAACCTGGCAGGAACGCACGGATGCCGTTAACGTCGACAGTGAAGCCGCCTTTAACCTTACCGTTGATAACGCCCTTGACCACTTCTTCGGCTGCGAAGGCTGCTTCCAGAACGATCCAGCATTCAGCGCGCTTGGCTTTTTCACGGGACAGCTTGGTTTCACCAAAGCCGTCTTCAACCGAATCCAGAGCAACGTGAACTTCATCACCAACATTGATGGACAGTTCGCCAGCATCGTTGTAGAACTGCTCAAGCGGGATCAGCGCTTCAGACTTCAGACCAGCGTGAACGGTTACCCAACGCGCTTGGTAGTCGATGTCGACGATAACACCGGTGATGATGGAGCCTGCCTGAAGGTTCAGGGTTTTTAGGCTTTCTTCAAAGAGTTCCGCAAAGCTTTCGCTCATTTTAATTCCTGTTGATAAGGGCGAAGAATACGCCCATCTGCCACATCCCAGACAATGTGGGTTACGTTCATATAAAAGAAGGACCGCAGGACTATGACTGGTCCCCTGCGCTCCTCCTTGGTCACCCGGCGATATCGCGAATGGCGATTTCGCTCAGAATGCGCTCCAGCACCTGCTCGATGGACAACTCCGTGGAATCCAGCTGTATAGCGTCAACCGCCGGTTTGAGCGGGGCGACTGCTCGCTGGGTGTCACGCTCATCGCGCGCACGAATCTCATCTAGCAGACTCGACAGACTAACACCATCGACTTTTCCCTTCAACTGCAAGTAGCGACGGCGCGCGCGCTCCTCGGCACTTGCGGTGAGGAATATCTTCAGGGGCGCATCGGGAAATACCACTGTCCCCATGTCACGCCCATCGGCCACTAGCCCCGGCGGCTCCTGAAAAGCTCGCTGACGCTGCAACAGCGCATCGCGCACGGCCGGCAGCGCCGCAACCTGGGAGGCCCAGGCGCCGACCTGCTCGTTGCGCAAGTCGTCGGTGACGTCATCACCCTCCAGAATGATGCGTTGCGGATGACCTTCGGTCGCTCCGACGAATTGCACATCCAGATGAGCCGCCAGCAGTTTCAGCGACTCCTCATTGGTCAGGTCGACACCATGATTGCGCGCGGCAAAAGCCAGCAAGCGGTACAAGGCACCGGAATCCAGCAGGCACCAGCCCAAGCGTTTGGCCAGAATCCCGGCAATGGTGCCCTTGCCCGAGCCGCTTGGCCCATCGATGGTGATGACTGGCGCCTTGATGTTCACGACTGGGCCTCTTGCGCAACACGAATGCCGACTTGTGCGCATAGCGTAAGGAAGTTCGGGAAGGACGTGGCAACGTTGGCGCAGTCATGGATGCGGATTGGCGCATTGGCACGCAATGAAGCCACGCTGAAAGCCATGGCAATACGGTGATCGCCATGCCCGTGCACTTCGCCACCACCAATCTGGCTGCCATCAATGATGATACCGTCCGGCGTCGGCTCGCACTTGACGCCCAGGGCCAGCAAACCATCGGCCATTACCTGGATGCGGTCGGACTCCTTGACCCGCAACTCTTCGGCGCCACGCAGTACGGTACGCCCTTCGGCGCAGGCTGCGGCAACGAACAGCACCGGGAATTCGTCGATCGCCAGCGGGACCAGCTCTTCCGGAATCTCGATCCCCTTGAGCTTCGCCGCACGAACCCGCAGGTCCGCCACAGGCTCGCCGCCGACCTCACGCTGGTTTTCCAGGCTGATATCAGCCCCCATCAGACGCAGGATATCGATTACCCCAGTACGAGTAGGGTTGATGCCAACATGCTCGAGCACCAGCTCGGAACCTTCGGCGATGGACGCAGCCACCAGGAAGAAGGCCGCCGAGGAGATATCCGCAGGCACTTCGATATGGGTCGCCTGCAGCTTGCCGCCGGACTCGACCGAGGCCGTGGCGCCGTCGACCGCTACCGGGTAACCGAAGCCGCGCAGCATGCGCTCGGTGTGATCGCGGGTTGGCGCAGGCTCGGTCACAGTGGTCTTGCCTTCGGCGTACAGGCCAGCCAACAGCAGGCAGGACTTAACCTGGGCACTGGCCATTGGCATGGTGTAAGTCAGGCCTTTGAGCTTATGGCCACCACGGATGGTCATCGGCGGACGCCCTTCCGCTGCGGTTTCAATGACTGCCCCCATCTCGCGCAGCGGATTGGCTACGCGATTCATCGGACGCTTGGACAGCGATGCATCGCCCGTCAGCACGCTATCGAAACCCTGCGCAGCCAGCAGGCCGGACAGCAGGCGCATCGAGGTGCCGGAGTTGCCCAGGTAGATCGGCCCCGGAGCCGGCTTCAAGCCATGCAGGCCGACGCCATGAATGGTCACGCGACCATGGTGCGGACCTTCGATCACCACGCCCATGTCACGGAAAGCCTGCAGCGTCGCCAGGGCGTCTTCGCCCTCGAGGAAGCCTTCGACTTCGGTAGTACCTTCAGCCAGGGAGCCGAGCATGATCGAACGGTGAGAAATCGACTTGTCGCCTGGTACACGAATCCGCCCAGTCAGGCGGCCACCAGGATTTGCCAGGAAAATCAGGTTATTGGAGTTCATAGCGTCCACATAGGCCCGACGGGCCAGGATTTTACTGAAATGCTCGCGAGCAACCCGGGCGCGAGTGAATACGCCCAACAACTGGTGCCCATCCCCTGCATCGACCGCGTCGCGCAAGGCGTCGAGGTCGTTGCGAAATGTATCGAGTGTGCGCAGGACAGCTTCGCGATTGGCGAGGAAGATGTCGTGCCACATGACCGGGTCACTACCGGCGATTCTCGTGAAATCACGGAAACCGCCCGCAGCGTAGCGGAAGATGTCCAGATTTTCACTGCGCTTGGCCAACGAATCGACCAGACCGAACGCCAGCAAGTGCGGCAGATGACTGGTCGCCGCCAGCACTTCATCGTGGCGCTCGACCTGCATATGCTCGACATCCGCCCCCAGCTCCCGCCAGAGTTTGTCGACCACCGCCAGCGCTGCCGGATCGGTCTGCTCCAGCGGCGTCAGGATCACTTTGTGGCGACGGAACAACTGGCCATTGGCGGCTTCCACCCCGCTCTGTTCGGAACCGGCGATCGGATGCCCCGGGACGAAGCGCGGCGGCATGCCGCCAAAAGCCTCGGTCGCTGCTCGCACCACATTGCCCTTGGCGCTGCCGACATCGGTCAGGATCGCCTGCCCCAGATCCATGCCTGCCAGAATCGCCAGCAACTTTTCCATGGCCAGAATCGGCACCGCCAGCTGGATCACATCAGCGCCCCGGCACGCCAGCGCCAGGTCTTCTTCACAGCGATCCACCACACCCAACTCAACGGCCAGCTTGCGCGATTGCGGATCGAGATCGACACCGACCACTTCACGACATACGCCACTTTCACGCAGGCCCTTGGCAAAGGAACCGCCGATCAGTCCCAGACCGACCACCACCAGGCGACCGATCATAGGCACCGCAGGTTGCACTGGAATGACATCAACCACGAGCCAGAACCTTGGCCAAAGCCTCGAGGAAACGGGTGTTTTCAGCCGGCAGGCCAATGGTCACGCGCAGGTGATTCGGCATGCCGTAGTTGGCCACCGGACGCACGATCACCCCTTCACGCAACAAGCCCTGGAACACCGGTGCGGCAATCCGCCCGACATCCACCGCAATGAAGTTGCCCCTGGAAGCGATCCAGCTCAGGCCCAGTTCCCGGAAGCCGGATTCCAGCTGCTGCATGCCCGCCTCGTTCAAGCGACGGCTCTCGGCCAGGTAATCGGTATCCTCCAGCGCCGCACACGCCGCCGCCAGGGCCAGGCTGTTGACGTTGAAGGGCTGGCGGACGCGATTGAGCACATCGGCAACGGTCGGAGCCGACAAGCCATAACCCACGCGCAACGCAGCCAGGCCGTAGGCCTTGGAGAAGGTTCGCGAAACCAGCAGGTTCGGATAGGCCGCCAGAAAATCCAGGCCATCCGGCAGGTCGCTGCCTTCGGCGTATTCGATGTAAGCCTCGTCCAGCACCACCAGTACATGAGCCGGTACGTCCTGGAGGAAATCGTCCAGCGCCTCGGCGCTGAACCAGGTGCCGGTCGGATTGTTCGGGTTGGCGATAAAGACCACCCGGGTATCAGCATCGACGGCCTGCAGCATGGCCGGCAGGTCATGTCCCCAGTCTTTAGCCGGAACCACACGGGCTTCGGCCCCCACGGCCTGGGTAACGATTGGATAGACCGCAAAGGCGTGTTCGCTGAACACCGCATTCAGGCCAGGCGCCAGATAGGCGCGGGCGACCAGCTCCAGGATGTCGTTGGAACCATTGCCCAGGGTGACCTGCGCCAGCTCGACGCCACAGCGCTCGGCCAGCAGGGTCTTGAGCGCAAAGCCATTGCCATCCGGGTAACGGGTCAACTCGGCCAGCTCTTCGCGTATCGCCGCCAGCGCCTTGGGGCTGGCGCCCAGCGGGTTTTCGTTACTCGCCAGCTTGACGATTTTCGCCGGATCGATATCCAGCTCGCGTGCCAGTTCGTCCACGGGCTTGCCCGGAACGTAAGGCGAAAGTTGTTGCACGCCCGGCTGTGCCAGAGCGAGGAAGTCGCCACTCATTGTTAAAGCCTCAGAGAACCGCTTTCGGGTAGGAACCCAGCACCTTGAGTGCCACTGCTTCCTGACTGATCTTTTCCAGCACACCCTTGATCAATGGATCGCGGTGGTGGCCGACGAAGTCGATGAAGAACACATAGGTCCACTTGCCGCTGCGCGAAGGCCGGGTTTCGATACGCGTCAGATCTATACCGTTGTCATGGAAAGGCACCAGCAGCTCATGCAAAGCGCCGGGCTTGTTGCTCATGGAAACGATGATCGAGGTCTTGTCGTCGCCAGTCGGCGGCACTTCCTGGTTGCCGATCATCAGGAAGCGCGTGGAGTTGTCCGGGCGATCCTCGATTTTCTCGGCCAGGCGGGTCAAGCCATACAGGCTCGCCGCCATATCACCGGCGATGGCCGCCGAGTTCCACTCGCCCTTGACCCGCTTGGCCGCCTCGGCGTTGCTGGAAACCGCCACCCGCTCGACATTCGGATAATGGGCATCCAGCCACTTGCGGCACTGCGCCAGGGACTGGGCATGGGAGTAGATGCGGCTGATGCTGTCGGTCTTGGTGTTTTCACCGACCAGCAGATGATGGTGGATACGCAGCTCGACCTCGCCGCAGATCACCATGTCGTGCTCCAGGAAACTGTCGAGGGTGTGGTTGACCGCACCCTCGGTGGAGTTTTCCACAGGCACCACGCCAAAGTTTACCGCTCCCGCCGCCACCTCACGGAACACTTCGTCGATCGCCGCCATTGGCTTGCTGATCACCGCGTGACCGAAGTGCTTCATGGCCGCGGCCTGGGTGAAGGTACCTTCCGGACCGAGGTAGGCCACTTTCAGCGGCTGCTCGAGCGCCAGGCAGGACGACATGATTTCACGGAACAGCCGTGCCATCTCTTCGTTGCCCAACGGCCCCTGGTTGCGCTCCATCACCCGCTTGAGCACCTGAGCTTCACGCTCAGGACGATAGAACACCGGCACTTCGCCTTCGGCCAGCGAGGCCATCTTTACTCGCGCGACTTCCTGGGCGCAGCGCGCGCGCTCACTGATCAGCTCCAGGACTTTCTCGTCCAGAGCGTCGATGCGCAGGCGAAGTGCCTTGAGTTCTTGCTCAGACATTAGCCGTGTTCCTTCTCGAACTCTGCCATGTAGGCCACCAGCGCGTTGACCGCATTGATGTCGACAGCGTTGTAAATGGAGGCGCGCATGCCGCCTACCGAACGGTGCCCCTTGAGGTTCAGCAGGCCACGCGCATCGGCGCCGGCCAGGAACGGCTTGTCCAGACGGTCATCGGCCAGGCGGAACGGCACGTTCATCCACGAGCGGTCCGACTTGTTGATCGGGTTGCTGTACAGGCCGCTGGCGTCGATGAAGTCGTACAGGGTGCGTTGTTTGACGTCATTGAGCTTGGCGATGGCTTCCACCCCACCCTGCTCCTTGAGCCACTCGAACACCAGGCCGGACAGGTACCAGGCCAGGGTCGGCGGAGTGTTGTACATCGAGCCGTTGTCCGCCGCGACCTTGTAGTCGAGCATGGTCGGGCACAGCGCGCGCGCGCGACCCAGCAGGTCCTCGCGAACGATATTGACCAGGATGCCGCTCGGGCCGATGTTTTTCTGCGCGCCGGCATAGATCATGCCGAAACGGGAGATATCCACAGGGCGCGAGAGGATGTCGGAAGACATGTCGGCCACCAGCGGAACGTCGCCGGTTTCCGGGATCCACTGGAATTCCAGGCCGCCGATGGTTTCGTTCGGCGCGTAGTGCACGTAGGCCGCGTCTTTCGACAGCTGCCATTCGTTCTGGCCAGGGATGGCGAAGTAATCGTAAGGCTTGGCGGTGGCAGCCACATTGACATGGCCGTAGCGCGAGGCTTCTTCAATGGCTTTCTGCGACCAGATACCGGTGTCGATATAGTCGGCCGTGCCATTTTCCGGCAACAGGTTCAGAGGGATCTGAGCAAATTGCTGGCTGGCGCCGCCTTGCAGAAACAGCACTTTATAGTTCGAGGGGATATTCAGCAGATCACGCAGATCCTGCTCGGCCTTGGTGGCGATGGAGACGAACTCATCGCTGCGATGGCTCATCTCCATGACCGACAGGCCCTTGCCATGCCAATCCAGCAATTCGGCCTGGGCACGCAACAGGACAGCTTCAGGTAGCGCAGCGGGACCTGCGCAGAAGTTATAGGCTCGTTTGCTCACATCCACTCTCGCTATGCATTCACGGTAGCGGACAGAGCAAACACTCTGCCCTGCTACGATTTATTTAGTCTTGCGACTCTTCTTCGCCCGCGGCGTCAGCCTGCTGGCCTTCGACGGCATCATCCGCGTCGGTCGCCGCATCCAGCACAGCGCCCTCAAGCACCTCGCCATCCTCGTCTTCCAATTCGTCGCCTTCGACTTCCGACGGCTCCTGAACCCGCTCCAGGCCTACCAGCGTTTCGTCGCTGGCCAGCTTGATCAAGGTCACGCCCTGGGTGTTACGGCCCAGGCTGGACACTTCATCGACCCGGGTGCGCACCAGGGTGCCCTGGTCGGAAATCAGCATGATTTCCTCGCCGTCGAGCACCTGGACCGCTCCGACCAGGCGGCCGTTACGTTCGTTGCTGACCATGGCGATAACGCCTTGACCGCCACGCTTGTACTCAGGGAACTCGGTGATCGCCGTGCGCTTGCCATAACCACGCGCCGAAGCGGTGAGGATCTGGCTGCCTTCTTCCGGAATCAGCATGGAGATCAGCTTCTGCCCTTCCGGCAGACGCATGCCACGCACACCACGGGCGGTACGGCCCATGGCACGAACGTCGGACTCCTTGAAGCGAGTCACCTTGCCACCATCGGAGAACAGCATGACTTCGCGCTCGCCATCGGTGATCGCGGCGGAAATCAGCACGTCGCCCTCGTCCAGCTCCAGCGCGATCAGACCGACGCTGCGCTGACGGCTGAAGGATTCCAGCGGGGTCTTCTTCACGGTGCCGTTGGCGGTCGCCATGAAGATGTAGTGACCCTCGGTGTATTCCTCGACCGGCAGCATGGTGGTGATGTATTCACCGTCATCCAGCGGCAGCAGGTTGACCAGCGGACGACCGCGGGCGGCACGGGACGCCTCGGGGATTTCATAGGTTTTCAGCCAGTAGACCTTGCCCTTGCTGGAGAACAGCAACAGCGTGGTGTGACTGTTGGCCACCAGCAGGTGAGCGATGTAGTCCTCATCCTTGACGCCGGTTGCCGACTTGCCTTTGCCGCCACGACGCTGGGCCTGGTACGCGGCCAGAGGCTGGGTCTTGGCATAGCCGCCGTGGGAAATGGTCACGACGCGCTCTTCTTCCGGAATCATGTCGCCCAGGGTCAGGTCGAGACGGGCATCGAGGATCTCGGTGCGACGCACATCGCCGTATTCGGCGCGAATCACTTCCAGCTCTTCGCGGATCACTTCCATCAGGCGCGTGGCGCTGTTGAGGATGCGGATCAGCTCGCCGATCTGGTTGAGGATCTCCTGGTACTCGGCCAGCAGTTTTTCATGCTCGAGGCCGGTCAGGCGGTGCAGACGCAATTCCAGAATGGCTTGCGCCTGCTCTGGCGACAGGAAGTACTTGCCGTCGCGCAGACCGTATTGCGGATCGAGGTTCTCCGGACGGCAGGAATCCGCGCCGGCACGCTCGACCATGGTCATCACCGCGCTGGATTCCCAAGGCGTGCTGATCAGCGCTTCCTTGGCTTCCGACGGGGTCGGCGAGGCCTTGATCAGGGCAATGACCGGGTCGATGTTCGACAGGGCAACAGCCTGGCCTTCGAGAATGTGACCACGCTCACGAGCCTTGCGCAGTTCGAACACGGTACGACGGGTCACCACTTCACGGCGGTGACGCACGAAGGCTTCCAGCAGGTCCTTCAGGTTGAGGATCCGCGGACGACCGTCGATCAGCGCAACGATGTTGATACCGAACACGCTCTGCAGCTGGGTCTGGGCGTAGAGATTGTTGAGGATCACCTCCGGCACTTCGCCACGACGCAGCTCGATCACTACGCGCATACCGTCCTTGTCGGACTCGTCGCGCAGCTCGGTGATGCCTTCGAGCTTCTTCTCCTTGACCAGTTCGGCGATCTTCTCGATCAGACGCGCCTTGTTCAGTTGGTAAGGCAGCTCGGTGATGACGATCTGCTGGCGGCCACCGACCTTGTCGATGTCCTCGATGATCGAGCGGGCACGCATGTAAATGCGCCCGCGACCGGTACGGTAGGCTTCGATGATGCCTTCACGACCATTGATGATCGCCGCCGTCGGGAAGTCCGGGCCCGGGATGTGCTGCATCAGCTCATCGACGGTCAACTCCGGGTTGTCAATCAGGGCCAGGCAACCGTCGATGACTTCGCCGAGGTTATGCGGCGGAATGTTGGTCGCCATGCCCACGGCAATACCGCTGGAACCGTTGACCAGCAGGTTGGGGATCTTGGTCGGCATGACCGCGGGGATCAGCTCGGTGCCGTCGTAGTTCGGCACCCAGTCCACGGTTTCCTTGTGCAGGTCGGCCAGCAGCTCGTGCGCCAGCTTGGTCATGCGCACTTCGGTGTATCGCATGGCCGCCGCGTTGTCGCCGTCGACCGAACCGAAGTTACCCTGGCCGTCTACCAGCAGGTAGCGCAGGGAGAATGGCTGGGCCATACGAACGATGGTGTCGTACACCGCGGTATCACCGTGCGGGTGATACTTACCGATCACGTCACCGACAACACGGGCAGATTTCTTGTACGGCTTGTTCCAGTCGTTACCGAGCTCGCTCATCGCGTACAGCACACGCCGGTGCACGGGCTTCAAGCCATCGCGCGCATCAGGCAGTGCCCGCCCGACGATTACGCTCATCGCGTAGTCGAGATAGGACTGTTTCAGCTCGTCTTCGATATTGACCGGGAGGATTTCTTTGGCCAGTTCGCCCATGAGAAGCCTGATTCCTTTTTCTGGTGAAACTTCGTCACATCCATATGGGACGAACGAAGCTCGCCGCTGCAGGCCTAGTGCCATGCACCGACTTACGACAAATCAACAAGTTATGCCATGGATTTGCGCAGTGAAGGCGGTCACTTCGGACCACCTTGGAAACCGCCGGATGTTATCACAATCGCCGCCACGCACCTATCCCCCTGATGCGCATGGAGCATAGTTAGTTGACCGGTGACAGGCTGATAAGAGACGAGAGAAGCTCAGAGGCTGATTTCGCGCGTAAATGCGGATTTTTTCCCGGACTGACGACCACCCCACGGCAGCCGTCAGCGAAACCTTTTGCAAAATGATCTCAGTGCAAGCGCTTGCGGCACATCAACTGGGCCAGTTTCGCGGTGTCGGGACGCTCGACTATGCCTTTCTCGGTGACGATGGCGTCGATCAGGTCCGCCGGGGTGACGTCGAATACCGGGTTGTAGGCCTCCACATCCGCCCCTACCCGCTTGCCGCCGACTTCGAGCAACTCCTTGCCATCACGCTCCTCGATCGGAATGTCTTCGCCACTGGCCAGGGCCATGTCGATGGTCGAACTCGGCGCGACCACCATGAAACGCACGCCGTGGTGCATTGCATTGACCGCCAGCTGATAGGTGCCGATCTTGTTCGCCACGTCGCCATTGGCGGTAATGCGGTCGGCGCCGACGATCACCCAGGTCACGCCCTTGGTTTTCATGATGTGTGCGGCAGCGGAGTCGGCATTCAAGGTCACCGGGATGCCTTCGTTGGCCAGCTCCCAGGCGGTCAGCCGCGAGCCTTGCAGCCAGGGACGGGTTTCATTGGCATACACCCGCTCGACCATACCTTCGATAAAGGCCCCGCGAATCACCCCCAGGGCCGTTCCGAAGCCGCCGGTCGCCAGGGCGCCGGTATTGCAGTGGGTCAGGATAGCCTGGGCATTGCCCTGATGCCGGCGAATCAGGTCGACACCCAGCTGGGCCATGGTCAGGTTGGCTTCGCGGTCGCTTTCATGAATGGCCAGGGCTTCCGCCTCCAGCACCGCCAGCGGGTCGGCATGGCCCTTGAGGCGCTCCAGGCGTTCACGCATGCGGTTCAGCGCCCAGAACAGGTTGACCGCGGTCGGACGCGAGTCGGCGAGCAGCGCGAAGTCCTGCTCCATCGCTGCCTGCCAGTCACCGCCGGCGGCAAAACGCGCGCGCGCCGCCAGGACCACGCCATATGCGGCGCTAATGCCGATTGCCGGCGCGCCACGCACCACCATTTCGCGAATGGCCTGCGCGACGCCAGCCGCGCTGGTGTAGGCAATCCAGCTTTCCTCGAAGGGCAAAATACGCTGATCGAGCAGATACAGGGCGTCATCCCGCCAATCGATGGCCTTCACCTTCTCCGCTGCCAACAGTCGATCGCGCATCCCTCACCCCGCACTCATGAACAAAAGCCGCCGATTATAGCGATCCCCCGGCGAAGACGCTCGGGTATACTTCGCCATCCTCCACAAACGCCCTGGAACCGATCTTCGATGCCGAACCCTGTCGTTGCGCTCGACCTACTCCTGTTGCCGACCTGGCTGGTGCCTGTTGAACCGGCCGGCGTGGTGCTCAAGGAGCACGGCCTGGGTATCCGCGACGGCCGCATCGTGTTCATCGGCCCGCGCGCCGCGGCCTTGAAGCTGCAGGCTGCTGAGGTCCGCGAGTTGCCGGGCATGCTGCTCAGCCCTGGCCTGATCAACGCCCACGGCCACGCGGCGATGACCCTGTTCCGCGGCCTGGCCGACGATCTGCCGCTGATGACCTGGCTGGAGAACCACATCTGGCCCGCCGAAGCCAAATGGGTCGATGAAGCCTTCGTCCGCGACGGTACCGACCTGGCCATCGCCGAACAGCTCAAAGGCGGTATCAGCTGCTTTTCCGACATGTACTTCTTTCCGAAGGTTGCCAGCGAGCGCGTGCACAACAGCGGCATTCGGGCGCAGATCGCCATTCCAGTCCTCGACTTTCCGATTCCGGGCGCCCATAGCGCCGACGAGGCCATTCGCCAGGGCGTCGAGCTGTTCAGCGACCTCAAGCATCATCCGCGCATCAAGATCACCTTCGGTCCCCACGCGCCCTACACGGTCGGCGACGAAAACCTGGAGAAGATCCGGATCATTGCCGAAGAACTCGATGCCTCCATTCATATGCATGTCCATGAAACCGCCTTCGAGGTGGAACAGGCCGTCGCCCGGCACGGCGAGCGGCCCCTGGCCCGCCTGGCGCGACTGGGACTGCTCGGACCGCGCTTCCAGGCCGTACACATGACCCAAATCAGCGATGACGACCTGGCTTTGCTGGTAGAAACCAATAGCAATGTCATTCATTGCCCGGAGTCGAACCTGAAACTGGCCAGCGGCTTCTGCCCGGTGGAACGGCTGTGGCAGGCTGGCGTCAATGTTGCAGTAGGCACCGACGGGGCCGCCAGCAACAACGACCTGGACCTGCTCGGTGAAATCCGCACCGCCGCACTGCTGGCCAAGGCCGTGGCAGGCTCGGCCACCGCCCTGAATGCCCACCAGGCGCTGCGCATGGCCACCCTCAACGGCGCGCGGGCCCTGGGCCTGGAGAGCGAGATCGGCTCGCTGGAACTCGGCAAGGCCGCGGACCTGGTGGCCTTTGACCTGTCCGGCCTGGCGCAGCAACCGATCTATGACCCGGTTTCGCAGCTTATATATGCCACCGGCCGCGATTGCGTGAAACACCTTTGGGTCGCCGGCAAGCAATTGCTCGACGACCGGCGCCTGACGCGCCTGGACGAACAACAGCTGCACGCCACGGCGACAGCCTGGGGCCGGCGCATCAGCGGCCATACCGAATAGCAGGAACCCTCGAGCCCCGGCTCGAGACCGACAGCCAGAATTTTCCAGATTCAGAGGATTACCCATGAGTAACGTCGACCACGCCGAAATCGCCAAATTCGAAGCCCTCGCCCATCGCTGGTGGGACCGCGAGAGCGAATTCAAACCGCTGCACGATATCAACCCGCTGCGGGTCAACTGGATTGACGAACGCGTCAACCTGGCGGGCAAGAAAGTCCTCGACGTCGGTTGCGGCGGCGGCATCCTCAGCGAAGCCATGGCCCAGCGCGGCGCCACGGTAACGGGTATCGACATGGGCGAGGCCCCGCTGGCGGTTGCACAACTGCATCAACTGGAGTCTGGGGTAAACGTCGAGTATCGGCAGATCACCGCCGAAGCCCTGGCCGAGGAAATGCCCGAACAGTTCGACGTCGTCACCTGCCTGGAGATGCTCGAGCACGTACCGGACCCCTCCTCGGTGATCCGCGCGTGCTTTCGCATGGTCAAGCCCGGCGGCCAGGTGTTCTTCTCCACCATCAACCGCAATCCAAAGGCCTACCTGTTCGCCATCATCGGCGCCGAATACATCATGAAGCTGCTGCCGCGCGGCACCCATGACTTCAAGAAATTCATCCGGCCTTCCGAGCTGGGCGCCTGGAGCCGTGACGCCGGCCTGACCGTCAAGGACATCATCGGCCTGACCTACAACCCGCTGACCAAGCACTACAAGCTGGCCGCCGACGTCGACGTCAACTACATGATCCAGACCCTGCGGGAGGAATAAGCCCATGCGTATCAGAGCAGTTCTTTTCGACATGGACGGCACCCTGCTCGACACCGCGCCGGACTTCATCGCCATCTGCCAGGCCATGCGCGCCGACCGCGGCCTGGCGCCGATCGCGGACAAACATATCCGTGACGAAATCTCCGGTGGCGCCCGGGCGATGGTCGCCGTGACCTTCTCGATGGACCCGGAATCCCCGGGTTTCGAGGAGCTGCGCCTGGAGTTTCTGGAGCGTTACCTCAAGCATTGCGCGGTGCACAGCAAACTGTTCGACGGCATGGCCGAGCTGCTGGCCGATATCGAGAAGGCCAATCTGCTCTGGGGCGTGGTCACCAACAAGCCGGTGCGATTTGCCGAGCCAATCATGCAGCAGTTGGGCCTGGCGGAACGTTCCGCCCTGCTGATCTGCCCGGATCACGTGAAGAACAGCAAACCCGATCCGGAACCATTGATCCTGGCGTGCAAGATGCTCGACCTCGACCCGGCCAGCGTACTGTTCGTCGGTGACGACCTGCGCGACATCGAGTCGGGCCGCGACGCAGGCACCAGGACCGCCGCCGTGACCTACGGTTACATCCATCCGGACGACAATCCCAAGCACTGGGGCGCCGATGTGGTGGTCGACCATCCGCTGGAACTGCGCCAGGTCCTGGACCAGGCGCTGTGCAGCTGCTGATCTGCCCAGGCTTTCGCTTCTGATTTCCCGAGGTTTTTATGTTTGATTATTCCGCCCGCCCCGAACTGCTCAAGGATCGGGTCATCCTGGTCACCGGTGCCGGCCGCGGCATCGGCGCCGCTGCCGCCAAGACCTTCGCCGCCCACGGCGCCACCGTACTGCTGCTGGGCAAGACCGAAGCCAACCTGACCCAGGTTTATGACGAGATCGAAGCCGCCGGCCATCCTCAGCCGGTGGTGATTCCGTTCAACCTGGAAACCGCCCTGCCGCACCAGTACGACGAACTGGCCGCCATGGTCGAAGCCGAGTTCGGTCACCTCGATGGCCTGCTGCACAATGCCTCGATCATTGGTCCGCGCACGCCGTTGGAACAGCTGTCGGGCGAGAACTTCATGCGGGTGATGCAAGTCAACGTCAATGCCATGTTCATGCTGACCAGCACCCTGCTGCCGCTGCTCAAGCTGTCCCAGGACGCCTCGGTGGTGTTCACCTCCAGCAGCGTTGGCCGCAAGGGCCGTGCCTACTGGGGCGCCTATGGCGTTTCGAAGTTCGCCACCGAAGGCCTGATGCAAACCCTGGCCGACGAAGTCGACGGTGTCGCACCGGTGCGCGCCAACAGTGTCAATCCGGGCGCTACTCGCACCAGCATGCGCGCCCAGGCCTATCCAGGGGAAAATCCGAGCAACAACCCGGCCCCCGAGGAGATCATGCCGGTCTACCTGTACCTCATGGGTCCGGACAGTACCGGGATCAACGGCCAGGCATTCGACGCCCAGTAATCCGTTCTTTGGCCGCGGCGGAATATCGTCGCGGCACTCCTTTCCTGGCAGTCTTCTACCCTGCCATCGCCAGACAAATGCCACCCTGGGTCACCCCAAGCCTTGGCACTGTCAGCCAACCCGCTGAATTCAAAAGCATTTTAATCGGATGAAGCGAATGGCATGACTTTCGCTCTCATCTCCCTCAAATAGGCAGTGTATTGGCGAAACTCAGCGACGATCGAGTCGGGGCTTATAACGGCCCGTAAAGCGGATTAGACTGTGATCGCTTGTCCTACGGGACTGATGGAACAGTATGACGTGCAGCCATGAGCCGCTCTCACCCAGCCAGCAAGACTGCATTACGTGCCCAGGGGCTCACGCCATATGAAAATACCGACCCAGACCAACGCAATTGACTTCGATAGCGCCAAATTGCAACGCCTGGGCTTTGGCCAGCAGTCACCACTCCTGCAACGCCCGGTCAGCCTTGCCCAGTTGCGCCAGCAACTGAGCCTGCAATTACAGACCAGCCTGGAGCCGCAACGCATTCTCGGCCTGTTCTTCCGCGAAACCCAACGCCTTGTGCCCCTCGATGCCCTGGTTTACCAGCACAAGCCCAGCGACCTGCGCCTGGAGTTCGGCCAGCGCGGCCACCACTCCATCAGCTACAGCCTGAGCCATGAAGGCGAGACCATGGGCGAGCTGGTATTTCGGCGCAATCAGCGTTTCAGCGACCAGGAACAGGGCCATCTGGAATCCCTGCTATCTACCCTGCTTTATCCGATGCGCAACGCCCTGCTCTATCGGGCCGCGACCCGTAGCGCCCTGCGCGACCCTTTGACCGATACCGGCAACCGGATCGCCATGGACCAGACGCTGCAACGGGAAATCGAAATGGCCCGCCGCCACCTGCACCCACTGTCGCTGCTGATGCTGGATATCGATCACTTCAAGAGAATCAACGACAGCCACGGCCACAGCGCCGGCGATGAAGTGCTCAAGGCTGTTGCCGCGGCCATCAAAGCGCAGTTGCGCAACGTCGACATGGTGTTTCGTTTTGGTGGCGAGGAGTTCCTGATCCTGCTGTCCAATACCGGCCGCGATGCCGCCGCCATGGTGGGAGAACGGCTGCGCCAGGCGGCCCAGGCCAAGGATTACTGGGCGGATGGCAAGTTGATCGAGCTGACGGTCAGCCTGGGTTGCTCGACCCTGCTGCCGGGGGAATCAGCCGAGAGCCTGCTGCGCCGTGCGGACAGCGCGTTGTATGTGGCCAAGCGCGAAGGCCGCAATCGCCTGGCAATGGCTGGCTGAGAAATAGCTGGGGCCGCCTCCATCGGAGGCCGCCATTCAACCTTCGACCAGCGCCATCCGCTCACGGGCCGCTGGGGTCTTTTCCTGTTGCATGCAACGCTCCAGGAACAAGTACATGTAGTCATAGCTCTTGCAGATCGCCTGGCGCAGCTCGCCCTGCAAGGCTTTGCTCGGCTTCATGCCGGCCAGGGTACAGATGATTTCCAGCGCCTCCCAAGGATGCGCATCATCATACTGGGCATGCATTTTCAGCCACTTCATCGCCCGCTTGCGCTCTTCTTCAGGAAAGGCCGCCGCATACAGGCCGGAGGAGCAGACCAGCGCCGACCACTCACCCGTGGCACCCTCGATTGCGTAGTTGGTCGCAGCGATCGCCACGATCAGCGAATCGGCGGAGCTGGTGTGCCAGCACCAATGACTCAAAGCGTGCAGCTCCGGTGGGACCTGTTGCGCCTGCAGATCTTCCAGGCTCACGCCATGGGCGCGGCTCCAGTTCACCCAGTAATCGGCATGATTGAGCTCGACCCGGATATTGCGCATCAGCCAGCGCCGCGCCATGTCCTCACCGGGGTGACGAGCGAAGCGGGTCTTGGTCAGGTTCTGCGCCATGTACAGGGCGAACTGCTCGACAACCGGCCAGCCGCCGATCAGGTACTGGCGCATGGTTTTGTTGCTGAGTTTGTTGTCGCGCATGCGCTGGTACAGTTCGTGGTCGACCACGCGGCGCTTGCTCTCGCTGCAATCCTGGATCAGCTGCTGGGCCCAGGCCGGATAGCTTGCAGCGTCCATGAGCGGACCGGTTCTGTTGAATGCGTCGATCACTGTCGGGGCTCCTTTTGATGGTGATGGTACGGATCAGCGAGAGATTCAACGGAACGTGCCAGGAGCCTTGAACAACAGAGGCTGTGGTCGCGAAGGCCGGCACTGCAGACTGTCGCAGGTGAAGAGTTGCGGGCGCTCGATCAGGTAGCCCTGAGCGTAATCCACGCCAATCTCCAACAATGCCTGCTCAATCTGCGGTGTTTCGACAAACTCGGCAATCGTGCGTTTGCCCATCACATGACCGATATGGTTGATCACCTCGACCATCGCGCGATTGATCGGGTCGTCCAGCATATCTTTTACGAAACTTCCATCGATCTTGAGGAAGTCTACAGGCAAATGTTTGAGATAAGCGAATGACGACATTCCCGCACAAAAGTCATCCAACGAAAAGTGACAGCCCAAGCCCTTGAGCTCGTTGATAAATCGAATCGCACTGCCGAGATTGGAGATAGCGCTGGTCTCGGTGATTTCAAAACAAATCAGGTCCGGTGGCACACCGTGGACGATAAACTGCTCGCGCAGGAAGTCCAGGAAAGCCTCGTCACCGATGGTCGCGCCCGACAGATTGATCGCACACATCGCCAGGGGCCCTTCGCGCTCCTCGCGGATGCATTCGGCGATGATCTTGAACACATTCTCCACCACCCAACGGTCAAGGGAGGTCATCAGGCCGTAACGCTCGGCGGCCGGAATGAAGCTGTCGGGCAGGATCATCCGCCCGGCCTCGTCGTGCAGGCGCAGCAGAATCTCGATATGCCCGCCGAGCCGGTCCACATGCCCCAGGGCGGCTATTTCCTGGGCATAAAGACAGAAGCGGTTTTCCTCCAGGGCCATATGCAGACGCTGTACCCAGGCCATTTCACCGAACCGCAGGGACAGCTCCGAGTCATCCGCGTGATAGACCTGGACCCGGTTGCGCCCTTTCTCCTTGGCCATGTAGCACGCCATGTCCGCTGCCCGCAGTGACGCTTCGAGGGTGGTCGGGGTTTGCGCCACGTGCACCAGGCCAATGCTGACCGTGGTGACGAAGGGCCGGCCCTTCCAGACAAAATGCAGGTTCTGCACCGTCTGGCGCAGGCCTTCGGCGATCTTTTCCGCCGCTTCCGGCGAGCAGTTCTCCAGCAGGATGCCGAACTCATCGCCCCCCAGGCGCGCCAGGGTATCGCCCTCGCGCAGGCCCGACTGGAGCAAGGCGCAGATATGCCGGAGCAACTCGTCCCCTGCCGCATGGCCGCAGGTGTCGTTGACCAGCTTGAACTGGTCCAGGTCGAGGAACATCAGGGCGTGCCGCCCCGGTTGCCGGCTCAAGCTGTGCAATGCCTGCTCCAGGCGGTATTCGAACTCGCGACGGTTCGCCAGGCCGGTCAAGGCATCGTGGGTCGCCTGCCAGGACAGATTGGCGATGTACTGGCGCTCCTGGGTCATGTCGTGCAGCACCAGCACCGTACCGCTGACCTTGCCGGCATTCTGGATCGGCGCGCCGACCAGGGTCACCGACACTGTGCTGCCATCCAGGCGCTGGATCAGCTTCGAGTGCTCGCTGCCACCACTGAGCTGGCCACTGAGAATGTGCTCGATCAGGGTAAAGCCGTCGGTCTGGGCATTTTCATCCAGCAGATTGAACAAGGCCGCCAGCGGCAGCCCCATGGCCTGCTCGGCCTTCCAGTGGGTCATTTCCTCGGCGGCCGGGTTCATGTAGGCGATGGCGCCGTCCACGTCGGTGGTGATGACACCGTCGCCAATGGATTGCAGGGTGATCTGCGCCCGTTCCTTTTCCAACTGCAGGGCGCTGGCAAATTCATGACGCTGGGCCAGCAGCTTATGGGTGCGCAGCAAGGCCAGGACAATCAGCCCCAGCGCGGTGGCCAGGTTGGTGATCAGCAACAGCCGCAGGATGACCCGCGAGCCCTCGCCCAAAGCATCGCTAAAGGCCTTGGCAGCGGGCGTCACGCCATCGTTGATGGCGAAAATCTGGTTCTTCCAGCGCTGGATATCGGCTTCGGAGGCCTGGTTGCTGGTAATGCTGCGGTGCATTTCATGGGCCACGCTGTCGAGCTGCACCAGATAACTGTCGCCCACGGTCCACAGGTCGATGGCTTTTTCCAGGTAGCTGAAATGGCGGAAGTTCAGGTACAGCCAGATCACGCTGTCGCTGTCGTCAGGGTGGTTGCCACCCTTGAGAATCCCCGCCCGCGCGGCATTCAGGTCGGGCGGTTGCTGATCCAGCGCGACCCGCAGCTCATGCCCGCCCTGAGGCACGGCAATAGCATTCTGGTACTTCAGAAAGATCGATTCGTCGCGGCTGTCGGCGTAGAGATTGAGGTAGTAGATGGCGTCCTTCTGGCCCTTGGACCAAAGGCTCTCCCCGGCAACGTAACCACGTACCGCCGAAAGGACATATAAGCTGAGGCCACCCAACAGCGCTTGAAACAACACCACCGCAATAAATGGCCAGACGATGCCCAATAACCGTGGCGTTCCGAGAGTCCGCTTTTGCTTCATGAGGTCCCTTGCATAAGCACTGCCAGATGAACACCCGAGGAAATACCGCTCCTGACAGCACAGACTAGGCTAATTTCCGCCGCTTCGAGCACACAGGCCGTGACGTTCGAGCACGCTGCCAGTCGAGACACGACAGGGCCGCGCCCCAGGAGGGTCATTTCCACCAGAGAATTCAAGCACTAAGCACAGAAAACCGGATAAAACTCAAGGTCGCTGGACTTGCTGCAAATGCCCGTAAAGCTTGGCGTAAAGGCCGCCGTCGGCAATTAGCTGCTGATGGTCGCCATCTTCGGCAATCTGCCCGCCATCGAACACCAGAACCCGATCCGCCTGTTTTACCGCGGACAGGCGGTGGGCAATGATCAGCGTGGTCCGGCCGTGGAGGAAACGCGTCAGCGCCTGGTGCAGGTTGTACTCGGTGGCGGCGTCCAGCGCGGAGGTGGCTTCGTCGAGGATCACCACCTTGGGTTCGGCCAGGACCATCCGCGCGATGGCCAGGCGCTGGCGCTGGCCGCCAGACAGACGCACGCCGGAACGGCCGACCACACTGTCCAGGCCGTTGGCCAGGGCGCGGACCGTCGAGTCCAACTGGGCAATTTCCAACGCCCGCCAACAGGCCTCGTCGCTGCGCTCGCGGCCCATGGTCAGGTTGGCGCGGATGCTGTCGTTGAACAGCGCCGGATGCTGCAACACCACCGCCACGTTTTCCCGCAGGGTTTCCAGGCCGATTTCCTGCTGGGTCTTGCCGCCAAAACGAATCACGCCCGCCTGCGGTGTGTAGAGCCCCAGCAACAGCTGCACCAGGGTACTTTTGCCGCCACCGCTGGCGCCGACGATCGCCACCTTCTCCCCCGGCTCGATCGACAGGTTCATTTGGTCCAGCACCAGCTCGTCGCCGTAGCCGAAACTCAGGCCGCTGACCTCGATACCCACGGTCTCGCGCCCCTGGAACGGGTCGACACCGCCGGCATACTGCGGCTCGTCGGCCCGCGACAGCAGCTCGTTGATCCGCGACAACGCGCCACCGGCGGCATAGTAGGCGTACTGCAGGTTCAGCAGTTGCTCCACCGGGCCGATCATGAACCACAGGTAGCTGAACACGGCCAGCATCTGGCCGATGGACAGGTCGGAAAACAGCACGGTGAGCATGGCCGCCGCGCGGAAGATATCGATACCGAACTGGAACAGCAGCCCACTGGCACGATTGGAGGCGTCGCTCTTCCATTGCGAGGCCACCGCGTAGTCCCGCACATCCTGGGCACGCCGGCCGAGACGGCCGAGGAAAAAGCCCTGGCGGTTGCCCGCGCGGACTTCCTGGATCGCATCCAGGGTTTCGGTCAGGGCCTGGGTGAACCGCGAGGTGCTGTCGTTCTCGAGCTTTTTCAGGTGTTTGACCCGCTTGCCCAACTGCACCGTGGCGTAGATCACCAGGGGATTGAACAACAGGATCAGCAGCGCCAGCTGCCAATGCATCCACATCAGGATGCCCGCGGTGCCCACCAGCGTGAGCATGGCCACCAGAAAACGGCTGAGGGTTTCGCCGACAAACTTGTCGAGGGTGTCAAGGTCGGTGACCAAGTGAGTCGTCACCGTACCGCTGCCCAGGCTTTCGTACTCGCCCAGGGAAATGCGCTTGAGGCGCTCGATCAGCCGCAGACGGATGCGATAGACAATGTCCTTGGCCAACCCGGCAAACAACCGCGCCTGCAGCACGTTGAACAGTAGCGCCGAGCAACGCAGCATCAGGGTGATCAACAACATCAGGCCGATGTAGCCGGCGGCGCTCTGCCAGTCCGCGGGCAAGGCGTGGTTCATCACCTTCAGCGCGGCATCGCCATGCCCCAGCAGCACTTCGTCCACCAACAGCGGCAGCAGCAACGGGATAGGCACGCTACATAGCGTCGCCAGGACGGCCACGCCATTGGCGATCCACAGGGCTTTTTTATGCTGCAGTGCCAGCCGGCGGACTTGCGCCCAGCTCAGGCGATCGACGGGTTCCGGCGCTTGTGGATCACGCACAGGCGGCACGCTCCAGCCAGCGGCCGAGCAGTGGAGACAGCTCACTCAGGGGCTGGTAGCCATTGGTCAACAAGGCCAGCTGGCCATTGCGCTCGGCCAGCATCGTCGGGAAGCCGGCGATCCCCAGGTCCTGGACCCAGGTGAAATCGGCGGCGGTCGCGGCATGCTGCTCGGCGCGATCGAACGCCTCGGCGAACTCGATGCGCGGCACGCCTGCTGCTTCGGCCAGTTCCACCAGAACGCTGGCGCGAGTGACATCCCGGCCTTCGACGTAAAAAGCCCGCTGGATCAGGCGCAAGAGTTTCCAGGCGCAATCCGGCGCCAGGCTGCGCGCCGTGACGATGGCGCGGCACGCAGGCTCGGTGTCATAGACAAAACCGTCGGGCAAGGCGCCCTCGAACTTGAACGGCTGGCCGGTGGCCTCGGTGACCGCCTGCCAGTGTTCGATGATATAGCGGCGGGTGGTCGGCTCCAGTGCCGAGCCACTGCCGGTCCGCAGGCCGCCCACCACCAGATGCAACTCGACGCCCGCGGCCCGCGCCTGCTCGACCAGGGCCTCGGCCACTGGAGCGAAGCCCCAGCACCACGAACACATCGGGTCCATCACATAGAGCAGGCGGGCAGACATGGCTCAGGCCTCGGAAGAAGATTGCTTGTAGTTGTAACCGATCGGGTGCGGCATGTTGCGAGCCTTGGCCAGTTCAATCTGCTTCTGCCGATCGATGGCGCTGCGGCGGGTTTTCTCGCTCAGCGTGTCCCAGCAGTGCGGGCAACTGATACCCGGCACATAGTGCTCGCTGGCGCGATCCTCGACGCTTATCGGCGTGCGGCAGGCATGACATTGATCGTAGTCGCCTTCGCTGAGGTCGTGACGCACGGTCACCCGATTATCGAAGACGAAGCAGTCGCCCTGCCATTTACTCTCTTGCTGCGGCACCTCTTCGAGGTACTTGAGGATACCGCCCTTGAGGTGGAAGACCTCGCCGAAGCCTTCGCTGAGCATGTAGCTCGAAGCTTTCTCGCAACGAATGCCGCCGGTGCAGAACATCGCGACTTTCTTGTGCTTGCTCGGGTCGAAGTTGGCTTTGATGTAGTCGGGGAATTCGCGAAAACTGGTGGTCTTCGGGTCGATGGCGCCTTCGAAGGTGCCGATCGAAACCTCGTAGTCGTTACGGGTGTCGATCAGCAGCACTTCCGGGTCGCTGATCAGCGCGTTCCAGTCCTGCGGCTCGACATAGGTGCCGACCTTCTTGTTCGGATCGACGCCGGGCACGCCCAGGGTCACGATCTCTTTCTTGAGCTTGACCTTGGTGCGGTAGAACGGCTGCTCGTCGCAGTACGATTCCTTGTGATCGATGTCGACCATACGCGGGTCGTTCTTGAGCCAGGCCAGCAGCCCGTCGATGCCTTCGCGGCTGCCGGAAACGGTGCCGTTGATGCCTTCTTCGGCGATCAGCAGGGTGCCCTTGATGCCGTTGTCGAGCATCGCCTCGAGCAGCGGTTCGCGCAGGGCAACGTAATCTTCGAGGGTGACGAACTTATACAGTGCCGCCACGACAATCTGTTGTGTCATGGGTAATTCTCCAGGTGGCTACCCTCGCAAAGGGTGAACCGGATGCAAAAAAAACGCGCCGACTGAGCGGCGCGTTGCGGATTCTAGCAAAAAACCTGTGGTTAATGCTTGCTGCCGCCAGCGCAGGTCGGCGAGGCCGGGGCCACGCCGATCTTCGCCCATTCCTCTGGCGTGTAGGTATGCAGCGCCAACGCATGAAACTGGCCCATCAGCTCGCCCAGGGTCGCGTAGACCTTCTGGTGACGCTTGACGCTGTTGAGCCCGGCAAACTGCTCGCTGACCAGCACGGCCTTGAAATGGGTTTCCAGGCCGCGGCTGTGCATGTGGCTTTCATCCAGCACCTGCAAATGCTCTGGCTGCAATGCGCCTAGTGCCGATTCGATACGTTGTTGCATGGTCATTCCTGGCTCCGCTTACTTCTTCTTCGCCGGTGCGGCCTTAGGCTCGAGTTCGGCGGTCATGTCGGCCAGCAGCTTGTTGACTACCGGTACCGCGCTTTCCAGCTTGGCCTGGGTCATCTGGGCCGATTGCTGGGTCAGCTGCGGCATTTTTTCCAGGACTTTCTTGCCCAGCGGCGACTGGTAGAACGCCACCAGGTCCTTGAGCTCGGATTCGCTGAAGTTGCTGGTGTAGAGCTTGACCATGTCCGGCTTCAGCTTGTTCCAGCCGATGGCCTGGTCCAGGGCGGCGTTGGCCTTGGCCTGGTAGGTTTCCAGCACGGCTTTTTTCGACTCTGGGGCTTTGGTCTGTTCAAAACGCTGAGCGAACATTTGCTGCACTTGCATGTACACCGGAGTGCCCAGCTTGTCAGCGTGCGCCAGGGTCAGGAAAGCTTCGGCACTGGCGTTGTGGCTGGCGGTATCGGCAAGCACCTGGCCGCTGGCGCAAACCAGAGCAACCGCGGTACAGATGGCACGAAGACGAGTCATCGAGTTTCCTTTTCTAGCAGGCGAGGTATAACCCCAAGGGCGACCATTCTGCGCCTAAAAAACTCTGTCGCTCAACCCCAAGCCTTGTGGTGCCTGCATTTGCTCGACCAAATGACACAAAAGGCGCTTTATGGAACCCAGGCTGTGGATCACGGCCTAAACTGCGCAATCAGACCTACAGGAGTGAGCACGATGAGTCGAATCGAAACCGACAGCCTTGGCCAGGTTGAAGTCCCGGACGACGCCTATTGGGGCGCCCAGACCCAGCGTTCGCTGATCAACTTCGCCATCGGCAACGAGCGCATGCCGCTGTCGGTCCTGCATGCCCTGGCGTTGATCAAGAAGGCCGCGGCCCGGGTCAACGACCGCAACGGCGATCTGCCGGCCGACATCGCCCGCCTGATCGAACAGGCCGCCGACGAGGTGCTGAACGGCCAGCATGACAACCAGTTCCCGCTGGTGGTCTGGCAGACCGGCAGCGGCACCCAGAGCAACATGAACGTCAACGAGGTGATCGCCGGTCGCGCCAACGAACTGGCCGGCAACCCGCGCGGCGGCAAGACTCCGGTGCACCCCAACGACCATGTGAATCGCTCGCAAAGCTCCAACGACTGCTTCCCCACGGCGATGCACATCGCCGCGGCCCAGGCGGTGCAGCAGCATCTGTTGCCCTCGATCGCCGAACTGTCCGGCGGCCTGGCCGAACTCGCGGCACGGCACATGAAGCTGGTGAAGACCGGGCGCACCCACATGATGGATGCCACGCCCATCACCTTCGGCCAGGAGCTGTCAGCCTTCATCGCCCAACTGGACTACGCCGAGCGCGCCATTCGCGCGGCCCTGCCGGCGGTCTGTGAGCTGGCCCAGGGCGGTACTGCCGTCGGCACCGGGCTGAACTCGCCCCATGGATTCGGCGAGGCCATTGCCGCCGAGCTGGCGGCCTTGTCCGGCCTGCCGTTTGTCACCGCGCCGAACAAGTTCGCCGCCCTCGCCGGCCACGAACCCCTGACCACCCTCTCCGGCGCCCTGAAGACCCTGGCGGTGTGCCTGATGAAAATCGCCAACGACCTGCGCCTGCTGGGCTCCGGACCACGGGCCGGGCTGGCCGAGGTCAGGCTGCCGGCCAACGAACCGGGCAGCTCGATCATGCCGGGCAAGGTCAACCCGACCCAGTGCGAAGCCCTGTCGATGCTGGCGTGCCAGGTGATGGGCAACGACGTGGCCATCGGCTTCGCCGCCAGCCAGGGCCACCTGCAACTGAACGTGTTCAAGCCGGTGATCATCCACAACCTGCTGCAATCGGTGCGCCTGCTCGCCGACGGCTGCAGCAACTTCCAGCAGCACTGCATCGCCGGCCTGGAGCCCGACCCGGTGCAGATGGCCGACCACCTGGAACGCGGGCTGATGCTGGTCACCGCGCTCAACACCCATATCGGCTACGACAAGTCCGCCGAGATCGCCAAGAAAGCCTATGCCGAGAACCGCACCTTGCGTGAAGCGGCCCTGGAGCTGGGTTACCTGACGGACGAAGAGTTCGATGCCTGGGTGCGTCCGGAAAACATGCTGGAGGCTGGCAAGCAGGGCTGATGGAAGGCGGTGATTGAACAGATGCTATCGCGGGCAAGCCTCGCTCCTACAGGATAGGGGCTTGCCCGCGATCGACGATAACGCGCCCTAGCTCTGCGGCACGTCCATACGCACCCGCCGCGCCTTGAGCCCGGCCATCAGCGACGGCCCCAGGGCCGTCAAGGCCGACCCCAGCACCACCAGCACCGCCCCGCCATACCCCAGGCCGTTGATCTGTTCGGCATGCACATATTCGGGCCACAACCAGGCCGCCACCGCCACTGCGGCGAAGGTCACCAAGGGCGTGATCGCCAGCGTGGCGCTGACCCGCGACGCTTCCCAATGGGCCAGTGCTTCGGCGAAGGCACCGTAGGCGATCAGGGTATTCAGGCAGCAGGCCAGCAACAGCCAGCCTTGCAGCGGGCTCAATTCAAGCGCTTCGAGGGGATGGGCCCACGGGGTGAGCAACAGCGCGCAGAACAGGTAGATCACCATCATCACCTGCAAGGAATTCCACACCGTCAACAACTGCTTCTGGCCCAGGGCGTAGAAGGTCCAGACCGCCGAGGCGGCGAGCACCGTCAGCACACCGGCAGTGTAGTTGCTCAAGGACGTCAGCAGCTCGGTCAGGCGCTGATTGAAAAACAACCCGAAACCGATCAGCAGCACCGCCAGGCCAATCCCCTGCCCCAGGCTGAAACGCTCCTTGAACACAAACAGGCTGGCGATCAGCAACAGGATCGGCCCCATCTGCACCACCAGTTGCGCGGTGCCGGGGCTCAGCAGGTTCAGCCCCATCAGGTACAGCACGTAGTTGCCCACCAGCCCGCAGACCGCCATCAGCACCAGCCAGCCGCCACGCGGCCCGAGTACCCGCCAACTGGGCAAACGCTTGACCGCCGCCAGGTAGACCAGCAGGAAACCACCGGACACCAACAGGCGAAACCAGGTCACGGTCACCGGATCCATCACCAGCAACACTTGCTTGAGCTTGATCGGCAGGATGCCCCACAGCAGCGCCGTCAGCAGTGCGAGGAACAAACCGTAGACCCAGCGACCGGACGAGATATGCATGCGACCCCCAAAAGCCTGATGGAGAGAGCCTGCATTCTAGGCCCGGGGCCGTGACTTACACAGAGACAGTTGGAGGGGGAACGTAAACAGGATTGTGCAGGTCGCAAAAAGCATCGCGGGCAAGCCTCGCTCCTACAGAAGCACCACCGTTCTGTAGGAGCGAGGCTTGCCCGCGATAGGTTCCACCCCGTCTGACGGCTTAGCGCACCGCTTCGAACAACCCGGTCGCACCCATGCCACCGCCGACGCACATGGTGACGATGCCGTAGCGCAGGTTGCGCCGTTGCAGTTCCCGCACCAGGTGGCCGACCTGGCGCGAACCGGTCATGCCAAACGGGTGGCCGATGGAGATCGAGCCGCCGTTGACGTTGTACCTGGCGTTGTCGATCTGCAGCCGGTTGCGGCTGTACAGGCATTGCGAGGCGAAGGCCTCGTTCAACTCCCAGAGATCGATGTCGTCCACTTGCAGGCCCTTGGCCTTGAGCAGCTTGGGCACCGAGAACACCGGGCCGATGCCCATTTCGTCCGGCTCGCAACCGGCCACGGTGAAGCCGCGGAAGAACGCCTTGGGCTTGAGCCCCAGCGCCAGGGCTCGCTCCAGGCTCATGACCAGGGTCATGGAGGCGCCATCGGACAATTGCGAGGAGTTGCCGGCGGTCACCGAGCCGTCTTCGGCGAACACCGGCTTCAAACCGGCCAGGCTTTCCAGGGTAGTGTCCGGGCGGTTGCAGTCGTCGCGATCGACCACGCCGTCGAGGATCTGCACCTGGCCGCTGTTCTTGTCCTCGACCCGGTACTTCACCGCCATCGCCACGATCTCGTCGTCGAACAGCCCGGCCGCCTGGGCCGTCGCGGTGCGCTGCTGGCTCTGCAGGGCATACAGGTCCTGCTCCTCGCGACTCACGTTATAACGCCGGGCGACCACCTCGGCAGTCTGGCCCATGGGGAAATAGATGCCCGGCACCTGTTCCTTGAGCAGCGGGTTGATCAGGTTGTCGGTGTTGACGCTTTTCATCGTCAGGCTGATGGACTCGACCCCGCCGGCGACAATGACGTCACTGCAACCGGACGCGATCTGGTTGGCCGCGATGGCGATCGCCTGCAGGCCGGACGAACAGAAACGGTTGAGGGTCATGCCCGCGGTACCGGTGCCCAGGCGCGACAGCACCGCGACGTTGCGCCCGATGTTGTAGCCCTGGGCGCCTTCGTTGGAACCGGCGCCGACGATGCAGTCCTCGACGCTGGCCGGGTCGATACCGTTGCGGCTCAGCAGCGCATTGACACAATGGGCGGCCATGTCATCCGGACGGGTCTGGTTGAACTTGCCGCGAAAGGACTTGGCCAGGCCGGTCCGCACGCTATCGACGATCACCACTTCACGCATGGCATACCTCATTGTTGTTGTCGGTTGTGAGTGGCTCGAGCATAGATCCAGCCCTTGCCCGGCCGCGACGATCATTCATCCGGCGTATGCAAAACCATCGCGGTGCTGGGTTTATCCAGTGACCCGCTCACAACCCGCGGCGGTTATTTCTTGTCCTTCTTGCCTTTCCTGTCCTTTTTCTCGGACTTGTCGAATGCCTCTTCCAGTGCGCGGTTGAGGGTGCGCAGCACCTTGACCCGGGCCCAGCGCTTGTCGTTGGCCTCCACCAGGGTCCAGGCCGCGACCTCGGTGCTGGTGCGGTCGACCATGTCGCCGACGGCGGCGCGGTAGGCATCCCATTTGTCGCGGTTGCGCCAGTCGTCCTCGGTGATCTTGAAACGCTTGAACGGAATATCTTCACGGGCCTGGAAACGCTCCAGCTGGGTCTGCTTGTCGATCGCCAGCCAGAACTTGACCACGATCACCCCGGCGTCCTCGAGCTGCTCCTCGAAGTCGTTGATCTCGCCATAGGCGCGCAACCAGTCCGCCGGGCTGCAAAAGCCCTCGACCCGCTCCACCAGCACCCGGCCGTACCAGGAACGGTCGAACACGGTGAACTTGCCCCGTGCCGGAATATGCCGCCAGAAGCGCCACAGATACGGCTGGGCCCGCTCGTCCTCGGTCGGCGCGGCAATCGGCACGATGCTGTACTGGCGCGGGTCCAGCGCCGCCGCTACCCGGCGAATCGCCCCGCCCTTGCCGGCCGCGTCATTGCCCTCGAAAACCGCCACCAACGCGTGCTTGCGCATGCGCTTGTCGCGCAGCAGGCCGGCCAGGCGCGCCTGCTCGGTAATCAGTTGCTCCTCGTAGTCGTCCTTGTCCAGTTGCTGGCTCATGTCCAGGCTGTCGAGCAGGGTCAACTTGTCGACGGCCTCGCCCAGCGGCGCCACATGGGACTCGACTTCGAGCGTCGGCCGGTTGAGCGCGCTCTGCAGGCCCTCGAGGAGAATCTTGCCCACCGCCAGGCTGCGGTAATGCGGGTCCACGCCTTCGATCACATGCCAGGGCGCGTAGTCGCGGCTGGTGCGGCGTAACACCCGCTCGCCGTATTTGACGAACTTGTCGTAGGTCTCCGACTGCTGCCAGTCCAGCGGGCTGATGCGCCAGCTGTGCAGCGGGTCGTCCTGCAAGGACTTGAGGCGGGCCTTCATCTGTTTCTTGGACAGGTGGAACCAGAACTTGAAGATCAGCGCGCCTTCGTCGCAGAGCATCTTTTCCAGGCGCTCGGCGCCGGCGATGGCCTGGTCGAAACGGCCGTCCTTGAACAGTTCGTGCACCCGTCCCTGCAACATCTGGCTGTACCAGTTGCCGAAAAATACCCCCATGCGGCCCTTGGCCGGGAGCATCCGCCAGTAGCGCCAGGCCGGTGGCCTCGCCAGTTCTTCGTCGGTCTGCTGGTCGAAGGTGCGGACCTCGATCAGGCGTGGGTCCATCCACTCGTTGAGCAGTTTCACCGTCTCGCCCTTGCCGGCGCCTTCGATGCCGTTGATCAATACGATCACCGGAAAACGGGCTTTCTGCTTCAGCTCGAACTGGGCCTCCAGCAGGGCTTCGCGCAGGGCCGGGACTTCGGCATCAAAGGTTTTTTTGTCGATGGCGTGACCGATTTCGGCAGATTCGAACATGAGCGACTCCCTGGCAAGATGGAGCAAGACTAGCGGATCGACCTAGGCTTTGTCGGCCCCGAACATGCTGCTTATTGCCGTGGATCATTACCCGGTGTGTCGATCGGCTAGAATGGCCGCCTTGCCGTTATCGAGCCGAACATGAGCGCCGAATTGCCCCCTCCCCAGCCCCACGCCCAGCTCGACTGGGACGACCAGGGTCGCCCGCGTTCGCGGGTCTTCGACGATGTGTATTTCTCCACCGAGTCGGGCCTGGACGAAACCCGCCATGTGTTTCTCGAACAGAACCGCCTGCGCGAGCGTTTTGCCGCGTTGCCGCCCAGTGGCCGCTTCGTCATCGGCGAAACCGGCTTCGGCACCGGCCTGAACTTTCTCTGCGCCTGGCAGTTGTTCGAACAACAGGCCGACCCCAGCGCACGCCTGCATTTCGTCAGCGTGGAAAAATACCCGCTGACGCCAGCCGACCTGCAGCGCGCCCTGGCCCTGTGGCCGGAGCTGGGGCCGCTGGCCGAGCGCCTGTTGCGCGCCTATGTCGCGGTGCACCAGGGCTTTCAGCGTCTGGTGCTGGACGAAGGCCGGGTCACCCTGACCCTGCTGGTCGGCGATGCCCTGGAGCAATTGCCGCAACTCGACGGGCAGATCGACGCCTGGTTCCTCGACGGCTTCGCCCCGGCGAAAAACCCCGAGATGTGGACCGCCGAGCTGTTCGCCGAACTGGCGCGCCTGGCCGCGCCGGGTTCGAGCATCAGCACCTTCACCAGCACCGGCTGGGTGCGTCGCCTGCTGAATGCCGCGGGCTTCAAGATGAAGCGCACCCCGGGCATTGGCCACAAGTGGGAAGTGCTGCGCGGCGAGTTTCTCGGCTGGCCCGAAGACACGCCGCTGCCTGCCGCCAGCAAGCCCTGGTTCGCCCGCCCGACTCAACAGGTTCAGGAGCAACACGCCCTGGTGATCGGCGCCGGCCTGGCCGGTTGCGCCAGCGCCGCCAGCCTCGCCGCGCGGGGCTGGCGGGTCAGCCTGCTGGAGCGCCACGGGCAACTGGCCCAGGAGGCCTCGGGCAATCCCCAGGGGGTGCTGTACCTGAAACTCTCGGCCCACGGCACCGCCCTGTCGCAGATGATCCTCAGCGGTTTCGGCTACACCCGGCGCCTGCTCGAACAGCTGCAACGGGGCATCGACTGGGACAGCTGCGGCGTGCTGCAACTGGCCTTCAACGCCAAGGAAGCCGAGCGCCAGGCGCAGTTGGCGGCGGCCTTTCCGGCGGAACTGTTGCATCAGCTGGACCAATCCCAGGCCCAGGCCCTGGCCGGCGTCGGCCTGGCCCACGGTGGGCTGTTCTACCCGGAAGGTGGCTGGGTGCATCCGCCGGCCCTGTGCCAGTGGCAAGCCGCGCACCCGCGGATTCGCCTGCTGCCCCACCACGATGTCGTGGAATTGCGCCGGGTCGATGGCCAGTGGCAGGCCTGGGACGGCGAGCGGTTGCTGGCCAGTGCCGAGGTGGTGATCCTCGCCGGCGCCGCCGAGATCAAGCGCTTTGCGGCCAGCGCCGAGCTGCCGCTCAAGCGCATCCGCGGGCAGATCACCCGACTGCCGCAGACCGCGCGCAGCCAGAGCCTGGCCACCGTGGTGTGCGCCGAGGGTTATGTCGCCCCCGCGCGACTGGGCGAACACACCCTGGGTGCCAGTTTCGATTTCAAGAGCGAAGACCTGACACCCACCGCCGCCGAGCATGCGGGCAACCTGCAGATGCTCGAAGAGATCTCCCAGGACCTGGTGGAACGCCTGGAAGCCGACCGGCTGCAAGCGCAAACCCTCGAAGGACGGGCCGCCTTCCGTTGCACCAGCCCGGACTATCTGCCGATCGTCGGTCCCCTGGCGGACCAGGCGGCATTCGCCGAGGTCTACGCGGTGCTGGGCAAGGACGCGCGCCAGGTTCCGGACCTGCCCTGCCCCTGGCTGGACGGCCTGTATATCAACAGCGGCCACGGCTCGCGCGGCTTGATCACCGCGCCGCTGTCGGGCGAGTTGCTGGCCGCCTGGCTGGACAACGAACCGCTGCCCCTGCCGCGCAGCGTGGCCGAGGCCTGTCACCCCAATCGCTTTGCCTTGCGTCGGTTGATTCGCGGCAAGCCATGAAATAAAGCAGCGATGCCAACCGCCCTGGCATCGCTTGGCCATCTCCCGCAAACGCCCACGGGCCCTGCCCGCACGGCAAAACTCCAGGCAGATCAAGGCCTTTGCCCCAGCCCGCAACGCACTTGCGCCCCGCCGCTTATAACCCATCGGTCTAAAACTCCAGGGGATCACCTGGGTCAGTTTCCGGGTACCTGCCGTTTCTGGCAGGTCACGATTCACCCCTCCCCAACGGAAAAACCGGTAAGGACTTATGTGCGGATTAGCTGGAGAACTACGTTTTGATCATCAACCCGCCGACCTGGCAGCGGTTGAACGAATTACCCACCACCTAGCCCCTCGCGGCCCCGACGCCTGGGGTTTCCATAGCCAGGGCCCGATAGCCCTGGGCCATCGACGCCTGAAAATCATGGACCTGTCGGACGGCTCGGCCCAGCCGATGATCGACAACCAGCTGGGCCTGTCCCTGGCCTTCAACGGCGCGATCTACAACTTCCCCGAACTGCGCGCCGAGCTGGAAAGCCTGGGCTACGCCTTTTATTCCGATGGCGACACCGAGGTGCTGCTCAAGGGCTATCACGCCTGGGGCGCCGATCTGCTGCCGCGGCTCAACGGCATGTTCGCCTTCGCCATCTGGGAGCGGGACGCCAAGCGCCTGTTCATCGCCCGCGACCGCCTGGGCGTCAAGCCGCTGTACCTGTCGCGCACCGGCCAGCGCCTGCGTTTCGCCTCGGCCTTGCCGGCGCTGCTCAAGGGCGGCGACATCAACCCGCTGCTCGACCCGGTGGCGCTCAACCATTACCTGAACTTCCATGCCGTGGTGCCGGCGCCGCGCACCCTGCTGGCGGGCATCGAGAAACTGCCGCCGGCCACCTGGATGCGCATCGAAGCCGACGGCCGCACCGAACAGCGAACCTGGTGGACCCTGCCCTACGGCCCGCGCACCGATGAAACCGGGCTGACCCTGGAAGACTGGCGCGACCAGGTACTCGACGGCACCCGCGAAGCCGTGGCGATCCGCCAACGGGCGGCAGTGGATGTCGGCGTGCTGCTGTCCGGCGGCGTCGATTCGAGCCTGCTGGTCGGCCTGCTGCGGGAAGTCGGGGTGGATAACCTGTCGACCTTCTCCATCGGCTTCCAGGATGCCGGCGGCGAACGCGGCGACGAGTTCCAGTATTCGGACCTGATCGCCCAACACTACGGCACCGATCACCATCAGTTGCGCATCGACGAGCGCGAAATCATCGAACAGCTGCCGGCGGCGTTCCGCGCCATGAGCGAACCCATGGTCAGCCACGATTGCATCGCCTTCTACCTGCTATCCCGGGAAGTCGCCAGGCACTGCAAGGTGGTGCAGAGCGGCCAGGGCGCCGACGAACTGTTCGCCGGTTACCACTGGTACCCGCAGGTGGAGGGAGCCAGCGATCCCTACGCGGCCTACCGCGAGGCGTTCTTCGACCGCAGCTACGACGACTATGCGGCCACCGTGCAGCCGCAGTGGCTGACCGCCAACGACGCCGCCGGCGATTTCGTGCGCGAGCATTTCGCCCAGCCCGGCGCCGCCGAGCCTGTGGATAAAGCCCTGCGCCTGGACAGCACGGTGATGCTGGTCGACGACCCGGTCAAGCGTGTGGATAACATGACCATGGCCTGGGGCCTGGAGGCACGCACGCCGTTCCTCGACTACCGGCTGGTGGAGCTGTCGGCGCGGGTGCCGGCCCGGTTCAAGCTGCCCGATGGCGGCAAGCAGGTGCTCAAGGAAGCCGCGCGGCTGGTGATCCCCAGCACGGTGATCGACCGCAAGAAAGGCTACTTCCCGGTGCCCGGCCTCAAGCACCTGCAGGGCGCCACCCTGGACTGGGTACGTGAACTGCTGCTCGACCCGAGCCAGGACCGCGGCCTGTTCAACCCGGCGATGCTCGACCGCCTGCTGACCGATCCACAAGGCCAGCTGACGCCGTTGCACGGCTCCAAGCTGTGGCAACTGGCGGCGCTGAACCTGTGGCTCAGCGAACAAGGAATCTGACCATGAAACCCCATGCCACGGCTTACAGCCAACGCTTGTTGCGCGGTCAGGCGCCCTCCTACGAGCGTCTGCAGGCGCGTTTCGCCGAAGACCGCAGCGCCCTCGGCACCGACCCGATTGCCGTGCATTGCGGCTGGGGCCGGCTGCTGATCGGCCATACCTTTCCCGACCCGACGAGCCTGGCCGAGGAGCTGCTCAACGAACACCCCGGCGAACGCGACATCGCCCTGTATGTCGCCGCCCCCCAGCAGATCCTCGGCCTGGAACCGACCCAGTTGTTCCTCGACCCCTCGGACACCCTGCGCCTGTGGTTCAGCGACTACCGCCAGGCCACCCGGGTGTTTCGCGGCTTCCGCATCCGTCGGGCGCAGAACGCGGCGGACTGGCAGGCCATCAACCAGCTGTACCTGGCCCGCAACATGCTGCCGGTCGACCCGAGCCTGCTGACCCCGCGCCATGCCGGCGGGCCGGTGTACTGGCTGGCCGAAGACGAAGACAACGGCGCGGTGATCGGCAGCGTCATGGGCCTGGACCACCAGAAGGCCTTCCACGATCCGGAGCACGGCAGCAGCCTGTGGTGCCTGGCGGTGGACCCGCATTGCACCCGCCCGGGGGTCGGCGAAGTGCTGGTCCGGCACCTGATCGAACACTTCATGAGCCGTGGCCTGAGCTACCTCGACCTGTCGGTGCTGCACGACAATCGCCAGGCCAAGTGCCTGTACGCCAAGCTGGGTTTCCGCACGCTGTCGACCTTCGCCATCAAGCGCAAGAACGGCATCAACCAGCCGCTGTTCCTCGGCCCCGGGCCCGAGGCGCAGTTCAACCCTTACGCGCGGATCATCGTCGAGGAAGCCCATCGCCGCGGCATCGACGTGCAGGTCGACGACGCCGAAGCCGGGATGTTCACCCTCAGCCATGGCGGCCGCCGGGTGCGTTGCCGTGAATCCCTCAGCGACCTGACCAGCGCCATCAGCATGAGCCTGTGCCAGGACAAGAGCCTGACCCACAAGGTACTGAAACAGGCCGGGCTGAACCTGCCGGCGCAACAACTCGCGGGCAACGCCGACGACAACCTGGCGTTTCTCGACGAGCATGAACGGGTGGTGGTCAAGCCGCTCGACGGGGAACAAGGCCAAGGTGTGGCCGTGGATCTGCGCACCATCGAAGAAGTGCAACAGGCGATCGACAACGCCCGGCGGTTCGACAGCCGGGTGTTGCTCGAGAGCTTCCACGAGGGCCTGGACCTGCGCGTCCTGGTGATCGGCTTCGAGGTGGTCGCCGCGGCCATTCGCCGGCCGGCCGAGGTGATCGGCGACGGCCAGCACTCCATCGGCGAGCTGATCGAAGCGCAAAGCCGGCGTCGCCAGGCCGCCACCGGCGGCGAAAGCAAGATCCCCCTGGACCACGAAACCCAGCGCACCCTGCAGGCCGCCGGGCACGGCTACGACAGCATCCTGGCGGCCGGCGAACGGCTGTTCGTGCGGCGCACCGCCAACCTGCATACCGGCGGCACCCTGGAAGATGTCACCGCGATTCTGCATCCAGAATTGGTGGACGCCGCGATCCGCGCGGCGCGGGCGCTGGATATCCCGATGGTCGGCCTCGACCTGATGGTGCCGGCGGCGGACCAGCCGCAGTACGTGTTCATCGAGGCCAACGAGCGCGCCGGCCTGGCCAACCATGAACCGCAGCCGACGGCCGAGCGCTTTGTCGACCTGTTGTTTCCCCACAGCCAGCCGGCGATCTGAAAGCCTTGTGCTGACCGTCGCGGCCTCATCGCGGGCAAGCCTCGCTCCTACAGGGATCGCCGCCTTGCTCGCGATGCCTTTTCATCATCAGGAGTTTCCATGACCCGATCGATTCCCGAACCGGACCTCAACTACCTGCAGAAAGTCCTCCTGGAAATGCTCGCCATTCCCAGCCCCACCGGCTTCACCGACACCATCGTGCGTTACGTGGCCGAGCGCCTGGAAGAACTGGGCATTCCCTTCGAGTTGACCCGCCGCGGCACCATTCGCGCCACCCTCAAGGGGCAGAAGAACAGCCCGGACCGCGCCGTCTCGGCGCACCTGGACACCATCGGCGCCAGCGTGCGCGCAGTGAAAGACAACGGCCGCCTGACCCTGGCCCCGGTCGGCTGCTGGTCCAGCCGTTTCGCCGAGGGCAGCCGGGTCAGCCTGTTCACCGACAACGGCGTATTGCGTGGCAGCGTGTTGCCGCTGATGGCCTCCGGGCACGCCTTCAACACCGCGGTGGACGAGATGCCCATCAGTTGGGACCACATCGAATTGCGCCTGGACGCCTACTGCACCACCCGCGCCGACTGCGAGTCGCTGGGCATCGGCGTCGGCGATTTCGTCGCGTTCGATCCCTTGCCGGAGTTCACCGAAAGCGGCCATATCAGCGCCCGCCACCTCGACGACAAGGCAGGGGTCGCGGCGCTGCTGGCCGCGCTCAAGGCCATCGTCGACAGCGGCGAGCCACTGATGATCGACTGCCATCCGCTGTTCACCATCACCGAAGAGACCGGCAGCGGCGCGGCGGCGGCCCTGCCCTGGGACGTCAGCGAATTCGTCGGCATCGACATCGCCCCGGTCGCCCCCGGCCAGCACTCCAGCGAGCACTCGGTGAGCGTGGCCATGCAGGACTCCGGCGGGCCTTACGACTATCACCTGTCGCGCCATCTGCTGCGCCTGGCCACGGAACACGAACTGCCGGTACGCCGCGACCTGTTCCGCTACTACTTCAGCGATGCCCATTCGGCGGTCACCGCCGGCCACGATATCCGTACCGCCCTGCTGGCCTTCGGTTGCGACGCCACCCACGGCTACGAGCGCACCCATATCGACAGCCTGGCGGCCCTCAGCCGCCTGCTGGGCGCCTACATTCTCAGCCCGCCGGTGTTCGCCAGCGACGCACAGCCGGCCCAGGGTTCCCTGGACCGTTTCAGCCATCAACTGGAACACGACACACAAATGGAAAGCGACACCCGGGTGCCGTCGGTGGACAGCCTGGTGGGGCAAAAGCCCTGAGGTGAAAAGCCCCCGCTTCCACTGTAGGAGCGAGCTTGCTCGCGATAGAGCGCAAAGCGCTGAACTCTCGCCCCACACGTACTCACAGGTAAATACGCAGGGCCCTCAAGGCGAGCGCTGCGCGCTCATCGCGAGCAAGCTCGCTCCTACAGATGATCGGCATTACGGCCCCGTGCGAGGTTTGCCTAGCCGCGCGGGGCCCGGCGCAGTAGGATCCGGGATTGTTTGCCGGAGGCCCGTATGCTGATTCCCCATGACCAACTAGAAGTCGACACCCTGACCCGCCTGATCGAAGACTTCGTCACCCGCGACGGCACCGACAATGGCGACGACACCCCGCTGGAAACCCGCGTCCTGCGCGTGCGCCAGGCGCTGACCAAGGGCCAGGCGGTGATCGTCTTCGACCCGGACAGCGAGCAGTGCCAGTTGATGCTCAAGCACGATGTGCCCAAGGAATTGTTCGACTGATTCCCGCCCGGGACCGGGCGCCATCGCGGCGCCCGCAACCCGCCAGTTCCTAACCGTTGGTAAAGCGCGGCCCGAACAGAATGATGCTCGCGCCGATCACGCACAGCGCCACCCCCAGCCAGTCCGAACTCAGCGGCCGTACCCGCTCCACCATACCCAGCCAGCCGATCGAGGCGATGATGTAGATCCCGCCGTACGCCGCATAGGCGCGGCCAGCGTAGCTCGCCTCGATCTTGGTCAGCAACAGGGCGAAGAGCATCAGGCTCGCCAGCGCCGGGACCATCCACCAGGCGCTTTTGCCCTGGCGCAGCCACATCCAGAAGGCGTAGCAGCCGGCGATCTCGAACAGCGCGGCGAGGAAGAACCACAGGTAATTGAGCATGCAAGGTCTCGTCAGGGATGCCAGATGCTGGCAACCCTAACGACGCGCCGGGGCAGGAGCAAGCTCAGCTGGCGTTTTGCTTGGCCTTGGCGCGCATCTTGTCGGCCATGAGGGTCATTTCGTCGTACAGCAACTGCGGGTTCTTCTGCTTCAGGGCCCAGGCCATGCGCCCCTGTTCGTGGGGCAGGATCATGAATTCGCCGGCGGCGACCCGGGTGTAGATGTAGTCGGCGATGTCCGCCGCGCTGATCGGCGAGCTTTCCAGCAGCTTGCCGACCTGGGCCTTCATCGCCGGGGTCGGGCCACGGAACGAATCCAGCAGGTTGGTCTGGAAGAACGACGGGCATACCACGTGCACGCCGATCTCCTGCTGGGCCAGTTCGATCAACAGGCTTTCGGACAGGGCCACCACGCCGGCCTTGGCCACGTTGTAGTTGCTCATCGCCGGGCCCTGCATCAAGGCCGCCATCGAGGCGATATTGATGATCCGGCCCTTGCTCTTTTCCAGCAGCGGCAGGAACGCCTTGCAGCCCTTGACCACGCCCATCAGGTTGATCGCGATCTGCCAGTCCCAGTCCTCCAGGGACAATTCGCTGAAGAAGCCGCCGGAGGCCACGCCGGCATTATTGACGATCACATCGATGCCGCCGAGCTTGACTTCACAGGCCTGGGCGAAGGCGGTCAACTGGCTGTAGTCACGCACGTCGCAACGTTGCACGAAGCCATCGCCGCCGGCTTCGCGTACCAGCCTGAGGGTTTCCTGCAGGCCGGGTTCGCTGACATCCGACAACGCCAGCTGCCAGCCTTCGCGCGCCCAACGCAGAGCGATTTCGCGACCCAGGCCGGATCCGGCGCCAGTGATCATCATGCGATTTTGCATAGGAGTTGCCTTGTTGTTCCGGGGAAGATGAGGCGAGTGTAGCGAAGGATTTTGTGCCGCCCACGCACCATCAGATTGCTGAATGCCCCAGGCAAACCGGGGCCTCGGTGCAACTTCCCGCGGTGTTGCACGTTCAACTCGATGGCCACCGGCAGCAGGTACGAAAAGAAATAGGCCTGCGTTAAAAAAGCATTAAAAAAACTTGGAATCATCCTTCAAGGCACAGAGTCCGAATGATTAAGCGGTACGGATTAATTGCCTTCGAGTCCAGCCGCGCCTTCGATCCTCCAATAAGGAAAACGACATGGGCACAATCCTGATCATTATTCTGATTCTTCTGCTGATCGGTGGTCTTCCAGTGTTCCCGCACTCCAGAAGCTGGGGTTATGGCCCGTCCGGCATCATCGGTGTGGTGCTGGTGGTGTTGCTGGTTCTCCTGTTACTGGGCCGGATATAGATTTCGCCAGTTCATGTCCGGCACTTTAATAACCGTCAAAAAAAAGAGGCCCGAGGGCCTCTTTTTCATTAGCGCAATGAATCAGTCCGGCGTGCCGTGCACCACGCCCGCGGTGTTATCCAACAGGCTCTTGGTAGCGGTTTGCAGGAAAGCTTCCAGCTTGTGCTTCAACTCGGCGGTACGCGGTGCGTCCGGCACCACTTCGGCATGCGGATTGGCGCCCAGTTCGTACTGGTAGATCTTCGGCGCCATTTCCTTCTCGCGCGGCAGAACCAGGATCTGGTCGGCGGTGACGATGGCCGTGGTCTGCTCGCTGCCCGACGGCTTGATCACGCCAAAGCCGGTGTCGCCTTCCGGCAGGTTGAGCAGGTCGCGGCCCCAGCACTGGTGACGCACTTCGCCACCGAGGCGGCCCATGATGGTCGGCACGATATCGACCTGGGTGCCCACGGTGTGGTTGCGCTGGCCGAATTTTTCCTGGATGCCCGGAGCGATCATCAGCATCGGCACGTTGAAGCGGCCCAGGTCCATTTCGGTGATCTGGCGCTCGTTGCCAAAACCATGGTCACCCACGATCACGAACAGCGTCTCCTTGAAGTACGGCTCCTTGCGCGCCTTCTCGAAGAACTGGCCAAGGGCCCAGTCGGAATAACGCATGGCGGTCAGGTGTTCGTTCAGGCTGCCACGGTCGGTCACCTTCTCCACCGGCAATGGCGTCGGCAAGGCGTACGGGGTGTGGTTGGACAGGGTCTGCAGCAGGGCATAGAACGGCTTGCCGTTTTCCCGCGCCTTCAACTCTTCCAGGCCACGGTTGAACATGTCCTGGTCGGATACGCCCCAGGTCGGATCAGAGAACACCGGATCGACGAAGTCGTTGCGACCGACGAAGTTGGTCATGCCCTGGTTGCTGAAGAAGCCCGACTGGTTGTCCCAGGCGAAATCGCCGTTGTAGACATACACGTCGTCATACTTGCGGGCGCTCAGCACCTGCGGCAGGCCGGACAGCTTGTGGCTGCCTTCCGGGGTCTGCATCAGGTATTCGAAACCCGGCAGGTTGGGGAAGCAGGCCATGGTGGCGAACATGCCCTGGTGGGTATGGGTGCCGTTGGAGAAGAAGCGGTCGAACAGCAGGCCTTCCTTGGACAGTTGGTCCAGGTACGGGGTGATATTGCCTGGAGCGCCCAGGGCACCCACCGAGTGACCGGCCATGCTTTCCATCAGGATCACGACCACGTTCTTGATCGGCAGGGTCTTGTCGGCCGGTGGCGTGTAGTCGCGGCGCACGGCGGCGATATCGGCGTCCACCAGCTTGTCGTCCGGCATCACCAGCAGGTCGCGCACCACTTGCTGCGCCTCGGGCTGCGGCAGGGTGGCTTTCCAGATATTGCTGCGGTCCTCGCCCATCCGGCTCTTGGCCGCCTCGACCAGCGACAGCGTGCCGTTGAGGCCCAGCTGGTTGGCGAAGTTCGATTCGGTGGTGTAGACGTCACCCCAGCGCAGTGGCGGGCCCTGGCGCAGGGTGCCGCGGGCGGCGACCACGCAGACCAGCAGGCAGACCACGAAGACGCCGATACGGGCGTACCACGGGGCGACCTGCCGGGTGCCGATGCTGCCGCCGCTGAACGGGCCACGCGGCCGGGTCGCGCGGTCGGCGCCCTTGAACGCCAGGCTCAGCAGCCAGGTGCCGACCGCCCAGGCCAGCAGGTAGCGCACCACCGGGAAGCCGTACCAGAGCATGCTCATCACGGTTTTCGGGTCTTCCTTCACATACTGGAAGACCAGGCCGTTGAGGCGCTGGTGGAACTCGCGGTAGAAGTCCATCTCCATCAGGCCGAGGAACAGCGCGATGCTCGAAACGATGGTCAGCCAGAAGCGGAAGAAACCGCGAGCTGCCATGGCCCGGGCACTGAACAGCGCCAGCAGCAGCGGGATGCTGAGGTAGACCACCAGGCGCACATCGAAGCGCAGGCCGTTGGCGAAGGCTTCAAGGAAGGTCGAGGCCGGTGTGTCGAGGATCATCTCGCGGTTGTAGACCAGCAGCGCCACGCGCAGCAAAGACAGCATGACCATCATGGCCAGCGCGCAGAGCAGCGTATAAGCCAGATGCGATTTGACGGTCGGTTGCAGCAGGCGACTCGAGGCTCGCTGCTGACTCAGGACGTCCGGGTTTGCCATATCGTTTTAGGACCCAATGGAAGTTGAAGTTGCGAAAAGAATGCAGCTGCGCTTTGCCCTCTTGTAGCCATTCAGGGCTGGGGGGATGGCGCGGTGCGCAAATGTTGCACGATCAGCAGCGGCATTGCCATTGATTACTGGCAGGCGCCCTCCCCTGGCCGGCAATGGCCCAGAGCCAGGGATCGCAATCGGAGATCGCACGGGAGCAGCGGAAAAACAGCGCTGGCGAATTGTCATGGAGACTTTGTGAAAATTTCGTGCAGCGCATATTTGGTCACATAAAAAAGGGCCTGGCGGCCCCTTTTGAACCCCACGCCAGCCTTCAGAGCCGTACGTTGCCGCGCGGCCCGGCAATCGCCCAGATGATCAGGCCCAGCACCGGCAACAGGATGATCAGCAACACCCAGAGGATTTTCATCCCGGTTTCGGCACTGCTTTTAAGCACATTGATGATCGCCCAGATGTCCAGCGCGAGGATGATCAGTCCAACCAGCGTATTGAAAGTGGAACCCATGGTGTCGCTCCTAAATGAGGGCTTGCCCACTTAGGATAGTCGGCCGGCAGCGGGGTTCCTTTTTATTGCCTGCGCGGTCGGCTGTGGCCCGCGGCTCAGACGTGAACCGCGACCTTGAGCGCTTCCAGGGACGGCGCGGCGGCAATGCCGGCTTCGGCGCACAGCTCCAGCACCCGCGGCACGTCGTTGCCGTAGACCAGCACCACTTGCAGCTCGTCGTCCAGCAACTGGCTGAAGTTCATCAGCACGTAACCGCCGTTTTCCGGGTTCATGCTGCCCATCTGGATCTGGATGCGGTTGAGCGCGGTCAGGGCCTCGGTCTTGGCCAGTTGCTTGGGCTTGATATTGAACGCCACGCCCGGGCCGAAAGACGCGACGATCTGCGCGAACAGGTCCATGTAGGTGTCGGCCTGGAACAGCACGGTGTCCGGCAGGCTGCCGACCACCACCCATTCGCCCAGCGGGATCGGGAAGCTGTCGTCGTAGTTGATGTCCGGATTGGCGGCCAGGAAGGCCTGGGGATCGGCGTAGGCCTGGGCGGCCTCGTCGGCGATCCGCAGGATTTCTTCTTCGCCCATGCAGCCGGAGCTGATTTTAGTGATGAGTTCGGCGAGGACGTTTTTCATGGGCGAATCCTGTTACGGGTCAATGGCGGGCGCGCAGGATAGCCTAAACCCGGCCCGCGAACCTACCGCCGCGCCCCAGGCATGGCCCTGGCCCGACGGTATGCGCCGTTCAGCTCAGCCCAGCAACTTCTGCAATTGCGCGGTGGTGTCGACGGCGCCCATGGTCTTCGCCGCGTCCAGTGCGCTCACGCCATTGGCGTCGGTGGCCCGCGGGTTGGCGCCCTTGCCGATGAGGTAGTCGACGATTTCCGTGCGGTTGAACATCGCCGCCATCATCAGCGCGGTACGCCCGTCGAAGGACGAGCCTTCCACCTCGGCACCGCCTTCCACCAGCGCCTTGACCACCGCCAGGTCGCCCTTGAAGGCCGCGCCGGCGATCGGGCTCTGGCCGTTGTCGTTACGGATCTCGGGGTCGGCCTTGTGCTTGAGCAGCACCTGCACCGCGTCCACATGCCCGTAGTAGCTGGCCAGCATCAGCAGGGTGTCGCCCTTGTGATTGCGCAGGTTGACCGGCAGACCGCTGCTCGCCAGCTTGTCGAGCATCTGGGCGTCGCCTTGACGTGCGACGTTGAAGACCTGCTCGGTAAACTCGGCGGCTTCTTCTGCGGTCATCTGGCGGCTTTTGTCTGACATCGGGAACTCCACTTTCGGCCAATCGGAAAGCCGCTAGTGTCCCCAAGCGGCTCCCGCCCTGTCATCCCTTTTTTCTCAAGAGCGGCCATAGCCAGAATCAATAACGGTGCCGACCGGCACAAATATCCGCCAGGACCGCCTCCGTCACCCGGACATAGGTCGCCGACCCCGGCAACCAGGCGTACACCGGATCGCCGCCGGTTTTCGACGGGTCGAAGGCTTCTTCCTTGAGCCGGGTCTTCTGGTACTTGAAGGTGCCGGTGGTCTCCATCTTCACCTTGACCCGCAGGAACAGCGGCACCGCGTAGCCCGGCAGATGCTCGCGGACGAACTGCAACAGCTCGGTGAAATCCAGGGTCGCCAGGGATTCGGCCGGGGTGATCGCCGCCATCCCGGCACGACCGTTGGTGTTGTGCACCTCCACGCCATAGGCCACCGCCTCGGCGACCTGCGGATGTTGCAGGAGGATGTTCTCCACCTCGGTGGTGGAGACGTTTTCGCCCTTCCAGCGATAGGTATCGCCCAGGCGATCGATGAACTGCGCATGGCCAAAACCGATATCGCGCAGCAGGTCGCCGGTATTGAAGTAACGGTCGCCCTTCTCGAACACGTCGGTGAGGATCACCTTCAGGTTCTTTTCCGGCTCGGTATAGCCGTCCAGCGGTGCCTTGTCGTCGATCTTCGCCAGCAGCAGGCCTTGCCCACCCTTGGCGACCTTCTGCATGAAGCCGGAACCGTTGCGGATCGGCGCGCAGGTGTCGTGGGCATACTCCACCAGCGCCCAGGGCGCCAGGGAAAAACCCACGGTATTGTCGAAGTTGAGCACGTTGGTAAAGCCGATATTGCCGTCGCTGGCGGCATACAGCTCACAGATATGCTCGATGCCGAAACGCTGCTTGAACGGCCCCCACACGCCGGGGCGCAGGCCGTTGCCGACCATCTTCACCACGCTGTTGTCACGGTCGTGCTCGCAGGCAGGCTGGTCAACCAGGTAACGGCACAGCTCGCCCACATAACCAATGGTGGTGGCCTTGAACCGGCGGGCGTCTTCCCAGAACCGGCTGGCGCTGAACTTGCGGCGAATGGCGAAGCCCGAGGCGCCGCTGATGGCCGAGCCCCAGCACACGCACAACCCGGTGGCGTGATACAGCGGCAAGGTGCAGTACAGGATATCGGCCGGCTGCATGTCGAGGGCGATCATGCCGAAGCTGGCCGAGCTGCGCATCCAGCGGCCGTGCTTGAAAATACCGGCCTTGGGCAGCCCGGTGGTGCCGGAGGTGTAGATATAGAAGCACGGATCGTCGAGGTAGATCCGCGCGGTACTTGGTGGGTTGGACGATTCACTGGCGGCGCTGGCGGTCATCAGGTCGATGCAACCGGCAGGCGTTGGCCCGGACGCCACCTCCGGATCGGCGACGAACCAGGTGCGCGCCTCGTCGATGGCGACCTGATCGCGAATCGCCGAATAGGCATCCAGCAGTTCGCCGCCGACGATCATCGCTACCGGCTTCACCAGGTTCACGCTGTGCACCAGTACACTGCCGGTCTGCGCGGTATTGAGCATGGCGCAGATACCGCCGAGCTTGGCCACCGCCAGCACGCTCACCAGCAACTCGGGACGGTTCTCGACGAAGATCGCCACCACGTCGCCCTTGCCGATGCCCTGGCTCGCCAGGTAATGGGCGATCCGGTTGGCCCACTGATTGGCCTGTGCATAACTCAACACCCGGTCGCCGTACAGCAGCGCCGGGCCGTCGGGGTTGCGTTGGGTGGCCTGCTCGAAGGTCCAGCCCAGCCCGCAGGGCTGATCGGCGCGCTTGACGTTGGCTATCTGCATGCCCTTGATGACCCGCGGCAACGCCCGGGCGATGGAGGGCAACTTCCGTAGCATCATGCCCCAGGTGATCATGTCGTGCTGATGAGTGCTCATGACGGCTCCTGTTCGACGCAAAAGGATCCTGCACGGGGCCAGGCCGGGCAGGCGGACAAGGGTCGATGGGGCTATTCAGCTGGGGCCCGAGGGCGGGCCGCGACGGCAAATAGGAGAAACAGGGGGCGTGCTATTGGCAGTAACGCAGAGCATGGCGTTCATGGATGACGTCCTATTTTCTTATTATCAGGCGCCCATGATCCAAGGGATCACGGCGCATGACTGTCCATGTCGGTGAAACGTCTGATTGACCTGTACAGCCCGGAACATCAGGGTTTTGGCTTGTGCAAAGAGTCTGCGCCAAGCTTGTCGCTGGCAAAAAAATACGTCAGCGCTTCCTGGCCTGTACATGGAGTTTTTGCAAAGTTTTGTATCTCCTCCGCGCCGCCAGGTGCCTCGCGCTTGAGGGCCGGGCTTGCCGGCTGAATCTTTTGCGTGAACCGGCAGTCACAGCGTTACTCCCCTGCCCTTGCCCAGGCCCGCGATCTCGCAAAATGCAGGATGCACGATGGCCATTCATGCAAATTGCACGAACCCGCAAACGGCGATTTTTTATAACGATATGATTTATAACGATTTTTATAAAAATTGAGGCTGGCACAATCGCTGCACCTATCACTCCAGGTTTGCCATTCAAGAACCAATGGAGCTGATAGACATGAGCCTGATCCAAGAAAAATTCGCTTCCCTGTTCTCCAACTACGAAGTGACCACTCAGCCACGGCCCGATGGCGGCATCCTGCTGACGCTGCGTAACAGCGAAGGTAAACAGCTCAAGCGCTCGATCTCCTATGCGCAGTTGCATGCGGGCGATCAGTTGTCGTGGGTGATCAGCGCGTTGCGTCGCGACCTGGCCGAACAGGCCAGCGAATTGCCACAGATTTCCCTGCTGCAAAGCCAGAACCGTTTTGCCCTGCCGTCGTATCACTCGCTTTAAATCCGCACCGCCACGGATTCGCGATGATCACCGGCAGTTGGATAACAGATACCCCCAATCAGGCCGTGCCAGCCTTGCGCTGACACGGCCTGATTGCTTTTCAGAAACCCTGCGGATCGATATCGGCGAAGCTCGCTACATTCGCATGCCCCGCCAATACCCCGCCTTCGCGCACCAGGCCGCAGGTGGCCAGGCCGGCGGACCGGGCCGCATCCAGCTCCTGGACAATATCGGACAAAAAGAGAATCTGCCCGGGCGCACAGCCGATGGCCTGGGTAATGCGCTGGTAAGACTGCACTTCCCGTTTCGGCCCCGAGGTGGTGTCGAAAAAACCGCTGAACAGCGGCGACAGGTCCCCGGCAGTTGAGCAACCGAAAATCAGCTTCTGCGCCTGGATCGAGCCCGACGAATAGACATACAACCGATAGCCGGCCTGGTGCCAGCGCTGCAACGCCGCCACCGCATCCGGGTAGACATGGCCCTTGAGCTGTCCGGCCCGGTACCCCTGCTCCCAGACCATGCCTTGCAGCGCCTTGAGTGGCGTGGACTTGCGATCTTCCGCGATCCAGCCCAACAGAATCCCGATCACCCACTCGACGTCCGCCGCCGGCTCGCCGCTGGCCTCGCGCACCGCCTGCAACTGCTCGGCAACGTCGGCCCGGCTGGCGTGCTTGCGCACGAAGTCCGGCAGGTGCCGCACCGCATAGGGGAACAGCACCTCGAAGACAAAGCTCACCGCGCTGGTGGTGCCTTCGATGTCGGTGAGAATGGCCTTGATCGGCATCCGCTCAATCCTCCAGAAGCGGGAACTGGCTGGCGATATCGGAACCGGTGAAGTTGGCGACCCAGCCTTGCGGGTTGTTGAACATGCGGATCGCCACCAGGTATGGGTTCTCGCCCATGTCGAACCAGTGCGCGGTACCGGCCGGCACCGAGATCAGGTCGTTCTTCTCGCAGAGCACGGCATACACGTAGTCGCCGATATGCAGGCTGAACAGGCCGCGGCCGGCGACGAAAAAGCGCACTTCGTCCTCGGCATGCCGGTGTTCGTCGAGGAACTTGGCGCGCAGCTCGGCCTTCTGCGGGTGATTGCCATTGAGGCTGATCACATCGACAGTGATATAGCCGCGCTCGGTCATCAGACGGTCGATCTGTTCCTGGTAGGCGCCTATCACCTCCTCCTGGCTGGCGCCCGGCTGGATCCTGGTGGCGGCTTGCCAGCGATCGAAACGCACGCCCTGCTCGGCCAGGGTCGCGGCGATATCGTCGAAATGGGTCAGCACCTTGTTCGGCAGGTCCGGGCTGGATACGTGGTAAACGGACAGGCTGCTCATCTTGGCAATTCCTCGTTATCGGCAGTGCCTTCCGGCTTTTTCCAGGCCGGTCAGGCAGTGCATATCATCAGGCGCTGGCTACTTCAGTCGAAGCAAGCCTTAACGGTTTAACAGGGCGCGAGTCTGCAACTCGCACTCGAACAGAAACTCGAAGGCCTCGATCTGGCGCTGCGCGTCACTCATGCGCGCGCCCCAGGTGTAGAGGCCATGACCGCGAATCAGGTAGCCGACGCAATCGGCATGGGCGTCGAGCCAGGGCTGGATCTTGGTCGCCAGCCGGGCGATGTCCTGATCGTTGTCGAAAATCGGCACGCGCACCCGCGACTCGTGGCTGGCAATGCCGGTAAAAGCCTTTTGCAGCTCGTAACCCTCGAACTCGATGAAGTCCTCGGCGGTCAGGCGTGACAGCACCGTGGCATTCACCGAGTGGGTATGCAACACGGCGCCGATCTGCGGGTTCCAGCTGTACAGCTGGGTGTGCAACAGGGTTTCGGCCGACGGCTTTTTGCCCGGCTCCAGGCTGTTGCCCGACAAGTCGGTGGCCAGCACGTCATCCAGGCCCAACTGGCCTTTGTGCTTGCCCGAAACCGTGAGCAATAGCGCGCTCGGCGACAGGCGCGTGGAATAGTTGCTGCTGGTGGCCGGGGACCAGCCGCGGGCATACAGAAAGCGTCCGACCTCGATGATGTCCTGTGCCAGCTGTTCGCGGGTAAGGCTCATGGCCTCTCCTCTTGCATACGTGTGGCAATGATAACGGCTGCCGCCAGCGCTGCGAGGCTTGCAATACTAAAGGTCAATGTCGCGCCCAGGGCGTTCCAGCTGTAGCCGGAATACAACGCGCCCAATGCGCCGCCGGTGCCGGCCAGGGCCGCGTACAGGGCCTGGCCCTGGCCTTGCTGGCGGTCGCCGAAGCTGCGTTGCACGAAATGAATGGCCGCGGCATGAAAGCTGCCGAAGGTCGCGGCATGCAGCACCTGGGCAAACAACAGCAGCCACAGATGCTCGGCAAAGGCGCCCAGCAGCAACCAGCGCAGGGCCGCCAGCAGGAAACTCGCCAGCAGCACCCGGCGTACCGAAAACCGCGAGAGAATCCAGCTCATCGCCAGGAACATCAAGACTTCGGCGACCACCCCCAGCGCCCACAACAAACCGATCAAGCCGCGGCTGTAGCCCAGATGTTCCAGGTGCAGGGTCAGGAAGGTGTAGTAAGGACCGTGGCTCATTTGCATCAGCGCCACGCAGGCATAGAAGGCCAGGACGCCGGGGCTGCGCAGCTGGCCAAGAAAGCCCCCGGCGGCCAAGCGGCTGCCCTGGGCCGCTGGCTGGGCGTTGGGCACCCAGGCGCTGCTGAGCACGATGCCGGCCATGATCAGCACCAGCGCCGCCGGGTAGATGTCCAGGCTCAACCACTCGAATAATCGCCCCAGCGCCACCACCGTGAGGATGAAACCGATCGACCCCCACAGGCGGATCTGGCTGTAGCGAGCGGTCTGGCCTTGCAGGTGCGCCAGGGTGATCACTTCGAATTGCGGCAATACCGCGTGCCAGAAGAACGCATGCAGGGCCATGACCATCGCCAGCCAGGCGTAGCTCTTGCTGACGAAAATCAGCGAAAAACTCAGCAGCGTGCAGATCGCGCCAAAACGCACGATGGCCAGGCGCCGGCCGGTGTAGTCGCCCAGCCAGCCCCAGAGGTTCGGCGCCACGCAGCGCATCAGCATGGGAATCGCCACCAGCTCGCCAATACGCGCGCTGGAAAACCCCAGGTGATCGAAATACAGCGCCAGAAACGGCGCGGTCGACCCCAGCAAGGCGAAATAGAACAGGTAGAAACTGGAGAGCCGCCAGTACGGGAGCGCCGCCACGGCCGTCAGACCGTGGCGACTGGCAGAGACGCCATTACAACTGGCCCAGCACCGGCGTGCTGACGCGCACGTCGGCATTCTGGCCACGATGACGCAGCAGGTGATCCATCAGCACGATGGCCATCATGGCTTCGGCGATCGGCGTGGCGCGGATGCCCACGCACGGGTCGTGACGGCCCTTGGTGATGACGTCCACCGGGTTGCCATCGATGTCGATCGAGCGGCCCGGGGTGGTGATGCTGGAGGTCGGCTTGAGCGCCAGGTGCGCGACGATCGGCTGGCCGGAGGAAATCCCGCCCAGGATGCCGCCCGCGTTGTTGCTGAGGAAACCTTGCGGGGTCAACTCGTCGCGATGCTCGGTGCCACGCTGGGCGACGCTGGCGAAACCGGCGCCGATTTCCACGCCCTTGACCGCGTTGATGCTCATCAGCGCATGGGCCAGCTCGGCGTCCAGGCGGTCGAAGATCGGCTCGCCCAGGCCCGGCATCACACCCTCGGCGACCACGGTGATCTTGGCGCCCACCGAGTCCTGGTCGCGACGCAGCTGGTCCATGTAGGCTTCCAGCTCCGGCACCTTGTCCGGGTCGGGGCTGAAGAAGGCGTTGTCTTCCACCGAGTCCCAGGTCTTGAACGGAATTTCGATCGGGCCCAGCTGGCTCATGTAGCCACGCACCACGATGCCCTGGCTGGCCAGGTATTTCTTGGCGATGGCCCCGGCCGCCACGCGCATGGCGGTTTCCCGCGCCGAGCTGCGACCGCCGCCGCGGTAGTCGCGGATGCCGTATTTGTGGTGGTAGGTGTAATCGGCGTGGGCCGGGCGGAACAGATCCTTGATCGCCGAGTAGTCCTTGGACTTCTGGTCGGTGTTGCGGATCAGCAGGCCGATGGAGCAGCCGGTGGTCTTGCCCTCGAACACGCCGGAGAGGATTTCGACTTCATCGGCTTCCTGGCGCTGGGTCGTGTGGCGGCTGGTGCCGGGCTTGCGCCGGTCCAGGTCGCGCTGCAGATCGTCCAGCGACAGCTCAAGACCCGGTGGGCAGCCGTCGACAATGGCGACCAACGCCGGACCATGGCTTTCGCCCGCGGTGGTGACAGTGAACAGCTTGCCGTAGGTATTGCCGGACATGCAGGACGCTCCATGAAATCAGCCGAAATAACTCAATCTGGATTACTGAGCCGGGAAGTATACGCAGGCTCCCCAACTAGTTCATCCTCGAACCTTATCCGTGTCCGGAAGTCCAACCGGCACCTTCTCCATGATGGCGTGATGATGCTGCGAGTTCTTCTCTTGAGCCTTACCCTGTTCACCGGCCTGGTCCAGGCGGCCGTACTGCAACGTCCCATCAGCCTCGACACCGGCACTGGCGAGTTATACGGCTCGCTGCTGCTGCCCAAGTCCGACGCCCCGGTGCCGGTGGTCCTGATCGTCTCCGGCTCCGGCCCCACTGACCGCAACGGCAACAACCCCGACGGCGGGCGCAACGACAGCCTCAAGCGCCTGGCCTGGGTGCTGGCCAAGCACAACATCGCCAGCGTGCGCTACGACAAGCGCGGGGTGGCCGCCAGCCTCGCCGCCACCCCGGACGAGCGCAACCTGACCCTCGACGCCTACGTCGCCGACGCCGTGGCCTGGGGCAAGAAGCTCAAGGGCGACCCGCGCCTGGGCCCGTTGATTATGCTCGGCCACAGCGAAGGCGCGCTGATCGCCACCCTGGCGGCGCCCCAGGTCGATGCGGCGGCGGTGATTTCCATCTCCGGCACCGCCCGCCCGGTGGACCAGGTGCTGCGCCAGCAACTGAGCTATCGCCTGCCGGCGCCGCTGATGCTGCGCAGCAACGAACTGCTCGACAGCCTCAAGGCTGGCCGGGTCGACACTGACGTGCCGCCGCAGCTGGAAGTGATCTTCCGCCCCAGCGTGCAGCCGTACCTGATCACCCTGTTCAGGCAAGACCCGGCCGCCGCGTTCGCCCGCCTCAAGATGCCGGCGCTGATTGTCCAGGGCAGTAATGACATCCAGGTCGGTGTCGGCGATGCGCAGATGCTCAAGGCCGCCAAGCCGGACGCCCAACTGGCGCTGATCGAAGGCATGAACCATGTCCTGCGTATCGTGCCCAACGACGTCAAGCGGCAACTGGCCTCCTACAAGGATCCGCAGCTGCCCCTGGCCTCGGAACTCGGCACCCGCATCATCAGCTTTATTGACGGACTTCACGCCCGTTGACGCGTTTTCCCCTCCAGTCCTGAAAAAAACGGCCGATAAGCCTTTGCCGGCCGTTCACTTGCCGTCGGCAAGTAGCGCTTGGACAGGATCTCGCCGTTATGACCGATACCCAGAACCCTCCCGAAACCGAGGTTGAAAACCCCGCTCCCGAAGCCGTGGCGTTGCCGTGGGCGGACGTCCATGCCGAGCATCACCGGATGCTTCGCCTGGCCCCGCTGCAAACCGATCGCGCCACGGGCGGACGGCCCCTGCGCTTTATCGAGTTCGGTTATGCCGAGCGCAGCAACAAGGAACACAGCCTGTTGCGCATGACCCTCCAACTGCCGGGCCAACGGGTGCGCAAGGAACAGAATCACCTGGATGTCTGGGTCGACCACGCGACTCGTCGGGTGCGCTTCGAGCCGGAAAACCTGCAGATCGAACCGGCGAACCGCGGCATCGGCCGCTTTCTGCTGGCGCAGGGGGCAAGCTGGGCCCAGAAGAAATGGCCGCACTACCGCGTGGACGGTTTCGAACTGGCGAACAAGGATGCGCTGAACGAGGCCACGCGCCTGCGGCGCGATCATTTCCTGCGGGTCCAGGGTTTCGATGTGGTTTACGCCGATGCCCAGCACCTCAAGGGCAGCGTCAAGCATGTGCAGGTCGGTGAACTGCTGCCCAACTGGAACACCGAAAAGCTGCAATTCGTCGAGATCCTCGAAGCCGCGCAAATGCTGCAGCAGGCCGAGCAGAACCTCGAAGAACAGGAAGTGAAGCTGCGCAAGCACGAAGAAAAGGTCGCCAAGTACAAGCGCGAAGACACCGGGCTGCGCTTTACCATCACCTGCCTGGTGGCGTTTGCGGTGTTCCAGGCCGGGTTGCTGATCTGGATCGCGACCCACCGCTGACCCCTGGCCGCCTCGCGGGCAACTGTAGGAGCGAAGCTTGCTCGCGATAGCGTCCGTCCAGGCACACCCCGGTGCCTGGATCGCGGGCAAGTCGGATCGCCGCCCGCTCGCTCCTACTGAAACGCCGATCAGACCCGGGAGCTGAACAGTGCCTGGTGCTGTCGGCACTGCTCGGCGGTGAGCATGAACACGCCATGACCGCCGCGTTCGAAGTCCAGCCAGGCGAAATCGACTTCCGGGTACAGCGCTTCGACATGGACCTGGCTGTTGCCGACCTCGACGATCAACAGGCCCTTCTCGGTCAGATGATCCGCCGCCTCGGCCAGCATGCGCCGCACCAGGTTCAAGCCATCGTCGCCACAGGCCAGGCCCAGCTCCGGTTCGTGCTGGTATTCCTCGGGCATGTCGGCGAAGTCCTCGGCATCCACATACGGCGGGTTCGACACGATCAGGTCGAAGCGCTGGCCCGGCAAGCCGTCAAAACCATCGCCCTGTACCGTGAACACCCGCTCATCGACACCATGGCGCTCGATGTTCTGGTTCGCCACCTCGAGGGCTTCGAACGACAGGTCGGCCAGCACCACTTCGGCCTTGCGGAACTCGTAGGCGCAGGCAATGCCGATGCAGCCGGAACCGGTGCACAGGTCGAGAATACGCGCGGGCTCGGCGCCCAGCCAGGGCTCGAAACGTTTTTCGATCAGCTCGCCGATCGGCGAACGCGGGATCAGCACCCGCTCATCGACAATGAACGACAGGCCGCAGAACCAGGCCTCGCCCAGCAGGTAGGCGGTCGGTACGCGCTCTTCGATGCGCCGCTTGAGCAGACGCTGCAGGTTGACCAGTTCGTCGTCTTCCAGGGCGCAGTCCAGATAGCTGTCGGCGATTTCCCACGGCAGGTGCAAGGCACCCAGTACCAATTGGCGGGCTTCGTCCCAGGCGTTGTCGGTCCCATGGCCGAAAAACAGATCCTCCCCATGAAAGCGGCTGACAGCCCAACGGATGTGGTCGCGCAGGGTGCGCAGGCGGGAAGTGATCACGGGACAGACTCCTGAAAAAACGACTGGCGATTCTAACAGCCAAAACGTCTGAGGACGACGCATGAAAAATCTGAGTCTGCGGGGCGTTCAGGCGGTTTTCTCCACATTCGGCCCGATTCTGCATAGCCCTTGACACGGCTGTAGGCCAGCAACCACGCACCTTACGTTAGTAGCGATTCACAGAAGCGCTCCGCCAGAGGACAATGTCGCAAAAGCCCCACTCACAGGAGCCCCAGAATGTCCGTTCCAAAGACGATGTTTCAACTCAGCGGTCGTGGTTATGCAGCGGCTAATTTGAGCCACGCGACCCTTGTGATCATCGACGCCCAGAAAGAGTACCTCAGCGGTCCGCTGGCCCTGTCCGGCATGGACGCCGCGGTCGCCAACATCAAGCAACTGGTCGCTGCCGCCCGCTCCGCCGGCCGCCCGGTTGTGCATGTGCGCCACCTCGGCACCGTCGGCGGCCTGTTCGACCCCCAGGGCGAGCGCGGTGAGTTCATCCCCGGCCTCGAACCCCAGGGCGACGAGACCATCATCGGCAAGCTGCTGCCGAGCGCCTTCCATGGCACCGAACTGGAAAAGCGCCTGCAGGACCTGGGCTCCCTGGACCTGATCGTCTGCGGTTTCATGAGCCATTCCAGTGTCAGCACCACCGTGCGCGCGGCGAAGAACCTGGGCTTTCGCTGCACCCTGGTGGAAGACGCCTGCGCCACCCGCGACCTGCCCTACAAGGGCGGCATCCTCAGCGCCGAGCACGTGCAGCAGACCGAAATGGCCATCATGGCGGACAACTTCGCCACCCTCGCCGCCACCAAAGATCTGATCTGATCGACCTGCAATGAGCGGCGCGCCTTCAGGGGCAAGGCCGCTCATCCGTAAAAGCCTCTCATTTGCCGTAATTGCCTTAGCCTCAGGAACCACCCGGTCATCTTTCGGTCGAAGGGCCGATACCCATTGAGGAAGGTCGGAATGAAGATATCCGATGGTTTTGACGCACGTCGTCTGCGGCCCAAAGGCCCGCGGAACTGGCGTTTGCGCCTGGGCGCGGGATTCTCCGCGTTGCTGGCGACCTTCGGTGTGCTGCTGGCGATGGCCGGGGCCGCCAGCCTGTTGGGGCGCCCTCCGGCGCTGGGCGAATTGAATGCAAGTCCGGCGGGTTCCGCGGTGATTCTAGCGGTCGGTCTGTTACTGCTGTATGTCGGAGTCTGGCTGTGGCGTCGCTGCCGGCGGCGCATGCGCCAGCCGCAGACCCTGAACATGGCTCCCCACCTGATGAAGAAGCATGACTGAATCGACGGCAACACGTTTTGTCCCGCCCCTCTCCCGTCGAGTTGGGTAAACTGCTCGGTCTTCGCGGAGGCTGACATGCAAGACGACGACTTTTCCCTGTTCAAAAGCGCGATCCAAGGCGTCAAGCCGATCAAGCACGATCGCGCCGAAACCGGCAAACCCAAGGCTGACCGGGCGCAGATCGCCAAGCTGCGCCAGGCTGCCAGCGTGCGCACCGAAACCACGACCGTCGACGGGCTGTCCGATCAGTTCGTGATCGACGTCGGCCCGGAAGACGATCTGATGTGGGCTCGCGACGGGGTTCAGGAAAGCCAGATGCGCAAGCTCAAGGTCGGCCAGATTCCTTTCGAGGGCAGCCTCGACCTGCACGGCATGAACGTGGAAAAGGCCCGGGAAACCCTCTGGGCATTCCTCGCCGAAGCCACCAAATTCGAAATCCGCTGCGTGCGCGTCACCCACGGCAAAGCCGTGCGCCTGGACGGCAAGCGGCCGATGATCAAGAGCCACGTCAACACCTGGCTGCGCCAGCATCCCCAGGTACTCGGCTTCACCTCGTGCCAGGCCAAACATGGCGGTGCCGGGGCGGTCTACGTGATGCTCAAACGCACCATGATGGAAGGCCGCGACGAGTAAAGCCGCTTCGTCGCGCTTGCAGCGCCCGGTCCGCCACCGTACCCTTGCTCTTTGCGTAAAATCCCACAGGTAGTTTCATGTCCCTGGAACAGAATTACACGGCGATCCTCGGCCAATTGGGCGAAGACGTCTCCCGCGAGGGCCTGCTCGACACGCCAAAACGTGCCGCCAAAGCCATGCAGTACCTCTGCCGCGGTTATGAGCAAACGCTGGAAGAAGTCACCAACGGTGCCTTGTTCAGCTCCGATAACAGCGAGATGGTGCTGGTCAAGGACATCGAGCTCTACTCGCTGTGCGAGCACCATCTGCTGCCGTTCATCGGCAAGGCTCACGTCGCCTACATTCCGAGTGGCAAGGTGCTGGGCCTGTCGAAAGTCGCGCGTATCGTCGACATGTACGCGCGCCGCCTGCAGATCCAGGAAAACCTCAGCCGCCAGATCGCCGACGCGGTCCAGCAAGTGACCGGCGCCCTGGGCGTCGCGGTGGTGATCGAGGCCAAGCACATGTGCATGATGATGCGCGGTGTGGAGAAGCAGAACTCGTCGATGATCACTTCGGTGATGCTGGGCGAGTTCCGCGAAAACGCGGCAACCCGCAGCGAGTTTCTCAGCCTGATCAAGTAAACGGCTGCCCGAAAGAACCGGCGTTCATCGCCGGTTTTTTTTCGCCTGGCAAAAATCAGGTAAGCTGCCGCCCCTTCTTTCATGGGCAAGAGGCAATATCGTGATCGTCAAAGCGCTTCGAGTCGGCCTGGGCCAGCTCATCATCTTCATCGACTTCATCACCCGCCCACGCAAGCAGCAGCGCCCCGCCGCCGCTCAAGCCCAGGTCGAACAGGCCGCCAAGGGCCTGACCCTGTACCAGTTCCACGCCTGCCCGTTCTGCGTGAAAACCCGCCGCACCCTGCACCGCCTGAACGTTCCGGTGGCCCTGCGTGACGCGAAAAACAACGAACAGGATCGCCAGACCCTGCTGGAGCAAGGCGGCAAGATCAAGGTGCCGTGCCTGCGTATCGAAGAAAACGGCCAGACCACCTGGATGTACGAGTCCAAGGTGATCATCGATTATCTGGACAAGCGCTTTGCAACAGCTTGAATGGTTGGTGGCGTTCTGAAGGACGTCATCGCACCAGAACAGCCCCCACAAGATCCAGACCATAAAAAAACCGACCCAAGGGTCGGTTTTTTGTTTCCCGCACCAGCTCAGTCGAGCATCCCGATATGCCGCGGATGGCTTTCCACCCGCTGCATCCACGCCTGGATGCCCGGGTAGCGCGCCAGGTCGAAGCCACCTTCATGGGCGACATGGGTGTAGGCATAGAGCGCGATATCGGCAATCGAATACTGCTCGCCCACCAGATACGGCGTTCGCGCCAACTGATGTTCCATCACATCCAGGGCCTTGTAACCGCGTTTTTGCAGCTTCTCGTATTCGTGCTGGCGTTCTTGCGGCAGCCCCAGATAGAGCTGGATGAAACGTGCCACGGCGATGTACGGCTCATGGCTGTATTGCTCGAAAAACTGCCATTGCAGCACCTGCGTGCGTAAACGCGGCTCGCTCGGCAGGAATTCGCTGCCGTCGGCGAGAAAGTTGAGAATCGCATTCGACTCCCACAGGCAGGTGCCGTCTTCCAGCTCCAGCACCGGGATCTTGCCGTTGGGGTTCTTTGCCAGAAACGCCTCGGTCTGCGTGTCCCCGTTCAAGATGTCCACGGCGTGCCACTCGTAAGGCTGACCGAGCAGATTGAGCATCAGCTTGACCTTGTAGCAGTTGCCGGACCGGTAATCCCCATAAACCTTGTACATGGCCCTCTCCCCTTAGGCTGCCTGTGCAACCTGTGCTTGACGTACCACGGTGGCCAGCCGCTTGAGACCTTCGTCCAGACGCGCCGGATCGATATGACTGAAATTCAACCGCAGGTGACCTGGATTGCGGTCCGGCTCGGAGAAGAAGGGTTCGCCCGGCATGAATGCCACGTCCTGCTCCAGCGCCGCTTTCAGCAAAGTGCGGGTGTCCAGCGGCTGTTTCAAGGTCAACCAGAAAAACAGCCCGCCCTGGGGCACCTGCCAATCGGCCAGATCGCCAAAATGACGTTGCAGGGCGGCCTGAAAACCATCGCGGCGCACCCGGTAGAAATCGCGCAATTCGCCCAGGTGCCGCTGGTACTGCTCGGTACCTATCCATTGCAGCGCCTGCCATTGGCCGACGCGGTTGGTGTGCAGGTCCGCCGATTGCTTCAACCGCAGCAGATGGGGAAACAGGTCCGGGCTGGCGATCAGGTAACCGACCCGCAACCCTGGCAACAGGGTCTTCGACACCGTGCCGGTGTAGATCCAGCTGGCCTTGCGCAGGCGCCCGACAATAGGCGTGGCGTTGCCGCCATCGAACGTCAGTTCGCGGTAAGGCTCGTCTTCGATCAGGGTCACTCCGAACTCGTCGAGCAGCGCCGCCACGGCATCGCGCTTGGCCTCGCTGTAGCGCACCGCCGAAGGATTCTGGAAGGTCGGGATCAGGTAGATGAACGCGGGACGATGCTGCTCCAGGCAGGCGCGCAATTGCGCCAGATCCGGCCCATCGGCCTGAAGCGGCACGGTCAGGCAATCGGCGCCGAACAGCTGGAAGATCTGCAGTGCCGCGAGATAAGTCGGCGCTTCCAGCATGATCTCGGTGCCCTTGTCGATGTACAGCTTGGCCGCCAGATCGAGGGTCTGCTGGGAGCCGCTGACCACCAGCACCTGGCTGGCCTCGCACGGCACGCCCAGCGCCCGGGCCTGTGCCGCCAGGGCCTCACGCAGCTGTGGCTCGCCTTCACTCATGCCGTATTGGCCCATGGACACCGGCATCGCCTGCCAATCGACCTTCGGCAGCATCGCCTCGGCGGGCAGGCCTCCGGCGAACGACATCACTTCCGGACGCTGCGCGGCGGCAAGGATTTCACGGATCAGTGAGCTTTTAAGACGCGAAACACGTTCGGAGAAGGCCATGAGGTCACCCGTAGCAAAGGCGGAGGAAAATACGTCAAACTGCTTGACCGAAATTACGCCGACCTTAGCAGATACGTCAATATGCTTGACCTTAAAAACCAGACCACCCAACAAGCCGCCATGGAAGCCTTCTTCTTTGGTTACCAGGCGTTCACCGCCAAGGCCGACGAAATGCTCGAGCGTCGCGGCCTGAGTCGCGTGCACCAGCGCATCGTGTTTTTCATCGCCCGCTATCCGGGGCTGAGCGTGAAAGAACTGCTCACGGCACTGGGCGTGAGCAAGCAGGCGCTGAATATCCCGCTGCGCCAATTGATGGAGATGCACCTAGTCAACAGCGTTGCCTCGCAGAGTGACAAGCGCAAACGCCTGCTGGAGCTGACGGAAGACGGCGCGCGCTTTGAGCAATCGCTGCGGCGCGAGCAGGTCAAGCTGCTGCAACGGGTATTCGCCGAGGCCGGCGAGGCGGCAGTGGATGGCTGGCTGGCGGTGAACAAGGCTCTGGGCGAAAACCGCTGACACCCCAGCCCGCGAGCACGCAACGGTCGTCAACCTGCATACCCGATACTTCTACAGGACCGCGTCAGCCCCATTACGACCGCTGCGCGCTCGATTGCAGGCTGCGCCAGCGGCTACAGGGCATATAGCCTTTCTGGCGGACTTTTCGCACACAACCCATAAAACATTATTTGCTTTCTTTGTATACAAAAGCATAATTCGCCACGTGCGAGTTCCTGACCTAAAGGTCAATAAAAGCCCGCAAGCCTTACATGCCTCAAAGAGCCGCTGCCCACCCTCACGTGCCCGGCTCTGGAAAAAATAATAAAACTCTTGAGGAGTACTCGCTGTGGAAAGCCGCAAATCCGAAGCCCCTACGCTGGAACTCTCGCCGCCGCTGAACAGTGGCTGGCTGGAGCGCATCTTCAAACTCAGGTTGCATGGCACCACGGTGAAGACCGAGTTGATCGCCGGTCTGACGACCTTCATCACCATGGCCTACATCATCTTCGTCAACCCCAACATCATGGCCGACGCCGGCATCGACCACGGCGCGGCCTTCGTCGCCACCTGCATCGCCGCGGCCCTGGGTTGCCTGTTGATGGGGCTGTACGCCAACTGGCCGGTAGGCCTGGCGCCCGGCATGGGGCTGAACGCCTTTTTCACCTACACCGTGGTCGGAACCATGGGTTACAACTGGGAAACCGCCCTCGGTGCGGTGTTCGTTTCCGGCGTGCTGTTTATGTTCCTGACCTTCTCGCGGATCCGCGAATGGCTGCTCAACAGCATTCCGGCCAGCCTGCGTTTTGCCATGGGCGCCGGCGTGGGTTTGTTCCTGGGACTGATCGGTTTGAAGACCGCGGGCATCGTGGTCGATAGCCCGGCCACCCTGATCAAGCTCGGCTCCCTGCGCGAACCCGGCCCGCTGCTGGCGGCGGTCTGCTTCCTGATGATTGCCGTGCTCAGCTATCACCGGGTGTTCGGCGCGATCCTCATCAGCATCATCACCGTGACCCTGGCCGGCTGGGGCCTGGGCCTGGTGCACTACGAGGGCATCATGTCGGCCCCACCGAGCCTGGCACCGACCTGGATGGCCATGGACGTCGCCGGGGTGTTCAACGTCAGCATGATCAGCGTGGTGCTGGCCTTCCTCTTCGTGCACATGTTCGATACCGCCGGCACCCTGATGGGCGTGGCCCAGCGCGCCGGCCTGGTCAACCCCGATGGCAAGATCGAGAACCTCTCCCGCGCCCTGAAGGCGGACAGCGCCTCCAGCGTATTTGGCGCGGTGGTCGGCGTTCCGCCCGTCACCAGTTACGTGGAAAGTGCCGCGGGTGTCGCCGCAGGTGGTCGGACTGGTCTTACCGCAGTGACCGTAGGTGTGCTATTTATCGCAGCCATGTTTTTCGCACCGCTGGCTGGCATGATCCCCGCTTATGCCACCGCCGGCGCGCTGATTTATGTGGCGATGCTGATGATGGGCGGCATGGCCCATATCGATTGGGAAGAGGCCACCGACAGCATCCCGGCGATCGTGACCGCCATCATGATGCCGCTGACCTTCTCGGTTGCCGACGGTATCGCCCTGGGCTTCATCACCTACGTGGCCTTGAAGGCCGGGACGGGCAAGTACAAGGAAATCTCCATCAGCCTGTGGGTGCTGTGCGCGATCTTTATCGTCAAGTTCATTTTCTTGTAGGTACATCGGTTTCAAACGGCCTCACCCCGTCGGGTGAGGCTTTTGCGCATAAGGAGAAAGGCAATGAGCGTGGAAACCTGGCTGCTGTTCAGCGGCGCGGCACTGGTGGTGATCCTGATTCCGGGCCCACTGTCCCTGCTGATGATCAGCAACAGCCTGAATTACGGTTTGCGCCGGTCCTACCCGGCGTTTCTCGGCGGCGTGTTTGCCTCGATCTGCCTGCTGAGCGCCTCGGCCCTGGGCCTGGGCGCCCTGCTGCTGGCCTCGGAACAGCTGTTCAGCGCCCTGAAAATCGTCGGCGCGCTGTACCTGTTCTATCTCGCCTGGCAAAGCTGGCAGCAATCGCGGCAGCCGTCTCATGGCGCCGAAGTGCCCGAGGCCGCACCGAAACCACGCTTTCGCGCACTGTTCGGGCGCGCTTTTGTGCTGGGTGCCAGCAACCCGAAAGACATTCTGTTCTTCGCCGCGTTTCTTCCACAGTTTCTCAGCACCGAGCAGCCCTTCCTGCCCCAGCTGCTGATCATGATCGCCACCTGGACCGTACTCGACCTGCTGTGCAAGCTGGCTTACGGCCTGGGTGCCCACGGTGCGGCGCGCTACCTGCGCAGCGGCAAGGGCCAGAGCTGGTTCAACCGGGTCAGCGCCGGGCTGTTCAGCGGCGCCGGTGCCGCGTCGCTGTTGAGCCGCTGAAAGCATCGCGGGCAAGCCTCGCTCCTACAGAAGCCAATCCTGTAGGAGCGAGCGGGCGGCGATCCGACTTGCCCGCGATAGCGTCCTCACAAGCACCACCTTTCTGGGAACGAAAAAAAGCCCGCAGTGTGAGCGGGCGAAAGACCAAAGAAGCTATTTGCGCAGGCTTCGTGGGGGGAAAGTCCTAGCTTCCTCTGTAGGTCGAATAGCTGTAGGGCGAGATCAGCAGCGGTACGTGGTAATGCTCCTGCTCGGCCGAGATGCCAAAGCGCAGCACCACCACATCGAGAAACGCAGGTTCGGGCAGTTGTACGCCACGGGCACGGTAGTAATCACCGGCATGGAATTGCAGTTGGTAAACCCCGGTGCGGTAGTCATCGCCTTGCAGCAGCGGCGCATCGCAACGGCCATCGCTGTTGGTCAGGGCACTGGCGACCAGTTCCAGCTGCGTACCTTCGACCCGGTACAACTCGACCTTGATGGCGCTGCCTGGGCAGCCATGCGCGGCATCCAACACGTGTGTAGTCAAACGTCCCATTGATTCTGCGTGTCTGTGCGCGCTCACACGTCCAGACCTCGCGCCTCCTGAAGTCAGTTGATAAGGAGACCGCACCGTTTCGGAGCACGAAAGGATGCGGCGAGGAATTTATTAAGACACTTTTCAAAAAAATTGTACACAATAAAAATCACCCATTTCCGGGTACTTAGAGCAAGCCCCCGTATTCCCTTGATCAGCGGCTACACCATGAGGACAGAAGACTTTTCATCCATTAGCTGACCAACCAGGCAGGTTTCTTGCAATACCCAGGCACGAACACAATCGATGAAAAATGCAAAAAATCGGGCTTACAAACCGAATGAAAAGTTGTATACAATCAGTCCATCGCTGTGACGCCAGCCTGTCCTTCTCCCCAGGCCCCGCCACGCCACCGTTATCACGATAAGAAGGAAGACTGCAGTGAGCGCTGACTACCCACGCGACCTGATCGGTTACGGCTCCAACCCTCCTCACCCTCACTGGCCGGGCAATGCCCGCATCGCCCTGTCGTTCGTGCTCAATTACGAAGAAGGCGGCGAGCGCAATATCCTGCACGGCGACAAGGAGTCGGAAGCCTTCCTTTCGGAAATGGTCGCCGCCCAGCCCCTGCAGGGCGAACGCAACATGAGCATGGAATCGCTGTACGAGTATGGCAGCCGAGCCGGCGTCTGGCGGATCCTCAAGCTGTTCAAGGAATTCGACATTCCGCTGACCATCTTCGCCGTCGCCATGGCCGCCCAGCGCCATCCGGACGTGATCCGCGCCATGGTCGAAGCCGGCCACGAGATCTGCAGCCACGGCTACCGCTGGATCGACTATCAGTACATGGACGAAGCCCAGGAACGCGAGCATATGCTCGAGGCGATCCGCATCCTCACCGAAATCACCGGTGAGCGCCCGCTGGGCTGGTATACCGGCCGCACCGGCCCGAACACCCGGCGCCTGGTGATGGAGGAAGGCGGTTTCCTCTACGACTGCGACACCTACGACGACGACCTGCCCTACTGGGAAGCCAACAACCCGACCGGCAAGGCGCACCTGGTGATCCCCTACACCCTGGACACCAACGACATGCGTTTCACCCAGGTCCAGGGCTTCAACAAGGGCGACGACTTCTACCAGTACCTCAAGGATGCCTTCGACGTGCTGTACGCCGAAGGCGCCGAGGCGCCGAAGATGCTGTCCATCGGCCTGCACTGCCGCCTGATCGGCCGCCCGGCGCGCCTGGCCGCCCTGAAGCGTTTTATCGAGTACGTCAAAGGTCACGATCAGGTCTGGTTCACCCGCCGCGTGGACATCGCCCGCCACTGGCAGCAAACCCATCCGTTCCCGGGGGCGGCGAAATGAGCACCTTCCAAACCCTGAAACCCTCGACCCTGAGCCGCGACGCCTTCGTCAACGCCTTCGCCGATATCTATGAACATTCGCCATGGGTCGCCGAAAAGGCCTTCGACCTGGGCCAGGATGCCTCGATCGACCGGATCGACACCCTGCACCAGCGCATGAGCGACATCCTGTTGAGCGCCGACCACCAGAGCCAGCTGGCCCTGATCAACGCTCACCCGGACCTGGCCGGCAAAGCTGCCGTCCAGGGGCAACTGACCGCGGCCAGCACTGAAGAACAGTCTGGCGCGGGTATTCACCAATGCACGGCCGAAGAGTTCCAGCGCTTCACCGAGCTGAACGACGCCTACAAGGCCAAGTTCAAGTTTCCCTTCATCATGGCGGTAAAAGGCAGCAACCGGCATCAGATCCTCGCGGCGTTCGAAGCCCGCATCCACAACTCGGTGGACACCGAATTCCGGTGCGCGCTGGCGGAGATCAACAAGATCGCCCTGTTCCGATTACTGACTCTCTAGCAAGCCTGGCCCGAGTACGAAACGTACCCAGGGCCCTGCAAGCATCCCAAGCCACTCTATAAAGGCAGACAAGAAGAATGAAAGCTTACGCCGTACCTTTCGAGAAGTTCGTCAACCTGGCCGACGCCCGCCTGGGCACCAAGATCATTTCGGTGACCGATGACTGGTTCGCTGACGCCAACCGTCTGTTCCAGCCGACCCCGGCCGTATGGAAGGAGGGCGTTTTCGATGACAACGGCAAGTGGATGGACGGCTGGGAGTCGCGCCGCAAGCGCTTCGAAGGCTACGACAGCGCGGTGATCCGCCTGGGCGTGCCTGGCCAGATCAAAGGCGTGGACATCGACACCTCATTCTTCACCGGCAACTTCCCGCCATCGGCCTCCCTGGAAGCCTGCTTCCTGGCCGAAGGCGAACCGAATGAAAACACCCAGTGGGTGGAAGTGCTGTCGGCCGTCGAGCTGCAAGGCAACAGCCACCACTACCACGAGATCAGCAACGATCAGGCGTTCAGCCACCTGCGCTTCAACATCTACCCGGATGGCGGCGTGGCCCGCCTGCGCGTGTATGGCATTCCGTACCGCGACTGGTCGGCGGTCGGCGACAACGAGCAGATCGACCTGGCAGCCGCCCTCAACGGCGGCCGCGCCCTGGCCTGCTCCGACGAACACTTCGGCCGCATGAGCAACATCCTCAACCCGGGCCGCGGCATCAACATGGGCGATGGCTGGGAAACCGCACGCCGCCGCACGCCAGGCAATGACTGGGTGATCGTCGCCCTGGGCCATCCGGGCGAGATCGAGAAAATCATCGTCGACACCCTGCACTTCAAGGGCAACTACCCGGACAGCTGCTCGATCCAGGGCGCCTTCGTCAAGGGCGGTACCGACAGCCAGATCGAAACCCAGTCGCTGTTCTGGCGTGAACTGCTGCCGAGCCAGAAGCTGGAAATGCACGCCGAACACACCTTCGCCGAGCAGATCAAGGCCCTGGGCCCGATCACCCATATCCGCCTGAACGTGTTCCCGGACGGTGGTGTCAGCCGCCTGCGGATCCTGGGCAAGGTCGCTCGGTAATGCCGAGCCTGTAGGTGTAGGAGCGAGCTTGCTCGCGATGGCGTCAGACCGGGCGATAGATGAACACCGGACAACCGCATCGCGAGCAAGCTCGCTCCTACAGGACAGCACAAGACGACAACAACGAATTCACAGATTAAGAAGAACAGCATGCGCACATTGATGATCGAACCGCTGAGCAAAGAAGCCTTCGCCCCCTTCGGTGACGTGATCGAAACCGACGGCAGCGATCACTTCATGATCAACAACGGTTCGACCATGCGCTTCCATCGTCTGGCTACCGTGGAAACCGCCACGCCGGACGACAAGGCGATCATCAGCATCTTCCGCGCCGACGCGCTGGACATGCCCTTGACCGTCTGCATGCTGGAGCGCCATCCGCTGGGCAGCCAGGCTTTCATTCCGCTGCTCGGCAACCCCTTTCTGATCGTGGTCGCGCCACTTGGCGATGCACCTGTATCGGGCTTGGTCCGCGCCTTCGTCAGCAATGGCAGGCAGGGCATTAATTACCATCGCGGCGTCTGGCACCACCCGGTGCTGACGATCGAAAAGCGGGATGACTTCCTGGTGGTTGATCGCAGTGGCACAGGCAACAACTGCGATGAGCATTTCTTTGAAGAGGATGAGTGTTTGATCCTCGCCCCCCACCAATAAGAGAAGGTCTGATCACCCGAAAACAAGGGTGACAGGCGAGAGGTAAAGACTGTGGAAGCACATCTGTTGGAATGGCTCAACCTGAGCGTGCGTTGGGTTCACATGATCACTGGCGTGGCCTGGATCGGCGCGTCGTTCTACTTCGTCTGGCTGGAAAACAACCTCAATCGCGTCAATCCCAAGGACGGCCTGTCGGGCGACCTCTGGGCAATCCACGGTGGCGGCATCTATCACCTGGAAAAATACAAACTGGCCCCACCGTCCATGCCGGAAAACCTGCACTGGTTCAAATGGGAAGCCTACTTCACCTGGATGTCGGGGATCGCCCTGCTGTGCCTGGTGTTCTACTACAACCCGATGCTCTACCTGGTAGCGCCCGGCAGCGGCCTGACCGGCCCTGAAGGCGTGGCCATCGGCATCGGTTCGCTGATCGCCGGCTGGTTCGTCTACGACTTCCTCTGCGACTCGCCCCTGGGCAAGAAACCCGCCCTGCTCGGCTTCATCCTGTTCGTGCTGTTGATCGCCGCGGCCTATGGCTTCAGCAAGGTGTTCAGCGGTCGCGGCGCCTACCTGCACGTCGGCGCCATCATCGGCACCATCATGGTCGGCAATGTGTTCCGCATCATCATGCCGGCCCAGCGCGCGCTGGTGGCCGCCATCGCGGAAAACCGCACGCCGGACCCGACCCTGCCGGCCAAGGGCCTGCTGCGTTCGCGCCACAACAACTACTTCACCCTGCCCGTGCTGTTCATCATGATCAGCAACCACTTTCCAAGCACCTACGGCAGCCAGTACAACTGGTTGATCCTGGCCGGGATCGCGGTGCTGGCGGTGCTGGTACGTCACTACTTCAACACCCGCCACGACAGCCACAAGTTCGCCTGGACCCTGCCGGTCGCCGCCCTGGGCATGATCTGCCTGGCCTACGTCACCGGCCCCGCGCAAATGGCCAACAGCCCGGAAGTGGCCAAGGCCCCAGCGAAGATCGAGTACCAGCCACTGCCGGAAACCGCCATCGGCGGCGGCGCCAAGCCTGAAACCGCCGCGGCTCCGGCAGCTCCGGCAGCTCCCGAAGTTGCGCCGACGCAAGCGTCCACGGCAACCCAGGGCCCGACCTTCGACAAGGTGCATAACGTGATCCAGGAACGTTGCACCGTCTGCCACTCGGCCAAGCCCACCAGCCCGCTGTTCAGTGCCGCGCCGGCCGGCGTGATGTTCGACACCCCCGAGCAGATCAAGCTCCAGGCCCCACGCATCCAGGCCCAGGCAGTCGCCAGCCAGATCATGCCGCTGGGCAATATCACCCAGATGACCCAGCAGGAACGTGACCTGATCGGCGCCTGGATCAACCAGGGGGCGCGCACCAACTAGTACCGCGGTGCCTTGACGACCGCTATCGCGGGCAAGCCTCGCGCCTACAGCATGTGTGTTGCTTCTGTAGGAGCGAAGCTTGCTCGCGATCGACCGCCACGCGGTTGGCCTGCTGCAAAAAAGCTGTTCGCAACCACACAGCTTTCTAATCACAAGAATAAGAAGATCCGAGGTGTTGCATGTCCGCGTTAACCGAACCGCGCATCCCCGACGCACCCGCCATTGCGCGACTGCCCCTTTTGCAACTGATCCTGGTCGGGTTGCAGCATGTTCTGCTGATGTACGGAGGCGCCATCGCGGTGCCGCTGATCATCGGACAGGCCGCGGGTCTGAGTCGTGAAGAAATCGCCTTCCTGATCAATGCCGACCTGCTGGTCGCCGGCATCGCCACCCTCGTGCAATCCCTCGGCATCGGCCCCATGGGCATCCGCATGCCGGTGATGATGGGCGCCAGCTTCGCCGCGGTGGGCAGCATGGTCGCCATGGCCGGCATGCCGGGCATCGGCCTGCAGGGGATCTTTGGCGCGACCATCGCCGCCGGTTTCTTCGGCATGCTCATCGCGCCCTTCATGTCCAAGGTGGTGCGCTTCTTTCCTCCCCTGGTCACCGGCACCGTCATCACCTCCATCGGCCTGTCGCTGTTCCCGGTCGCGGTGAACTGGGCGGGCGGCGGCAGCCACAATGCCGAATTCGGTTCCCCCATCTACCTGGCCATCGCCGCGCTGGTGCTGGGCACAATCCTGCTGGTGCATCGGTTCATGCGCGGTTTCTGGGTGAACATTTCCGTGCTGATCGGCATGGGCCTGGGCTACGCGCTCTGCGGCCTGATCGGCATGGTCGACCTTAGCGGCATGGCCCAGGCACCCTGGGTGCAGGTGGTCACTCCGCTGCATTTCGGCATGCCGCAGTTCCATCTGGCGCCGATCCTTTCGATGTGCCTGGTGGTGGTGATCATCTTCGTCGAGTCCACCGGAATGTTCCTCGCCCTGGGGAAAATCACCGGCCAGGAAGTCACCCCGCGCATGCTGCGTCGTGGCCTGCTGTGTGATGCCGGCGCCTCGTTTTTCGCCGGTTTCCTCAACACCTTCACCCACTCTTCGTTCGCCCAGAACATCGGCCTGGTGCAGATGACCGGCGTGCGTTGCCGCTCGGTGACCATAGTCGCCGGCGGCCTGCTGATCGTTCTGAGCCTGCTGCCCAAGGCGGCTTTCCTGGTGGCCTCGATTCCCCCGGCGGTACTGGGCGGCGCGGCTATCGCCATGTTCGGCATGGTGGCGGCGACCGGGATCAAGATCCTCCAGGAAACCGATATCGCCGACCGGCGCAATCAACTGCTGGTGGCGGTAAGCATCGGCATGGGCCTGATTCCGGTGGTCCGTCCGGAGTTCTTCGCCCACCTGCCCCTGTGGATGAGCCCGATCACCCACAGCGGAATCGCCATGGCCACCCTCAGTGCGCTGGCCCTGAACCTGCTGTTCAACATCCTGGGCGGCACCGAACGGGCCGCCAGCAACGCCCGACACGCCCACCAGCATTGAAGCCTGGACGGGGCGGCCCGACAGCCGCCCCTGCTTGACCGTCGATACCCGAAATACACGCACGACAGGCAGACCCGGCACCGCGCCCGGTCGCAGTCGGCGGCTGCCTGCGCCTTGACAATAAAAACAAACAGGGAGCAACACGATGAGACATGCACACGCACGCCTGCTGCTCGGCGGCGCACTGCTGGCCACGACCCAGGTCATGGCCGGCGACCTGCTGCTGTGGCAGACCAACAGCCTGACGTACCTGTATGGCAAGAACTTCGCGATCAACCCGTCGATCCAGCAGACGGTGACCTTCGAACACGCCGACCGTTGGAAATACGGCGACACCTTCCTGTTCGTCGACAAGATTTTCTACAACGGCGAGGAAGATCGTAACAAAGGTCCCCACGCCTTTTACGGCGAGTTCAGCCCCAGGCTGTCGTTCGGCAAGATCCTCGACCGCTCATTGGCCTTCGGCCCGGTCAAGGATGTATTGCTGGCCATGACCTACGAATATGGCGAAGGCGACAGCGAGGCCTATTTGATCGGCCCCGGTTTCGACCTGGCCGTTGCGGGCTTCAACTATTTCACCCTGAACTTCTATCGCCGCCAGACCGAAGGCCCGCGCCCCGGCGACGGTGTCTGGCAGATCACTCCCTCCTGGTCCTACAGCATCCCGCTGGGCCGTTCGAACCTGTTGATCGACGGCTACCTGGACTGGGTGGTGGACAACGACCGGAACGACCGCGGTACCTACCACGCCAACCTGCATATCAACCCGCAGATCAAATACGACCTGGGCAAGGCCCTGCGCCTGGGCGAAAAGCAGCTGTATGTCGGCCTCGAATACAGCTACTGGAAAGACAAATACGGCATTCAGAACAGCGCCAACCTGGACACCAATCAGAACACCGCCAGCCTGCTGGTGAAGGTGCATTTCTAGAATGACCGGCAAACGTGCCCCAAAGTTGTTTCAAGTGCGCTATTGCAGAGCACTTGAGCAAGGCCGTGGGAGTCAGTATTCTCCGCGGCCGCCTGAATCCGGTGAAAAAAAAAGCCCGGATTTAAAACCTGACCGGAAAGCCAACTTATCCCGGCCTCCGGAAAGTACCAAGGCGTACCGAGTTAAAACCGAATTCACTCTCGATCGACTGTATTCGTACAGCCGCGCGGGAGTTTTTGCGCTTTTTTTTCGCCTTGGCTCAGCTCTTGCTATCAGCAACAAAGCTGACCGATCGGATGATTTTTCAGCCACTAAAAGGTGCCACACCAGAGCACCGGCTTTTAAAGAAAAACGTGGAACCACTTACTTTTTGGGAGCAACCGAATGAACCGCATCTGTAAAGGCCTGATGCTTGCAGGATCCTTGCTGGCAGGGGCCCAGGCCACCGCAGGCGAACTGCTGCAATGGCAGAACAACAGCCTGACCTACCTCTACGGCAAAGACTTCACGATCAACCCGCAGATCCAGCAAACCGTGACTTTCGAACATGCCGATGCCTGGAAGTACGGCGACAACTTCCTGTTTATCGACAAGATCTTCTACAACGGCAAAAAGGACGGCAACGTCGGCCCGAACACTTATTACGGCGAGTTCAGCCCGCGTCTTTCATTCGGCAAGATCTTTGATCAGAAGTTGGAGTTCGGTCCGATCAAGGATGTATTGCTGGCCATGACTTACGAGTTCGGCGAAGGCGATAACGAGTCCTACCTGATCGGTCCGGGTTTCGACCTGGCGATCCCCGGGTTCGATTACTTCCAGTTGAACTTCTACAACCGCCAGACCGAAGGCAGCCGTGCCGGCGACAATGTCTGGCAGATCACTCCGGTCTGGTCCTACACCATTCCCGTGGGCAGTTCTGACATCCTCATCGACGGTTTCATCGACTGGGTGGTGGACAACGACAAGAATGCCAAAGGCGAGTACCACGCCAACCTGCACATCAACCCGCAGATCAAGTACGACCTGGGCAAGGCGCTGAAACTGGGCGACAAACAGTTGTATGTCGGTATCGAATACGACTACTGGAAGAACAAGTACGGGGTCAAGGACACCCCCTACTTCGACACCGATCAGAACACCGCCAGCCTGCTGCTCAAGTACCACTTCTGATGCAGTGAGCGCCGTTCCCGTGCGGGTCGCGGGAACGGATTACATCGAATAAATCGATAGCAACGCGCCGATATTCGCAACCATCGATCAGTTGAGCTGGCATAGCATGTCGCTCATCCCAACCTGATCAGGAGTTGCATCGATGACTCAATTTCGCACAGTACTCAGCGTCCATACCGGCCAGCCCGCTTCGGACGGCGCCGGCGTCAGACTGACCCGGGTCTTCGGTGGCCAGGGTGTCGAGCGCTTCGACCCGTTCCTGATGCTCGATGAATTCGGCTCGGAAAACCCCGACGACTACATCGCAGGCTTCCCGCCCCATCCCCATCGCGGCTTCGAAACCGTCACCTACATGCTCGAAGGCCGCATGCGCCACGAGGATCACCTGGGCAACGTCGGCCTGCTGGAAGGCGGTGGCGTGCAATGGATGACCGCCGCCAAGGGCATCATCCACAGCGAGATGCCGGAACAGGAAGAAGGCGTGATGCGCGGCTTCCAGCTCTGGCTGAACCTGCCGGGCAAGCACAAGCTGGACAAGGCCGGCTACCGGGACATTCAACCCCAGGACATCCCCCGCCTGACCACCGCCAATGGCGTGGGAGTGGTGGTGATCGCCGGCCGCTTCGATGACGGCCAGGCGCAGCAGACCGGCGCCGTCGAACGGCCGGACACCGAGCCCCACTACTTCGACCTGCGCCTGCCTGCGGGCGCCAGCATCAGCCCGCGGCTGCCTGCAGGGCATCGGGCCCTGCTGTATGTCTATGAAGGTCAGATCGACCTGCCCGGGCATCCGCAACCGGTCGCCAGCAGCAAGCTGGTGCGCCTGTCCGACCAGGGCGAGATTCAGTTGAGCAGTGCCGACGGCGCCCGTGTGCTGTTGATTGCCGGCAAGCCGCTGGGCGAGCCGATCGTGCAGTACGGACCATTCGTGATGAACACCCGGGAAGAGATCGAGCAGGCATTGCGGGATTTTCGCGATGACAAGCTGACGGCCTGAGCATTGCCCTTAGAAACGCTATCGCGAGCAAGCTCGCTCCTACAGAGATAATGAGTTCCCTGTAGGCGAGCCTGCTCGCGATGTTCTTTCAGGCCGTCGCGACCTCTGCCGCCAACCCCAGGAACCGCCGCAGCTCGTCGCGCTTGGCCAAGGCATCGCTGCGCCCCAGCTCGATCAATTCGCTGCAATACCCCGCCTCGAACAGCAGGTAACTCAAGACCCCGGCACCGCTGGTCTTGGTCGCCCCCGGCCCGCGCAGGAACAGGCGCAATGCCGCCGGCAGCTCATGCCGGTGACGCGCGGCGATCTCGTCGATCGGCTGGCTGGGGGCGATCACCAGCACCTCCACCGGCGCCACGCCCAGGGTACGGACGGGCGTGCCCGAAGGCAGCAGATGACTGAACTGGTTGAGTCGCTGCAAGAGCTCGATGTCGCTCTCCAGGCTATCAATGAACGTACTGTTGAGCATGTGGCCACCGATCTGCGCCAGCGTCGGCTGCTGCCCGGTGTAGCTGCGTTGCTGGGGCGCCTGCGGATCGATGCCACGGGGGTTGCCGCTGACCCCGACCACCAGCACTCGGCTGGCCCCCAGGTGCAAGGCCGGACTGATGGGCGCCGATTGCCGCACTGCGCCGTCGCCGAAAAACTCCTGGTCGATTTTCACCGGCGCGAACAGCAGTGGAATCGCCGAGCTGGCCAGCAAGTGTTCGACCGTGAGTTCGGTGGGCAGGCCGATACGCCGATGGCGCAACCAGGCCTCGATGGTGCCGCCGCCCTGGTAGAAGGTCACCGCCTGGCCCGATTCATAACCGAAGGCCGTGACCGCCACCGCCTGCAGATGCTTTTGCGCAATGGCATGACGAATACCGGACAGCTGCAATTTATCGTTCAACAACTGCCGCAGCGGCGAGCTGTTGAGCAACGCCACCGGCACTTGCGCGCCCAGGCCGAGCAGGCTGTGGCCAACGAACCGGGTGGCCTGGCGGATCACCCCGGGCCAGTCGCTGCGAATCACCTGATGGCTGCGAAAGCCCTGCCAGAACGCCGTGAGACGCTCGATGGCCGCGGTGAAATCCAGCGCGCCGCTGGCCAGGCTGACCGCATTGATCGCCCCGGCCGAGGTCCCGACTATCACCGGGAAGGGATTGCTCGCCCCCGCCGGCAGCAATTCGGCAATCGCCGCCAGCACCCCCACCTGATATGCCGCACGAGCCCCGCCGCCGGAAAGAATCAATCCTGTGACCGGTTCCGCTGGGCTCATCGCTACACTCCATGGCGCTGATAAAGGGCTTTCAATCTAGGCTCTGTACGAAAAGTGGCTACGCGCTGGGCGCCTTCGGCGCTACGCAGGCCATGCTGCGTTAAAAACAGGCTCGTGCGCGAGTCCGATCGGAATGCTCATTTAGGCCCCTAAACTCCGCTTCCTCGCCTGTTTTTGCCTTGCCTAACCTTCGCTCGCCGACTTTTCGTCCTAGAGCCTAACGCGATAAATTCAACCGCGCTTCTTATACAGCTTCGGCTCGCCTGGCGGACGGCTCTTGAAGCGCCGGTGCGCCCACAGATACTGCTCCGGCCACTCGCGCAGCACACCTTCGATCCACTGGTTGATGCGCAGGCAATCGGCCTCTTCGGTCTCACCCGGGAAATCCTGCAACGGCGGGTGAATCACCAGCCGATAACCACTGCCATCGGCCAGCCGCTGCTGAGTGAAAGGCACCACCAGGGCCTTGCCCAGCCGGGCGAACTTGCTGGTGGCGGTGACCGTCGCCGCCTGGATGCCGAACAGCGGCACGAACACGCTTTGCTTGGCACCGTAATCCTGGTCCGGTGCGTACCAGATGGCCCGCCCGGCGCGCAGCAGCTTGAGCATGCCGCGCACGTCTTCACGCTCCACCGCCAGGGAATCCAGATTGTGCCGCTCGCGGCCACGACGCTGGATGAAATCGAACAGTGGGTTCTTGTGCTCGCGGTACATGCCATCGATGGTGTGCTGCTGGCCCAGCAACGCCGCGCCGATTTCCAGGGTGGTGAAGTGCAGGGCCATGAGGATCACGCCCTTGCCTTCCAACTGCGCCTGCTTGAGATGCTCCAGGCCTTCGACATGGGCCAGGCGCGCCAGGCGCGGCTTGGACCACCACCAGCTCATGGCCATTTCGAAAAAGGCGATGCCGGTGGAGGCGAAGTTTTCCTTGAGCAGGCGCTTGCGCTCGGCGGCGGACTTTTCGGGGAAACACAGTTCCAGGTTGCGCTTGGCGATCCGCCGGCGCTCACCGGCCACCCGGTACATCAGCGCGCCCAGGGCACGACCGATCCACAGCAGCAACGGATAAGGCAGCTGGACCACCAGCCATAGCAGGCCCAGGCCCAGCCACAGCGGCCAAAAACGGGGATAAAGAAATGCAGCTCGAAAACGCGGGCGATCCATTACAGATTCCGGACAGACAACAAGGTCGCGCATTCTACATCGGTTCGACCCGGCTTGCGGCCCGCGGGCGTTCTCGTTATAAGTCTCGGCACTTTTAGTGACAAGCCGCTTTATGCCGACCATGAGCCAAACCGAATCGCAAGACCTGGATCCTGTGTTCCAGTTGAAGGGCAGCATGCTGGCCATCACCGTGCTGGAACTGGCCCGCAACGACCTCGAGGGCCTCGATCGCCAACTGGCGGCGAAGGTCGCGCAAGCCCCGAATTTCTTCAGTAACGCCCCGCTGGTGCTGGCGCTGGACAAGCTGCCGGCCAGCGAAGGCGCCGTCGATCTGCCCGGCCTGATGCGCGTCTGCCGTCACCATGGCCTGCGCACCCTGGCGATCCGCGCCAGCCGCATCGAAGACATCGCCGCGGCGATCGCCGTCGACCTGCCCGTTCTGCCGCCTTCCGGCGCCCGGGAACGACCGCTGGAACCGCAGGAAAACGAAGCCCGGAAAAAGCCTGAAAAGCCGCCTGAGCCGACCATCAAGCCCACCCGAATCATCACTTCGCCAGTACGCGGCGGGCAGCAGATCTATGCCCAGGGTGGCGATCTGGTCGTGACCTCCTCGGTCAGTCCGGGTGCGGAACTTCTGGCCGATGGCAACATCCATGTATACGGCCCGATGCGCGGTCGAGCGCTGGCCGGGGTCAAGGGAGATACCAAGGCACGGATTTTCTGTCAGCAATTGAGCGCTGAACTGGTGTCCATCGCCGGCCAGTACAAGGTTTCCGAGGACCTGCGGCGCGATCCGTTGTGGGGTGCCGGGGTCCAGGTCAGCCTGTCGGGTGACGTGTTGAACATCACACGTCTTTAACGGATACTGCCGCATTTTCCAAGCATCTCTAAAACGTAGCGAATACGGCTCAAACGAAGTAGGAGCAGGTGTTAACCGACCTCCAGCCAAGGCTGTCCGACTGCAGTAGTTTTCAAGAGATGTTTTTCAGGGGCTAAAAGTCCTTTTTCCTTAGGGGTGAAACACCTTGGCCAAGATTCTCGTGGTTACATCCGGCAAGGGTGGTGTGGGTAAGACCACCACCAGCGCCGCTATCGGTACCGGCCTCGCTCTGCGCGGCCACAAAACAGTCATCGTCGACTTCGACGTCGGCTTGCGTAACCTCGACCTGATCATGGGTTGCGAACGTCGCGTGGTGTATGACTTCGTCAACGTGGTCAACGGCGAAGCCAACCTGCAGCAAGCCCTGATCAAAGACAAGCGCCTGGAAAACCTCTACGTACTGGCCGCCAGTCAGACCCGCGACAAAGACGCGCTGACCCAGGAAGGCGTGGAAAAAGTGCTGATGGAGCTCAAGGAGACCTTCGAATTCGTGGTCTGCGACTCCCCGGCCGGTATCGAGAAAGGGGCTCACCTGGCCATGTACTTCGCCGACGAAGCGATTGTCGTGACCAACCCGGAAGTCTCCTCGGTACGTGACTCCGACCGCATGCTGGGCCTGCTGGCCAGCAAGTCCAAGCGCGCGGAGAACGGCGAAGACCCGATCAAGGAACACCTGCTGCTGACCCGCTACAACCCTTCGCGTGTCAGCAACGGCGAAATGCTTGGCGTCGAAGACGTCAAAGAGATTCTCGCAGTAACGCTGCTGGGCGTGATTCCAGAATCCCAGGCAGTACTCAAGGCTTCCAACCAAGGCGTTCCGGTGATTCTCGATGACCAGAGCGACGCCGGCCAGGCGTACAGCGATGCTGTCGACCGTCTGCTGGGTAAAACCGTGGAACACCGGTTCCTTGATGTTGAGAAGAAGGGATTCTTCGAGCGCCTGTTTGGAGGTAGGTAATGAATCTTTTTGACTTCTTTCGTGCCAGCAAAAAAGTAAGCACCGCGTCGGTAGCGAAAGAGCGTCTACAGATCATCGTGGCGCATGAACGCGGCCAGCGCACTACCCCTGATTACTTGCCTGCCTTGCAGAAGGAACTGGTGGAAGTCATCCGCAAGTACGTCAATATCGGGTCCGATGACGTGCATGTCGCCCTGGAAAACCAGGGCAGCTGCTCAATCCTGGAACTCAATATCACCCTGCCTGATCGCTGATCGATTCGGCTGGAGCCACGGCGGCTCGATCCCTCGGTTTTTCTACAGGAGCACAGGTGCTCCTGTAGAAGCCGGGTCGATCGAGCCGCCGTTGGCGTTTGTTACGAGGCTGTTTTAATGCCGCTGTCGAATATCCGCATCATTCATCAGGACGCCGCCGTCCTGGTGGTGGACAAGCCCACCCTGCTGCTCTCCGTGCCCGGCCGGGCCGATGACAACAAGGATTGCCTGATCACCCGCCTGCAGGAAAACGGCTACCCGGAAGCCCGTATCGTCCATCGCCTGGACTGGGAAACCTCCGGCATCATCCTGCTGGCCCGCGACCCCGATACCCATCGCGAACTGTCCCGGCAATTTCACGACCGCGAGACCGAAAAAGCCTACACCGCCCTGTGCTGGGGCCAGCCGGAACTGGACAGCGGCAGCATCGACCTGCCACTGCGCTACGACCCGCCGACCAAACCGCGGCACGTGGTGGATCACGAGTTCGGCAAGAACGCCCTGACCTTCTGGCGAGTGCTGGAACGCTGCGGCGACTGGTGCCGCGTCGAACTGACCCCGATCACCGGACGCTCGCACCAGTTGCGGGTGCATATGCTGTCCATCGGCCACCCGCTGTTGGGCGACGGCCTGTACGCGCATCCACAAGCGCTGGCCGCCTGGCCACGCCTGTGCCTGCACGCCAGCATGCTCAGCTTCACCCATCCGCAGAGTGGCGAACGCCTGCGCTTCGAGTGCCCGGCACCATTCTGATCGAGAGCGGCCACCGTAGCGAAACGCCCCTCGATTGAGGGGCATACAGACACGGAAAAATCTGATCAAAAATGAAGATTAATCTGAACAATTTGTTATGAATTTGTGAAAATAATATTAAAATAGTGGCTATTCGACATTAAGGCAGGAAGCCCTCGTGCTCAGCAGTCAGCCATTTCAACGCGATTACCCTTTCACCTTCTGCTTTCTGAATACCACCCTGCACCTTCGCGAAAAACCTTCGGCAGACGCCTGTACTGCCCTCGAACAACTCATCCGCCAACGTCACGCCCACAAACAGACCCGCGCCAGCACCCCCTTGGCGACCGGCGAGACACCGCTGTTCGCCAAGGTGCAGCCCCTGGATACGCTCAAGGCGAAAGTTCGCGTCACCCTGGGCAAGCCCCAGCGCAACGGCCGCTTCGACTGGCCGCTGGAAGAGCTGATCAACACCGTCGAAGCCCAGCGACGCGGCGTACAGATGTCCGACCTTGAAGGATTCGGCTACACCCGGGATCGCCTGGGACTGGTACAGGAATACTTCATCATTACCCGCCTGCTGGATGATTACGTCGACGGCGTACAGTGGTTGCGCAACAACCCAGACAAGATCGAGCCTTTTATCCGCGATGCATTCGGCCTGCTGCACTCCCTCGCGCAAAAGAACATCACCCACATGGATTTCTGGGCCGGCAACATCATGATCAGCCCCCAGGCTCCGCTCAAGGCCATCGACTTCGAGAACTGCTTCGCGACCATCACGCCCCATGCCAGCGAAACCCTGGGTTTTCAGTTGGGGTTCTTCTATCGCCGCGAAGTCTACAAACTGATCACCGAAGCGCAGTACGACGCGCTGGTGGAGGAATACCTCGATCAACTGCCGGGCATTTGCGCAGAGAAATTCAATGAGGTTTACCAGGCCAGCAAGCATGAATATGTGGGTCGCAAGCAACGCCGCGAAGTGTTCCTCAAAGGCAACCTGATCACCGGTTGAGCCGTTTTCCCTGCCGCGATGAATGTTGTCTCCCTCAACGGCATTGCGCCTGCAATGCCGCGAGCCGATACGGTAAACTCGCGCCACTGCTGTCTGGAGTTACTTATGCGCGAAGAGTTGAACCAGGGCCTGATCGACTTCCTCAAGGCCTCCCCTACCCCTTTCCATGCAACCGCCAGCCTCGTACAACGCCTGGAGGCCGCGGGCTACCAGCGTCTCGACGAGCGCGAGCCGTGGACCACCGAAGCCAACGGTCGCTACTACGTCACCCGCAATGACTCCTCCATCGTGGCCGTCAAGCTGGGGCGGCACTCGCCTCTGCAAGGCGGGATCCGCATGGTCGGCGCGCACACCGACAGCCCGTGCCTGCGGGTCAAGCCGCAACCTGAGCTGCAACGCCAGGGCTTCTGGCAACTGGGCGTGGAAGTCTATGGCGGCGCCCTGCTGGCGCCCTGGTTCGACCGCGACCTGTCGTTGGCCGGCCGCGTCACCTTCCGCCGCGACGGCAAGGTTGAAAGCCAGCTGATCGACTTCAAGGCGCCCATCGCGATCATCCCCAACCTGGCGATTCACCTCAATCGCGAGGCCAACCAGGGCTGGGCCATCAATGCCCAGACCGAGTTGCCGCCGATCCTCGCGCAGTTCGCCGGCGACGAGCGGGTCGACTTCCGCGCGGTGCTGACCGACCAGCTGGCCCGCGAACACGGCCTGAACGCCGATGTGGTGCTCGATTACGAGCTGAGCTTCTACGACACCCAAAGCGCGGCGGTGATCGGCCTGCATGGCGACTTCATCGCCGGTGCGCGCCTGGACAACCTGCTGTCCTGCTACGCCGGCCTGCAAGCCTTGCTCAACGCCGACACCGAGGAAACCTGCGTGCTGGTCTGCAACGACCACGAAGAAGTCGGCTCCTGCTCGGCCTGCGGCGCCGACGGCCCGATGCTCGAGCAGACCCTGCGCCGCCTGCTGCCCGAAGGCGACGAATTCGTGCGCACCATCCAGAAGTCGCTGCTGGTCTCGGCCGACAACGCCCACGGAGTGCACCCCAACTACGCCGACAAGCACGATGCCAACCATGGCCCGAAACTCAACGCCGGCCCGGTGATCAAGGTCAACAGCAACCAGCGCTACGCCACCAACAGCGAAACCGCCGGCTTCTTCCGCCACCTGTGCATGGCCGAGGAAGTGCCGGTGCAAAGCTTCGTGGTGCGCAGCGACATGGGTTGCGGCTCGACCATCGGCCCGATCACCGCCAGCCACCTGGGCGTGCGCACCGTGGATATCGGCCTGCCGACCTTCGCCATGCACTCGATCCGCGAACTGTGCGGCAGCCACGACCTGGCCCACCTGGTGAAGGTCTTGAGCGCGTTCTACGCCAGCCGCGATCTGCCGTAAGCCCCGTGTAGCCGCTGCCGCAGGCTGCGACAAGCCCGAAGGGCTTCAGCGATCTCAAGATCCTGCGCCTGTTTTTACAGGCGATCGCAGCCTGCGGCAGCGGCTACAGGGTGCCGAAGCATTTCTGATGCACATCAACCCGAACCTCGCCAAAGCCACCTAGACTTAGGACTATCCCCTTCCGACAAGGCTGTCGCCATGATCTCGATGTCTTCGTTCCACGCCATGCTCATTCCCATTCTCTCGGGAATGATCCTGTTGGCCATCGGCTACAACTTCCGCGACAAGAACGCCGGCATCTTCAGCATGTGGGCCGGTATGCTGCTGATCCTCGGCACCGTGATCTACAAGATCCTCGCCAAACTCGCCGAATAAATCCGCCGTCCAGGCTCGCATTGGTATTGGCTGCCTCGTACACTCGGTCGATCCGCTTTTTCTGAGGTTGATCGCCCAGTGTTTGCTCGTCTTTCCGTTCTGCCCTACTGCCTGTTTCTCTGTCTCCTGACACTTTTGCCGCTGTCATCGGCTCAGGCAGTGGGTTTACCGGGCCTGCTCAACAGCGGCAAAACCCAGCCGCAAGCCGAGCAGCCCCTGGGGCAGTCGCTGGATGAAGTGATCAAGTCCCTGGAAAACGACCAGCAACGCACCCAGTTGCTGACCGACCTGAAAAAACTCCGCGACGCCACGAAGAAGGCCCAGACGCCCGCCGAAGAAGGCGTGCTCGGCCTGATCGGCGGTACCCTGTCCAGCTTCGAAAAACAGTTCTCCGGCGCCGACAGCCCAATCACTCGCTGGTCGAACGAATTCGATCAGGCCCAGGATGAACTGGCGGCCCTGATGCTGCCGGCCAGCGAATGGCTGCCGATCATCTTCGCCTTCGCCCTGATCCTGATGGTCTGGAGCCTTCTCGCCGCGGCGCTGATCTGGCTCAGCCACCGCCTGCGCGAGCGTTTCGGCCTCACCGAAGAACTGCCGCAGCACCCCAAGACCTGGGACCTGCTGCGCTTCGCCCTGCGCAAACTGGGCCCCTGGCTGATCGCGTTGATCATGACCGTGTACATGACCTACAAACTGCCGTCGTCCCTGGGCAAGGACCTGGCCATGGTCCTGGCTTATGCGCTGGTGGTCGGCACCTGCTTCTCGGCAATCTGCGTGATTGCCTTTTCCGTGCTGGACGGTCCGAACCGTCACCGCGCGCTGTACATCCTGCGTCGCCAGGCGTTCCGGCCGTTGTGGCTGATCGGCAGTTTCGCCGCCTTCGGCGAGGCCTTGAGCGACCCACGGTTGATCGCCAGCCTGGGCAGCCACCTGGCGCACACCGCGGCCACCTTCGCCAATGTGATGGCGGCCTTGTCCACCGGGGTATTCATCCTGCGTTTCCGCCGGCCGATCGCTCACCTGATCCGCAACCAGCCGCTGTCCCGGCGCCTGACCCGCCGCGCCCTGAGCGACACCATCGAGATCATCGGCACCTTCTGGTACCTGCCAGCGCTGGTGCTGGTGGCCATTTCCCTGTTCGCCACCTTCATTTCCGCCGGCGACACCAGCACCGCGCTGCGCCAGTCGCTGATCTGCACCGTGCTGCTGGTGCTGTGCATGGTGATCAACGGCCTGGTGCGCCGCCATTCCCTCAAGCCCCAGCGCGGGCACAAGCGCCATGCCCTGTACTCCGAGCGCCTGAAAGGCTTCTTCTACACCCTCGCCCACCTGATGGTATGGCTGGTGTTCATCGAGCTCGGCCTGCGGGTCTGGGGCATGTCGCTGATCCGCTTCACCGAAGGCGACGGCCACGAAATCAGCGTCAAGCTGTTCAGCCTCGGCGGTACCCTGCTGTTCGCCTGGCTGATCTGGATCCTCAGCGACACCGCGGTGCACCACGCCCTGACCCGATCGCGCAAAGGCCTGGCCAATGCCCGGGCGCAGACCATGATGCCGCTGATCCGCAACGTGCTGTTCGTGGCGATCTTCATCATTGCCCTGATCGTCGCCCTGGCGAACATGGGCATGAACGTCACGCCGCTGCTGGCCGGTGCCGGTGTGATCGGCCTGGCCATCGGTTTTGGCGCCCAGTCGCTGGTGGCCGACCTGATCACCGGCCTGTTCATCATTATCGAGGACTCCCTGGCCATCGACGACTACGTGGACGTCGGCGGCCACCTGGGTACCGTCGAAGGCCTGACCATCCGCACCGTACGCCTGCGGGACATCGACGGCATCGTGCACACCATCCCGTTCAGCGAAATCAAGAGCATCAAGAACTACTCCCGGGAGTTCGGCTACGCAATCTTCCGGGTGGCCATTCCGTACAACATGGACATAGACGAAGCCATCAAACTGATGCGCGATGTCGGCCAGAAGATGCGCACCGACCCGCTGCAACGGCGCAATATCTGGTCGCCGCTGGAGTTCCAGGGGGTGGAAAGCTTCGAGTCCGGCAACGCGATTCTGCGCGCCCGTTTCAAGACCGCGCCGATCAAGCAATGGGAGGTGTCGCGAGCCTTCAACCTGTCCCTCAAGCGTCACCTCGACGAAGCCGGAATGGACCTGGCCACGCCACGCATGAGCGTGCAAGTGATCACCGCCGGCGGCGGGCCCCAGCAAGAGGAGTAAGGCGTCCGGCTGCGCCTCGACAAGGGCGCGGTCGCACTCTCCAGGGTTGGGGGCGGTCACAGGTTCTGGCACCTGAGCAGCACAACACTAATCATGGAGAGAGTCCCCTATGCAGCTATCCGCTATCGCCCAAGCCTGCCTGATCGGCGTCCTGGCCTTGTCCGGCCAGGCCGCCAACGCTATCGACGACAGCGCCATGGAACAGGCCCGCCAGCACATCGCCGAACAGGCCAAAGCCCTGGAGCCAGCACTGCTGGAAACCCGTCGCGATATCCACGCCCACCCGGAACTCGGCAACACCGAACAGCGCACCGCACAGCTGCTAGCCACGCAATTGCGCGCCCTGGGCCTGGAGGTCAAGACCGGCGTCGCCCGCACCGGCGTGGTGGCGGTGCTCAAGGGCGCCCTGCCCGGCCCCACCGTGGCCTTGCGCGCCGATATGGACGCGCTGCCGGTCAAGGAAGTCGCGGACCTGCCGTTCGCCTCCAAGGCCAAGGGGCGCTACCTGGACAAGGAAGTGGACGTCATGCACGCCTGCGGCCACGACGCCCACACCGCCATCCTGCTGAGCACGGCGAAAATCCTCAGCGACATGCGCGAGCGCCTGCCCGGCACCGTGGTGTTCTATTTCCAGCCCGCCGAAGAAGGCCCGAGCGATTTCGTCCCCGACGGTAAGAACACCTGGGGCGCGAAGATGATGGTGCAGGAAGGCGTGATGAAATCGCCCAAGCCGGACGCGGTGTTCGGCCTGCATGTCTGGGCCGGGATTCCGGCCGGACGCATCGCCTACCGCCCGGGCCCGACCCTGGCCAGCTCCGACGACCTGCGCATCAGGATTCTCGGCAAGCAGACCCACGCCGGCCGCCCCTGGGACGGCATCGACCCGATCACGGTCGGCGCCCAGACCGTCGTCGGGCTGCAAACCGTGGTCAGCCGCCGCACCGACATCTCGTCGTTTCCCTCGGTGGTCAGCATCGGCACCATCAACGGCGGCACACGCTACAACATCATCCCCGAGTCGCTGGACATGAGCGGCACCATCCGCTCCTACGACTACGGCATTCGCCAGAAGCTGCACAGCGATGTGCGCCAGACCGTGGAAAAGATCGCCGAAAGCGGTGGCGCCAAGGCCGAGGTGAGCATCATCGAGAAGTACGACCCGACCATCAACGACCCGGCCCTGACCGAAAAGATGCTGCCGAGCCTGCGCTGGGCGGCCAAGGACGATGTGGTGCAGGGCCCGCTGGTGGGGGGCGCGGAAGACTTTTCCTTCTATGCCAAGGAGGTGCCGGGGCTGTTCGTGTTTCTCGGCGTGACACCGCGGGACCAGGACATGGCCAAAGCCGCGCCGAACCACAACCCGGGGTTCTTTGTCGATGAATCGGCGCTGGTGGTGGGCGTGCGTACCCTGGCGTCATTGACCACGGATTATCTGTTTGCCGGGGCCAAACCTTAAGGATTGGCCCCTGGCGTTATCGCGAGCAGGCTCGCTCCCGCACCGGGAGCGGGCTCAGACCACATCGACGCCGACATGGATCGCGTCGTGGCGCCAGAACTCCAGGTCGCAGTCGATCAGGCGCTGGTGCTGGTCGTAATTGACCCGGGCGATCCGCAGCCCGGGACTGCCGACCGAAACCTTCAACGCCGCCGCGGCCTCCACCGGCAAGGAGGTCGGCACGATCTCGAAGCGCACCCGCCCGTAATGCAGGTCGTAGTGCCGGGCATACAGCTCGGTGATCGACTGGTTCAGGTCGAAATCGAGAATGCCCGGAAAGTACTGCGGATTGAGGTAGTGCTCGACATACAGCACCAGACGCTCGTCGATGCGCCGTACCCGACGGATCTGGATCACGCTGGACAGCGCCGGCAGTTGCAGCCAGGCACAGACCGCCGCTGAAGCCGGTTGCAGGCGCGCCGAAATCATCTCGGTCGACGGCACCCGCCCCTGGGCGCTGACCATCGCGTGAAAATGGCTGCGCTGCATCAGGTTGTAGGCCAGCCGTGGTGGCGAGACGAACCAGCCGCGCCGCTCCTCGCGGTAGATCTGGCCCTGGGCCTCCAGCTGCAACAAGGCTTCGCGCACGGTAATCCGCGTAGTGCCGAACAACTCGCTGAGCTTGCGCTCGGCCGGCAGCTTGCTACCGGGTGCCAACAACCCGTGATCGATCTGTTCCTGCAGGACCTGCCCAATGGCTGTCACCGCCTTGACTGCCTCTTCGCGCATCAACGTTACCTATCTGGACTAGACCAGCACTGTTTCAGGGCAAAACGTGCCTGGGAAAAAGGCACTCAGCCTTCACCGAGAGCCTAGGCACTGCATATGACTGGCAGATGACAACGCCGCCAAATCGCTGTGCCAGACACCTGCAATTGGCTGGCCAAGTCCTTTCATATCAGCTGTTTAGCCCTGGGCTACGCTTATCTCGCAGACCCGTGCCTGACACTCGCAAACGCCTTGCAGGACTGATGCCGACATCAAAGTGTCATCCAGCCGGCTTAAATTGGCTCAGGTATTGCTGACCTAGACCAACAACGTTAGACAAACCCAGCGTTGAACACGCCCAAAGGAGCTTCGGATGAAACAGCTTTTCCTGGCATCACTGTTAGGCTCGACCATCGCCCTGTGCACCGCCGCCATGGCCGCCGATACCGACTTGAAGACCCTGGAAGCCGCGGCGAAAGCCGAAGGCGCCGTCAACAGCGTCGGTATGCCCGACGACTGGGCCAACTGGAAAGGGACCTGGGAAGACCTGGCCAAGCATTACGGCCTCAAGCACATCGACACCGACATGAGCTCGGCCCAGGAGATCGCCAAGTTCGCCGCCGAGAAAGACAACGCCAGCGCCGACATCGGCGACGTGGGCGCGGCCTTCGGCCCGATCGCGGTCAAGCAGGGCGTGGTCCAGCCTTACAAGCCAAGCACCTGGGACCAGGTCCCGGACTGGGCCAAGGACAAGGACGGTAACTGGGCGCTGGCCTACACCGGCACCATTGCTTTCATCATCAACAAGAAGCTGCTGCACGGCTCCGAAGCCCCCAAAAGCTGGGCCGACCTGGAGAAAGGCAAATACAAGGTCTCCATCGGCGACGTGAGCACCGCCGCCCAGGCCGCCAACGGCGTGCTGGCCGCGGCCATCGCCAAGGGCGGCGATGAAAAGAACATCCAGCCGGCGCTGCTGATGTTCGCCGAGATCGCCAAGCAGGGGCGCCTGTCCCTGGCCAACCCAACCATCGCCACCATGGAAAAGGGTGAAGTGGAAGTCGGCGTGGTCTGGGACTTCAACGGCCTGAGCTACCGCAACAAGATGGTCAACAAGGACGACTACATCGTGCTGATCCCGTCGGACGGTTCGGTGATCTCCGGCTACACCACCATCATCAACAAATACGCCAAGCACCCGAACGCGGCCAAGCTGACCCGTGAATACATCTTCAGCGATGCCGGCCAGATCAACCTGGCGCGCGGCAATGCCCGTCCGATCCGCGCCGAGCACCTGACCCTGCCCGCCGAAGTCCAGGCCAACCTGCTGCCCAACGAGCAGTACAAGAAAGTCACGCCGATCAAGGACGCCGACGCCTGGGAGAAAACCTCCAAGGGCCTGCCACAGAAATGGCAGGAAGAAGTGATCATCAACATGCAGTAATGCTGCATCTGTAGGAGCGAGCTTGCTCGCGATCCAGGCGCTGCGGTCTGTCCTGGAACCGCAGAGATGCCATCGCGAGCAAGCTCGCTCCTACAGGCACCTGGTTGTCTTGCGGAGTCCTCCCCCATGTCACACAACGTCATCCTTGTCGTGCTCGACGGCCTCAACCATGAGGTCGCCCGCCACGCCATGGGGCACCTTCAGGCCTACGTCGGCGCGGGACGCGCGGCGCTGTACAAGCTGGAATGCGAACTGCCGGCCCTGTCCCGACCGCTCTACGAATGCATCCTGACCGGGGTGCCACCGATCGACAGCGGCATCGTGCACAACAACGTCTCGCGCCTGTCCAACCAGCGCAGCATTTTCCACTACGCCAGCGCCGCCGGGCTCGGTACCGCCGCCGCGGCCTATCACTGGATCAGCGAGCTGTACAACCGCTCACCGTTCAACCCGGCCCGGGACCGGCATACCGACAACAAGAAACTGCCGATCCAGCACGGGCATTTCTACTGGAACGACCACTACCCCGATTCCCACCTGTTCGCCGATGCCGAACACCTGCGGCTGCGCCATGCCCCGAACTTTCTCCTGGTGCACCCGATGAACATCGACGACGCCGGCCACAAGCACGGCCTCGACACCCCGCAGTACCGCAACAGCGCACGCACGGCCGACATCATCCTCGCCGATTACCTGCAAGGCTGGCTAGACGCCGGCTACCAGGTGCTGGTGACCGCCGACCACGGCATGAACAACGACCGCTCGCACAACGGCCTGCTGCCGGAGGAGCGGGAAGTGCCGTTGTTCGTTCTCGGCGATGCGTTCAGCTTCAGCCCCGTCGCCACGCCGGATCAGACCGAGTTGTGCGGCACCATCTGCGAGTTGCTCGGCGTGCCCCACGACAAACCTGTATGCCGGGAGTTGCTGAAGTGAATGCATTCACCCGCGGCAAATGGCTGGCGATCCTGTGCCTGCTGCCCTTTGCCCTGTTCTTCATCGTGTTCCAGATCGCCCCGCTGCTCTGGGTGCTGATCAACAGTCTGCAATCGGAAGAGCTCGGCTGGGGCCTGGCCAATTTCAACAAGATCTTCAGTTCCAGGTTCTATCTGCAGGCCATCCAGTACAGCCTGGAGATCAGCTTCTGGTCGAGCGTGTTCGGCATCGTCATCGCGATTCTCGGCAGCTACTCGCTGCGCCGGGTCGACTCGAAGCTGCGCAACTTCGTCAACGCCTTCGCCAACATGACCAGCAACTTCGCCGGCGTGCCCCTGGCGTTCGCCTTCATCATCCTGCTGGGCTTCAATGGCAGCATCACCATCATGCTCAAGCAGGCGGGGATCATTCAGGATTTCAACCTGTACTCCAAGACCGGCCTGATCATCCTCTACACCTACTTCCAGATCCCCCTGGGCGTGCTGCTGCTCTACCCGGCCTTCGACGCCCTGCGTGAAGACTGGCGCGAGTCCGCGGCACTGCTTGGCGCCAGTGGCTGGCAGTTCTGGCGCCACATCGGCCTGCCGGTGCTGACCCCGGCGCTGCTGGGGACCTTCGTCATCCTGCTGGCCAACGCCCTGGGCGCCTATGCCACGGTCTATGCACTGACCACCGGCAACTTCAACGTGCTGCCGATCCGCATCGCCGCCATGGTTTCCGGCGACATCTCCCTCGACCCGAACATGGCCAGCGCCCTGGCCGTGGTCCTAGTGGCGCTGATGACCCTGGTGACCATCGTCCATCAGTTGCTGTTGAAGAGGAGCTACCATGTCTCGCGCTGAACCCGGCTCCGCCGCCCTCTATCACCGGGTCGTGGTGTACCTGCTGTTCGCCATCCTCCTGCTGCCGCTGGCCGGGACCCTGGTCTACTCCATCGCCAGCAGCTGGTCGGCGACCATCCTGCCCAGCGGCTTTACCTTCAAGTGGTACATCCAGCTGTGGAGCGACCCGCGCTTCCTGCACGCCTTCGGCCAGTCGCTGCTGGTCTGCGTCGGCGCCCTGATCCTGTCGGTGGTACTGATCCTGCCGCTGCTGTTCGTGGTGCACTACCACTTCCCAAGGCTCGATGCGCTGATGAACATCCTGATCCTGCTGCCGTTCGCGGTGCCGCCGGTGGTGTCCTCGGTGGGCCTGCTGCAACTCTACGGTTCGGGACCGTTCGCCATGGTCGGCACGCCGTGGATCCTCGTCGGCTGCTACTTCACCGTGGCCCTGCCGTTCATGTACCGAGCGATCACCAATAACCTGCAAGCGATCAACCTGCGCGACCTGATGGACGCCGCCCAGCTGCTGGGCGCCAGTACCTGGCAGGCGGCTTTCCTGGTGGTGCTGCCGAACCTGCGCAAGGGCCTGATGGTGGCCCTGCTGCTGTCGTTCTCGTTCCTGTTCGGCGAGTTCGTGTTCGCCAATATCCTGGTGGGCACCCGCTACGAAACCCTGCAGGTCTACCTGAACAACATGCGCAACAGCAGCGGCCACTTCACCAGCGCGCTGGTGATTTCCTACTTCTTCTTTGTGCTGGTTCTGACCTGGGCCGCCAACATCTTGAACAAGGACAAAAGCCAATGAGTTTCGTCAGCGTCCAACACCTGCAGAAAAATTACAGTGGCACCCCAGTGTTCAGCGACATCAACTGCGAAATCCACAAGGGCGAATTCGTCACCCTGCTCGGCCCGTCCGGCTGCGGCAAATCCACCCTGCTGCGCTGCATCGCCGGCCTGACCCCGGTGGACGCCGGCAAGATCCTCCTCGACGGCCACGACATCGTGCCCCTGAGCCCGCAGAAACGCGGGATCGGCATGGTGTTCCAGAGCTATGCACTGTTCCCCAACATGACCGTGGAGCAGAACGTAGCGTTCGGCCTGCGCATGCAGAAGGTCAACGCCGACGAGAGCCACCAGCGCGTGCTCGAAGTCCTGCGCCTGGTGGAACTGCACGACTTCGCCAGCCGTTATCCCCATCAACTGTCCGGGGGCCAGTGCCAGCGCGTGGCCCTGGCCCGCTCGCTGGTGACCCGTCCGCGCCTGTTGCTGCTGGACGAGCCGCTGTCGGCGCTGGACGCGCGGATCCGCAAGCACCTGCGCGAACAGATCCGGCAGATCCAGCGCGAACTGGGGCTGACCACGATTTTCGTCACTCATGACCAGGAAGAAGCCCTGACCATGTCCGACCGCATCTTCCTGATGAACCAGGGCAAGATCGTCCAGAGCGGCGACGCCGAGACGCTCTACACCGCACCGGTGGATGTGTTCGCCGCGGGCTTCATCGGCAACTACAACCTGCTGGATGCCGAGAGTGCCAGCAGGCTGCTGCAGCGGCCGATCAACGGGCGTATCGCGATTCGTCCCGAAGCCATCGAGCTGCGCAAGGATGGCGAACCCGACGCGCTGATCCGCAGCCACAGCCTGCTGGGCAACGTGATCCGCTACCGGGTCGAAGCCCGTGGCGTGGAACTGGTGGTGGATGTGCTGAACCGCTCGCCGGACGATCTGCACCCCGACGGCCAACGCCTGGCACTTTCCATCGATCCCACGGCCCTCTGTGAGGTAGCCTGATGACTTTGACGCAAACGATTAAGAGAGAGCGGTACTAATGGCCCTGGCAATTTTTGATCTGGACGAGACCCTGATCCACGGCGACTGCGCCACCCTCTGGAGCGAACAGATGGGGCGCCTGGGCTGGGTCGACAGCGAGTCTTTCATGCGCCGCAACAACGAGCTGATGGACGCCTACAGCCACGGCAAGCTGGCCATGGAGGAGTTCATGGCCTTCAGCCTGGAGCCGATGGCCGGACGCACCCCGGAAGAGGTCGGGCACCTGGTCGGCCCCTGGGTCGAGGACGTGATCGAACCGATCATTTTCAGCGACGCCTGCAAAGCCATCGCCGCCCACCGCAAGGCCGGCGACCGGATCCTGGTGATCTCGGCCTCGGGCACTCACCTGGTCCAGCCCATCGCCGAACGCCTGGGCATCGATGAAGTCCTGGGGATCGAGCTGGAGGTCCTGCACGGGGTCTACAGCGGCAATACCCTGGGCACCCTGACCTACCGCGAAGGCAAGGTCACCCGCCTGCTGGAATGGCTGGATGCCGAAGAAGAAAACCTCGAAGGCGCGAGCTTCTATTCCGACTCGCGCAACGACCTGCCATTGCTGCTGAAGGTCGACTACCCCCATGTGGTCAACCCGGACCCGGTACTGCGCGAACACGCGGAAAAGGCCGGCTGGCCGATTCATCAGTGGAAATAAACGCCTCTGTAGCCGCTGCCGCAGGCTGCGATCGCCCACAACGTGGGCGCAAGATCTGAAGATCGCCGAAGCCCTTCGGACTTATCGCAGCCTGCGGCAGCGGTTACAGGATCAGGCCAAGGTTTCGTCGATCAGCAGCACCAGCTTGCCCGACACCTGGTTGGTCGCCAGCTCGGCAAAGGCCGCTTCGGCGTCCTTGATCGGGAAGGTCATGGCCAGCTGCGGGCTCAGGCGCCCTTCGGCGAACAGTGGCCAGACATGCTGGCTGAGGTCGCTGAACAGATCGGCCTTGAACTGCTCGTCGCGGCTGCGCAAGGTCGAACCCAGCAACTGGATGCGCTTGCCGAGGATCTGCGCCAGGTCCAACTGGGCCTCGCGCCCGCCCATCAAGCCGATCAGCACCCAGCGCCCGTCCAGGGCCAGCAGCTTGACGTTATGCGCGGCATAGTTGGCGCCGACCGGATCCAGGATCACATCGAACGGCCCGAAATCCCGCAGGCCTTCCAGGCCGTCGGTGCGCACCACGCCGCCCTGGGCCCCCAGAGCTTCACAGTAGGCCAGGCGGTCGGCGGAACCGACGCTGACCCAGCACGGGTTGCCGAATGCCTTGCACAACTGGATCGCGGCCGAACCGACACCACTGGCGCCGGCGTGCAGCAGGACCTTCTCCCCCGGCTTGAGGGCCGCCAGCTGGAACAGGTTCAGCCAGGCGGTGCTGTACACCTCGGGCAGCGCCGCCGCTTGCGCCAGGGACAGCCCTTCCGGCACCGGCAGGACATGACGGGCATCGACCACCACCTCCTCGGCCATGCCGCCCCCGGCCAGCAGCGCGCAGACCCGATCGCCGACCTGCCACGCAGAGCCCGGGCCGACCTCGCTGATCACGCCTGAGCACTCAAGGCCCAACACCTTGCTGGCGCCCGGTGGCGGCGGATAGAGCCCGGCCCGTTGCAACAGGTCGGCCCGGTTCAGTCCCGCGGCCGCCACGCGGATTCGCACTTGTCCTACGTCGCACGTCGGACTGGGCTCTTCAACCCACTCCACATGACCTTCAACGCCTTGCAATGCTTTCACAGTGCCTCCATAGTGAGTCTGGACTGAGCCCGGAGCTGTAGCACCGGGCTTTTTGCATTATGCGACCGGTCCTTGTGGAACCGGCGACTTCAAAGACGGCCTAATATGCGTTATCAATTGCCCCCGCGTCGAATCAGCATGAAGCATTTGTTCCCCAGCACCGCCCTCGCTCTTTTCATTGGTCTCGGTCTGCTGCCGATGTCGACCAATACGTTCGCAGCCAATAGCTGGGACAAACTTCAGCCGGATCGCGACGAGGTAATTGCCAGCCTCAATGTCGTCGAGCTGCTCAAGCGTCATCACTACAGCAAGCCACCGCTGGACGACGCGCGCTCGGCGATCATCTATGACAGCTACCTGAAGCTGCTGGACCCGTCTCGCAGCTACTTCATGGCCAGCGACATCGCGGAATTCGACAAGTGGAAAACCCAGTTCGACGACTTCCTGAAAAGCGGTGACCTGAACGCCGGCTTCATCATTTACAAACGCTACCTGGACCGCGTCAAGGCGCGCCTGGACTTTGCCCTGGCCGAGCTGGGCAAAGGCGTCGACAAATTCGACTTCACCACCAAGGAGTCCTTGCTGATCGATCGCAAGGACGCGCCGTGGCTCAAGACCACCGCGGAACTCGACGACCTGTGGCGCAAGCGCGTCAAGGACGAAGTCCTGCGCATGAAGATCGCTGGCAAGGAACCCAAGCAGATCCAGGAAACGCTGACCAAGCGCTACAAGAATCAGCTCGCTCGCCTGGACCAGACCCGCGCCGAAGATATCTTCCAGGCGTACATCAACACCTTCGCCATGTCCTACGACCCGCACACCAACTATCTGTCGCCGGATAACGCGGAGAACTTCGACATCAACATGAGCCTGTCGCTGGAAGGCATCGGCGCCGTGTTGCAGAGCGACAACGACCAGGTCAAGGTCGTGCGCCTGGTGCCGGCCGGCCCGGCGGACAAGACCAAGCAGGTGGCCCCGGCGGACAAGATCATCGGCGTGGCCCAGGGCGACAAGGAAATGGTCGACGTGGTCGGCTGGCGCCTGGACGAAGTGGTCAAGCTGATCCGCGGCCCGAAAGGCTCGGTGGTGCGCCTGGAAATCATCCCGGCGAGCAACGCGCCGAACGACCAGACCAGCAAGATCGTCTCCATCACCCGCGAAGCGGTGAAGCTGGAAGAGCAGGCGGCGAAGAAGTCGATCCTCAACCTCAAGCAAGACGGCAAGGACTACAAGCTCGGGGTGATCGAGATCCCGGCTTTCTACCTGGACTTCAAGGCCTTCCGTGCCGGCGATCCGGACTACAAGAGCACCACCCGTGACGTGAAGAAACTGCTGACCGAGTTGCAGAAAGACAAGGTCGACGGCGTGGTCATCGACCTACGCAACAACGGCGGCGGTTCCCTGCAGGAAGCCACCGAGCTGACCAGCCTGTTCATCGACAAGGGCCCTACCGTGCTGGTGCGTAACGCCGACGGCCGGGTCGACGTGCTCGAAGATGAAAACCCTGGCGCCTTCTACAAAGGGCCAATGGCGCTGCTGGTCAACCGTCTCTCGGCCTCGGCCTCGGAGATTTTCGCCGGTGCGATGCAGGACTATCACCGTGCACTGATCATCGGTGGCCAGACCTTCGGCAAAGGCACCGTGCAGACCATCCAGCCGCTCAACCACGGCGAGCTGAAACTGACCCTGGCCAAGTTCTACCGGGTTTCCGGGCAGAGCACCCAGCATCAGGGCGTGCTGCCGGACATCGATTACCCGTCGATCATCGACACCAAGGAAATCGGCGAAAGCGCCCTGCCCGAAGCCATGCCATGGGACACCATTCGCCCGGCCATCAAGCCGGCGGTGGATCCGTTCAAGCCGTTCCTCGCGCAGCTGAAATCCGAGCATGACGTGCGCTCGGCCAAGGACGCCGAGTTCGTCTTCATCCGCGACAAGCTGGCCCTGGCCAAGAAGCTGATGGCGGAAAAAACCGTCAGCCTCAACGAAGCCGAACGTCGGGCACAACACGCCGACATCGAGGCCAAGCAACTGACGCTGGAAAACCTCCGCCGCAAGGCCAAGGGTGAAGAGCCGCTCAAGGAGCTGAAGAAAGAAGACGAGGACGCCATCGCGGCCGCCGATCCGGACAAGACCAAGCCGGAAGACGACGCTTACCTCAGCGAAACCGGACGAATCCTCCTCGATTACCTGAAGCTCAACACCGCGGTCGCCAAGCACTGAGATGATGGCAATTTAATGCTGACGCTCCTCGGAGCGTCATCAAACAGTCATCATTCTGTCGTGAAATAAAGGACCGGGCGCTGCTCTTGAATCAAGGGCGCGCCCGGTCCTTTTTTTATCGACAGAGATCGCCATGACCACGACCGAACAGCTGAGTGCCTTGAGCTCAATCCTGGCTCAAAGCGGTTTGCACAGTCTGTTCCAGCCGATCATCTGTCTCTCCGAACGACGCATTCTCGGCTATGAAGCCTTGACCCGTGGCCCGTCCAACAGCCCGCTGCACTCCCCTGTCGCCCTGTTTGCCGTGGCCCGCCAGGTCGGACGCCTCAACGAGCTGGAAATCGCCTGCCGCCAGAGCGCCTGCAAGGGGTTCAGCGAGCAGCAGTTGCCCGGCAAGCTGTTCCTCAACGTCTCTCCGGAATCGCTGCTGGAGGCTGCCCACCAGCCCGGACGAACCCTGCAACTGCTGCAAGACTTCGGTATTCCGCCGAGCCAGGTGGTGATCGAACTCACCGAGCAGACGCCAATCGATGACTTCCAACTGCTGCACAATGCGCTGCATCATTATCGGGACATGGGTTTCTCGATCGCCCTGGACGACCTCGGCGCCGGTTACTCGAGCCTGCGTCTGTGGTCCGAGCTGCGCCCGGACTACGTGAAGATCGACCGGCACTTTATCGACGGCATTCATCAGGATGCCCTCAAGCGCGAGTTCGTCGGTTCGATCCTGCAAATTGCCAAGGCCTCCCGCGCCCAGGTGATCGCCGAGGGTATCGAAGTGGCGGAAGAGCTGGAGGTGCTCACGGAAATGGGCGTGGACCTGCTGCAGGGTTACCTGCTCTGCCGCCCCCAGGAACATCCGCCCCGCGATGGCCGCAACCTGCTACCCAAGCGCGAAAGCACTCCCGCGACGCTCAACGACGAAGGCAGCGACCTCAGTGCCCTGCTCAACGAACAACCGGCGGTAGCACGCGACATACCGACGGCCACGGTGCTGGAAGCCTTCCGTCGCCAGGCCAACCTCAACTCGCTGGCGGTGCTCGACGAACAGGGCCAGCCCTGCGGCATCGTGCACCGCCATTCGTTGTCCGATGCCCTGCTCAAGCCCTTCGCCACCGACCTGTTTGCCCGCAAGCCCATCAGCCGCCTGATGAACGATGACTTCCTGGCGGTGGAACTCAGCCAGTCGCTGCAACAAGTCAGCCGCCTGATCACCAGCCGTGCCCGGCAACGGATCGAAGAGGATTTCATCATCACCCTCAACGGTAGCTACCTGGGCCTGGGACGGGTGATCGATGTGCTCAAGCTGATTACCGAGCTGAAGATCCAGCAGGCGCGTTATGCCAACCCGTTGACCCTGTTGCCTGGCAACGTGCCGATCCAGCAGTGCCTGACCCACCTGCTGCAACAAGGACGGGAATCGCTGATCTGTTACGTGGACATCGACAGCTTCAAGCCCTTCAACGACATCTATGGCTACGGCCGTGGTGATGAAGTGTTGTTGTGCCTGGCGCAGTGCCTGAATGACCGGGTGGACCCCAGCCGCGATTTCGTCGGCCATATCGGCGGCGACGACTTTCTCCTGGTATTGGGCCCCGAGGACTGGCAAAAACGCCTGAACCAGCTGCTGGACGACTTCCATAGCCAGTGCCGGCGTTTTTATCGCAGCGAACACCTGGAAGCCGGCTGCTTCATCGCCCCCAACCGCCAGGGCATTCGCCAGGAGTTCGCCTTGCTGTCACTGTCCATTGGCGTGGTGCACCTGTATCCACAGGCCTGTGGACAACTCGATGCCAGCCAGTTGGCCGAGCTGGCCTCGCAAGCCAAGCACCACGCCAAGAATGTGCCGGGCTACAGCATCCATGTGATCGACAGCCGTCAGATGGCAGACGGCTTTACGGCTGACGCGGACCGGCTAGCGGATCCGGCGTACTCGACTGATTCAGCTGCGCCAGCTTGACCTCGGCCAGGGGATGCCCGGCTTTCGCCGCCAGGGTCCACCAACGGGCGGCTTGCGCCGCATCCGCGGCCTTGCTGGGCGAACCGGCCAGGCTGATGACGCCCATCTGATAGGCCGCCTTGGCGTCCCCGGCCAAGCCGGCAAGACGTAACAGGCGTATGCCTTCTTCACGAGCCCCCAGCCCCTGGCCACGAAAGGTCAGGATATGGCCATAAAAACTCTGTGCGCCGACGTCCCCCAGGTTCGCCATGCGCGCCAATTGCCCCTCCAGCCAGTGCCAGCCCCGGGGTTGACGCACAAACCAGGGCCAATGAAACAACCGGCGAGCCAGCCAGTAGCCGGCTCGCGCCTTGAGGCGCCAGAACACTCAGGCCTCCACCGACTCGGGGTATTCGTACTCGAACACACGAACCACTTCCGAGGCGTGCCACGACGCGGCCGCGACCCCATCGGAAGGCCCGGAAAAACGCCCGAGGCGTTCCGCACACTCGAAAAAACCGGTGCGCGGCAATCGACTCGCCCCCTGGCTGATCACCAGCGAACTGCGCAATGGCTGCTCCGCACGCGCGTCCAGCGCGGCCAGGTGCTCAAGGGCCGCCGTCAGGGTCTGCATGGCGGGGCTGGGTAGCTGCAAGCGCTCAAGCAGAGCGCGATAGGTCAAAAGATGGCGTTGCCGACGGGCCTGGTCGAGTTCCCCCAACAGGCCATCCCAATGTTGACGACTGATCCTTACGCTCACGATTCATCCCTCCAACCCGGAACCGTCAATTCCCAGGCCAGGCTACGGCGTATAGCGGCGTCGGGTTGACGCTCACCGCTTTCAATCATGGCCAGATATGACGGACTGATACCTACCGTACGGGCAAGCGCCTCAATGGCGATGCCCTTGGCTTCACGCAAACTGCGAAGTTGATCCAGACCTGGAAGCGGCTGGTCGGCTGTGGTCGCGACAGGCCCCCTGGCTTCTCGCGGAGATTGTTCGGTGATACCTGCGGCTTTTAGCAAAGCCTGATACTGAGCCCATGGCAGAACCGCATATTCGGGCTCGCCATCGCGTGCAATTATCTGAATATCCATTACTACCCCGTAGGACGACACATAACGAGTCGGACTTTTCCTTATGAAGTGTAATCCTAACAGTCACTAAGGTCGCGGGGGCATCGTTGTATGGATCCGAATTCACTCAGTTTTTCTTCGGACCTTCCAATTGCAGTTGTTCCGGGGTGTCGGGCAAACGTTCCACTACCGCCAGCTTCTCCGGTTGCTGGCGATTGCGCCAGGCGCGAAAGGCGCTGAGTTCGCCGTCCAGGGTTTTCATGATCCAGGCCAGAACGGCGATATCGTCGAGCATGCCGAACATCGGCAGGAAGTCCGGGATGGCATCCAGCGGGCTGAGGAAGTACATCAGGCCCGCGACTACCGACAGCAGCGCCTTGGGGCTGATGGCGCGGTACTCACCACGCCAGTAAGCCAGGCACAGGGCCTGCAGCAGGCGCAGATCGTCCTTGAGCTTGCCAAGACGGCCGCCTTGCAAGGCGCCTTTGCTGGCCACGGCGAACAACAGGGTCGGCAGTCGGCCACGGCTGAGCAAGCGGCCGGCCAGGGGCAGGAAGCGGGCAAAATTCCAGGGTGCTTTCATCGTCACTCCCACTGAAATGTTATCCACACAAATTGTGGATAACCTTGTGAACAGAGCCGCTTTTCACAGCTGAAAGCCCCGTTTTACAAGGGCTCGGCTCAGATCGGGCGTTTTTTACTCACATAAAAAAACCCATAATTTCATTGACTTGGCAGCCTCATGCGGCTAGCCGCAACACGTGCTGTTAAGACTATGCCTTATGCCGTGGGTTCGCATTTTTTCCCGGACCAACGACCAGATACGACAACGCCCCGTAAGAACGGGGCGTTGTCATTGAACCAGACGAAGATTACTTGGCGTCGTCTTGTTTCGCTGGATCCTTGATACCCAGCAGTTCCAGCTCGAACACCAGAACCGAGTTGGCCGGAATGGCCGGGCTCGGGCTCTGTGCGCCGTAGGCCAGATCGCTCGGGATGTACAGTTTGTACTTCTCGCCGACGTGCATCAGTTGCAGGCCTTCGACCCAACCCGGAATCACGCCGCTGACCGGCAGATCGATCGGGCTGCCGCGCTCGACCGAGCTGTCGAACACAGTGCCGTTGGTCAGGGTGCCGGTGTAGTGAACGGTCACCACGTCGGTCGGCTTAGGCTGGGCGCCATCGGCTTTTTTCAGCACTTCGTACTGCAGGCCGGAGGCGGTAGTGGTCACGCCAGCCTTCTTGCCGTTTTCTTCGAGGAATTTCTTGCCGGCTGCTGCCGATTCTTCGCTGATCTTGGCCATGCGCTCTTCAGCACGCTTTTGCAGCGCGGCGAAGGCTTCGACCAGCTCGTCGTCTTTCAGCTTCTGTTCTTTCTTGCCGATGGCATCTTCGATGCCCTGGGCTACCGCTTTGGAATCCAGGTCATCCATACCTTCCTGGGCAAGGCTTTTGCCCATGTTCAGGCCGATACCATAGGAAGCTTTCTGCGCCGGGGTTTTCAGCTCCACGCTGGTCTGCGAGTCACAACCCGCGAGTACCAGGCTAACCAGGGCTACCGCCGCCGCTAACCGATGCTGTTTCATGCTATTTCCTTGTTCATGCGCCTAAAGGGCAATCGAGTAAAGCCGCGAGCTTATCAGGCGGCCACGACCAATGGCTACCGGCATGAGAGCCGGATTAGCCCGATAAGTTCACGTGTTTAAAAGCATTTCGCCAGCCATTACAACGAGCGCGGGAAAGAACACCCCGACCGCAAAGTAACGACAGCGGACGTAATGGCCACTTGCCCGGCAGTTTGCCCTTGAGGCATAAGAGAGCCACAACTCGACAAGGATGTTTATCTTGCGCCTCTTATCCCGTGTTTTGCTCTTGATCCTCGCCCTGATCGGCGTCGCCCTGGCCGTGGTCCTGTATTACGTGGCCAATCCGAAATTGCCCGACTATATGCCCGCCCGGCAGGTGCACTATCAGGATCAATGGAGCGCCGCCGACCGCCAGACCTATTACTTCACCCCCCAGGGCACTCAGGTGAAGGGCCTGCGTTATAAGTGGTTCGCCGCCCTGGAACTGCCCTTCTCCACGCAACGCTTCGCCGCGCCGCAGTACCTGGCCCGCTTCGGCTTCCTGGTGGATCCGGCGCAACAGGCCAGCGCCGATAACCCGGCGAACCTGCCGGTCGGCTTCACCCGCCATCAGAACCCTGGCAGCCCGCAGCAGTACCTGGACATCACCTGTGCCGCCTGCCACACCGGCGAGCTGCGCTACAACCAGCAGGCCCTGCGGGTCGACGGCGGTTCGGCGCAACATGTATTGCCCTCCAGCGTGCCCACCCTGCGCGGCGGCAGCTTTGGCCAGGCGCTGGTCGCCAGCCTGGCGTCGACCTATTACAACCCGTGGAAATTCGAGCGCTTCGCCCGCAACGTGCTGGGCCAGAACTACGACGCCGAGCATGAACAACTGCGCAAGGACTTCAAGGCGTCGCTGGACACCTTCCTGCACGTCGCCTGGAACGACACTCACCGCGGCCTCTATCCCACCGAGGAAGGCCCCGGACGTACCGATGCCTTTGGCCGGATCGCCAATGCCAGCTTCGGCGACGCCATTTCCCCCGACAACTATCGGGTAGCCAACGCACCGGTGGACTATCCGCAGCTATGGGACATCTGGACCTTCGACTGGGTGCAGTGGAACGGCTCGGCCCAGCAACCCATGGCCCGCAATATCGGCGAGGCGCTGGGTGTAGGCGCCACCCTGAACTTCTTCGATGCCCAGGGCCAGCCGCTCAAGGGCGATGCCCGATACGCGTCGAGCGTTCGGGTGCGCGACCTCAACCGCATCGAAGAAACCCTGCAACGACTGAAACCGCCGACCTGGCCCGAAGATTTGTTCGGCAGCATCGACAAGCCCCTGGCGGCCAAGGGGCGAGTGCTGTTCGCGGAAAACTGCGCAGGTTGCCATGTCCCGCCGGTCACCGAGGTCAATGGGCGCCCGGTACAACAACTGAAGATGCTGCCGGTTGCTGTGATCGGTACCGACCCGAATACGGCCAACAATATTGCCGATCAGCGTTACGACCTGAGCGCGCTGCAATGGGACGCCGCCGAACTGGCGCAATCAAATGTCCAGCTGCACCCCACGCCCACTGAGCCGCTGGACATGCGCCAGCTGTCAGCGGCCAAGGGCCTGGCCTATGTCACCGCCTTCGTTGAGGAGCGCGCCTACCGGGACGCCCAGGTGACCCCGGCGGAACGCCCGCGACTCGATGGCTACGGCTTGCCGATCGGCGTCCGCGAACTGCGCGCCTACAAGGCCCGGCCGCTGGCCGGGGTATGGGCTACCCCGCCCTTTCTGCATAACGGCTCGGTGCCTAGCCTGTATCAGTTGCTTTCGCCTCAGGACGAACGCGCCAGCACCTTCTATAAAGGCACCTTCGAATACGATCCGAAGCATCTGGGCTATCGTACCGAGCCGTTCAAGAACGGCTTCCTGTTCGATACCAGGATCAGCGGCAATCACAACAGCGGCCATGAATTCCGTTCGGGCAAGCGTGGCGACGGGGTGATCGGCCGCCTGCTGCAACCCGAGGAACGCTGGGCCCTGCTGGAATACTTGAAAGTGCTGGGCGGACCGCTGGAGGCGCAACTGCCATGACCCTGGCCCTCATCGAAAGGACGGTTTCATGCTGATCACCTTATGGCTGCGCATAGGGGCGCTGCTGCTCAAGACACTTCTGCTGCTGGTGCTGATCGCCCTGCTCGGCTGGGCGCTGAGCAGCGCCTGGTCGATCTGGCGCTACCAGGGGCCGGTTTCGACCGAAGAACAGGTCCCGCCCGGCGAAGCCACCATGACCCAGGACATCATCCAGACCGCCGTGCGCATCGTCGATCAGCACCGGGATAACACCCGTTACCTGCGCGACGCCCACGCCAAGGCCCATGGCTGCGTAAAGGCCGAGGTCCAGGTGCTCGAGCAACTGGCGCCGCCGTTGCGCCAGGGCGTGTTCGCCGAACCCGGCAAGACCTGGCAAGCCATGGTGCGGCTGTCCAACGGCAATGCTTATCCACAGTTCGACAGCATTCGTGACGCGCGCGGGATGGCGATCAAGTTGTTGAATGTGCCCGGCACCCAGCTATTGAAGGAACAGCAGAGCCGTGGCGAGCAGGATTTCGTGATGTTCAACCATCCGAACTTCTTCGTCAGCGATGTCGCCGAGTACCGGCAGAATGTCGCCGCGCAGGCGGACGGAAAAAAGGTCGGAGCCTTTTTCCCCGGCTGGGACCCACGCACCTGGCAGGTCCGCCACCTGTTCATTGCCTTGGCCACCCTGTCACCGCCCCCGGCCAGCCCGACGCAAACCCGCTATTTTTCGGTTTCGCCCTACAAGTTCGGCAGCGCCAACGCCAAGTTCCGCGTCGCGCCGGACCCCGACAGCTGCCCGGTGTACAACCTGCCCCCACAGAACCAGGCCCTGCCCAACTTTCTACGCAACGCCCTGAACCAGCAGCTGTCGACCGACCGCGTGCCGGCCTGCTTGGTATTGCAGGTGCAGCGCCAGGACCCAAGCCACTACATGCCCATCGAAGACACCAGCATCGAATGGCGGGAAAGCGATGCGCCTTTCGAAACCGTGGCGCGGATCAAAATTCCTGCCCAGGACTTCGACACCCCGCGGCAGAACCTGCAATGCGACAACCTGTCCTTCAACCCCTGGTTCGGGCTGGAAGCGCACCGCCCCATCGGCGGCATCAACCGCCTGCGCAAGGCGGTGTACGAAGCGGTCAGTGACTACCGGCACAGCCGCAACGCCGAGCAGTGATCCAGAAACGAAAAAAGCGGCCCGCGGGCCGCTTTTTTGGGGAACATTTACATACTCCAGATAGCAAAAATCCCGCGTTAGCGGGCTTTCTGTGATGAGCTGGCGTTCAGTGTTCCAGCTCATCGAATATGGCGCAGCGGACGGGACTCGAACCCGCGACCCCCGGCGTGACAGGCCGGTATTCTAACCGACTGAA
>NZ_JBWKVU010000007.1:0-301154 GCF_059421865.1 Pseudomonas sp. GW821-FHT02B10 | reverse complement strand
ATGTGAGAGTAGGTCATCGTCAAGATTAAATTCCGAAACCCCAATTGCGAAAGCAATTGGGGTTTTGTTTTTGCGCGTAGAAAACGGTTCTTATCTCCAAACAATTTTGCACAGTTATTTTCGGGACGGACCTCTAGAATAGCTTCACGCCTTTTCAGAGCCAGAGTCTTGTATGTCAGATACGGTTGACGCCCCCCGGCTGTCGGAGTTGCCGCTGGACGATCTGGTGGCCTGCCACGAATGCGACTTGCTGATGCGCAAGCCAGAGCTGGCCCACGGAGAAAAAGCCCAGTGCCCCCGCTGTGGTTACGAGCTATACGCACACCGCCATAACGTCGTGGATCGCAGCTTGGCATTGGTTATTGCCGCGCTACTGCTCTATGTCCCCGCGAACTTTTTACCCATCATGCAGCTCAATCTACTCGGACAATCCTCTGAGGACACCGTGTGGAGCGGCGTAATCGGTTTGTTCAATACCGATATGCAAGGCGTGGCGGTGGTGGTGTTTCTCTGCAGCATGGGCATTCCATTGCTCAAGCTGGTCTGCCAGTTGCTCGTGCTCCTGAGCATTCGCCTGGACATAGGTCGCAGTTACGGTCTGTTGCTGTACCGCATTTATCACCACTTGCGGGACTGGGGCATGCTCGAGGTCTACCTGATGGGAGTATTGGTCGCCATCGTCAAGCTGGCGGACCTGGCTGCCATGACGGTCGGCCTGGGGTTGGTGTGTTTTGTCAGCCTGTTATTGGTTCAGGTATGGCTGGAGGTGGTCATGTCGCCCCATCAGATATGGGATGCCCTGGCCGGGGAGGATGCGCATGCGGGCGATTGATGCGGGCATTCTGGTCTGTAATGAATGCCACGAGCTGAACAGGCAGGAACCCGATACCGATGAGCAGACCTGCACTCGCTGCGGGGCCCTGGTGCATGCTCGTCGCCCCAACAGCATCATGCGTACCTGGGCACTGCTGATTACCGCGGCGATCCTGTACATCCCGGCCAATGTACTGCCGATCATGACGGTCACGTCACTCGGCCAGGGTGACCCCAGCACCATCATGTCGGGGGTGATCGTACTGGTGCAGCACGGCATGATCCCGATTGCGGCGGTGGTGTTCATCGCCAGTATCCTGGTGCCCACCTTCAAGCTGGTGGGGATTGCCCTGTTGCTGTTCTCGGTCCAGCGCCACCAGCCGTTATCGGCGCGGCAACGCATTTGGATGTACCGCTTTATCGAGTTCATCGGCCGCTGGTCGATGCTGGATATCTTTGTGATCGCCATCCTGGTGGCGGTGGTGAACTTCGGTCGGCTTGCCAGTATCGAGGCCAATCTCGGTGCAGTGGCCTTTGCCAGCGTGGTGATTCTGACGATGCTCGCCGCAGTAACTTTTGATCCCCGACTGATCTGGGATAACACGGAGTCGGACGACGACAATGAGTGATTTGCCTAAAGCTAAAACCCGTCCGGCTTCGAACTGGTCGGCCATCTGGGTCCTGCCCCTGATCGCGTTGCTGATTGGCGGATGGTTGGGCTGGCGTGCCTACAGTCAGACCGGTATCGAGGTCCAGGTGCGCTTTGAAAGCGGCGAGGGCATCCAGGCCAACAAGACCGAGGTGGTCTACAAAGGGATGTCGGTGGGCAAGGTCAAGGCCCTGGCCCTGGACGACGAAGGCAACACCAGAGGGGTGATTGCCACTGTCGAGATGAACAAGGACGTCCAGCAATACCTGAAGAGCAGCACACGCTTCTGGCTGGTCAAGCCGAGCGTGACCCTGGCCGGGATCACCGGGCTGGAGACGTTGGTTTCAGGCAACTACATCGCTATCAGCCCGGGAGAGGGCGAGCCTGCGCGCAAGTTTAAGGCGCTGGTCGAAGAACCACCGTTATCGGACGCCAAGCCGGGCCTGCACTTGACCATCAAGGCGGATCGCCTGGGATCGTTGAACCGCGGCAGCCCGGTGTTCTACAAGCAGATCCAGGTGGGGCAGGTGAAAAGCTACCTGCTCTCCGAAGACCAGAACACGGTGGAGATCAAAGTCTTTATCGAGCCGACCTACGCCAACCTGGTGCGTAAACATACGCGTTTTTGGAACGCCAGCGGCATCAGCATCGACGCCAACCTGTCCGGTGTGAAAGTGCGTAGCGAATCCCTGGCCAGCATCGTCGCCGGCGGCATCGCCTTCGCCACCCCGGAGAATCGCCGGGACAGCCCGCCAACCGACCCGACCCTGCCGTTCCGCCTCTACGAAGACTTCGACGCGGCGCAGGCGGGCATCCGGGTCAAGGTCAAGCTGAGTGATTTCGAAGGGCTCCAGGCAGGCCGCACGCCGGTCATGTACAAGGGGATTCAGGTCGGTAACCTCAAGGCCCTCAAGGTCGACCCGGATCTGTCCAGCGCCACGGCGGAGCTGACCCTGGACCCCCTGGCCGAGGATTACCTGGTGCAAGGCACCCAGTTCTGGGTGGTCAAGCCTTCGATCTCCCTGGCGGGTATCACCGGTCTGGAAGCCCTGGTCAAAGGCAACTACATTGCGGTGCGCCCAGGTGACAAGGGCGGTGCTCCGCAACGCGAATTCGAGGCGCGGCCCAAGGCGCCGCCGCTGGACCTGCGCTCCCCTGGCCTGCACCTGGTGCTGTTCACCGAAAACCTCGGTTCGCTGGAGGTGGGCAGCCCGATTCTGTACAAGCAGGTCAAGGTCGGCTCGGTGCAGAGCTACCAGTTTTCGCGGACCCGCAAGCAGTTGGTCATCGGTGTGCACATCGAGAAGGAGTACGAAGGGCTGGTGAACGGCTCGACGCGCTTCTGGAATGCCAGCGGTGTCACCTTGACCGGTGGCCTGACCGGCGGCATCCAGGTCAAGAGCGAGTCATTGCAAAGCCTGATGGCCGGCGGTATCGCCTTCGACACGCCGGAACCCAACGTGCCGCTGAAAAAGCGCATCCCACGTTTCCGCTTGTATGCCGACAAGGAGCAGGCGACACAGAAGGGCACGCTGATCAGCATCAAGGTCGATCGCGCCGATGGCCTGCGTCCGGGTACGCCTATCCGCTTCAAGGGGCTGGATGTCGGCAAGGTCGAAGACGTCGACCTGAGCGGCGATCTGCAGTCGGTGCTGCTCAAAGCTCGGATCACCGAGGTGCCGGAGCGAATCGCGCGGGTCGGCAGCCAGTTCTGGGTGGTCAAGCCGGAGCTTGGCTTGATCAAGACCGCCAATCTGGAAACCCTGGTAACCGGGCAGTACATCGAGGTGCAGCCGGCGGCGAAGAACCTCGGCGCGCAAACCAGCTTTGTCGCCTTGCCCCAGCCACCGGAAGCTGCAGTCGCCGAGGCCGGCCTGAGCCTGGTGCTGAGCGCGGCGCGGCGCGGCTCGCTGAAGGTCGGCGTGCCGGTGACTTACCGCGAGGTAACGGTGGGCAAGGTCACGGGCTACGAACTGGGCCAGACTGCCGACCGGGTGTTGATCCATATCCTGATCGAGCCGAAGTACGCGCCGCTGGTGCGTGGCGGCACGCGTTTCTGGAACAGCAGCGGGTTCGGTATCGACATTGGCCTGTTCAAGGGCGCAACTGTCCGTACTGAGTCGCTGGAGACCCTGATCCAGGGCGGCATCGCCTTTGCCACGCCGGATGGCGAGCGCATGGGCAACGCGGCACGGCCGGAACAGACCTTCCCGTTGTTCGACAAGTTCGAGGACGAATGGCTGACCTGGGCACCGAAAATCCTCCTGGGCAAATAACCCAGAAAACAAAAAGGCCGTGATCGAAAGATCACGGCCTTTTTGTTTTACGGCTTCGGGCGGGTTACACCTCGTCCAGCTCCGTTTCGGCTTCTGGCTCGACGTTCAGGGTGGCCTTGACCTGATCGTGACGGCGGATGTACTTCCAGTCCGCCTCGTCGATGTAGATACCGTTCGGGCCGCTGCCGCCTTCCAGGTCGATGGCGACCTGGGCCGACACCTGCGGCTTCACACTGGCCAGGATCGGCACGAAGCCCAGTTGCAGGCTGGTTTCCAGCAGCGCTGCCTGGTTCTTCTCGTCGATGTCCGCGGCCTCGTCGAGGTAGTACGGCAGGCGGATGCGTCCGGCCTGCTCGCGGTCCATCAAGTGCAGCAACAGGTACATGTTGGTCAGCGCCTTGATGGTCATGGTGGTGCCGTTGGACGCCGCGCCATCGATATCGGTGTGGATCACCGGCTGGCCATTGACCTTGGTGATCTCGAACGCCAGCTCGAACAGGTCCTTCAGGCCCAGTTGGTTATGGTTGGCCGCTACCAGACGGGCCAGGTATTCCTTGGCCTCTTCGTTCTTGCTGTCCTGCTCGGCGCTCTGGCTCAGGTCGAACACCGACAGGGTCTCGCCTTCTTCGTACTGGCCGGCGCTGTGGATGATCTGGTCGATGTGCTTGAGGGCTTCCTTGTTCGGCGCGAGCACGATACGGAAGCTCTGCAGGTTGGACACCTGGCGTTTGTTGATCTCGCGGTTGAACAGCGCCAACTGATGCTCGAGGCTGTCGTAGTCGCTGCGGATATTGCGCAGGGTCCGGGCGATGTCGGTGACGGCCGCGCGACGCGCCTTGCCCAGGGTCAGGGCTTCGTCGGTGCGGTGCGCATAGGCGTTGATCAGCAGTTGCAGGCGACGCTCCATGTCGTCTTCGCTGTCGAACTTGGCCACGCCCTTGAGGCGCACCTGGGCGTACAGCGCCTCGATCTGGCCATCGACCCGCTGCAGGCCCTGCCAGCTGTCCTGATAGTCGTTGAGCAGGGGCAGCAGGTTGTCCATGGAGTCGTCCACCGGCTCCATGAACGGCGTACCGAACGGCAGGTCCGCCGGCAACAGCTGGCGACGGCGCAGGGCATCGTCGAGGGTGCGTTGCTTGGCTTCCATGTCGCCGATCTGCCGGCCCACCAGTTGCAGCTTGGCCGACAGCTGCTGGACGCGTTCGGTGAAGGCGTCGCTGGAGCGCTTGAGTTCGTCCTGGGCGGCTTCCATCTGCGCCAGCTGTTCCAGCTTTTCGCCTTCCTCGGCGCTCAGGGTCTGGGCGCGGCGGAAATCTTCCAGGGCTTTCTGCGCATCCAGCACCTGCTGGTACAGCGCTTCGGTCTGGGTCTTGCTCGCGGCGCGGTCGGCGGCCACCGCGGCCTGGGTTTTCAGCTGCTTGAGTTCTTTGTCCAGGCGCTCTTTCTGGTCGCGCAATGCCGCGCGGTCCGCCAGGGCCTGCAAGGCCGGCGGTTCGATGTGGGAAATGTCGATGGACAGCCCCGGCACTTCGAAGCGCTCGCCCTTGAAGCCATCGAGGATCAGCTCCACGGATTTGACCCAGTCGCCGTTCTCGTCCAGGGCAATGCCATGTTCGCCCAGCGGCAGGCTGAACAACTGGCTGTTGAACAGGCGCATCAGGCGCTCGACGTCCTGTTGCGAGAATTCCTCGCGCAGGCGCGCATAGCTGTTGTTGTCGGCGTTATCGAGCTGCTGCTTGACCGACTTCAGGCGTTTTTCCAGATCCCGCAGGCGCTCTTCCAGGTCCTCGGCGGAGAACTGCCGGGACTGGGCCAGGGCGCCGGCCAGTTCGTCGTGGGCATCCTTGGCCGCCAGCAGTTGCTGCTCCAGGACCTTGACGTCGTCCACCAGGGCGAAACGATGCTTGAGCACCGAGAGCTCGCCGAGCCAGCGCTGGGTGCCGGTGATTTCCCGCTCCAGGCGCATCATTTCCTGGGTGCTGCTGCGCTGGTCGTTCTGCAGTGCGTCCTGTTCGTTGCGGTAGTGCTCGGCCTGGATGGTCAGCTCTTCCTTGCGCGCGCTGGCGTAGTCGGACCAGGTGCCCAGCAGCGAATCGAGCAGCGGCGACAGGCGATGCAGTTTGCCGCGCAGGATGTCGCGCTGTGTCACGCCGTTGGCCAGGGCTTCCACCAGGGGACCCGCGGCCACCAGCGAGTTGTAGTCCTGCTCCATGCGGCGCACGTCGCGGAAGGCATCTTCGCAGGCGGCGATGTAGTCGACGCTGCCGGAACGCAGGCTGTGTTCGAAGGCATCGAGGAACAGCTGCTTGAGCTTGGCCGCGGTGATTTCGCGCATGTGCAGCAGGTTGATGAACAGCGCGCGGAAGGTCTTCAGGCTCTGCTCGCTGGTGGAGCGCAGCGGGATCAGGGTCAGGTCCAGCGGAATCGAGGTATGTCCGCCCACCAGCAGGCGACGCAGTTCATCCGGCTTGAGCTCATAGGCCTTCAGGCCCTGACGCTCGAGGTTGGTGAACAGCTCTTTCTGCCGCAGGCAGGTGTCGTCTTTCTGGTAGTGCGCCAGGTCCAGCGAGCCGGCATAGGCGAAGAACTGGTGACCGAAACTGCCGCCCGGACCGCGCCCGGCCACGCCGATCACATGCGGGCCATGGGGCAGGGACACTTCCACCAGGATGTAGCTGGTATCGGTGGCGAAGTAGAAACGCCGCGACTGTTCCAGGCTGTACTTGCCGAAGCTCATGTCCGACATGCGTGCCAGGATCGGGAATTGCAGGGCGTTGATCGAGGCGGACTTGCCCAGGTTGTTCGCGCCGTAGACCGACAGCGGTTCTTCCAGCGGGAACAGGCCCAGGCTGTAGCCGGCGGTGTTCAAAAGGGCAAAGCGGCGGATGCCGTAGCGTTCCTTGCTCATGCGTCGAGCTCCTGTTCTTCGGCAATGGCGCGGGCCAGTGCGTCCTCTTCACTTTCCGATTCGACGAATTCGCTGAGGTCCAGCGGGTCGTCGGTCTGCAGCAGTTTTTCGTCGCTGTCTTCGTCGATCAGCACCGGCGTCGGCAACGGCAGCACGCTGTGCAGGCTGGCGGCCAGGTCACGGTCCTGCTGCACCGACAGGCACACATCGAGGAAGCGGTGCATCGGCGGCAGGAAGCGGTAGATGCCCGGCTCCTCGCCGGCAAAACCCAGTTGAGTCATGCGCCGCATGATTTTTTCTTCCAGTTCTTCATGGGTCTGCACTTCGGCCTGGATGAACAGGTCGCGGTACTTCTCCAGCAAGGATGGCAGTTCGTCGCGGCCGAGGCTGCCGCCGTCGAGCACGGCGACCGGGTCGCGGCCCTGGTCGGCCAGGTGCTCCACCAGGATGAAGGTGAACAGCGCCAGGCGCTGGGCGGTCTTGTTCACCTGGGCGGCGGCGTTCTCCGGCACGAAGTAGTAGAAGCCACGGGTGTCGCACACCAGTTCGAAGCCCAGGGCCTTGAACAGGGTGCGGTACTGGTCCTGGAAGTTCGATAGCTGGGAGTACAGCTCCGGGTCGCGGCGGCTGACGTGATAACCCTTGAACAGCTCGCGAAAGATCGGCGCCAGCTGGGACAGTTCGGAAAGATCAAGATGCATGTGGAGTGCTCGCAGAATTCTCAGCGGCGTCATCGCGGGCCGAGAGCAGGGCGAAGGAGCGCAGGCTGACCTGGTGCTCGTGGGTGTGGTAGTCGCGGCGTTCCAGACGCTCGCGCTTGAAGCGTTTTTCCCGCGACAGGCGGGAGAACCAGTACAGCAACTCGTCGGTGGCACCATCCGGTTCCTGCTCCAGCAACCAGGTCATCAGGTCCGGCATCGGCAGGGCGTCTTCGCAGCGGTCGAGCATCTCGCGGACTGTGCGTGGCGCCCGTGGCGCATTGCCGCCCTTGTGGGTCTTGTGCGCCTTGGGGAAGCGCGTCGGCTTCGGTTCGAAGCTGGCCAGGGCATAGACATAGGCCTCGACCTGGCCGGAGCTGCCGAGGAAGGTGCTTTGCGGACGGGTGAACAGTGGCATGGCCGCTTGCGGCACGGCGTCGATGCCCTTGCGCCGGATGGCCGACAGGGCCAGGGCTGCGCCGCGGGTCACGGCGTTGTGCCGGCGGGCTTCTTCACGCAGCGGTAGCAGCAGTTCCCGGGCGTGACGCAGGGTCAGCTGGGCGCTGGTCTGCATTTCCAGGATCCGCGCGTGGGTGCGCAGCAGCATGTCGTCGTCCACCAGGTGGCCCAGGCGCTGCTGTTCGGTGAGCATGCGCAGCAGGACGTTCTCGACCTTGCGCACGCCTTGCTCGAAGGCGCCATCGGCGTTCACCAGCTGGATCATCGGCTCGACGTATTCGTCCCAGGTGGCCAGTACCTCGGCGTACCGCTGGCGCAGGGGAATCTGCCGGTCGCTGGTCTTGGCCCGCTCGGCGACGGCCACCAGGGCCTGTTCGTCGTTGGCGAGCTTTTTCAGTACGTCGCGCACGCGCATGTCCAGCAACCGCAGCTGGCGGGCCAGGTCATGGCCGTCGCGGATGTCGAAGGCGTCCTGGATGTAACCGGCCAGGCGTTCGAGGTGGCGCAGGTAGGCTTCGATTTCCAGGCACAGGCCCAGGCGGTGCTCGCGCCGCAGGTAGGCGAGGAAGTCGTGGATCTGTGCGTTGAGTTCGAAACGGTTCGGGCTTTTCGCCACCGGAACCAGGATGTCCAGGCGGATCCACACGTCCAGCAGGCTGGTAATGTCCTGTGGCGTACTGTCAATTTGCTGGGTGGCCAGCTGTGAACGCAGTTCGGCGAGGCTCAGGGTGCCTTGGTCGAAGTGCTCGCACAGTGGCTCCAGAAGTGCCCAGTGTTCGGCGAGGGCGCGCAACACGCGCTTGGGTTCGATCATCGGAATGGCCGGCTGGTTGGCAATGAAAAGCAGCGATTGTACTGCATCGGAAGGCTGACGATTCACCCCTCGGTCTTGTCATGGGCTGGACCGGTGTTTTTGTGACGAATCAACTGCGGGCGATCTTCGGCGAAGGACGGTAGAATCCCCCCACTTCAGTTATCCACAAGTGGCCGACCTTTGCTTATCGAGTCTCGCCGTCGCGCTTATCTGTCCGCCATGCAGGTGGTCAGCTGGCTGCCGCGCACCGAATTGCCCTTTGCGGCGCCGTCCCGTCCCGAGTTGCTGGTGATTGCCGAGCCTGTGGTCGAGGCCCCGGCAGCCCCTGCACCTGTGGCCAAAACGGTTGCCGAGCCTGTGGCCAAGCCTGCCGAACGGCCGAAAATCGAAGTGCCGCGTCCCGCCGGCGCTGCCGTTCGTCCGGTCAGCAAGCCCGTGGTCGATGCCGAGGAGACCCCGGCGCCGATCAAGGCCCCGCCCGTGCCGCCACCGCGTTTCGCCCTGCAATTGCTGCGCGCCGGTCGTTGCCTGCTGCTGGTGGAGTTACCCACAGGCGAAGCCTTCCAGAGCCGCGACCCGGCCTATCTGCTGCTCAAGGACATGCTGCGCGCCGCCGGCCTGCCGGACAGCCCGCAGATCCTCGCCGAGCCGGTGCGCTGGCCGATGCTGACCCGCGGCAATCTCGACCAGGGGCCGGACGCGGCGCGGGATTTCGTCCAGGCCTTTGTCGGAGCGCGGGTCGAAGAAGAACCTTGTGTCTGCCTGTGGCTGATCGGCCTGCCGGCGGTGCGTTTCGCGGGCGAGGCTGATGCGCAGTCCTACAACCGTGAACTCCAGGTCGAAGGCCTGGGCTCGGCCTGGGCGCTGCCTGGGCTGGAACTATTAATGGAAGAGCCACAGCGTAAGGCTGATGTCTGGCAAGCCATGCGTCGGCTGATGGCGCGTTGGAAAAGTAGCAATGAGTGACGCTTTATCGTTCCGCCAGGCCACCGAGGCGGATCTGGATGCCATCCTGAAAATCGAATACGCGGCGTTCAGCCATCCCTGGACCCGCGGCATTTTCACCGATGCCCTGAAATCCTATGAAGTCTGGCTGATGTTCGAAGGCAGCCAGCAGGTCGGCCACGGGGTGATCCAGGTGATCATCGACGAAGCCCACCTGCTCAATATCACCGTCAAGCCGGAAAGCCAGGGCCGTGGCCTGGGCCTGCGCCTGCTGGAAGAATTGATGAAGCGCGCCTACCAGAAAGACGCGCGCGAATGCTTCCTAGAAGTGCGTTCCAGCAACCAGACCGCCTATCGGCTGTACGAGCGCTACGGTTTCAACGAGGTCGGCCGCCGCCGCGATTACTATCCGGCGACAGGCGGGCGCGAAGATGCGTTGGTGATGGCCTGCACCCTGGTCGATTGACGGCGTATCGAGCCGCTATCGCGGGCAAGCCTCGCTCCTACAGTTGTTAAAGGCAGGTATCAGCGTTTGCCATCCAGTGGGTCGCGCTGGGCCAGCTCGGCTTCGTCCAGGCCATTGCCGCCGCCGATATCGTCTTCATCGACAATGCTCAGGTCCCAGTCGGCCGGCTGGTCTTCACCGGCTTCATGGGCGGAGCGGGCGCCGTCTTCGCGGATCAGGTTTTCCGGGGTCAGCTCATCATCGTTGGGCTCATCCTCGGCGTTGCCGGTCAGGCTGGAGCCATGGATGTGCCTGTGGGGAGTACGATGCTCCACAGGGCTGGAAGCAGGGTCGCCGACCCTGGCGCCGGGTTCTTCTTCATCGAAGTCCAGCTCTTCCATGGAACCCATGCGGTCTTCGTTGTCGTCGATGGGCTCGGGCTGAGGCGCGCCATAGGGACGTCGTGATTCAGTCATGACGGTTGCTCATACTTTTGGGCTTAAAGAGTGGACCCACCAGACCCGGCAAGATTCAAAGGGGTGGATAAGCGGTATCTGCATAGACGCGCGTGACCCCGATAGACAGTCGTCTGTCATAGCAACGCATCAATCCTGAGGTTTCACAGCATGAATGAACTACAAGACCTGATTGATAACAACGAGCGTTGGGCCGAAGCGATCAAGCAGGAAGATCCTGAATTCTTCTCCAAGCTGGCCCGCCAGCAGACGCCGGAATACCTGTGGATCGGCTGTTCGGACGCCCGTGTACCGGCCAACGAGATCGTCGGCATGCTTCCCGGAGATCTGTTCGTACACCGCAACGTGGCCAACGTGGTGCTGCACACCGACCTCAATTGCCTGTCGGTGATCCAGTACGCGGTGGACGTGCTCAAGGTCAAACACATCCTGGTCACCGGTCACTATGGCTGTGGTGGCGTGCGCGCCTCGATGCAGGATCGCCAGCTGGGCCTGATCGACGGCTGGCTGCGCTCGATTCGCGACCTGTACTACGAACATCGCGAAGTCCTGGGGCAACTGGCCACCGAGGAAGAGCGGGTCGACCGCCTCTGCGAGCTGAACGTGATCCAGCAAGTGGCCAACGTCGGCCACACCAGCATTGTGCAAAACGCCTGGCATCGCGGGCAGAGCCTGTCGATCCACGGTTGCATCTATGGCATCAAGGACGGTCGCTGGAAGAGCCTGAACGCCACCATCAGTGGTTTCGAGCAGCTGCCGCCGCAGTATCGCCTGCGTCCGGTCGGAGCGCTCTGAGGCGCTGAAAACCCATCGCGAGCAAGCTCGCTCCTACGGGCGGTGTGCCGTTCTGTAGGAGCGAGCTTGCTCGCGATGGGATGTAGCCATTACCGCTTGTCCGTCAGATATGCGGCGGTGCTTCGGTACTCATCGACGGTGCTGGCGCCTTCAGCTGCTTCAGCTGGGTCTGCACCGGCGTGGTGGCGCACTTGGCCTGGGCCTGCTCCGGCGTCAGCTTACGGATCGAGGTGTAGAACAGGGCGCAGGTCTGCTCTTTGTTGGTCACCTGCCAGTTCTGCGTGCAGCTTTTGAGCTGCACTGTCGGGTCGCTGCCCGGCTTGCTGCCCATCCCGGCCTGCCAGCAGGCCGCGCTCAGATCCTGCCCCATCACCTTCAAACCGGCCGCGTCGGCCTTGGCCTCGTCGCCGTCGTAGTTCTCTGGATCCGCCGCGTACCAGATGTAACTCGGGTGGTTGGAGCCCAGCACCGGCACCTTCAGGCCCGCGCTCGGGCTGATCTGCGCCAGGCCCAGCACGTTCACGGTCGGGCCGTACTGCTGCTTGATCCAGTTACGCACCGGCGCGCCGAACGCCACCATTGGCAGGGCGGCGCCGCTGGCACTCTGGCTGATCTGTTTGACCATGGTGGTCTGGTAGTCCTGGAAGTAGCCATAGACGCCTTCCAGGTCCTTGCCCGCGCTGGAGGGGGCGGCGATCGGTGCAATGTCGATGATGGTCTGGTAGCCCGGGGTCTGCTCGGCGGGAATGCCATTGGTGGTGAGCAGGGTGGCCCAGCGGTCGGTGGTGGCCGATTTCAGGTAGTCCTGGGCCTGAGTCAGCGAGTAGTCCGGCGGGAAGTGCAGCAACTCGACGCTCTTGCGGTTTTCCAGCGCCATGCCCAGGGGCAGGAACAGGTACCAGCTGTAGGTCCATTTGCCGTCGCTGTTGAGCTTGCTGGCGCCCTGGTAGGCCAGGTCACCGGCATCCAGCAGGGCGGTCAGCGGCTTGCCATAGTCCTTCGGAACACCGCTGATGTTGGCGTACAACTGGTTGTTATCGGTCTTCACCTTGACCTTGGCGGTGCTGTAGCCATCGCGCTTCACGCTTTGGGTCAGGTAATGCTCGACGGTCTGTTCCAGCGTCCAGTTGCGAAAACAGATCACGTTGCAGTTGTTGGGGTAGGAGAAGAGTTGGGTGACGCGCTGGGTGTTGCCCAGCTTCAGATCGACGTTGGCCTGGGCCATGGTACTTAAGGTCAGGCTGCTGAGGCCGCCCAGGGTCAGGGCGGCGAGGGGGAAGGACAGTCTTGCGAGTTTCATGCTTGGCTCCTTGTCAGCGTTGGCCTCGTCTGTGCGAGGTAAGTTCCGTACTGAAACAGTAGCGGGTGACAAGGAAAAGGGTGGATTTCTTTTGCACCCGCAAACGGCCGCCCGGGCGGCCGCTGTCGTCGGTTCAGGCCGGGAAGTGCAGGGCATTGCTCAGGTCGCCCATGGGCGCCTGCCCCCGGGCGGTCATCGCCGCGTCCCGTTGCTTGAGGCCGTCGAGCGGTTCCAGCTGGAACACCCGGGTGATCAGCCGCAGGATCGACGCGGTGTCGTACACCGTATGGTCCACCGTGCCCTTGCGGGCGAACGGTGATACCACCAGCGCCGGGATGCGTGTCCCCGGCCCCCAGCGGTCGCCCTTGGGCGGAGCGACGTGGTCCCACCAGCCGCCGTTCTCATCGACCGTGACGATCACCACCATGTTCTGCCACTGCGGGCTTTCGCGCAGCACCTTCAGGGCTCGCACGATATGCCGGTCGCCCGCGGCCACATCGGCATAACCGGCGTGCATGTTGAGGTTGCCCTGGGGCTTGTAGAACGCCACCGGCGGCAACTTGCCGGCCTCGGCATCGGCGAGGAAGCGGTTGCTGCTCGACTCATCGCCCAGGCCCGCATCGCGCAGGTGATGGCTGCGTTCGTTGGGATGCTCGGGACCGAACTGCGCAAAGTAGTTGAACGGCTGGTGGTGGTACTGGAAGTTGGGGATCTTCGGAATCCCCGCCGAATCCTTGTAGGCGTCCAGCGTGACCTGCCAGGCGCCGGCGTACCAGGCCCAGTCGATGTCCTTGCGCGAGAGCTTGTCGCCGATGGTGTCGTGGCGCTGCGGTACCAGCACATTGGGCAGGTCGGCCTTGGCATAGGCCGGGCGCTGCGGGTCGCGGATCCAGGTCGGCCAGTAGGGCGGGGCCATGGTATTTACCGCGTAGCCGTCCGGGGTCAGCAGGCTCGGGCCGAATTGCGGCGGGCCGCTCATGGCGCTGGCCGGGGATTGTTCCAGCGGCTTGAGACGGCTGTCGAGCGGGTCGTCGCTCTGCAGGGTGGCGATCTGCGGCCTGGCCACCGAATTGGCCGCATCCGGATAAAACGGCACCGCGGCGCTGATCAGGTACTGGTGGTTGAGAAACGAGCCGCCGAAGGTGCCCTGGAAGAAGTTGTCGCACAGCACGAATTCCCGGGCCACATCCCACAGGCGCAGCTCATAGCGGCTCTGGGCGTAATACCCCATGGGCAGGCCGCCGGCGTCGGCCCAGGCGACGAAACCATCGTTCTTGCCGCCGTTGATCTGCATCTGGTTCTGGTAGAACACGTGCCACAGGTCGCGGGTGACCAGGCCCAGGGGCAGGTCTTGGCCATCGGGGCCCTTGAGGGCGAAGGGCGCGTTGGGCAGGTGCTCCTGGTACTGGGTGCCGACCGGGTAGGTCACGCCATCCAGGGCCTGGGGCCCGACCTGGGCGACGCCACCCCAGACCGGCGGCAGAGCCGGCAACAGGCTGCCGTCACGGTCGCGTTGCTGATAGTCGGCGGGCTTGAGGGCCGAGAGCGGTTTTTCCAGCCCCGGGAAGTCGGCAAACAGGTTGTTGAAGCTGCGGTTCTCGGCATAGATCACCACCACGTTCTTCACGTTGTCGCGCAGCGCCCGGTCCAGTTCGGCCGGCGACAGCGGGCGCTCCACCGGCTTGCCCGGCTCCGGGTCGTTGTGGCCGCAGGCGCTGAGCGTCGCGCCGACACCCAGCACCGCCACGCCGCCGAGAAAACGCCGGCGGCTGGTGTCGGTGGGTGGCTCCGTGGCCTGGGAATGTTCTGGGTTTTTCGAGTGTTCGTCGCTCATGCCGGGTCCCTGATTACCTTTAGATCAATTCGTAACAAAGTATTTCGGCTGCACGGTAGCAACCGAATATGACGGAAAGACTACAGAAAAGGCTCTGGGACGGGGCTTAGAAGATAGTAGGGGGAGGCTGGAAAGGATGTAGGGCTGCTTCTGCAGGAGCGTCCGGTCGACGCTCGATTGCCCGCAATGACGGCATGGCGGGCACCCTCGGCCTGGGCCGGTCGCGAGCAAGCTCGCTCCTACAGGGAAGCGAGCCGCTGGCAACAGATTACGGCGCCACGGGCGGTATATAGCTCAGCGTGGTGCCCAACGCCCACAGCAGCACCAGCACCAGCGGTGCGTGGACCAGCAACTGGACGAAGGAGAAGCCGATCAGGTCCCGCGCCTTGAGCCCCAGCACCCCCAGCAGCGGCAGCATGTAGAAGGGGTTGATCAGGTTCGGCAGTGCCTCGGCGGCGTTGTAGATCTGCACCGCCCAGCCCAGGTGGTATTGCAGGTCATTGGCCACCTGCATCACGTAGGGCGCCTCGATGATCCACTTGCCGCCGCCCGATGGAATGAAGAAGCCCAGCACCGCCGAGTAGACCCCCATCAGCAGCGCGTAGGTGTCGTGGGAGGCGATCTGCACGAAGAAGGTCGAGATATGGTGGGCCAGGGTCTGGCCGTCGACGCCCTTGACCACCGTCAGCAAGGCCGCGATGGAGCCGTACAGCGGGAACTGGATCAGCACCCCGGTGGTGGTCGGCACGGCGCGGGCCACCGCTTCGAGGAAGCTGCGCGGGCGCCAGTGCAGCAGCGCGCCGAGCATCAGGAACAGAAAGTTATAGGTGTTGAGCCCGGAAATCGCGGTGATCGCCGGCTTGGTGGCGAACTCATGGTAGAGCCAGCCGGCCGCCAGCAAGGCCAGCAGGATGGTCAGCAGCGGGCTGTATTCCAGCCACTCGCCGGGGCGGGTACGCGGTTGTGGTTTGGGCATGCTGAAGCTCGGGTCGATGCCGCAGGCCTTGGCGTCGCGCGCCGAGTTCGGGCCGGGCGCGGTGGCATAGGCGATGACCAGCGAGACCACGATCAAGGCCAGCAGCAACACGCCCGACTGCCAGAGAAAGATGGTCTGGGTGAACGGAATCACCCCGGTGATCGACAGGATCGACGGCGGCAGGCTGCCCGGGTTGGCCTGCAATTGCGCGGCGGAGGACGACAGGCCCAGGGCCCAGACCGCGCCCAGGCCCAGGTAGGCCGCGGCCCCGGCGGCGCGGTAGTCCATGCGCAGCTCGGTACGCCGGGCCAGGGCCCGCACCAGCAAGCCGCCGAACACCAGGGACAGGCCCCAGTTGAGCAAGGAGGCGACCATGGAGATCAGCGCGACCCAGGCCACGGCGGAACGGCCGTTCTTCGGGATGCGTGCCAGTTTGTCGATCAGCTTCACCGCCGGCGGCGAGCTGGCGACCACATAACCGCCGATGACCACGAAGGCCATCTGCATGGTGAAGGGGATCAGGCTCCAGAAACCGTCGCCGAAGGCCATGGCGGTGTCGGTGGGCTTGGCGCCCATGGCCATGGTGGCGAGGGCGACGATGATCACCGCCAGCGCGGCGAACACCCAGGAGTCGGGGAACCAGCGCTCGGCCCAGTTCGAGCAGCGCAGGGCAAAACGGGCGGAACGGCTGTCTTCAATGTCTGTGGACACGTCGATACCTCAAGTCTTTTTATGATTGTCAGGAGGTCGGTCGCCTCAGGCTGGGGCGATCGAGAACTGTGCAAGAATGCGGCAATTGGTAACCACTGCAAAGGATTGACGTACATGCCATTCCCGCTCGAAGAACGCCAGGCGCTGCTCAAGCTCAAGGGTGTCGGCGAAACCGTGGTCGCCCGTCTCGAACAACTGGGCATCGATTCCCTCGCCCAACTGGCCCAGGCCAATGCCCTGGAGATCGTCACCCAGGCCTCGGCCCTGGTCGGCTCCAGCTGCTGGAAAAACAGCCCCCAGGCCCGCGCGGCGATCCAGGCGGCGATTGCCCTGGCCAAGGACGCCTGAAACGGTGAGCCGCGAAACGCCTTTCGCCTATCAGGCGGTCTACCGCTACCTGGTGGAGTGGCTGGACGGCGCCAGCGCGGCCGAGCAGCGCCTGCCGTCATTGCGTGCCCTGGCCCAGCGCCTCAAGGTCTCGGTTTCCACCACCAAGTACGCCTATGGCTTGCTTGAGGATGAAGGGCGGATCTACGCCCGGCCCAAGCAGGGCTACTTCAGCCGCCCCGTGCCGGCGCCAGGGCTGGCGCCGGATACGGACCTGCTGGACAGGGTCTATGCCTACGCCCGCCAGCCCGGAATGCTGGCGCTGTGCAGCGACGCTCCGGCGATGCTGCTGTCGCTGGACAATCCCCTGTTGACCGCCGAGCGCGAGCTGGTACGCCAGTACCCACGCTCCCAGGCACCGCTGTACCAGCCGTTTGGCGAGGCGGAGCTGCGCACGGCGCTGGCCGAGCGCTACACCCGCTCGACCACGGATTACTGGCAGGCCGAGCAGGTGTTTCTCGGCACGGATTTGCGCGCGGTGCTGGCATTGTCGCTGGATGCCCTGGAGCTGAACGGCAGCGTCGCCCTGGTGGAGTCGCCTTGTTCCTGGGCGATCCTGCGGCAATTGCAGGCGGCGAAGATCCGCGTGATCGAGCTGCCGCTGGACGCCGCAGGGCGCTTCGATCGCCAGCGCCTGCATGAGGTGCTGCAACGCGAACCGGTGCGCCTGGCGCTGCTGTCTTCGACCCTGAGCGCGCCCCACGGCAGCCTGATGCCCGCGGCGGACAAACGGCAGCTGTGCCGCTGGCTGGGGGAGCGCGGCATCTGGCTGTTGGAAAATGACAGCTATGGCGAGTTCTGCTTTACACCGGCGCCGGCGCGGTATCGCGATTACGCCGATCCCGAGCGGCTGCTGGTGTTTTCCACCTTCGACAAAGTCATCGGTTCCGAGGCGCCCTTCAGCTATGTGCTGTGCCGTGGCCAGGGCGCGCGCTTGCAGCGGCACTTTCTCGAGCGCGCGTTCCGCCTGTCACCGATCCGCCAGAAGGCCGTGGCCAAACTGCTGGGCAGCGGCCGGGTCGATCAGCACCTGGTTCAGTTGCGCGGCCTGCTGCGCGAACGCATGGGCCAGCTGCAGGCGCTGCTGGCCGAACATGCCGCCGAGCGGTTGCGGGTGGTTACCCCGGCCGGGGGCGCGACCCTCTGGGCCGAGGCCACGCGCCCGGTGGAGATGCTCCAGGTGTATGAGCAATTGCTGGGGCAGGGCATCGTCATTGCCCCGGGGCAGATGTTCAGCCAGCAAGGCCTGTGGCGCCATCACCTGCGCCTGAGCTTCACCCTCGACTGGCGCCAGGACATCGCCGGCGCCGTGCAACGCCTGGCCCGGGCCATCGATCAGACGCCGTAGCAGTGCCGCGCCTCGGGGAAGCGGCCATCGCGCACCTCGGCGGCGAACCGCTCGCAGGCCTGGCTGATCAGCGCCCCGACATCGGCGTACTGTTTGACGAAGCGCGGCACCTGGGGCCCGCCCAGGCCCAGCAGGTCCTCGGTCACCAGCACCTGGCCGTCGCAGGCGGGGGAGGCGCCGATGCCGATGGTCGGCATCGCCGAGAAGTCGCTGATACGCCGCGCGAGGTTTTCCGCCACCCCTTCCAGCAGCAGGCTGAACGCCCCGGCCTCGAGGTGGGCGCGGGCGTCGGCCTCGATGGCCTGGGCCGTGGCGTCGTTCAGGCCCTGGGCCTTGAAACCGCCCATGACATTCACGTACTGGGGCATCAGGCCGATATGCGCCATCAGCGGAATCCCGCGCTGCACCAGGAACTCCACGGTCGGCGCCAGGGCCAGCCCGCCTTCGAGCTTGAGCGCGTCACAGCCGGTGCGCGCCAGCACCTCGGCGCAATTGCGGTAGGCCTGTTGCGGCGATTCCTGGTAACTGCCGAACGGCATGTCGGCGATCACGCAGGCCAGCCGGGTGCTGGCGACCACGGCGCGGGTATGGCCGATGATCTCTTCCAGGCTCATGTCCAGGGTCGAGGTGCGGCCGTAGCCGACCATGGCCGTGGAGTCGCCGATCAGCACGAAATCGACGAACGGGTCCATCAGCCGCGCCATGTGGCTGGTGTAGGCGGTCAGGGAGACGATCTTCTGCTGGCCTTTCATGGCCACCAGTTGCGGCACGGTCAGGCGTTTGCTGCGGGTATGGATGCTCATGGCGGCTTTCCTGTTGCGGGTGGGAAAGTCGCCGATTATTGGCGTCCGCGGCGGCGATTCAATGCACAGGAAAAGCCTAAAAACCGACCCAGAAGGGGGTTGCGGTTGTTCCTCGCGGCGTTTGCGTAGACCATGGGCGCCTTGAATTCTGCCCAACACCGAGTGGCTTTATGTCCTTTTCCCCTGACGCGCGGCCGGCGCCGTTTTCCCGGTCCGACTACAAGACCCTGGGCCTGGCGGCACTGGGCGGGGCCCTGGAAATCTACGATTTCATCATCTTCGTATTTTTCGCCCTGACCTTGAGCCAGCTGTTCTTCCCGCCGGAAATGCCCGAGTGGCTGCGGTTGTTGCAGAGCTTCGGGATCTTCGTCACCGGCTACCTGGCGCGCCCGCTGGGCGGCATTCTCATGGCGCACTTCGCCGACCGCCTGGGGCGCAAGAAGGTGTTCAGCCTGAGCATCCTGATGATGGCCCTGCCGTGCCTGCTGATCGGCAGCATGCCGACCTACGCGCAGATCGGTTATTTCGCGCCGCTGTTGCTGCTGGCGCTGCGGGTGCTGCAAGGCGCGGCGGTGGGCGGTGAAGTGCCGAGCGCCTGGGTGTTCGTCGCCGAGCACGCACCGGCCGGCCATCGCGGTTACGCCCTGGGCTTTCTGCAGGCCGGGCTGACCTTCGGCTACCTGATCGGCGCGCTGACCGCCACCCTGCTGGCGCAACTCTTCACCCCTGCGGAAATCCTCGATCACGCCTGGCGTTACCCGTTCCTGCTCGGTGGGGTGTTCGGCGTGATCGGCGTCTGGCTGCGCCGCTGGCTCAGCGAAACCCCAGTGTTCATGGCCATGCAGGAACAGCGCGACAGCGCCGTCGAACTGCCGTTGCGCACCGTGCTGCGCGAGCATCGCCTGGCCTTGTGGCCGGCGGCGATTCTCACCTGCGTGTTGACCTCGGCGGTGGTGGTGTTCGTGGTCATCACCCCGACCATGATGCAGAAAACCTTCGGCATGAGCGCCAGCCACACCTTCGCCCTGAGCAGCCTGGGCATCGTGTTCCTGAATATCGGTTGCGTGCTGGCCGGGCTGATCGTCGACCGCATCGGCGCCTGGCGCACGGTAATGCTCTACAGCCTGCTGCTGCCGCTGGGCATCGGCCTGCTTTATGGCTGCCTGATCAGCGGCGGCGCCTGGGTCGGCCTGGCCTACGCCATCGCCGGCCTTGGCTGTGGCGTGGTGGGCGCGGTGCCGTCGGTGATGGTCGGCTTGTTCCCGGCGCGGATTCGCGTCTCCGGCATTTCCTTTACCTACAACATCGCCTACGCGCTGTGGGCGAGCACCACGCCCTTGCTGCTGATCGGCCTGATGCCCTGGAGCCCGTGGATCTGCGTGATCTATTGCGCGGTGATGGGCGCGGTCGGGGTGGTCAGCGCGGGGTACTTCGGTACGCGCATGCCGAGGCTGGCAGGCAGTGGGGTGCCTGGGGTCTGTGCCGGGTCCTGAGGCGCTTTCGCGCAGCAGAAAATTCGCCCCTGCAAACGCCTGCAGGCGCCGGGGCGCGCGGGCTAGAGCCTTCGCTGCCAGCCCGCGTTTTAGCCCGACCCATACCGCTGAAAGTTGTGCTTAGCCAAGGCCCATTTACCCGCTAATCTCTCGAAAAAAAACGCGCGGTCCACGCGCCAGTTTTCGGGAGCTGCCTTGATCCGGTCCGTCCTGTGTTCCCTGCGTGATTTCTCCACGCTGCCCCTGCTGCTGCAGGCGGCGTGGTTGTCCTTTGCCATTGGCCTGTTCATGGCCCTGCTTCATCTGTGGATCTTCAACCTTGTCGACTATGGGCTGGACGGTGCCAGCGTCGAATCCCTCAGCGGCAAGGTGCTGTATGCCGACCGTGGCGGGATGCTGATAGAGGACGCGGAGAGTGGCGAATACACCCGGCTCAAGGTGGTTCGTGGCATCAGCTATCTGAACGTCGGCCATGACCAGATCCTGGGGCGCACGCTGAGCTTCACCCACCTGCGCGACGCGGTGCTGAGCTGCACCCTCGATGGCCAGGAGCTGTGCATCGCGCAATGCGCCAACGCCATGGAATGCCTGGACAGCCGCCGCGAGCGCGAGACGCCGCAGGGCATGTTGATCGTCGCGTTCGGCACCAGCCTGGTGTGCCTGGGCCTGCATGGGCTGCGCCGGCGCAAGCCCGCGTCGGGTAGCGGGATCTTTTGAATTGCCGCCGGGCACCGTTGCCCCTAGGCTGTGCGGCATCCGTTTCAGACCAGGAGCCCCGCATGCAGGTCGTGCCGATACTCGAGACTTGTGCACAGGTGCAGGCGCGCGTGCGCGAGCTGCGCAACCAGCCGGACGTGCGCAAGTACATGTACACCTCCCACGAGATTTCCGAGGCCGAGCACCGTGCCTGGCTCGACTCGCTGGCGGGCAATCCGCGGCAGTCGGTGTTCGTGGTGCTGCAAGAGGGAATCGCCTGTGGCGTGGTGTCGCTGAACGCGATCAATGCCCTGCACAAGAGCGCCGACTGGGCCTTCTATCTGGACAGCGGCTTGCAGGGCAAGGGCCTGGGCAGCCAGCTGGAATTCTGGCTGCTCGACCATGCCTTCGGCGCCGCCGGCCTTGCGAAGCTCAACTGCGAGGTGCTGGCGCTGAACCAGGCGGTGATCCGCCTGCACCAGAAATTCGGTTTCACCCTCGAGGGCGTGCGCCGGCAGAACGTCGAGAAGGACGGCCAGCGCATCGACGTGGTGCTGCTCGGCATCACCCGCGAGGAATGGGCCGCCCGGCGCCCGGATATGCTCGCGGTGATGGCGCGCCTGGGGCGCTGAAAGCCGTCATCCATAACCGCCAGATGGCAGCAGCATGACCATTGCGTCATTTTGCCGGGGCCGGCTGTCCGGGCCGGCTATCATCAGCCACGACGATTTCCACAGGTGGGGGCTTTCATGGGCGCAGGGCACAGTCACGGACAGGTTCGGGCCGGACACGAACGCAAGTTATGGATGGCCCTGGGGCTGACGGGCAGTTTCATGATCGCCGAGGTGATCGGCGCCTTTGTCACCGGCAGCCTGGCGCTGCTGTCCGATGCCGCCCATATGATGACTGACGCGCTGGCGCTGGCGATCTCCCTGGTGGCGATCCAGGTCGGCAAGCGCGCGGCCGATCGCAAGCGCACCTTCGGTTATGCGCGCTTCGAGATTCTCGCCGCGGCGTTCAACGCCCTCCTGTTGTTCGTGGTCGCCTTCTACATCCTGTTCGAGGCCTGGCAGCGCCTGTCCGCACCGGCGGAAATCCAGTCCACGGGCATGCTGGTGATCGCGGTGCTGGGGCTGGTCGTCAACCTGATTTCCATGCGCCTGCTGGCCTCGGCGAGCGCCGAAAGCCTTAACGTCAAGGGTGCCTACCTGGAGGTGTGGAGCGACATGCTCGGCTCCATCGGCGTGATCGTCGCGGCCTTGGTGATCATGTACACCGGCTGGGGCTGGGTCGATTCGCTGGTGGCGGCGGCCATTGGTTTCTGGGTGCTGCCGCGCACCTGGACATTGCTCAGGGAGAGCATGAACGTACTGCTGCAAGGCGTGCCGGACGGCATCGATATCGATCAGGTCGAGCAGGGCATTCGCGCCATCGACGGGGTGACCGAGGTGCACGACTTGCACCTGTGGGCCCTGACCAGCGGCAAGAACGTGATGAGCACGCATCTGGTGGCCGACCTGGGGCGGCGCAGCGAGCAGCAGATCCTGGCCGAGGTCACCGAACTGATGCACGAGCGCTTCGATATCTCCCATGTGACGGTCCAGGTCGAACAGGCCGGCTTTCACCAACAGGGGCACGAAGAGCACGTACATTAATCACCTGTAGCCGCTGTAGCCGCTGACGAGCCCGCGAGGCTGCGACCGACCGCGCAGCGGGCGCCGCTCTTGGGCGCGCCGGAGGTCCTTCGGACCTATCGCAGCCTGCGGCAGCGGCTACACCGATCGCGTGTACCGAACTATCGGGTTGCCCCTGTAGCCGCTGCCGAGCCTGCGAGGCTGCGATCGACCGCGCAGCGGGCGCCGCTCTTGGGCGCGCCGGAGGTCCTTCGGACCATCGCAGCCTTCGGCAGCGGCTACACCGGTCGCGTGTACCGAACCATCGGGTTGCCCCTGTAGCCGCTGCCGAGCCCGCGAGGCTGCGATCGATCGCGAAGCGGGCGCCGCTCTTGGGCGCGCCGGAGGTCCTTCGGACCTATCGCAGCCTTCGGCAGCGGCTACACCGGTCGCGTGTACCGAACTATCGGGTTGCCCCCTGTAGCCGCTGCCGAGCCTGCGAGGCTGCGATCGACCGCGCAGCGGGCGCCGCTCTTTGGGGCGCCGGAGGTCCTTCGGACCATCGCAGGCTGCGGCAGCGGCTACAGCGCTTCAGTCGCGCTCTTCGAGCACGTAGCCGACGCCGCGCAGGGTGTGGATCAGTTTGCTCTCGAACGGGTCGTCGATCTTGGCCCGCAGGCGGCGGATCGAGACTTCCACTACATTGGTGTCGCAATCGAAGTTCATGTCCCACACGAACGAGATGATCTGGGTCCGCGACAGCACCACGCCGCTCTGGCGCATCAGCAGGTGCAGCAGGGCGAACTCCTTGGTGGTCAGGTCGATGCGTTGTTTGCCGCGAAACGCCCGGTGGCGGCCCTGGTCCAGCTCCAGGTCGGCCACCCGCAGCACGTCGGGAGTCGGCGACTGCTCGCTGCGCCGCAACAGGCTGCGCACCCGCGCCAGCAGCTCGGGGAATTCGAACGGCTTGACCAGGTAATCGTCGGCGCCCAGGTCCAGACCCTTGATTCGGTCCACCAGCCGCCCCTGGGCGGTGAGCATCATGATCCGCGTATTGCTGTTCTGGCGAATGCGCTGCAGCACCCCCCAACCGTCCAGCTCCGGCAGATTGACGTCGAGAATCACCAGATCGTAGGCGTGCTGGCGGGTCAGGTGCAGGCCGTCGGCGCCGTTATTGGCGCAATCGACGACGTAGCCGCTTTCGCTCAATCCCTGGTGCAAGTAGTCGGCGGTTTTCGGTTCATCCTCGATCACCAGAATGCGCATGCTGAATTAGCCTCGGTGTTTAATGCAGTGGGGCAGCCCCATAACTTCGTTGAAATTAACGGGCTGAATGATTCAACTTTCAAAGTTGCGGATTTCAAGATTATTAATTTAAAGGTTCTGAATTTAAAAGCTTCGAAGTGTCGTGCGGGGAGAAGTTGTTTCTCTATATTTCAAGTTGTGGGTTTATTGCACTTGTGCTCGGGTCGATGGCCCGGATGTTAATACACAAGCCCGTAGCAGAGCGTTTGCTAACGGATTTGTAATCTTTGCGCCACCCTGTCGATAAGTACCGAAGGCTACATTTGGCCGGCACTAAATACTCACCTGTTAGTTGTTTTATGGGTGGAGTGTGGATGCGTCGTGCCGGTTCAACTTCCTCGCACCGCAGAGCCTCCGCCGTCACTCTGTACCGGTAAGGGGCCAGAACGCGTTATGCCAACCTCCATTAAAAAACTTGCCTGGATAGTCGGGGCATTGTCCGGCGTCCTGTTGTTGGCCAGTGCCGCGCAGCAGGACGCCGCGGCGGCCGAGAGCCGGGTGCTGAACCTCGACAACGCCCTGGCAAGTGCTTTTGCCAACAACCCCGAACTGGCGGCGGCGCGCTGGGAAATCGACATCGCCCAGGGTGGCCGCCAGCAGGCCGGGTTGATCCCCAATCCGGTGTTGTCCTGGGACGCCGAAGACACCCGCCGCAGCTCGCGCACCACCACCGTCAAGCTCAGCCAGACTCTGGAACTGGGCGGCAAGCGCGGCGCGCGCATCGATGTCGCCAGCCGTGCCCAGGACGCCGCGGCGCTGGAGCTGGAACGCCAGCGCAACCAGCTGCGCGCCGATGTGATCGCCGCCTTCTACGGCGCCTTGCGTGCCCAGGAGCGCAGCGATCTGGCCGGCCGCTCCCTGGCCCTGGCCGAGCGCGGGCTGACGGTGGCCAAGGGCCGGGTGAGCGCCGGCAAGGCCTCGCCCGTGGAGGCCACCCGCGCTCAGGTCCAGCTCTCGGAAGTGCGCCTGGAGCTGAGCCGCGCCGAGATGGACCGGGCCAACGCCTATCGCCAGTTGGCGACCGTGACCGGGGCCGCCAGCACCGACTTCAGCGCCGTCGCGGAGCCGGCCAGCGGGCTGCCGTCGCTACCGCCTTCGGCGCAATTGCTGGCGCGCCTGCAACAGACCACCGAACTGCGCCTGGCCGAAATGCAGGTGGTGCAGCGCGAAGCCTCCCTGGGGCTGGAAAAGGCCCAGCGTATTCCCGACCTCGATATCAGCGTGGGCAGCCAGTACGACGCCAGCGTGCGCGAGCGGGTCAACCTGGTCGGGGTGTCGATGCCGATTCCGCTGTTCAACCGCAACCAGGGCAACGTGCTGTCGGCGGCGCGGCGCGCCGATCAGGCCCGGGACCTGCGCAACGCCGCGGAGCTGCGCCTGCGCACTGAAACCCGTCAGGCCCTGGATCAGTGGAGCACCGCCAGCAACGAAGTGCAGTCGTTCAACCAGGTGATCCTGCCGGCCGCGCAAAACGCCGTGGACACTGCGACCCGTGGCTTCGAGATGGGCAAGTTCAACTTCATCGAGGTGCTCGACGCCCAGCGCACGCTGATCAGCGCCCGCACCCAGTACATCGCCGCCGTGGCCCAGTCCACCGACGCCTGGGTGCGCATCGAGCGCATCTACGGCGATCTCGCCGGCCCCGATCGCACGCTGTGAGAACCGCGTTGTTCGTCCTGTTGGGCCTGGGCGCGCTGCTGGTCACCGATTGCAGCGTGCCGCTGCCGAGCCGGGTCGAGGAGAGCCCATCTCATTGGTGTCTGCATGAGCTGCATCGGGCGCTTGGCGATTTCTTTTTTCCACAGACCTCATGACGCGTCGCTGTTGCCGGTTGGCGCGTCGAGTCGATTTTTTCAGGAGCATGCATGGACAAGAAACGAAGCACAGCCTTGGCGTTGGCCGTGGCGATCGCGCTCGGCGTGGCCGGGTTGATGTGGCAGGAGCTGTTCCAGGCGGCGCCGGTGGCCGCGCAGGCGAAACCCGCGGCCAAGGCGGACACGCACAAGGACGGCGAGGCGCATCAGGAGGGCGAAGAGGGGCAAGCGGAAGCTGAGGGGCATGCCGAGGAAGAGGGCAAGGTCGAACTCAGCGCCGAGCAGATCAAGGCCGCCGACATCCAGCTGGCCGAGGCCGCACCGCGGGATCTCAGCAGCTTGCTGACGCTGCCGGGGGAGATCCGCTTCGACGAGGACCGCACCTCGCACATCGTGCCGCGCGCGGCCGGGGTGGTGGAGTCGGTGGCGGTCAATCTCGGCCAGACGGTGAAGAAGGGCGAGCTGCTGGCGGTGATCGCCAGCCAGCAGATCTCTGACCAGCGCAGCGAACTGGCCGCCGCCGAGCGCCGGGTCGAGCTGGCACGCACCACCTTCCAGCGCGAGCGCCAGTTGTGGGTCGACCAGATCTCCGCCGAGCAGGATTACCTGCTGGCGCGCCAGACCCTGCAGGAAGCCGAAATCGCCCTGAACAACGCCCGGCAAAAGATGAACGCCCTGAGTGGCAGCGCGGTGCTGGCGGGCGGCAACCGCTATGAAATGCGTGCGCCGTTCGACGGTGTGGTGGTGGAAAAACACCTGAGCGTCGGCGAGGTGGTGGGCGAGACCAGCGCCGCCTTCACCCTGTCCGACCTGTCCCGGGTCTGGGTCACTTTCGGCGTGTTTCCCAAGGACCTGAACAAGGTCCGGGTCGGCAAGCCGGTCCGGGTGCAATCCACGGAACTGGGCACCCAGGTGCAGGGCACGGTGGCCTATGTCGGCAGCCTGCTGGGCGAGCAGACCCGGACCGCCACGGTGCGGGTCACGGTGCCCAACCCGGACGATGTCTGGCGGCCGGGGTTGTTCGTCTCGGTGCAGGTGGCGACCGACACCTACCAGGCCGGGGTGACCGTGCCGCAGAGCGCGGTCCAGACCGTGGAAGACAAGCCTGCGGTGTTCGTGCGCGTCGCCGACGGTTTCCAGGCCACCCCCGTGGTGCTGGGCGGCAGCGAAGGCGGCTTCGTCGAGATCCGCGAAGGCTTGCGCGCCGGGGCCCAGGTGGCGACCACCGGCAGCTTCATCCTCAAGTCCGAACTGGGCAAGGGCTCGGCCGAGCACGGCCATTGATCCGCACTGAGTGTTTCCCTGGAGAGTGACTTCCCATGTTTGAACGCATCATTCAATTCGCCATCGAGCAGCGCATCATCGTGCTGCTGGCGGTGCTGCTGATGGCCGCCGTGGGCATCGGCAGCTACCAGAAACTGCCGATCGACGCGGTGCCGGACATCACTAACGTGCAGGTCCAGGTCAACGCCAGCATGCCCGGCTACTCGCCGCTGGAAACCGAGCAGCGCATCACCTACCCGGTGGAAGTGGCCATGGCCGGCCTGCCGGGCCTGGAGCAGACCCGTTCGACTTCGCGCTCGGGCCTGTCCCAGGTGACGGTGATCTTCAAGGAAGGCACCGACCTGTACTTCGCCCGGCAACTGGTCAACGAGCGCCTGCAGGTGGCCCGCGAACAGCTGCCCGAAGGCGTGGAGGCGAGCATGGGGCCGATCTCAACCGGCCTCGGCGAGATCTTCTTCTGGACGGTGGAAGCCGAGCCGGGCGCGCTCAAGGAGGACGGCACGGCCTATACGCCAACCGACCTGCGGGTGATCCAGGACTGGGTCATCGCCCCGCAACTGCGCAACGTGCCGGGGGTGGCCGAGATCAACACCATCGGCGGCTTCGCCAAGCTCTATCAGATCGCCCCGGACCCCAGGCGCCTGGCGGCCTACAACCTGACCCTGAGCGACCTGATGACCGCCCTGGAGCGCAACAACGCCAACGTCGGTGCCGGATATATCGAGCGCAACGGCCAGCAGTTGCTGATCCGCGCGCCGGGACAGGTGAAGTCCATCGAGGACATCGCCAACATCGTGATCAACACCGTGGACGGCACGCCGATCCGCGTCAGCAACGTGGCCACCGTGGACATCGGTCGTGAGCTGCGCACCGGCGCGGCCACCGAGAACGGCCGCGAAGTGGTGCTCGGCACGGTGTTCATGCTGGTGGGGGAAAACAGCCGCACAGTGTCCCGGGTGGTGGCGGAAAAACTCGCCGAGATCAATCGCTCGCTGCCCAAGGGCGTGACCGCAGTCACTGTGTACGACCGCACCAACCTGGTGGACAAGGCCGTGGCCACGGTGAAGAAAAACCTCATCGAAGGCGCGCTGCTGGTCATCGCCATTCTGTTCCTGTTCCTGGGCAATATCCGCGCCGCGCTGATCACCGCCATGGTGATTCCGCTGGCCATGCTGTTCACCTTCACCGGCATGTTCACCAACAAGGTCAGCGCCAACCTGATGAGCCTCGGCGCGCTGGACTTCGGCATCATCGTCGACGGCGCGGTGGTCATCGTCGAGAACGCCATCCGCCGCCTGGCCCATGCCCAGCAGCATCACGGGCGCATGCTCACTCGCTCCGAACGCCTGCACGAAGTCTTCGCCGCGGCCAAGGAAGCGCGACGGGCGCTGATCTATGGGCAACTGATCATCATGGTGGTGTATCTGCCGATCTTTGCCCTGTCCGGGGTGGCCGGGAAGATGTTCCACCCGATGGCCTTCACCGTGGTGATAGCCCTTCTGGGGGCGATGATCCTCTCGGTGACGTTCGTCCCGGCGGCGATCGCGCTGTTCGTCACCGGCAAGGTCAAGGAGGAAGAAAACTTCGTCATGCGCGGCGCCCGCCGGGGTTACGAACCGGTGCTGCGCTGGGTGATGAGCCACCGTTCCCTGGCCTTTGCCCTGGCCGTTCTCAGCGTGCTGGTCTCGGGCCTGGTGGCCAGTCGCATGGGCAGTGAATTCATCCCCAGCCTCAGCGAGGGCGACTTCGCCCAGCAGGCGATGCGCGTGCCCGACGCCAGCCTCACTCAGTCGGTGGAAATGCAGAAGACCCTGGAGAAAACCCTGCTGGCGCAGATCCCGGAAATCGAGCGGGTGTTCGCCCGTACCGGCACCGCCGAGATCGCTTCGGACGTGATGCCGCCGAACATTTCCGATGCCTACCTGATGCTCAAGCCCAAGGCGCAATGGCCGGACCCGGGCAAGTCGCGCGAGGCGATCATTGCCGACATCGAACGGGTCAGCAACAGCCTGCCGGGCAACGTCTACGAGCTGTCGCAACCGATCCAGCTGCGCTTCAACGAGCTGATTTCCGGGGTGCGCAGCGATGTCGCGGTGAAGGTCTTCGGCGATGACATGGAGGTGCTGAACAAGACCGCCGAAGAGATTTCGCAGACCTTGCAGAAGATTGACGGCGCCGCCGAAGTGAAGGTGCAGCAGACCACCGGCCTGCCGGTGCTGACGGTGAATGTCGACCGCGACAAGGCCGCGCGTTTCGGCCTCAACGTCGGCGATGTGCAGGACGCCGTGGCGATTGCCGTGGGCGGGCGCAAGGCGGGCATTTTGTATGAGGGCGACCGGCGCTTCGACATGCTGGTGCGCATGTCTGACAGCCTGCGCACCGATATCGACGGGCTGTCGCGCCTGCTGATTCCGGTGGCGGCGGCCGCGGGCAGCGTCAACGGGCAACTGGGTTTCATCGCCCTCTCGGAAGTCGCCAGCGTCGACCTGGTGCTCGGCCCGGCGCAGGTCAGCCGCGAGAACGGCAAGCGCCTGGTGATCGTTAGCGCCAACGTGCGTGGGCGCGACATGGGTTCCTTCGTCGAAGAGGCGACCCGGGCCATTGGCGATCAGGTGCAGATCCCGACCGGCTACTGGATCACCTGGGGCGGCCAGTTCGAACAGTTGCAGGAAGCCTCCAAGCGCCTGGAGATCGTAGTGCCGGTGGCGCTGCTGCTGGTGTTCGGCCTGCTGTTCATGATGTTCAACAACCTCAAGGACGGGCTGCTGGTGTTCACCGGGATTCCCTTCGCCCTGACCGGTGGGATCATGGCCCTGTGGCTGCGCGATATCCCGCTGTCGATCTCGGCGGGGGTGGGCTTCATCGCGCTGTCGGGGGTGGCGGTGCTCAACGGCCTGGTGATGATCGCCTTTATCCGCAACCTGCGCGAAGAAGGACGGATGCTCGCCGCGGCGGTCAACGAAGGCGCGCTGACCCGCCTGCGCCCGGTACTGATGACCGCGCTGGTGGCGTCGCTGGGGTTCATCCCCATGGCCCTGGCCACCGGCACCGGCGCCGAAGTGCAACGGCCGCTGGCCACCGTGGTCATCGGCGGCATCATCTCCTCCACCGCCCTGACCCTGCTGGTGCTGCCGGCGCTGTACCACTGGGCGCACCGCAAGGAAGAAGAACAGGAACTGCAGGACCTGCTAAACGACTGACCCGCGACCGGCGTCAACCAACCCCGCCTGCGTCATGCGCAGGCGGGGTTTTGTTTATCCCGAGGGCACGCACCCTATAGCCGCTGCCGCAGGCTGCGAAAGGTCCGCAGGACCTCTTGCGATTCCAAGAGCTGCGCCCGCTTTGCGGTCGATCGCAGCCTCGCGGGCTCGGCAGCGGCTACAGGCCGATGTGTAGCCGCTGCCGCAGGCTGCGAAAGGTCCGCAGGACCTCCTGCGATTTCAGAAGCGGCGCCTGCTTCGCAGTCGATCGCAGCCTCGCGGGCTCGGCAGCGGCTACAGAGGGGGGGCGTGGGGGCAAAAAAAAAGCGCCCCATGCGGGACGCTAAAAATTCATCTCTTTCCAAAGGAGCATTCGAAAAAAACGCTTCAGAGATGAATGTGCTCGGGGTGGGCCGGCGTCAGCGGGAGGCTGTGCATGCCTGGGGCCCTGCGGTTCTGTGAGGGGCGGCGCCGGTTGCGCCGTTGTGGTTGTTTTCGCCGTTGTGCTGTTGCTGGCCGAGCCAGAATTGTTCCAGGGCATGCCGGGCGCGTTCGCTGCTGTTATCGCTGGGAAGCGCGCTGGGCTGGCCAGGCGGAGTCAGGTGGGCAGGCTTCAAGACATGATCTCCCGCAAGTGGCTGGCCGCCAGCGAAGCGCTGTCGGCTCGGGCATGCGGGCAAGTATACGAAGGCCAACCTGACGAGAAGGTGAGGGCGATATTACAGTTCTGAAAGACAGGCGTCTGTGAAGAAGTTTTAACGTCGGGCGGGCCTCTCACCCGCCCGGCGCAAGGGCTCAGAGAATGGCCAGCGGGTATTCGACGATCAGGCGGAATTCCTCCAGGTCGGATTCGAAGCTGCTGGAGCGCACGGTGGCCTGGCGGATGCGCAGCGACAGGTCCTTGAGGGTGCCGCCCTGCACCACGTACTTGGCTTCGATATCGCGTTCCCAGCGGCGCTGGTCGGTCAGCGGATTGCCGTCCGCGTCGCGGCGCATGTACACCGCGTTGGCATTGCTGTAGTCGGCGTCGCTGCCTTTGCCATAGCGGGTCATGAACGACAGGCCGGGGATACCCAGGGGTTGCATGTCGAGGTCGTAGCGGACCATCCACGAACGTTCCTTCGGCGAGTTGAAGTCGCTGTACTGGATCGAGTTGTCGAGGAAGATCGAGTCCGACTGGCGCAGGTAGTCGAAGTCGTCGTCGCCATTGTTGCGCTGGTGCGACAGGGACAAGGTGTGGGCGCCATAGGTGGCGCCGATCTTGGCGCTCCAGATGTCGTTGTCGAACTCGCCGAGCAGTTTCTTGCCCTCGTCCACCGCCTTGTAATAGTTGAATCCGGCGAACAGCGAGAACTGGTCCGAGATCGGCCAGGTCGCCGCGGTGCCGAAGTAGTACTGGTCCCAGGCGTCCTTCAGGCGGCTGCTGTAGAGGCTGAAGCTGAGGTGCTTGTTCAGGCTGTAGTCGCCGCCGAAGTAGGCGACCCACGGCGAGTCGACCTTGCCGGCATAGAAGGTGGCGAAACCGTCGCGCAGGCTACTGCTGTCGGGCTGGCTCATGCTGTGCAGGCGCCCGCCCTGGAGGCTCAGGCCGTCGATGCTGGTGTTCTCGAAGGTGGCGCCGCGAAAGCTTTCCGGCAGCAGGCGCGAGTCGCCGTAATGCACCACCGGGGTTTTCGGGAAGACGTCGCCGACCTTGATCACGGTGTCGAGCAGGCGCATTTTCGCCGCGCCGCCGACCTTGCTGTAGTTGTCGGCCGGGTGGTTGTCGCTGTCCACCGGCAGCATGCCGAACGACCCGCGACCACCACTGCGGCCGGCGCCGGAGTCGAGCTTGAGGCCATACATGGCAAAGGCATCGAGGCCGAAACCGACGGTGCCCTGGGTAAAGCCGGATTCGAACTTACCGATCAGCCCCTGGGCCCAGGCCTCCGAATAGCCGTTGCCGGTGGGGCTGGACTGGCCCTTGCGATCGTCGCGATTGAAGTAGTAGTTGCGGGCCAGCACGTTGAGGCTGCTGCCTTCGATAAAACCTTCGGGCTGGTCGTCTGCCGCGTTCACGGCCAACGGGCTCAGCCCCAGTACCGCGGAAAACACGGACAGGGACCAGCGGGTTTGAATGCGCATGTTGTTTGCTCCTGGATATGGGCAGCTATCAGCTGTTATGTCGCCTGGGGCGTTCTTGTTAGTTGTACTCGCGAACCGTCTGGTTAACGGCTGGAGTCAGCGTCGATAGTTGCAAACAACAGATAACGCGGAGGTGACCCGGTTATTACAATTCTGCAAGGATAAAAATTGTAAGTTGTATTTGGTTTTAGTTGGGGGCCTTGTTTTATATGGGGTTTTCTCAAGGGCAAGAAGCGGCCTTGGGTTTATTACATATAAGTAATGTATCCGTGATCTTCCCGACAGGGTCCGCTGGTTATCCTCGTTGCAACTAACCAAAACGAGGAAACAGTCATGAAGTTATTTAAATTGAGTATCGCCGCGCTGGTACTTTCCATTTCGTCTCTGGCCATGGCCGAGGGCGGCGGCGACCGCACCTTCGACCGCGCCATGCAGGCAAATGAGAAGGCCATGGCGGCCTACGCGGCGAAGCAGGGCAAGGAGGCGCCGGTGGTGGAAAACTATCGCTACGGCATGCCCCTGGACATCCAGAAGGTGGTCAACGTGACGCCGCCAGCCAAGGCCTGCAACCCGGTGCCGTCACGCATGACCTATGAGGATTCGGCCGGACAGCTCAAGACCGTTGAGTATCAGGTGATGGGCCAGTGCCGCACCAATGGCAGCTAGGGGCCCTAATCCTCAACGTCCTCATGGGGCGCGGGAAGCGGTTCGAGGGCTACGATCATGTCGATTTCCACCGCGGCATTCTTCGGCAGCTGATAGACCCCGAGGGACGTGCGGGTGTGCACCCCGGCCTCGGCAAAGATCGAATAGAGCACTTCGGAGGCCGCGTCGGCGACTTCGCTCTGCTGGGTGAAGTCGGCGGCGCTTTGCACATAGACGTTGAGCCGCAGGACCTTTTTCACCCGCTGCAGATCGCCCAGCAACTGGGCGAGGATCGCCAGGGCACGCATGGTGCAAATACGTGCGGCATACCGGCCGTCTTCCAGCGAAACATCGCCACCGACCCGCCCGACCACCTTCACGGTGTTGTCGATGCGTGGGATCTGCCCGCTGACGTACACCTCGTCGCCGTTCTGCACCGCGGGCACGTAGTTGCCGCCGATGCGCATTTCACCGTCGAAAGCGTGTCCCAGACGCGTCGCCACCTGGTCGAACAGGGCCTTGCGTGAAGCCTCCATAGATTGCACTCCGTCGATTGCCGTTGATTTTCCAGAGCACGACTATAGCCCTTCTTCCGGGCTCCGGAGCATGGCTCGTAGCCCCGCAGGGCCGGGGCCTGAGGCGTTTCAAAGTTTTTTGGTCGGATATGTCTTATGGGGTCTTCAGAAAAATACTCAAGCGCCGATGGCTAGAGACAATGCTGCCCACTATTACTGCCCATCGGTGCATCCCATGTTCAACAAAAGCTTGAAGCAAGAGCTGTTGGCTCTACGCGAAGAACTCTCGAGCCTCCAGCAAGTGAAGGACAGTCTCGACAGCGAAATGCTGGTGCTGATTCTCGATCCCGATGGACGCATTTTGTCGGCCAACGACAACTTCAACCAGGAAATGCTCTACAGGGGCAGCGAACTGGTCGGTCGTCACATCGAGGACATCGTGCCGGCCCACGTCAAGACTGATGAATTCCACCACCGTTTCAAGGCGACGCTGACCCGTGGCGAGCATTTTGCCGGCGCGGTACGCCTGCTGCGCGGTAATGGCCAGGAAGCCTGGCTGCGCTCGATTTCCCAGCCGGTTCGCGATTCCCAGGGGCGGATCAAACAGTTCTCGATCTACTCCAGCGACCTGACCCGCACCATCGAAGCCTCTCGCGAGCACGAGAACCTGATCGGCGCGCTGGTCCGCTCCACGGCGGTGATCGAGTTCGACCTCAACGGCAACGTGCTGGCGGCCAACGAGCGCTTCCTCAGCGCCATGGGCTACAGCCTGGCGCAAATCCAGGGCAAGCATCACCGTACCTTTTGCGAACCCGAGGAATACAACAGCGCCGAGTACCAGGCGTTCTGGAAGCGCCTGAACGCCGGCGAGTTCGTCGCCGGGCGGTTCAAGCGCATCGACAGCTACGGCCGCGTGGTCTGGCTCGAGGCTTCCTACAACCCGGTGGTCGATGCCAACAACCGGCTGTACAAGGTGGTGAAGTTCGCCACCGTGATCACCGACCAGGTGAACCAGGAGCAGGCCGTCGCCGAGGCGGCGAACATTGCCTACAGCACCTCCTTGCAAACCGACAACAGCGCCCAGCGCGGCACCACCGTGGTGACCGAGGCGGTGAGCGTGATGCGCGACCTGGCCAAGCACATGCAGCAGGCCGGCGAAGGCATCGAGGCGCTGAACGAGCAGTCGCTGGTGATCGGCACCATCGTCAAGACCATCAGCGGCATCGCCGAGCAGACCAACCTGCTGGCGCTCAACGCGGCGATCGAAGCGGCGCGCGCCGGTGAACAGGGACGCGGCTTTGCCGTGGTGGCCGACGAAGTCCGGCAACTGGCCTCGCGCACCAGCAAGGCCACCGACGAAATCGTCGGTGTGGTGCGGCAGAACCAGGACATGGCGCGCGAGGCCGTGGCGCTGATGACCGATGGCAAGGCCCAGGCCGAGCAGGGCCTGGCCCTGGCCGCCGAAGCCGGCACGGTGATCGTCGAGATCCAGGACGGCGCGCAGAAGGTGGTGAACGCCGTCGGCCAGTTCGCCAGCCAATTGTCCAACTGAGTCCTGTCCCGGACCCGGCGTCAGGCCTTTTCCAGGCCATGACGTCGGGTGCCGAGTGGCCGCCAGGTCGACGGCCACGATCTGCTCCAACGCCAGCGCGCCCTGCGCGGGCGGTTAGGAAGTTTCCTGTCTCTATGGAAGATAAATCCTAAAGAGCCTTGAGCGCGTCAAGAACGCGTTCCCAACGCCGATGGTGAGGCTGCTGCAGTCTCCAATCACAGGCTATCGGTGTATCCATGTTCAATAAACGTTTGAATCAGAAGCTCCTCGCGTTGGGTGAGGAGTTTCGTGCGCTCGAGCAGGTCAAGGAAGGTTTCGAGCGCACCCTGCTCAGTGTCCATCTCGATCCGCAGCGCCGGATCCTGGTGGCGAACCGCAACTTCACCCAGTGCCTGCAGTATTCCCAGGAAGCGCTATTGGGCTGGCCCATCGACAATCTGCTGCCGGACGATGCCCGGCCCGAAGAGGCGCACTCGCGTTTCATGACGGCGCTGGCACGCAGCGAGCCTTTCGACGACACCCTGCGTCTGCGTCGTGGCGACGGTCATGACGCCTGGCTGAGGGTGATCCTGCAGCCGATCTTCAGCACCGAGCGGAAACTCAGGTCCTTTTCCCTGATCGCCAATGACCTGACCGAAACTGTGGAGACCGCCTGCGAGCACGACAACCTGATCGCGGCCCTGCTGCGTTCGACCGCGGTGATCGAGTTCGACCTCAAGGGCCGGGTACTGACCGCCAACGAGCGGTTCCTGAGCTGCATGGGCTACAGCCTCGAGCAGATCCTGGGCCAGAACCACAGCCTGTTCTGCGAGCCGCAGGAGTACAACAGTCCGGCCTACAAGGTGTTCTGGGAGCGACTGAATGCCGGCGAGTACGTCGCCGACCGCTTCAAGCGCATCGACAGTCTCGGCCGCGTGGTCTGGCTCGATGCCTCGTACAACCCGGTGGTCGATGCCAACGGCAAGCTCTACAAAGTGGTGAAATTCGCCACGGTGATCACCGAGCAGGTCAAGCAGGAGCAGTCCGTCGCCGACGCCGCGGAGATCGCCTACACCATCTCGCAGCAGACCGACAGCAGCGCCCAGCGCGGCTCTTCGGTGGTGACCGAAGCGGTGCAGGTGATGCGCGACCTGGCGACCCACATGCAGCAGGCCAGCGACAGCATCGAGGCGCTGAACGAGCAGTCGCGGGTGATCGGCAGCATCGTCAAGACCATCAGCGACATTGCCGAACAGACCAACCTGCTGGCGCTCAACGCGGCCATCGAAGCGGCCCGCGCGGGTGACCAGGGGCGCGGCTTCGCGGTGGTGGCGGACGAGGTCCGGCAACTGGCCTCGCGCACCAGCAAGGCCACCGACGAGATCGTCGGCGTGGTCCGGCGCAACCAGGACATGGCCCGCGACGCGGTGGTGCTGATGGCCGACGGCAAGACCCAGGCCGAGCAGGGCCTGGGCCTGGCCGCCGAAGCCGGCACGGTGATCGTCGAGATCCAGGACGGCGCGCAGAAGGTGGTAAGCGCCGTCGGCCAGTTCGCCCATCAGTTGTCCGGCTGATGGGCTGGCTGCAGCCAGCCGCCTGGGTGGGGCCGCTGTCAGTCCTGCTGGTTGTTTTCCAGATGGGGCGCGATCAGGGTTTCGAACCATTCGATAAAGGCGTTCAGCCGGCGCGAGCGATGGTTGCGATTGGGATAGAGCGCGGAGATCGCCATGGACGCTGGGCGAAAGCCGGGCAGGACTTCCATCAGTTCGCCCCGGTCGAGCAGGTACTGCACGTCGAAGCGCGGGATCTGGATCAGGCCCAGCCCGGCCCTGCAGCAGGCGATGTAGTTTTCGGCGTTGTTGACGATCACCCGGCTGGGCAAATTCAGTTCCAGCTCGTGACCTTCGGCCAGGTATTCCCAGGGCAGTTCGCGGCCCGTGCTGGGGGAGCCGTAGCCGACCATCCAGTGACCGTCGGCCAGGTCGCCCGGCGTTTGTGGCTGGCCGTGCCGGGCCAGGTAGGCGGGGCTGGCGCAATTGATCAGGGCCAGGTGGCCCAGGCGCCGGACGATCAGGCTGCTGTCGCGCAGGGTGCCGACGCGGATCGCGCAATCCACGCCTTCCTGCACCAGATCAATGGAACGGTCGGTGGAGCCCAGCGCCAGCTTCAGGCTGGGGTAGCGGGCGAAAAGCTCGGGCAGGGCGGGGGCGATCAGGCGCCGGGCAATGCGGCTGGGCACGTCGATATTGAGCCGGCCACAGACGTCCAGTTGACGGGTGTGAAACAGCTGCTCGAGTTCCACCGCATCGCTCAGCAACAGGCGCGCGCGCTCCAGCAGGACCGCGCCGTCGGCGGTCAGCTGAACCTGGCGCGTGGTGCGGTGCAACAGGCGCGTGGCGAGGGCGGTTTCCAGTTGCTGTACCGCTGCCGAGACGGTAGCCCGGGGCAGTTCAAGGGCGTGCGCGGCCTTGATGAAACTGCCCATGTCAGCCACCTGGATGAATACACGGTACTGCTCGAGCTTATCCATGAATGGGGCGTTGTTCCGAGGCGTGTGGTGCGTATTTTCTGTAGGAGCGAGGCTTGCCCGCGATAGCGTTGTGTCAGACAGCCCCTGATCGCGGGCAAGCCTCGCTCCTACGCAAGCTTTTCGCAAACGCCAATCTACCTCGCCCCTTGGCGGATTACTCGGGTCGATGACAACCGTCGATCAGAAGGCCGGGCCTCACTTGGTGGTGTAGCCACCGTTGATCAGCAGGGTCTGGCCGGTGATCCACCAGCCGTCGGTGACCAGATGACGGATGAAGGGCACCACGTCCTTGATGTCGGTCAGGCCGGTCTTGCTGAAGCCGGACAGCGCCGCGGCGGTCTTGTGGTAAGCCACGGCGTCGGCGCCTTCGGCCGGGTAGAAAAATGGCGTGTCCATCGGCCCAGGGCCCACGGCGGTCACCGAGATGCCGCGGGCGCCGAATTCCTTGGAGGCGGCGCGGGTGAAGTGTTCCACCGGTGCCTTGGCCCCGCCGTAGGCAGCATAGAACGGTGTGTAGGCGCCGAGCAGCGAGGTCACCAGCGACACCAGCTTGCCGTGGTCCTCCAGGTGCTTGCCGGCTTCCTTGATAAAGAAGAACGCGCTCTTGGAGTTGACCGCGAACATGTCGTCGTACTCGGCTTCGCTGATCTCGACTATGGGTTTTTTCAGGACCTTGCCCACGGTGTTGATGGCGATGTCGATCTTGCCGAAACGCGCCTTGGCGTCGCTGAAGAGTTGCTCCACGGCCGCGGCGGCGGTCAGGTCGGCCTGCCAGGCGTGGGCATCGACGCCCAGGTTCTTGATCGCCGCCACGGTCCGGTCGGCGTCGGCCTTGCTGGCGGCGCTGTTGTAATGCACGGCGATGGCCTTCACGCCATGGGCGGCCAGGTCCCGGGCGATCAGGCCGCCCAGGTTCTTCGCGCCACCGGCGATCAACGCCACTTTATTGTTCAAGGAATGGTCTGCCATGGAAAAACTCCTTCAACCTGTGAGGTGAAGGCCCAGTCTAAGCAGCCGCGAGTCAGGGATAAGCCCGGTCAATCTGGATGGATTGTCCGGGGAAATTGCCCAATCCCGACTGCGGTGCCGGACCGGGATGTCGCTACAATCGACGTTTTTCTCCTGGAGCCTTACCCATGAGCCCATCCCATCGTCGTCCGGTTCCGCTGGCCAAGGCCTACCGTCTGCTCAACCACGGGCCGACCGTGCTGGTCAGCGCCACCCATGGCGGCCAGCGCAACATCATGGCCGCGGCCTGGGCCATGCCGCTGGATTTCGAGCCGCCGAAAGTCGCCGTGGTGCTCGACAAATCCACCTGGACCCGGCAACTGCTGGAAGCCTCCGGCACTTTCGTGCTCAACGTGCCGTGCGCCGCCCAGGTCGATATCGCGCAGACCGTGGGTTCCACTTCCGGCCTGGAACTGAATCGCGACCAGGGCCGCGACAAGTTCGAGCGCTATGGCCTGCCGACCTTCGCCGGCGAGCTGATCGACGCACCGCTGCTCGAGGGTTGCGTGGCCTGGCTCGAATGCCGGTTGCTGCCGGAACCGCACAACCATGAACGCTACGACCTGTTCCTCGGCGAGGTCATCGCCGCCCAGGCCGATGAGCGAGTGTTCAGCGACGGCCGCTGGCATTTCACCGGGCACGATGCCTTGCGCACCCTGCACCATGTGGCGGGCGGGCATTTTCTGACGATTGGCGATGCGCTGGATGGCAAGACCCTGGCCTTGTGAACCGCCTGCGCCGCTACCCCCGTAGCCGCTGCCGAGCCCGCGAGGTTGCGATCGATCGCGCAGCGGTCGCCAAACCAGGCGCCGCATTCATCCAGCTAAACCGCGTGCGCAGGTTTGGCGAGGACTGCGTCCTCGAACGCAGCCTCGCTTCGCTTGACAGCGGCTACAGGCGGGCTTACCAGCTGACGGTGTTCAGGGCGTCGGCGAAGACCTTGAGTTTCGGCGAGTACTGGCGCGACGGCGGGTAGACCAGCGACAGTGCCCGGCTGCGTCCGGAGAAGGCCTGCAGGATCGGCACCAGGCGGCCGTCGGCGAGGGCGTCCTCGACGGCGAAGTTCATCAACTGGGCGATGCCGAAGCCCCCCAGCACACCGTCCACCAGCGCGTCGCCGATATCGAAGATCAGCCGGCTGGGCACGCTGACATCGCGCACCTTGCCGTCGCGCATGAACTGCCAGTCCACCAGGCGCCCGCTGCGCAAATTGCGCACGGTCAGGCAGTTGTGCTGTTGCAGCTCTTCCACCGTCTGCGGCGTGCCATGGTGCGCCAGGTAGGCCGGGGATGCCACCGTGACCCAACGCAGCGGCGCCAGCGGCCGGGCGATCAGGCGCTGGTCCTGGATCTCGCCGGTGCGCAGGATGGCGTCGAAGCCTTCGTCGACGATGTCCACCAGGCGATCGGTCATCACCGCCTCGATGCTCAGGTCCGGGTATTGCTCGGTCAGGCGTCCGATCAACGGCATCACCACCTTGCGTCCGAACAGCGACGGCGTGCTGATTTTCAGCAGCCCGGTGGGCGAGTCGCGGCGGTCCAGCAGCAGGCTTTCGGTCTGCGCCAGTTCGGCCAGCAGCGGCGCGGCGCGCTCCACCAGCAGCTGGCCGTCCGGGGTCAGGCTGACGCTGCGGGTGTTGCGTTGCAGCAGGCGCACGCCCAGTTGCTGCTCCAGGCGCGAAATGGCCCGCGACAGGCCGGACTGGGTCAGCCGCAGATCGCCGGCGGCGCGGGTAAAGCTGCGGGTCTCGGCGACCCGGACCAGCAAACGAACGGCATTCAGATCCATGATTAAAGTCATCACTGAAAGAGCAATGACGGTATTTATCATCTAATCGGCATCAAAGAAACTGAGGGTCCTTGATTCATCCCCCTTTATTTTCCACACAAGGACTCGACGTGATGCCCGCCACCTCTTCAGTCAGGCCGTCAGGCTGGATGCTGCTCCTGCTGGCCAGTGCGCAGCTGATCATCGCCCTGGACGCGACTATCGTTTTCGTCGCCTTGCCGGAGATCGGCAGCCACCTGGGGTTTTCCGCGCAACAGTTGCAATGGGTGGTCAGTGCTTACAGCGTGGCCTTCGGCGGCTTCCTGCTGCTGGGCGGTCGGGCGGCCGACCTGCTGGGTAAGCGCCGTTTCTATATCGTCGGGCAAAGCCTGTACGCCCTGGCTTCGCTGGCCGGCGGCCTGGGCGGCAGCGCACTGCTGCTGGTGCTGGCGCGGGCGGTACAGGGTGTCGGCGGGGCGATGCTGTTCCCGGCGACGCTGGCGCTGATCAACAGCCATTACCCCGAAGGGCCGGCGCGCAACCGGGCGTTCGCGGTGTGGAGCGCGGCCTCGGCGGCGGGCCTGGCCCTGGGCGCGTTGCTCGGTGGCGTGCTGACCCAATGGTGGGGCTGGGAGGCGGTGTTTCTGGTCAACGTTCCGCTGGCTGGGGCCTGTGCCTTGCTGGCCCGGCGCTGGATTCCGGCCGATGGCCAGCGCGAGCGTGGCCGGCGTTTCGACCTCAGCGGCGCCTTGACCGTGACGGTGGGCGGCACGCTGTTGGTGTTCGCCATCGTCCAGGGCCCGGAATGGGGCTGGAGCGCCCCGGCGACCCTGGGCTGCGGGGCGCTGGCGCTGTTGCTGCTCGGGGTGTTCGTGTGGATCGAACAGCGTGGCCACGACCCGCTGATGCCGCTGCGCCTGCTGGCCCATCGCGAGCTGCGCCTGGCGATGTTCCTTACGGCCTTGTTCATGAGCAGCTTCGGCGTGCAGTACTACTTCCTCGCCCTGTATTTCCAGCAGGTCTACGGCTACAGCGTGCTGCAAAGCGGCGTGGCGTTTTTGCCGGCGACGCTGCTGTGCACCGTGGGCATCTGGCTGGCCGAACGTTCGTTGCTGCGCTTCGGGCTGCGGGCGACCCTGGTCAGCGGCTTGCTCCTGGGCGCACTGGGCATTGGCGGGGTGTATGTGGCGCTGCCCGACGGGGCGGGGTTCTGGAGCCTGATGCCGGGCATCGTGGTGCTGAGCATCGGCCAGGGCATGACCTGGACCGCCATGTGGGTTTCGGCCGGGCAGGGCATTGCGCCGGGCGAGCAGGGCGTGGCGGCGGGCATTGCTTCCACCAGCCAGCAGATCGGCGGCGCGCTGGGGCTGGCGCTGCTGGTGTCCCTGGCCAACGCCGGGCTGGGCGGCTCACAGGCCGTCGGCATCGAGCAGGCGGTAGGTGCCAGCGCCTTGCTCGCCCTGCTGGGGGCGCTGTTGGCCCTGCGTTTGCGGGTGCCGGCGTCTGGCTCCGAGAGCCTGGCGGCAACTGCCGAGCGCGGCTGAGTGGCAGCAGATGACAGTGCACCTGTAGCCGCTGCCGAGCGAAGCGAGGCTGCGAACGAGGACGCAGTCCTCGCCAATCCTGCGCATGCGGTTTGCCTTAGAGGAACGCATCGCCCGCCTTTACGGCCGCTGCGCTGCCGATCGCAGCCTCGCGTTGCTCGGCAGCGGCTACAGGGTGAGTCAGCGTGAGAGCTCAGATCCACACATCATTGGCGGCAGTGCGTTCGCCGCCTTCTTCACCGGTGTTGCGTACGCCCTTGGGTTCGATCAGCAGCAACTTGACCTCCTGTTCGGCGTACGGCTTGTGCTTCATGCCCTTGGGCACGACAAACATCTCGCCCTGGTTGATGGTCACCTGGCCGTCGGCAAAGTCGATGCGCAGTTGGCCTTCGAGGACGATAAAGGTCTCGTCGGTGTGCGGGTGGTCGTGCCAGATGAAGTCCCCTTGCAGCTTCACCAGTTTGAACTGGTAGTCGTTCATTTCGGCGATGACACGGGCTTGCCAGTGGTCGTCGAACAGGCTGAGTTTGTAGGCGAAATTCAGGCTCTGGTAAGTGATGGGCGTGGTGTTGGCTGGGTTCATGCTGCGGCTCCGTAAAGAGGTGATCGGGCCTCTACGGTAATCAGCGCGGTGCTGCGGTTCTTGTACGATTGTGCGTGCCGGGCGGGGTTCAGCGGCCGTGCATTTTCAGCCAGCGCGCCGGCGGCAGGCCGTAGGTCTTGCTGAATTGCCGGGTCATGTGGCTCTGGTCGGTGAAACCGGCCAGCAGCGCCGCGCTGACCAGCGACTGGCCTTGCAGCAACAGCGCCCGGACCAGGTCCAGGCGGCGCATGGTGAGGTAGCGATAGGGGCTGGTGCCGAACAGCAGGCGGAAGTCCCGCGACAGGCTCCAGCGGTCGCGACCGCTGTGGGTGGCCAGTTCGTCGAGGGTGATGCTCTGGTCCAGGGCGCTGTGCATGTATTCCCGCGCCCGCTCCGCGGCCTGATAGTCGAAGCGCTGCGCCGGCCGGGAAACGCCGGACACGGCATTCAGCGCATGGGCCAGATCGAACAGCGCGTCTTCCTGTTCCAGCGGGTCCAGCGGGCCGTCCACGCTGCGCAGCAAGGTGTCGGTGGCGGCGAACAAGCGTGGATCGGTGGACAGGCCGTTCTTGATGAAGGGCAGCGGCTGGCCGCCGAGGATCTGCTGGATCAGCGCCGGCTCGATATACAGCATGCGGTAATGGAAACCGTCCTGGGTGCCGGCTTCGCCGTCATGCACTTCATCCGGATGCAGCACCATGGTCCCGCCCGGCAGGTTATGGCGCCAGCCGCCGCGGTACTGGAAACTCTGCACGCCGGACAGCGTGCGGCCGATGGCGTAGGTGTCGTGACGGTGCAGGTCGTAGCCATGCCCGGCGAAAAACGCCTCGATACGCTCCAGCCCTCGGGCGGGAGGCGCGCGGTGGACCCAGTCTTTGCGGGGGGCGGGCTTGCCCATGAAACTATCCTCGACACAACGTCAGGCCCGTACGGTAACCCAGGAGGGCGCACCTGTCTTCAGCGCGTCATCCGTCCACGTCGGCTTTCTTGGCCTCTTTGCCGAGGGTGCCGAACTCGATCGGCGTCTTGATGTAGAACAGCGCAATGTCCTCGTCCTCCAGGCGTTCGAACAGCCGGGCCGACTCCTCTTCGGTGAGTGCCAGGCGGACCTCGATGGGCTGGTCGGCCAGTTCGAAAAAGTGGGCGGAGTGCAGCCGGCCGGTGTGGCCGAAGCCTTCGATGGCGGTGCTCATGGTCGCGCCGCGCAGGCCCAGTTCATTGGCCAGGTCGACGAGCCAGTCCCCCAGCATTTTGCCGTGGTAGCGGCGATTCTGCTGGGTGAAGAAAATCACCAGGAAACCGTTCATGAGCGTTCTCCAATGGCCTCCATTACTTTCAGCATAGCCCCGGGGGTAGGGCGGGAGTGCTATGTCCAATGTCGTTCTGCCGGGCGGGATACGGACCCGACGCAAGGTCAAGTCCAAGGGGCTGCGGTTCTCGACCCTGGACGCGATCTGCCAATACCTGGAGTGTCAGCCGGGCGACCTGTTGATCCACGAGCCCGAGGTGGAGTAGCGTCAGCGTCCCCCCTCATGGCTGCCGTCTATAGTCGTTCACGCAAATGGCTGGACCGCTTTGCCGGCAGTTGCTACCTGCTGTTCGGCGCCCATCAGGTGGCCAATCGCTGAAGCCGGGGCTGGGCGCACGCCATGGATTTTCAGGGTCAGGAGACAGGACATGAGCTTTGCTTTTCGCCCCGTGCAGGATCGGGATATTCCACGGATCTGCGGTTTTGCCCGGGATCCCGGCGAGTTGTTTTTCTTTTTCCCGGCGGCCACCTGGCCGCTGACTCACGAGCAACTGCGCGACTCCATTGCCCAGCGCTCTGATTCGACAGTGATCGAACGGGACGGCCAGGTGCTGGGTTTCGCCAACTTCTACCAATGGGGCACCCACGGCACCTGCACCATCGGCAATGTCATCGTCGATCCCGATGCCCGTGGCGCCGGGGTCGCCGGGCAGTTGATCGGCGAAATGCTGCGCATCGCCCGGGACAAGCACCAGGCCGCGCAGGTGACCCTGTCCTGCTTCAATGACAACGTGGCGGGCCTGCTGCTGTATCCCAAGCTCGGTTTCGTGCCGTTCGCCATCGAAGAGCGCCGGAACAAACAGAATCAGCGGGTGGCGCTGATTCACCTGCGACATCAGCCGGCTTGAGCGGTCCGATACAAGCGCTGAACCACTTTTTTAACGGGAACAAACCATGAGCAAGCTGCGGGTCGGGATTATTTTTGGTGGCCGTTCGGCCGAACACGAAGTGTCACTGCAATCGGCGCGCAACATCGTCGATGCGCTGGATCGCGAACGCTTCGAGCCGGTGCTGATCGGCATCGACAAGAACGGCCACTGGCACCTCAACGACACCTCGAACTTCCTGATCAACCAGGAAAACCCGGCGCTGATCGCCCTCAACCGGTCCAACCGCGAACTGGCCGTGGTGCCGGGCAAGGCCAGTCAGCAACTGCTGGAAACCTCCAGCCAGGAACTGCTGGGCCACGTCGATGTGATTTTCCCCATCGTCCACGGCACCCTCGGCGAAGACGGCTGCCTGCAGGGCCTGCTGCGCATGGCCGACCTGCCGTTCGTGGGTTCCGATGTGCTGGGTTCGGCAGTGTGCATGGACAAGGACATCAGCAAGCGCCTGCTGCGCGATGCCGGCCTGGCGGTGACGCCCTTTATCACCCTGAACCGGGCCACCGCGGCGCGCACCGACTTTGCCCTGGCGCAGGGCAAACTGGGCCTGCCGATGTTCGTCAAGCCGGCGAACCAGGGCTCGTCCGTGGGCGTGAGCAAGGTCACCAGCGCGGCGGAATACCACGCGGCGATCGAGCTGGCGCTGGGCTTCGATGAAAAGGTCTTGGTGGAGTCGGCGGTCAGTGGTCGCGAGATCGAATGCGCGGTGCTGGGCAACGACCAGCCGATCGCCAGCGGTTGTGGGGAAATCGTGGTCGGCAGCGGTTTTTATTCCTACGACAGCAAATACATCGACGACCAGGCGGCCCAGGTGGTGGTGCCGGCGGACCTCAACGAAGAGGTCAGCGAGCGCATTCGCACCCTGGCGGTCGAGGCGTTCCAGGTGCTGGGCTGTTCGGGGCTGGCGCGGGTCGATGTGTTCCTGACCCAGGGCGGCGAAGTGCTGATCAACGAGATCAATTCGCTGCCCGGTTTCACCCGCATCAGCATGTATCCGAAGCTGTGGCAGGCCGCGGGCATGACCTATAGCGAACTGGTCAGTCGCCTGATCGAGTTGGCGCTGGAGCGCCATGCGGCGCGCCAGGCATTGAAAATCAGCCGCTGAATTCTGGAGTGAACAATGAGCGTTGCCACTGAAGCGTCGCAGTACCTGTTTTCCTACGGCACCTTGCAGGACAAGGCCGTGCAACTGGCCAACTTCGGTCGCGAGCTGGAGGGCAGCGCGGACGCGCTGCCGGGGTATGAACAGGCCTGGGTGCAGATCACCGACCCCCAGGTGCTGGCCACCAGCGGCAAGACCCATCACCCGATCCTGCGCCCGGGCAGCGCAGCCAGCGCGCCGATCCCGGGGACGGTGTTTCGCATTACTGCCCAGGAGCTGGCCGCGGCGGACAGCTACGAGGTGGCGGACTACAAGCGCGTGAGTGTGGTGCTGCAGTCCGGGATCGAGGCGTGGGTGTATGTGAGCGTTTGAGGCCCGGGCTCAGTTCACAGTCGTGGCCATGTAGTACAGCATCGTGCACCACAGCGTTGCCCCGAGAGCCATGAACACATAGTTGATCGGGGTGAACCGCGCGTTGCTTTCGCCCAGCGGGTCACCGGCGGCGGCGTTGAGGCCGCGCTGGCCCTTGAAGGTCACCAGCGCCTGGATCGGCAACAGCACCAGGCTGGCGATATCCAGCCACAGATTGTCGGGATGCCTTTTGGACATGCCATCAAGGCCGTGGCTGATCAGCAGTATCACCACGAACTGCGAAGCCAGGTCCCACGGTAGCCAGTCATGGCGACGGCCGTTTTTCTTGATCAGGGTATTGGCTTCGCGGTACAGCGCGTGGGTGTAGAACAGCATGAGCATGGCCCGGGCAATGGGCCACATGGGTTGTCCGCTGGCCTGCTTGAACTGCTGCCAGTTCTTGTAGGCCCAGTACAGCAGGTAGAGGCCGAAGGTCAGCATGAACAGGGTCATGAACTTGGTCTTGGACACTACGTAGAAAGGGCGCTGCACGTCGCTGGCAGTGGCCAGCAGGGCTTGAGGCGGGGCATAGAGCTTGTCAGACACGATCATTCCTTTGTGGGTCTACAGGGCGCGCAAGATTAACCCGGTGCGATGCCAAGGACCTATCGCGATAAATCTGAAGATGCGGTTTCAGGCGCGCCCGATCCAGGAATACTGGAAGGACTTCTCCTCGCCCCGGTGGCCGCGGCGGCGATAGCTGGCCAGGGTCGCGCTGGAACAGTAGGTGCAGTGCTCGCAGTGTTCGATCTGCTCCTCATCGATACCCGCCGCGCGCAACAGGTTCAGGGCATAGAGGCTCAGGTCGAACCACAGCGAGTCCGGCCGGGTCGGCGCTGGCGGGGCAATCTCCGGGGGCAGCCGTGGCGCGGGGCGCTCCTGGCTCCAGGGTGTCTGCTCCGGCGACCACAGGTGGCCTTGGGTGGCCGACAGGGTGTTAATGAAATCCGGGCTGACTTCGTAGCAGCAAGGCTTGATCGACGGGCCGAACGCCACGCGCAACTGATGGGCGGCGATGCCCTTGGCGGCGAAGTGCTGCAGCACATTGTCGATGATGCCGCCGTGCAAGCCTTTCCAGCCGGCATGGACCGCGGCGACCCACGAGGCGTCCTCGCTGCTGATCAGCAGCGGCAGGCAGTCGGCGGTGATCACCGCAATGGGGCGACCGGTGCGGGTGAACACCGCGTCGCCGCGGATGATGCCGCTCGGCAGGGTGGTGCTGGCCTCCACCACCTCGCCGGTGTGGGCCTGGGAGCAGAAGAACAGGTTGGCGGGCTTTGTTGCCCCGATACGCGAAAACTCGTGACGGATGCCCGGTATCTGCTTCAACACTGGCGCCTGGAAACTCATCGGACCTTCGCTCTGTTGCCTTGGACTGCTACAGAGCATAGCGGGATCATGAGTCCTTTTGCTGACAGAGGCCTGTCAACTGGTCGGCAGCTCGTCCGATCGCGGCATCAGTTTTTCAGCGGGATATAGAGTTCGACCACGCTGTCCGGGTGCATCGGCCCGAAAAAGCGCTCCCCGGTGTACTCGAACTCCACCCCTTCATCGGCCCGCATCCCGGCGGCCGGCAGCCATTCGCTGTAGGCGGCGCGGAAGGTCTCCGGCAGGGTCTGCACCGTGCCCCGATGCTCGACCCGGGCGTACTGGCGGGCGGGGATTTCCAGTTCCACCATGCCGTCCACCAAGGGCGCCTCGGCGCTGACCGGCAGCCCGGCGACGTAGCGCCATTGGCCGTCGCCCAAGGGCTGGCAAATACCATAAGTGCCGACCGGTTCGGCCAGGCGCTGGATCTCCTGCTCCCGTGGCTCGAAGCGCTGCCACAGCTCGGCAATCGAGCCCTGGTCATCCTGCTGCCAGGCCATGCCGATGATGCGCTGCGCCGCCAGCGTCACCCGCACCGGCGTCTGCGGCGCCGGCAGGCTGCGTTCGGGCTGCGCCAGATAACGCTGCAACTGGCCGAGCACATTCTGGCTGCGGGCGATCTGGGTTTCCAGCTCACCGGCATGGGCCTGCAACGCCTGGCGCAGACTCAACACACTGTGCAGCGCACCGCTGTCCGCCAGCCCACGAATCTCCTCCAGCCCCATGCCCAGCTGCCGCAACCAGACAATGCGCCCGAGGACGCCGATCTGCTCCGGCTTGTAATAGCGATAACAGTTGTCCTGCCCGGTCAGCGACGGGATGAACAGACCGATGCTGTCGTAGTGGCGCAAGGTCTTGGTGGTGAGGCCATGGCAGCGGGCCATTTGACCGATGGTGAGCATGCAAACGTCCTTTTTTGTGATGAGGGTCAAGCGGCACTTTAGGGGTTTACCCAAGGGCAAGCTCAAGGCTGTTCTACGGTATTTTTTAAGTGTCCGAGAGTCTTTCAGAGAGGTCTGGAGGGTAAATAGGCGCGGGATGACAGCCAGGTTTTGTTTGTAACCCTATAACGCGCAAGTGCTGAGAAGAAGCATTAGCGCTTTGTATTTCTATGTGGGTATGAACATGAAACGACTGGTTTGCCATCGAGATGTTGAGGGGTATTCCCTGACGCAAATAGAAAGCCCTTTTTTTGCGCTTTATGAGGTTAAGCGAGCACTGGCAGATCCAGAGGGGTTAACGGGACTGTGCGATCTGTTTGAGGCTTGTGGATTGTCAGTTGGGCAAAACTACACCGAGCAAGACCGGTGCAAGGTTCTGGAAAAAGTTGAATCGGGTGATTGGTTGATGGTGTCGGATGATCCCTTCAGCCCCCTGAGCGCTGATACGTTTGGTAAATACTCAAGCCTCTCGGGCAGGACGTTCTCTTTGGGGAGTTACACCTTGCGCCAGCTTCCCGCCTCGGATTTGCCATTGATTCAGGGTGAGGTGCTCACGCTGGAGAGGGTGGCGACAGATTCTCAGAAGGTAGACGGTCCGGGTAAATGGATTCTCAAGAAAATTGATTACGATGGTGTCAGGAATTCATTAGTGGTCTTTGCCAACCGGCTGACTTCATTTGGCGAGGAGGGGCGGATGTTTTTGGGAGAGGGAAAGGATTTTATGAATACTTCCCGAACCTTGATTCAAGAGTGGGTACCTCTCACTGAGGAAGAGCGTCATTTTTCACATCAGTCTTCTGTTCATCGATATGGCGAGTTGCGTCATATCAGCCAGCGCTTCATTGAAGGGGCAGACAGCTGGCCTGTCTCTGGGAGTTCCTGGCACTGGCAGCCAGTGACCGCTGACGTTGTCTATGAGTACAAAAAGGAGCGGTAATGTTTTTTTTCAGGAAGCTGAGCCGGACCCGGATCTGGCAGTTTTGGGGCGGGCTCGATGTGCTCTATTTGTTGTGGTACGTCACGAGCAGTGTACGGCTGGGCAAGGCTCCGTTCTGGGATGACCTGACTGTGGCGACTGAAGTGCTCAAGGATCATGGAACCGCTGCTGTGGTTATGGTGATGATCAATTGGGGTTTGCAGCTATCGATAGTCGTCAGCGCTTTCCTGTTTCTGTTTCAGCGCAAAGAAGCCAAGTGGCTGGGGCTTGCGCAAATCCCTTTGCGTTTGGTGTTTGTCGTGCCGTCTTTTTCCGTGCTTCTGATCGGCGCGTATTTTTTTCCGAACTACAACCCGCTGATGATGCTGGGGATGATTGTGCTGTCTGAAATCATCAAGGGCTGGAGTTTATGCGCGATCAGGAACACCCCCTAAGGGCGAGGGGCTGGAGCCTGAGTCATTGGAGCCTGATCGAGGATAGAACCGCTCAGACCGATTTCACCGGCTTGATCAGGCTCGCGGCGGGGATGCCGAACAGTTGGTGCAGTTTCCAGATCATTGGCAGGGTTAGGGCGCGTTTGCCGTTGAGCACTTCGTAGACCCGGTTGGTTCGGCCGATGGCCGGTGCCAGGTCGGCGGCCGACAGGCCCGATTGCTCCATGCGGAACTTGATGGCATCGATCGGGTTGGGCAGGTCGATGGGGAAGTGCTTGGCTTCATAGGCTTCGATCAGGGTGATCATCACGTCGAAGTAGTCGCCTTCTGCGGTGCCGGGTTCGGGCTCGTTATCGAACAGCGCCGACACCTGCTTGAGTGCCGCGCGGTAATCCTGATCGGTGTGAATGGGGCGAATCTGCATGGTCGTTACTCCATTTCAACGCGGTCGGCGTCGATGGCATCGTACTGCTGGTGAGTGCCAACGAACTTGATGTAGAGGGCGCCAAAGCGGTAAGCCACGGCAACTACCAAGCGGTAGTCATTGCCTTTGATGTTGAACACCACACGACGGCTTTTAAGAATGCTGGCGCTGCAAAACTGCTCCTTGATCTGCGCCGGGGTGGACCAGTTGGCATTGCGCGCTTCATCGATCCAGGCCAGAAGCGGTTGTTCGACATCCGGGTGCTGTTCCCAGAACGTCTTCAAATGACTGACGGCGATAATCCTCATGGCTCGAAATCCTAGTCCCGTCATGGGACTTAAGCAATGGGATGAGAGAGGAAGGCGATGGACGGATAGCCACCGAGGCTACCCGTCCCAGAGGTGTTGCTCAGTGTCGATCAGCGCCTGCTGTCATCGCGGTGTGCACATCATCCATCACCGCTTTACCCATCTCACCCAGGTAATGTGCCGCCCAAGCATAGCGGTCCGCCTGCGGTTCCATGGCCGCATCCAGGGTCAACTGTTTTGCCAGATGTAGCAGCAACGAGGCGTGTTCCAGGGCATCGGCCAGGGGCACGTCGGCGTTGACCCGCAGCAGCGGGCGTTGGCCTTCGCCACAATTGGCAAAGGTTATTTCGCCGAGGGTGTGCAGGGAGGAAGGGGATGGATTGAGGGTGTGTTTCATGGTGAACCTCCTTGATTCGAAGAATCATCACCGTCTGCCGCCAAACAGATCAGGGTGACAGGTTACGCAGGATTGGCGGACCGGGAATCAAGGCAACCGGCGAACCCGAAGGTTCTCCCACGCAACCCGTCATAACGCAGGTATGCGGGCGCAAAAAAAGCGCCTGCAAAGGTGGGGGCGCTTGTGCGCATCGATTCTATCAGGCCGCCAAGCCTGTTCGCTGGTTTTGCAGCGATGGTCGAACCATAGGGTGGAAGAGATGGAGTCGCAACGCTGTTACTGCGACATTCTGTGACTGTGGGATATGCGCATTTCTTGAAGCCCTAAAGGATTCTGTAGCCGCTGCCGAAGGCTGCGATAAGGCCCGAAGGGCCTTCGGCGCCAGTAAGATCGCTGCGCCCGTTCCGGTCGATCGCAGCCTTCGGCAGCGGCTACAGGGGCCAATGGGCCTTCGACTGGGGCGTTAGGCCTTTTGGGTAGCCGCTGCCGAAGGCTGCGATAGGACCGAAGGTCCTCCAGCGGTCTCACGATTCCTGCGCCCCCTGCGGGGTCGTTCGCAGCCTCGCGGGCTCGGCAGCGGCTACAGGCCTGTGTTCAGCACCTTGGCCATTTCCGCGGTGGCCGCCCAGCCCAATCCGGCATACACCGGCTTGCCCACTTCGGTGGCATGCAGCACGGCGAAGCTCAGCCCGCGCTGGATGAATTCGGCTTCCGCCAGCTTCATCAGCGCCGAGGCCAGCCCTCGGCGCCGGTAGGCGGGTTCGACGTACAGGTTGAGCACATAACCGCGCTGGTCCTGGGTCGGATGGGCCGGGTGGGGCGGCCAGTCGATGCTCATCAAGCCAATGGCCGCCACCGGTTGCTGGCCGTCCAGCAGGGCAAAGCCGTAATAGCGGCCATCGGGCAAACACTCGCGCAGCCATGGGCGGAAGTGTTCGCTCATCACTTGCAGGGCCGCGGGTTCGCCTCCGGCTTCGAGGAACATCGCCTCGCGGTGCCGGCAGACCAGTTCGAGGTCGTCGGCCACCAGCCGGCGCACGACCAAGCCTGAAAAATCGATACCACCGGGAATCGGGTTCATCGCCTGCACCTCGGCCAAAAAACCTGATGCTAGGAGCGATCGAAAGACGGCGTCAGACACAGAACGCAGGAAAAATCGGCATACAGCATTCACCCCCCATGCCTGCGCTTGCGCGGCGTGAAAAATAAAAAGGGCCCACCTCGCGGCAAGCCCTTTGGGTTTTCCTGCGTTGGCCTCAATCCCCCAACGCTGCCCCTTCACGCCGTGGATCGGCGCCACCGGCCCATGAGGTTTTACCCTGGGCATCGCGCACCCGCACGATCGCCTGGGTGCCGCTGGTCATGTCGATGTCGGTCAGCTCATGTCCCTTGGCTTTCAGCGCCGCTTTCAACCCAGGTGTGAACTGGCCTTGTTCCAGTTCGGTCGGGCCGTTGCGGCTGCCGAAGTTGGGCAGGCTGATGGCGGCTTGCGGGTCGAGGTTCCAGTCGAGCATGCCGATCACCGACTTGGCCACGTACTCGATGATCTGCGAGCCGCCCGGCGAGCCGACGGTGGCCAGCAGTTCACCGCTGTCGCGGTCGAAGACCAGGGTCGGCGCCATGGACGAGCGTGGGCGCTTGCCCGGCTGCACGCGGTTGGCCACCGGCTGGCCGTTCTCTTCGGGGATGAAGGAGAAGTCGGTCATCTGGTTGTTGAGCATGAAGCCCTGGACCATCAGGTGCGAGCCGAAGGCCGCCTCCACGGTGGTGGTCATGGACACCGCGCCGCCCTGGTCATCCACCGCCACCACTTGCGAGGTGGAGATGCGCATCGGCGAGCGGTCCGGGGCGTAGGCCACCTGGATGCCCTGGGGCTTGCCGGGCTCGGCCTTGGCCATGCTGCGCTCGCCGATCAAGGCGGCGCGCTGCGCCAGGTATCGCGGAGCGACCAGGCCGGCGATCGGTACCGGGGCGAAGTCCGAATCCGCCACGTACAAAGCGCGGTCGGCGTAGGCCAGGCGTTCGGCTTCGGCGATCAGGTGCACCGCTTCAGGCGCCGGTTCGAGGCCGGCCGGCAGATGGGTCTTGGCCGGTTTCAACGGTGGCAGCGCATAACGCGGATCGCGGGCTTCCAGCGCCTGCAGGGTGCCGAGGATCTGCGCCAGGGCGATACCGCCCGACGAAGGCGGCGGCATGCCGCAGACCTGCCAGCGCTTGTAGTCGGTGCACAGCGGTTCGCGCTCCTTGGCGCGGTAGCCTTGCAGGTCGTTGAGCGACAGGCTTCCCGGGTTGGTATGGCCCTGCACCTTGGCGACGATTTCCCGGGCGACCGGCCCTTGGTACAGAGCGTTCGGACCCTCTTTGGCGATGCGTTCGAGCACGGCGGCCAGCTGCGGGTTTTTCAGCAGGGTGCCGACGGCTTTCGGCGTGCCATCGGCCTTCAGGAAGTAGGCGGCCATGTCCGGCGATTTCGCCAGGTACGGATCGGCGACGATCATGCTGTGCAGGCGCGGGGAGATCGGGAAACCCTGGTCCGCCAGGCGAATCGCCGGTTCGAACAGCTGCGCCCACGGCAGGCGGCCGTGTTTTTCATGGGCCAGTTCCAGGGCGCGCAGCACGCCGGGCGTACCCACCGAACGTCCGCCGATCTGTGCCTGCGGGAACGGCATGGGCTTGCCGTCGGCTTGCAGGAACAGCTTCTCGGTGGCCCCGGCCGGCGCGGTTTCGCGACCGTCGTACGTGCGCACCGCCTTGCCGTCCCAGAGCACGATCAAGGCCCCGCCGCCGATACCCGACGACTGCGGCTCCACCAGGGTCAATACCGCTTGCATGGCAATCGCCGCATCGATGGCCGAACCGCCCTTGCGCAACATTTCGCGCCCGGCTTCGGCCGCCAACGGGTTGGCCGCGGCCGCCATATGCCGGTCGGCGTGCTGCACTTGCAGGTCGGTGCGATAACCCGAAGCGATTTCCGGGGCGGGGGGCAAGGCGGTGTGGGAAGGGGCGGAAGCGTTGCAGGCGGCGAGGCTTAAGGCGACGGCTAGCAACGAGAAACTGGCAAGCCGGCGGTGACGCGGATTGAGGGTCGAGAACACGCGTTGAACTCCGTTCACTGGGTAAATGATGTGTCGTCCGTGGGGAGGAATGTACAACAGTGAGCGGGCCCATGCTGACCCTTTCGCTGGGCGCTACGGTGCCGGGATTGCCGGTACTTGCGGGCAAGGCCCGATGCCGGACGCTGGCCTGGAGGCGGCCGGTGGCGCCGCTGGGATTTCTGGGGGCTTGGGCTTTGGCATTGAAGGCGCGGGGCGCGGGGCGCCTTGAATCAAGGTAGAAACACCGTGCCGGCAATGGCAGCCACAGGCCGGCGGGCCTGCCTGTGGCTGCCTCAGGCTCGTATCAGACCGAGATCCCGTGCAAACGTAGCCAGGCATCCAGCGCCAGCGCTGTTTCCAGGCTGTGCCGGCTCATTTGCGTATTGAAGTGGCCCTCGGGCTGGCGCAGTTCCTCGGCCATATAGGCGTGGGATACGATGCCGAACACCGGGTTCCCCGTGTCCTGCAGAAGCTGCCGGGCACTCTGACGCAGGAAGCGTTCGTAGCCCAGGTCGGCTGAGGTCGGATAGGGACTCTTGCGGCGTTTGAGCACCGCCTCCGGTACGAAGTCGGCACAGGCCTGCTTGAGCAGCCACTTTTCCTCGCCATCCTTGCTCTTGATCGACCAAGGCACGTTATAGATGTACTCGACCAATTGGTGATCGGTGAACGGCACACGTACCTCGAGGCTGTTGCACATGCTCAGGCGGTCCTTGCGATCCAGCAGCATCACCATCCAGCGTTTCAGGTGCATGTGGCAAAGCTCGCGCATCCGGCGTTCGTGCGGGCTGTCTTGCGCCAGGTGTTCGACCTGGTGCAGCGCATCGTCGTAGCTCGCCTGTTGGTACTGGGCGAGATCGCATTGGCGGTTGAAGTCGGCATTGATAAAAGCGGCCGGCAACTTCACCCGCGACGCCCATGGAAAGGACGCGGAGGCGATGACCTGAGGATCACGGAACCAGCCATAGCCACCGAAGACTTCATCGGCACCCTCCCCGGAGATGGCCACCGTGGAGTGCTTGCGAATTTCCCTGAACAACAGGTTCAACGAGGTATCCATGTCGCCGAAGGTGAACGGTACGTCCTTGGCGCGGAACACCTCCTCGCGCGCCAGGTCGGAGATCAGCTCCTCGTTGTCGATGAGGACGGTCTGGTGCCGGCTACCGATGAACTCCGCGGCCAACAGGGCAAAGGGCTGGTCCTGGTCGGGACGCAGGTCGTCGCTCTTGAACTGCGCGGACTGGCCAGTGAAGTCCACCGAAAAGGAATTGATATCCCCGCCGGTCTTCGCCTTGACGATACGTTGCGCGATGGCCGTGAGGGTGGTGGAGTCAAGCCCGCCGGACAGCAGCGAGCACACGGGAACGTCGGCATACAACTGCGAACCCAGCGCGTGGGTGACCAACTCGCGGGTCTGTTGCACGGTCGTCTGCAGGTCGTCCTGGTGCTCCTGACGGCGTACCTTCCAGTAGCACTGGATCTTCATCTGCCCATTGGGGCGCCAGGACAGGAAGTGGCCGGGAAGCAGCTCCATCAGGTTCCGGAAAGGCGTCTGGGCGGTTCCCTTCGACAGCGTGAGCACGTCGACCAGCCCCGTCACCTCCAGCCCCGTGGTGAACTCCGGGTGAGCCAGGATGGCCTTGATCTCCGAGCCGAAGAGCAGCCCTTCGCGATGCCGGGCATAGAACAGCGGCTTGATCCCCAGGCGATCGCGTACCAACAGCAGGTGGCCGTCGCGTCCGTCGAACAGGGCGAAGGCGAACATGCCTGTCAGGTGATCGCAGCAACGCTCGCCCCATTCCAGGTAGGCATGCAGCACGACCTCGGTATCGCTGCGGGTCTGAAATTCATGCCCCGCCTGTCGTAGCTGGTCGCGCAACGCATCGTGGTTGTAGACCTCCCCTGTGTAGACCAGCGAGACCTCCTGGCCGTCCGCAAAGCGATAGACCATTGGCTGGGTACCGCCGCTCAGGTCGATGACCGCCAGCCGCCGATGCCCCAGCAGAGCATGTCGATGTTTCCATATGCCTTCGGCATCAGGCCCGCGCAGTGCGAGCGTATTGGTCATGGCGCGAATCGCAGGGTCTTCCCCTTCGAGCCTGCGCGTATAGTCTACCCATCCTGTGAGACCACACATTTAGTAACTCCTGTCATTAATCATTGAACCGCGCCAGCTCTGTCTTGAGCGAGTCATGCCACCTTGGCTGACTCGTCAACGAGGCGGGTCTCGTGCAAATACCTGCGTTATTCAGGGTTGCAAACGCCGCACCTTCCAGCCCGTATCGCTGCGGTCATAGCGCAGGCGCTCATGCAGGCGTTCCTGGCCGTTACCCCAGAACTCCAACGACTCAAGCCGCAACTCAAACACGCAATAACCCTCGGGACGCGGCAGCGGACCTTGCACGTCGGCCAGTTCCCTGGCGGCGCTGCGCATGGCTTGAACATCCTTGAGTTCTTCACTCTGGCGAGACACCGATGACATCGGATGCGTGGCATAAGGGCGCTTCAGCCACGCCTCGTCAGCCTTGGCATCCGGCATGCGCACGGCCTGGCCATTGAGGATGATCTGCTGGCTGGTTTCGCGCCAATACAGCACACCCGAGGCCCAGGGGTTCTCTGTCAGTTCGCGGCCTTTCTGGCTTCCGGCATGGGTGCTGAACAGCACCCCGGTGTCATTGATCTCGCTGATCACCACGATGCGCGTCGAAGGCCGGCCCTGGCTGTCCGCCGTGGCCAGCGCCAGCGCACGGGGTTCGCGGATGCCCACGCGGCGTGCGCGTTCGAGCCAGTTGTGCAGCACGCTCATGGGATCGACAGGCAGCGTCTGGTACTCGGGAAACGGCGCATCCAGTGTGCCGGTCAGGGATTCCGACATGCCTTTACCCAGCAGCGGCTGGCCTAGTACTGAACTGTTCATAGAACGATGGTCCCCCGTCCGAAGGTGACGCCATTGCCTGATACTTCGACCCGCGTCAGTTGGTCGGCGCGGCCCTCGGTCCTGGCGAACATGAGTGAAGGGCGGCCGATTTCCACGCCCTGAAGAATCTCGATCTGCTGGCCGAACTCGATCTGGCCATGACGCGCCAGATGAATCGCCAAGGGCCCGGCAGCGGAGCCCGTGGCCGCATCCTCGACCACCCCATAGGCCGGTGAGAACATCCGGCTGCGCCAACGCCGTCCCGCACCGGCAAAACAGTTGATGGCCATGTCGTGGAAGCTGGACAGGGCTCGGTGGTCGGGGTGCAGGGCGGACAACGCGGCGATGCTCGGCAGGCCGACAAACACATGACGCGGGCCGTTGTGATAGATCTCGATGGGAAAGGTCGAGTCGCTGATGCCCAGGGCCTTGAGCAATTCGGCGTCGCGCCCCAGGGCCGTCCAGGTCGGTATCGGCTGGTCCATGCTGGCGGCGACGACGTTGCCGTTCTGGCGCTCCAGGTCAAAGGCGATGGTGCCCATCTGGGTTTCCAGGAACAGCCGGTGATTGTCGGTGTGCGCACCCAGGGCAATGGCCGTGCCCAGCAACGGGTGCCCGGCGAAGGGCAGTTCGTTGACCGGGGTGAAGATCCGGATCAGCGCATCGCCACAGTTGCGTGGCTTGAGCACGAAGGTGGTTTCCGACAGGTTCATCTCTCGGGCGATGCGTTGCATTTGCTCGGCCGACAAGTCATCGGCGTCAAAGAACACCGCGACCGGATTGCCTTCCAGCGGGGCGCTGGCAAAGGCGTCGATGATGACGTAATGGTGCATGGTTATCTCCCGGCGGCCGAAGCGTTGCTCTCGACAGGTGTGTGGATGAGGGCGTGCCGCAGCAGGTCGGCGATGATGCGCGGGCCTTCCTGGGTCAACAGCGACTCGGCATGAAACTGCATGGAGGCGAACGACGGCCCACGCAGGGCATGCACCTCGCCGGTCTCGCTGTCGCGGCTGATTTCGACGGTGCCGATGCCGTCGATGTCCAGGCGGTCACTCGAACTCTGGGCAGCGAAGGTGTTGTAGAAACCCACCCGTTCGGCGTTGCCAAACAGGTCGATCTGTTTTTGCACACCCTGGTTGGGAATGGCCTTGCGCTGCAGTTCCAGGCCCAGGCACAAGCTCAGCACCTGATGGCTCAGGCACACCGCAAGGAACGGCCGCTGCTGGCTGAGCAAGGAGCGGATGGCCACGTGCAGGTGGTTGATTTTCGGCTGTTGGACTTCGCTCGGGTTGCCGGGGCCGGGGCCCATGATGACCAGGTCGTAGCCGTCAAAGCTGTATTCGTCGCTGAAGCTGCACACCGTCACCACCAGGCCCAGGGCCCGCAGTTGCTTGGCGATCATCGAGGTGAAGGTGTCTTCGGCGTCGACGATCAGCACCTGGCGCCCACTGAAGTCGGCCTGGAGCTGCTCCCGCTGCTGGCTGTCCATCAGCCAGAAGTCCGAGACGTAGGCATTGCGGCTGGCCAATGCGGCGCGCACTTGCAGGTGATTGCCGAAGCGCGAGGGCGCCTGGTTTTTCAGTGCGCTGATCAGGCCGGTGGCCTTGGCCCGGCTTTCGGCAGCCTCGGTCATCGGGTCGGAATGGCGCACGATGGTCGAGCCCACGCTGATCCGCACCTCGCCGCTGTTATCGATGTCGGCGGTGCGAATCAGGATCGCCGAGTCCAGGGAACGCCCGCCCTTGCCATCGCTGCCGATCAGCGCAGCCATGCCGCTGTAGTACGCGCGGCCTTGCGGCTCATAGCGCTGGATGACCCGGCAGGCGCTTTCCAGCGGGCTGCCGGTGACGGTCGGGGCAAACAGGGTTTCGCGCAGGATTTCCCGTACATCGCGATGGGTCTTGCCTTCGATGAAGTACTCGGTGTGGGCCAGGTGCGCCATTTCCTTGAGGTAAGGACCGAGGACGTGGCCGCCGTCGTCACAGATGCGCGCCATCATTTTCAGCTCTTCATCCACCACCATGTAGAGCTCGTCGGCCTCTTTGCGATCCGCCAGGAAGTCCATGACTTCCGTCAGGTTGGGGCCAGCGGGCGGATAGCGGTAAGTGCCGCTGATGGGGTTCATCACCGCGAGCCCATCCTTGATGCTGATGTGGCGCTCGGGGGAGGCCCCCACGAAGGTACGGCTGCCGGTGTGGATGATGAACGTCCAGTAGGCGCCTTTCTCCCGTTCCAGCAGATGGCGAAAGAACGACAGCGCACTGGCCGGGCCGTACTCGCTGATCTCGGCCAGGAAGGTGCGCTTGATGACGAAGTTGGCGCCTTCCCCGGAGCCGATTTCGTTGGCGATCACCTGGCTGACGATCTCGGCGTAGCTCGCGTCGCTGAGGTCGAAGCGTTCGCTGTTCAACTGGATCGGCACGTTGGGCAGCAACCCCAGCAAGCGTTCGATGCTGATGGATTGCTGCTCGGTGATGTTCATCGCCAGCAGCGGCGACTGATCGTCCACCGCCTCGAAACCGCGCTCGGCGATCTGCCGGTAGGGAATCAGCGCCAGTACATCCAGGCGAGGCGCGCCGATCGAGGTGGCAGGCAAGTCGATATCGGCCAGGACCTGCGGTTCCGACATTTCGCCGATCAGCACGTCCAGCAGGCCGGGGCCGCTGGATTCCGGGCGGTACAACAGGGCAAACGGCTCGGGAGCCGGTTGCAGGATGCGTTCCATGAGGTGGGCTGCGGTCTGGCTCATAGCACCACCTCGTCGGTGGTGATGACCATGGCGCAACGGCTGGCGGCGTATTCGATGGCCATCCAGTGGTGCTCCTTGCTGAAGTCGGCGATCGCGTCGGCAACGAGGAACGGCTGGATATCGTTGGAGTAGGCATCCACGGTGGAAATCAGTACCCCGACATGGGCGTACACCCCGCACAGGATCAACTGATCGCGCTCGTTGGCGCGCATGCGTTCCAGCAGGTCGGAGTTGAAGAACGCACTATAGCGCCACTTGGTCAGCAACCAGTCGCCGGGCTTGGGCGCCAGGGCGCCGACCACCTCGCGGTCGGTGGGGCTGGCCTTCATGCCCGGGCCCCAGAAGTCTTTGAGCAGCCCGCGTTGCTCCTCGCTCATGCTGCCGGGCTGGGCGGTGTAGGCCACCGGAACGCCGTTGTCGGCGGCCCACTGGCGAATGCGCGCGGCATTGCTCACGACTTCGTCACGCAGGGTGTCGGGCAAGGGCCGCAGGAAGTAGCGTTGCATGTCATGCACCAACAGCACGGCACGCTCGGGGTCGATGCTCCATTGCGCGAGGTTGACGGGCAGGTCGCGGTTGGTAGGCAAGGCGTAAGGGACGATCGATGGAATGCCGGTCATGACGACAAACTCCAGTCAAAAGGAGGCAAGGGTTGAGGAGGGCTGGTTTTTCCAGGCCATCACCGCAGTAATGGCTTGCCAGGGGTTCAGGCGCGGGTCGCACAGGCTTTTGTAGCGGCTGGCGACCTGATGCAGGCCGGCGGCATCGGAAGCGCACTCGCTGACGTCGTCAGGGGTGGTTTCCAGGTGCAGGCCGGCGGCCACGCCACCGGCAGAGGTCACGGCATGCTTGAAGGCGGCGATTTCCTCGGTGATGGCCTGCACCATGCGGGTCTTGTTGCCGCAGGGCGCGACGATGGTGTTGCCGTGCATCGGGTCGCTCAGCCAGATGATCTTGTGGCCGGCCTGGCGCACCGCTTCGACCAGCGGAGGCAGGCGCTCGGCGACCTTCTGGGCGCCCATGCGGGCAATCAGGGTCAGCCGGCCGGGTTCGCGCTTGGCGTCCAGGCGCTCACACAGGCTCAGCAGCTGGTCCCGGGTAATGTCCGGGCCGACCTTGCACGCCACCGGATTGAGCACTTCGCTGAGCAGCGCCACGTGAGCACCCGTTAACTGACGGGTACGCTCGCCGATCCACGGCCAGTGGGTAGAACCGAGAAATACCCGGCCCTGTTCGTCCTGGCGCAGTTGTGGCAGTTCGTAGTCGAGTACCAGCATTTCGTGGCTGGTCCAGGCCGGTGAACCTATGAGTTGCTCCTGGCCTGCCGACGCTTTCCAGCCCAGGTGCTGCATGATGTCCCGTGCGGCGCCATAGCCTCGAACCAGGCGTTGCGCATCGTGCTGGCGATGGCCGCAGACGGCCTCGCGGCCGTTGACCATGTCGCCGCGATACACCGGCAACTCGAGATCGCCAATGCGTTCGTTGTTATTGGAACGGGGCTTGGCAAACTGCCCGGCAATCCGTCCCACCCGTACCACCGGTTGCTGGGTCACGAGCCGGAACGCTCCGGCCAGGATGTCCAGCACCGCTGCTTTGCGGGCCACATGATCGGGAGTGCTTTCATCCATGTCCTCGGCGCAGTCACCGGACTGGATGACCATCGCTTCGCCGGCCGCTACACGCGCCAGGGTGGCGCGCAGCACCAGGATGTCTTCCACTCGAATCAATGAGGCGCTGTCCCTGAGGTAGGCCTGCGCGTCATGCAATTGTGATGGTTCGCTCCATTGAGGCTGCTGGAACGCTTCACAACTTAGAACCCGTTTCAGTAAGTCTTCCATGATGCGATCACTCTCACGAGGATTAAGTTGGAATGCCTTCACGTTTGATTTGCGGCACTGGAATACCCAGGGCGCGCAGTTGTTGAAAGACGTTCATGAATTCGCGATTGCGTTTTACTTTGCCGTCTTCCAGCTCGAAGGAGTGCAGGAAGTGGTTCTCGTAATAGCCTTCCGGATAACCGGGAAAGAGGATCTTGCCGTGGCCATCACACTCGACCCAGATATGGTTAGGGTCATCGGTTTCAAATACTTTGACGTTGTACCACTCCCAGTCCGGGAAGCACTTGAGTGACCAAACAGCATGTTCGGCCAACTTGGCCTTGCCACTGATTACAATCGGCGCGCCGGTATCGGTGGTCCATAAGCCGCCTGAACCATCTTCGGTAAATAGTTCATGACGGCGCAGGCGGTCTTGGCCCTTGGTGCGCATATATTGCTCGACCGTGGCGCGGTTCTTGCGGCGAAGTTCAGTGATGTCGCTAGCGGTTAGTTGTTGCGCTGCGCTATTGGGCATGCTCAATCTCCAATGAATAAGGGTGTTATGAGGCGGGGATACCTTCACGCTTGATTTTTGGAACGGGGATGCCCAAGGCGCGAAGTTGTTGGAAGGGGTTCATGAATTCACGGTTCTGCGTGATCTTGCCGTCGTCCAGTTCGAAAGAATGGATGTAATGATTTTCGCAATAACCTTCGGGGTAACCGGGAACCAGGGTCTTGCCGCGACCGTCGCTTTCCACCCAGAAGTGGTTGGGGTTATCGGTTTCAAACACACGGACGTTGTGCCATTGCCAGTCCGGAAAGCACTTCTCCAGCCATACGCCGAGGGCAGCCAGCTTCGTGTGGCCTTTAAACACAAGGGGTTCACCGGTTTCGGTGTTCCAGGAACCGCCACTGCCATCCTGAGTGAACAGTTCATGACGACGCAGGCGATCTTTGCCGTTAGTGCGCATGTACTGTTCGACCGTGGCGCGATTTTTTTGGCGAAGTTCAAGGTGATCATTAAAGCCGCTAGGGGAAAGCGAAGCAGGCATGGGCAGCATCCTCCTTAGTTGGGGTTGTGTTTTTGAAAGTAAATATTTAGTTAATTGGCGCGGGTGAATGTTTACAGTTTTTAACTATTGTTCCTTCGTGGCCGTGCCGAGCGGGTGTTGTTTATACACCTGCATTTCTTGGGGGTGGAACTACCAGATCTTGTAGTGATGTAGGACATGAACGGGCAGGCTGCAGTCCGCCGGATGAACTGTTGCATTATTATGAAGAGGCAGGTTCATTCGTCGGCTGAGAGGCGGTAATGGCTTACTAGCATCGTCAGGATGCAATGTTCTATTTGGTTAGTTGTATTAGATGCAATAAATCTAGTGCTAGTGCGAAGCAGCCTATGACTGTGTGGTTTTGCTTGTTGACAGAGGGTCAGGTTGGTCTAGGCTAACGGCCTGTTTTCAACTTTGGTGGTGCTCAGAATGGAATTAGGGCAGCAGTTGGGATGGGATACGTACTTTTATAGTATCTTTGCGCGAACCATGGATATGCAGGAGTTTACAGCTGTCGCGTTGAGGGCCTTGCGCGAACTACGGTTTGATTTTTTTGCCTACGGCATGTGCAGCGTGACTCCGTTCATGCGGCCCAGGACTTATATGTATGGCAATTATCCCGAGGACTGGGTGCAGCGATATCAGGCGGCTAACTACGCGGTGATCGATCCCACGGTGAAGCACAGCAAAGTCTCGTCGTCCCCCATTTTGTGGAGCAATGAGTTGTTCCGGGGGTGCCCGGATCTGTGGTCCGAAGCCAACGACTCGAATTTACGCTACGGCCTGGCACAACCCTCGTTCAACACCCAGGGGAGGGTTGGGATGTTAAGCCTGGCGCGCAAGGATAATCCCATCAGTCTTCAGGAGTTCGAAGCGTTGAAGCTGGTGATCAAAGCGTTTGCTGCAGCGGTCCACGACAAGATTTCCGAGCTGGAGAGCGACGTGCGTGTCTTCAATACGGATGTGGAGTTCAGCGGGAGGGAATGTGATGTGCTGCGCTGGACGGCCGACGGCAAGACCTCGGAGGAAATCGGCGTGATCATGGGGGTGTGCACCGATACGGTGAATTACCACCACCGCAACATCCAGCGCAAAATCGGCGCCAGTAACCGCGTGCAGGCAGTCTCTTACGCCGTCGCGATGGGCTATATCTGAGGGTCTTCAAGAAGGACGACTCGGCCTGTATCAAGCGGTCTCTCTCAATAATGTGTCGGACATGAAGGCTGACGGTGCGACTGCGCTGCGGTGATGCTCGCGGTGGGCCGAGAGTTTGATGGCGAGGATTTTCTCATTCTGGTGCACCGTGACCGGGCCCAGTCGTTCGTAGTGGACGCCGTTGATTTTGTAATAGCGCTCCATGGTGCTGTTGACGATCCCGACGATGGCATCTGCGCCCGCCAGGCTGGCCGTCTTGAGGCTTCTCCAGAACAACGGCATCGCCAGTTGCGGTTCGCGGGTGGTGAAGCGAGTCATTTCCCAGATGGCTGGATGCTTGGGCGGCGCCCCGGCGCAGGTATGGCCGAACACCCCTTCAAGCAGGTTGGGGAACGTGGTGGGAATCAGGCGGGCGCAGCCAACGATGGCGCGGTCTTCATTGAACGCCAGGAGGTAGCGGGCGTGCTCGGTGTCGTATTGATCCCATTCGCAACCTGCCTGGCTCGGATGGGCCGGCAGCCGCCATCCGAGTTTCTCGACGAATTGTTCGTGCCGAAAGCGGCCGAGCATGAGTTTCAGCTCGTCGCTCATTTCGTTCAGTGTGTGCTCTTCCATGTGCATTACTGAGGTTTTCCTTAGGGATGAAGGGAGTGCAGTTTTATAGAGGACTTGTACCGGCTTGGCACCTGCAAGATCTGGTAGGGGCAACGGTGGAATCGAGGTGAAGCCATTCGCTGGGGACTGTGCCGAAGCGAACGGCGACAACAGTGGTGTTGATCCGGCCGTCGGCATTGAAGGCGACAGTCTGGTCCAGGTAGTCGTAGAGAATGGCTGGTGCGCTCATGGGGCAGGGGGTGCGGCGTTTTGGGCTTGCATCCCCTCAGTTCAATTATTTGGCGAGGATAGGAGATACATGGAGGGAAGGTGGAGAGATAGCCAGAAACAACAAAGCCCGCACAAGGCGGGCTTTGTTGAGGTACTTGGTGGCTACACAGGGACTTGAACCCCGGACCCCAGCATTATGAATGCTATGCTCTAACCAACTGAGCTATGTAGCCAAGTGGCGCGCATTATTCGCGTAGAACGGTAAGGCGTCAAGCGCTTTTTATAAAAAAATTATCTACGCTATCAACCGTTTATCCAATTCCCTCCTGTAGCCGCCAGCGCATCCTGCGATTGCACGCGCAACGCGCCGTGAACCCTGGCCCGCGTTTTAGTCGCTACACCGTATTGGCCGGTTTGCGTCGGCCGTGCCGCTGAACGCAGGCTTCGATGTTTTGCCGTGCCGCGCATCAAGAAAAATATTCAAGTCGTTAGCAAGCTAAGGGGATAGCCTCGGTGCACCGAAAAATGGCACATTGGCCACCCCTGCAACTGCGCATCCATCTGCTGTACGGAAACTCTCATGGCTATCAGCAATGTTCAGTCCGCCTCTGTGGCGACTCCCGCGCCTTCCCAAAGCAGCCCCCTGGTGCTACGCATCATTGGCGCGGTGGCGCTGGCGCATTTGATCAACGACCTGATCCAGGCGGTGCTGCCGGCGATCTACCCGATGCTCAAGGCCAGCTACGGCCTGACCTTCACCCAGGTCGGCCTGATTACCCTGACCTTCCAGCTCACGGCCTCACTGCTGCAGCCGTGGGTCGGCTATTACACCGACCGCCACCCCAAGCCGTACCTGTTGCCGGTGGGCATGGTCTGCACCCTGATCGGCATTCTGATGATGTCCCAGGTCGGCAGCTTTGCCTTGATCCTGCTGGCGGCGGGGCTGATCGGTGTCGGCTCCTCGACCTTCCACCCGGAAGCCTCGCGGGTGGCGCGGCTGGCCTCCGGCGGGCGTTATGGCCTGGCGCAATCGACCTTCCAGGTCGGCGGCAATGCCGGCACGGCCTTCGGCCCGCTGCTGGCGGCGGCCATCATCATTCCCTTCGGCCAGGGAAATGTGGCCTGGTTTGGCCTGTTGGCGGTCTTCGCCGTGGCGCTGCTCTACGCCATCAGCCGCTGGTACGCCAACCACCTCAAGCTGTTCAAGCTCAAGCAGGGCCAGGCGGCGACCCACGGCCTGTCCAGGGGGCGGGTGCTCAGCGCCCTGGTGGTGCTGGGGCTGCTGGTGTTCTCCAAGTATTTCTACATGGCCAGCCTGACCAGCTACTTCACCTTCTACCTGATCGAGAAGTTCGACCTGTCGGTGGCCAGCTCGCAGCTGCACCTGTTCCTGTTCCTCGGCGCGGTGGCGGCCGGGACCTTCTTCGGCGGGCCGATCGGCGACAAGATCGGGCGCAAGGCGGTGATCTGGTTCTCGATCCTCGGCGTGGCGCCGTTCACCCTGCTGCTGCCCCATGTCGACCTGTTCTGGACCAGCGTGCTCAGCGTGGTGATCGGCTTCATCCTGGCGTCGGCGTTCTCGGCCATCGTGGTCTACGCCCAGGAGTTGGTGCCGGGCAATGTCGGCATGATCGCCGGGGTGTTCTTCGGCCTGATGTTCGGGTTCGGCGGGATCGGCGCGGCATTGCTGGGCCATCTGGCGGACATCCACGGCATCGAGTACGTGTACTTCCTGTGCTCGTTCCTGCCGCTGTTCGGCCTGCTGGCGATCTTCCTGCCGCGGACCCGAAAAGCCTGAGTGCAGGCCTTGAACGAAAGGGCCGGGGATGTGCCGATCTTGGGCCTGGCCGAAGAGTCGCTGGCAGCTGCCGACAGTGAGTTGATCTGCCGGGAACACAGTTCGCCGCTGAAACCATGGAGTAAGGTAATGACCCCTGAGCGTATAACCCTCGATGCCCTGTTGACTGGCCGCGCCGTGGCCTATAGCCGGCCGGGGTCCATGAGCGCGATCGCCAAGACCCCGCGCATCGGCAGCCTGCTGGTCGGTCCCCTGGGCCTGCTGGAGGACGAGCAGGGCGACCTGCGGGTGCATGGCGGCACCGAGAAAGCCATTCATCACTATCCCCGCGAGCATTACGCCGCCTGGGCCGCCGAGCTGGGGCCGCACGCGTTGCTGGAGCAGCCGGGCGCCTTTGGCGAGAACTTCAGCAGCCACGGCTGGACCGAGCAGAACGTCTGCCTGGGCGACCGGGTCCGGGTCGGCAGCGTGTTGCTGGAGGTGTCCCAGGGACGAATGCCGTGCTGGAAACTCAATGACCGCTTTGCCGTGAAAGACATGTCGCTGCGGGTCCAGCAGAGTGGACGCACCGGCTGGTATTACCGGGTGCTGGAGGCGGGCAGCCTGAGTGCCGGGGACGTGTTGCAGCAGGTCGAGCGCCCCTTCGAGCAGTGGCCGCTGTCGCGCTTGAGCGCGGTGCTGTTTTCCCGCGAGGTGGCAGTGGAGGAGATTCGTCTGTGCCTGGAGCTGCCGCTGGTGCCCTCCTGGCGCCGCACCCTGGAGCGTCGGGTCGAGCAGGCGGCGGTCGAGGATTGGGGCCCGCGCCTGCTGGGCACTGCGCGGGTCGATGAGGAGTCGGCCCGCTGAGCGGCGGGCGCGATCAGTTCGCCTCCAGGGTCAGGCGCGCCTGGACCAGGGCCTGAGGGTCGACCTCCAACTGCAGCGACACCAGGTTGACGCCCTGGTTTTCCACGTCGTCCAGCCAGGTCAGCAGGTCTTGCAGCGCGCCGCCGAGGTTGAGATTGAGGCGTCCGGATTCTTCGCTGTCCATGCGTTCGATGCTCAGGTTGGCCATGGCCGTGCTGGCGGTGATCAGGCCGGCCAGGGTCCGACCGTTGGCCTGCGGGCCGCGGGCCTGGGTGGACGAAGGGAGCTTGAGCAGATCGGTTTGCAACTGTAGGGCCTCCTGGAACTGCTGTTCAGCCTCTTGCAGGGCCTGGCGCTGAGGACTCCAGAGCAGGGTCCAGAACAGCGTCACGGCCAGAAACAGACTGAGCAACTTCAGGGCCAGGCGATCGCGGGCCGGTAGCTGTTGCCAGCGGTTCGAGTAACGATTGAAAAGGGGGGGCATGGGTTAGTCCGTGATTTTCAGGCGGGCGCTGACCCCGTCGGGAGCGAGCACGGCCGAGTCGGCCTGCACATTCGCGCCCTGCTGCGCGAGGGCTTCGCGCAGGCGTTCGAGGGTGGAGAAATCCGGCGCGTTGACTTGCAGGGTCCAGCCTTGCGCCTGTTGGTAGTCCAGCCGGCGGATTCGCGTATCGCCGCCATCGCTGCCGGTCCATTGGCTGGCCAGGCTGTCGAGCCGGCGCGCCAGGCTTTGCTGGGGCTGGCCGGCCTGCTGGGCACGGGCCTGGACCTGGCGGGCGAGGTCGATCACCCGGGGCTCGTCGGGGAAGCGCTGGCGCCAGAGTTCCAGGCTGGCCTCGGTCACCTCGGCGGCCTTGTGTTGCAGCAACCAGCGATGACCCACGTCCTGGGCCACTTGAGCGCCGCAGGCGATGACTAGGATTGCCAGCAGCGCCCGCCATGGCGTGCGCGACGGGCTGCGCGGGGCGAATGCCCCTTGGCGCAGATCGATGGCCTGCGCGCTGCCCCGGGCCAACAGCGGCCAGGGCGTTTCCTCGCTGCGTTGCAGGTTGTCGGGCAGCAGCGGGGCCAGCTCTTCGAGGGCCTGGTCGTCGAGCGCCAGGCGTTGCTGGCAGGCCCCGCCGATCAGCCAGCGGTCGTGGCAGCGCAGGGCCAGGGCCTGGCTGTCCGGCAGGCAGTCGGCATCGACATGAATGCGCTCGGCCGTCAGGCCATGACTGGCCAGCCGTTCCAGCAGTTGCTCCAGCCACTGCCGTTGCAGGGCGAACAGCCGGCAGTGCCGTCGCGCCTGCAACGGCCCGCGGGCCAGGTGCAACTGCTCGGGGTCGTCCAGCAGCCGTTCCTCCAGCAGCGAATGGATGGCTTGCTGCAACCAGCGGCCGCTGCGCGGCGGTACGTCGAAGCGGTGATGGCTGGCGATTTCCGCCGGCAGCAGCAGGGTCAGGCGCTGGCCGGCCAGCACCGCCGCCTGTTGCAGCGTGCCGTGCACCGGCTCGCCGTTGGTTTGCCACCAGGTGACGGGCGACTCGTCGTCCGCATTCACTGTGGCGAGGTAAAGCCAGGCTTGCATGGGGTTACTCCGGAAAACGGGAAGGGGCGGCGAGGGTGCGCTGCAGTACGCTGACCTGGCCGTCCTGCTCGATGCGCAGGCGGCTGATCAGGCGCAATTGGCGGTCGCCCAGTTCGACATCCAGCAGCGCCTGGAAATAGCGGCTGCTGACATCGAGCCCCTGGCTGTTGATCTCGTGCTGTTTCAGCACGGGGGCGTCGAGAAACTCCTGCACCGTCTTGTAGCCATCGGCGGGACGCGCCTGCACCAGGGCGGTGGCCTGGGCCAGGTCGAGCTGGCCCAGGCTGGCCAGCTGTTCGGCCGGGGCGGTGTTGAGGTTCAGCGCCCCCGGCGTGGTTCTGACCCAGGGCCGCAGGCGTTCCATGACCGCTGTGTCGACGCCTTCCAGGCGCATCAATTCGCTGCTGTCGTTCCAGGCCAGCGGCTTGCCGTCGAAACCACGGACCGGCGGCAGGCGCCTGGGGTCGTGGGGCGGCAGGCCGAGCACCTGCAACAGGCGTTGATAACGCAGGCGACTGATGCGGTCGTTGGGCGTGCGCAAGGTGCCGAGGTTGAAGCGCGCGCCGAGGTCTTGCAGCTGGATGCGGATACGCCCGCCGTCGATGTCGAAGGTCGGCGTGCTTTGGGCCCAGCGTTGGCCCAGGTGTACGCGCTTGGGTTCCGGCTCGTCGCGCCAGTCATCGCGCAGTTGGCCGCGGGCCCAGGCTTCGCCACTGAGCGCCAGTTGCCACAGTTGTTGCTGCAACAGCTGGTTGGAACTGCCGATCAGGCTCAGGCGCTGGCGGGCCAGCATGTCACTGACGATCAGGGTCGCCAGGGAGGTGATCAACAGCACGCTGATCAGCGCGATGCCCCGTTGTCTACAAGCCTTAACCATGGTCCAGCCCCTTGAAGCCCGGCAGCAGGATTACCCGCCGCAGGCCGGGATAACCCGGAGCGTCGAGTTCCAGCTCGATGGCCTGGGGCAGGCTCAATGGCGCCTGGCCGACGGGCCAGTTGGAATGGGCCTGACCCTGGTCGTCGATGTAGCGCAGGCGTTCGAGGCGGACGTCATCGAGCAGCAGTTGTTGCGCGGCAGTGCCGGACAGGTCGGGACCGTCCACCGGGCTGCGGTACTCGCGCAGCCATTGGCTGTCGCTCCAGCGATAGGTGACCAGCAGCAGGTCGTTGCGCGCCTGTTGCAAGGGATTGCTCCAGCCGCCGCGTACCAGCTGGATGCGCCCGGGTTCGCCGATCAGGGCCTGGCGCGCCGAACTGCCGTTGACCGGGTAGGCGATGGCCTGGGTCAGGTCGCGTTCGAAGATGCCCACGGCGCGTTGCAGGCGCCGCAGTTGCAGTTCGTGCTGATGAATCCGCTGGTCGGTGTGCATCATGCGTTCGAGCAACTGATAGCAGGCCAGGCCGAGCAGGCTGAACAGGGCCATGGCGATCAGCACTTCGAGCAGGGTGAAACCCTGTTGCCGGCGTTTCATGGGCGGGCCTCCAGGTAACCTGCCAGGCGCGCGCGCTGCCGGGGCATGGGGGCGTCGGTGGAGACTTCGAGCACGATCTTCAGCAGGCGCGGGTCGGGCGCCGCGGCGGTTTCGCTGGTCAGCAGCCAGTCGCGCCCGGCGAAGCGGACCGGTTCCTGGCGCTGACTCTGGGGTTGGCGCATGCCGGCGCGCAGCTCGTTCAGGCGGTTGTCCGCCAGCCATTGCGCCAGGGTCCGCTCGCTGAGGCTGCCGTTGTTGCCGATCAGGTGTTCGGTGGCGCTGTAGAGCGACAGCGACAGCACGGCGAAGATGGCCAGGGCGACCATCACTTCCAGCAGGGTGAAGCCCGCCTGTTCATTGCACCGGGGCAAGACGCACCTCCTCGACACCGTCGCTGGACAGCGACAGCAGCGGTTGCTGGCGGTATTCCAGCAGCAGGGTGAAGGGCGAGATCTGGTCGTTGGCCAGCACCCAGAGTTGCGGCTCCTTGCCCTGGCCCAGGTTTTTATTTTGGCCTGGTGGCTCCTGCAGGTTCAGGCGCAGCTCGCCGGGCAGCCGGTGTTCCTTGAAGCGTTTGTCGGCCTGCCACTGGCCGCCGCGGTCGAGGCTCAGCACTGTGTAATGGTCTGGCTCCAGGCGCAGGCCGTGATTGAGGTTGTTCAACACCGCGTCTTCGCGCAGCAAGCCAATGAGGTTTTGCAGGCGCTCGGCCTCGCGCCGGGCCTTCTGCCCGCCCGAGTCGCTCTGGACCAGCCCGACCATGCCGGCCAGCAAGCCGATGATCAGCATGACCACCAGCAGCTCCAGCAGGGTGAAACCCGCCATTGGCTTGCGCACTTCAAGGCTCCCAGTTGCCGATGTCGGCATTGGTCCCGTCGCCGCCGTTGCGGCCGTCGGCACCGAAGGAGTACAGGTCGTAGGCCGAGCCTTCGCGGCCTGGGGCGAGGAACTGGTAAGGGTTGCCCCAGGGGTCCTTGGGCAGGCGCTTGAGGTAGCCGTCGGGGTTCCAGTTGAGGGCCGCCGGCAGGCCAGCCGGTTTTTTTACCAGGGCTTCCAGGCCCTGCTGGGTCGAGGGGTAGTGGTGGTTGTCGAGCTTGTAGATTTCCAGGGCGGTGGCCACGGCCTTGATGTCGCTGCGGGCGGCAGTGACCTTGGCCTGGTCCGGGCGGCTCATGATCTGCGGGACCACCAGGGCGGCCAGGACACCGAGAATCACCACGACCACCATGATCTCGATCAGGGTAAAGCCGCGTTGGCGGGAAGGGTTGCGCATGTTGTGTGCTCTTCAGGTGATGAGTTGGTTGAGGTTGAGAATGGGCATCAGGATCGCCAGGACGATCACCAGCACGCTGGCGCCCATGAACACCAGCATCGCCGGCTCGAACAGCCCGACCAGCATGGCGATGCCGTTGGACAGCTGGGTCTGCTGCTGGTGGGCGGCGCGTTCGAGCATGCTGTCCAGTTCCCCTGAGCGTTCGCCGCTGGCGATCATGTACAGCATCATCGGCGGGAAATCGCCGCTCTGTTCCAGGGCCCGGGTCAGCCCGCTACCTTCGCGCACGGCACGCGCCACGTCTTTCATACGAGTACGAATCTGCTGGTTGGCGACCACTTCGGCGGAAATCTCCAGAGCATCAACAAGTGGTACGCCACTGCGTCCGAGAATCGCCAGGGTGCTGACAAAACGGGTGCTGTTGCTGGCCTGGATGACCCGTCCGATCACCGGCAAGCGCAGCTGGGCCTGATGCCAGCGCATGGCCAGGGCGGGCTTGCGCAGGGCCACGCGCAGGCCGGCGGCGAGGCTGCCGAGCATCAGCAGCAGGAGCAGGCCGTAGTCCCGGGCGAAGTCGCTGGTGGCGATCAGGCCGCGGGTCAGCACCGGCAGTTGCTGGCCGCTGTCGATGAACACCTTGACCACATCCGGCACCACGAAACTGAGCAGGAAGCCGACGATGCCGAAGGCCGCCAGCAGCAGGATGCTCGGGTACAGCATGGCCAGCTGCAGCTGCTGGCGGGCGGCATGCCGGGCCTCGGTGTAGTCGGCCAGTTGCATCAGTACCTGGGCCAGGTGGCCGGCGCGTTCGCCGGCGGCCACCGTGGCCCGGTACATCGAGGTGAAGGCGCGCGGGTATTCGCCCATGGCTCGGGCCAGGTCATGGCCTTCCAGCACCCGTGCGCGGATCGCCAGCATCATGCTTTGCTGCGCGCGTTTGCTGCATTGCGCGGCGACCGCGGCCAGTACTTCTTCCAGGGGCAGAGCGGCCTGGACCAGGGTCGCCAGCTGGCGGGTGAGCAAGGCCAGTTGCGCCGGGCTGAGGCGTTGGCTGCTGGTCAGCGTGGCGCCGGAGCGGTCCTGTTGCCCGCGGGCCGGCTTGACCTGCAGGGCGATCAGGTTGCGTTCGCGCAGCAGCTGGCGGACCTGCCGCGCGCTGTCGGCTTCCTGCACGCCGCGGGTCTTGCGCCCGGCGTTGCACATGGCGAGGTATTCGTAGGCGGCCACGATCAGTGCTCCCGGGTTACGCGTAGCAGTTCTTCGACGCCGGTGACGCCTTGCAGCACCTTGTCCCGGCCGTCGGCGAACAGGCTGTGGGCATGCTGGCGCGCGTAGTGGGTCAAGGCGGCTTCGCCAGCCCCTTCGTGGATCAGCTGGCGCAGCGGTTCGTCGAACAGCACCAGTTCGTAGATGCCCTGGCGACCGCGATAGCCGCTGTGCTGGCAGGCCGGGCAGCCGACCGGGTGGTAGAGCAGCGGCGCCTGCTGCGGGTCGAGGTGCAACTGGCGGCAGGCCGCGGCGTCGGCGGGCGCGGCGCTTTTGCAATCGCCGCAGAGCACCCGCACCAGGCGCTGGGCGACCACGCCGAGCAGCGAGGTACACAGCAGGAAGGGCTCGATGCCCATGTCCAGCAGGCGGGTGACGGCGCCGATGGCGCTGTTGGTGTGCAGGGTGGACAGCACCAGGTGGCCGGTGAGGGAGGCCTGCACGGCGATGTCGGCGGTTTCCCGGTCACGGATCTCACCGACCATCACCACATCCGGGTCCTGGCGCAGGATGGCACGCAGGCCACGGGCGAAGGTCATGTCGACCTTGGTGTTGACCTGGGTCTGGCCGATGCCGGCCAGGTGGTATTCCACCGGGTCTTCGATGGTCAGGATGTTGCGCGTCTGGTTGTTCAGGCTGCTGAGCCCGGCATACAGCGTGGTGGTCTTGCCGGAACCGGTGGGGCCGGTGACCAGCAGGATGCCGTGGGGGCGCCGCAGGGCGTCTTCCAGCTTGTCGCGGATCGCCTCGGCCATGCCCAGCCGCCCCAGGTTCAGGCGCCCGGCCTGTTTGTCGAGCAGGCGCATGACCACCCGCTCGCCGTAGGCCGAAGGCAGGGTGGAGACCCGCACGTCCACTTCATGGCCGCCGATGCGCAGGGCGATGCGGCCGTCCTGGGGGATGCGTTTCTCGGCGATATCGAGCTTGGACATGACCTTGATCCGCGACACCAGCAGGCCCGCCAGTTCCCGGCGCGGGCGCAGCACTTCGCGCAGCAGGCCGTCGACCCGCAGGCGCACGGACAGGTGCTGCTCGAAGGTTTCCAGGTGGATATCCGAAGCCTTGACCTTCACCGCCTCGCCGAGGATCGCGTTGATCAGGCGAATGATCGGCGCGTCGTCTTCCTGCTCCAGCAGGTCGGTGATCTGCGGCAGTTGCTCGGCCAGGCTGGCCAGGTCGTCCTGGCCGGCGATCTGGTCGCCCAGGCCCTCGGCCATTTGCATGGCGTCGTCGCGGCCATCGCGATAGTGCTCGGCCAGCAACTCGGCGAACTGCGCGGCGTCGAGTATCCGCTGGCCCCGCAACGGGCCATGGCAACGGCGGACCTCGGCGAGGATTTCCACCGGCGTGTCGGCCCGGCAATAAAGCCGCAGGCCGTTTTCCAGGGATTCCAGCAGGACCCCATGACGCTTGGCGAAGCCAAAGGGCAGGCGCGCGACCGGGTTCATCGGCGTGGCTCTCTGGCGCGAATGTCGAGGGTCCCATCCTGCGGGGCGGCATCGAACAGCTGGCGCGAGTCGGCGGGCAGGGCCAGGCCGCTGCGGCTGTCGCCGTTGGCGCGCAGCTTGCGCAGGTCGTCGTACTTGCGCTGGCTGACGTTGACGGCATCGGCGCTGCCGCGCACCAGGGTCGGCCGCAGGAAGACCATCAGGTTGGTCTTTTCGGTGACGTCCTTGGTGCTGGTGAACAGCCGGCCGAGCAGGGGAATGCTGCCCAGCACCGGCACCTTGCTGACCTGGGTCTTGACGTTGTCCTTGATCAGGCCGCCAAGCACGATGATCTGCCCGTCGTCGGCGAGGATGGTGCTTTTCACCGAGCGCTTGTTGGTGATCACGTCGCTGGTGGTGATGCCGGGCGGGGCGCTGGCCAGTTCCGAGCTTTCCTGCTCGACCTTCAGGCGCAGGGTGTTGCCCTCGTTGATGTGCGGCGTCACCTTGAGGGTCACGCCGACGTCCTGGCGTTCCACGGTGGTGAAGGGGTTGCTGGCGCCGGCGGTGTCGGTGGTGTACGAGCCGGTCTGGAAGGGCACGTTCTGGCCGACGAGGATTTCCGCCGCTTCGTTGTCCAGGGTCAGCAGGCTCGGGGTGGACAGCAGGTTGTTCTTCGAGTCGCTGGACAGGGCGGTGACCAGCGCGCCGAAATTGCTGGTGCCGATGCCGATGATGGCGCCGTCCGGCAGGGTGATGTTCTTGTCCTTGCCGTTACCCAGCAGGGTACCGATCGACAGGCCGGTGCCGCTAAAATTGGTGCCGCCGGCGACGTTGCCGGCGCGCGCGGCCCATTGCACGCCGAGGGCTTCGTTGATGTCGCCGCTGACTTCGACGATGGCCGCTTCCACCAGCACCTGGGCCCGTGGCTGGTCCAGCTGGGTGATGACTTTGTCGAGCATGCTCAGTTGCGCCGGGTCGGCCATCAGCACCAGGGCGTTCTGGCTTTCGTCGGCGCTCACCAGTATCGAGTTGCCGCTGCCCTTGCCTTCGCCGCCACCGCGATTGCCGTCTTCCAGGCGCTTGCCGATGCCGTCGAGCAGCTTCGAGAGTTTTTTCGCATCGCTGTGGTGCAGGCGTACCACCCGCGCGCTGTCATTGGCATTGCTCGGCACGTCGATGGCCTTGACCAGATCGGCCATGCGCTGGCGGGCCTGGGCGGAGCCCGCGAGGATCACCCGGTTGCTGCGGGCGTCGCCCACGGCCTTGGCATCGCTGGGGCCGTTGCCCGTCTGGCTGATGCTTTCGTTCAGGGTCCGGGCCACATCGCTGGCCCAGGCATGCTTGAGCGCCACGGTGCTGAACGAGCGGTTGCCGGCCTGGTCCAGTTCGCTGACGACCTGGCGGATGCGCTCGACGTTGCTGGCGCTGTCGGAAACCACCAGCGCGTTGGAGCTGGCCGAGGGCGCGACATAGGCGTCGTCGCTCACCAGCGGGCGGACCACCCCGGAGATTTCCGCGGCGTTGGCGTTGCGCAGGTCCAGGACCCGGGTCACGAACTCATCGCCGGACTGCTCGCTGGATTTGGTCTTGGCTTCCATCGCCGGCACGATCAGCACCCGGTCGCCCTGGTCCAGGGCGACGAAACCCTGGCTGCGCAGCACGCTGAGGAACAGCGAGTAGATACCGTCCTTGTCCAGTGCATTGGACGATTGCACGCTGACCTTGCCTTGCAGCCGGGCATCGACCACCAGGGTCTTGCCGGTGATTTCACCGACTTCGCTGACCAGGTCGCGCAGTTCGGCGTCCTTCATGTTCAGCGTCCACAGGCGCTGGGTGGTGAGGGCCGCGGTACTGGGCAGGGCACTCAAAAGAAGGCCGAGGCTGAGCACGGCGCCTGCAATCTTGGACAGTTTCATGGTGTGTTCTCTATCGCTCGCAGAAGGGCCGTGGCTTTTCGGTCGGCGACCTCCGGTGGGGTTGTCTGGGGGCTGAGCAGGCGCAGCTGGCGCCCGGGTAGCAGCAGGTTCTGTTCACGGCCGTTGCGCAGCACCACCACCTGATCGGCGCTGACGCTCTTGAGCAGCGTGCCGTCGGGCAGGCGTTCGCCCGGGGAGTAGAAGGCCCGGCTGTCGGCGTACTGGATCAGGGCCCTGGACTGTTCGGGCTGGTTGCCCAGCAGGCTGGCGAGCAGGACCAGCGGCAGGCTGGCCTGCGCGCTGTCGAATTCGACCGGCACGGCGCCGAACACCCTGGCGATGTTGCGATCGTCCAGGGGCGCGGGCAGCAGCTTTTCGGCGCTGGCGCTCGGTACCGCGCTCGGCACCGGCTGGCCCGCCACGACTTGCCGGTAGCTCCAGCTGTCGAGGCCGAGCCAGCTCAGCCAGAGACCCAGGGCCACCAGGCTGGCGGGCAGCAGGTAGCGTTGGCCGGAGCCGCGCGGGCGCCATGAGAGCAGCGTTTTCATGGGCGTTTGGGCAGCATGCGTCTGAGCACGCCCTGCCCGCGCCATTGGTGGAGGATCACCGCGGCGATATGGCCGGCCACCAGCAGGGCCAGGGCCATGCAGCTGTAATGGTGAAGCTCTTCGAAAAAGGTGATGGCCGCCGGGTCCTGCAAGGGTTGCGGGAGCCGCAGGCCGAACAGGTCGATCGGGCGCGACATCATCAGCACGCCGCTGAACAGCACGGTACCGAGGGTGACCAGCAGGGCTGCGTGCCCGGCATGCACCAGGCGGCGTTCACCCGCGCTCTGGTGGACAGGCGCCGCCGGAGCGGGATGGCGCAGGAGGTAGAACAGCCGCAGGACGAACAGCGGCACCAGCAGGGTGGTCAGCGAGACATTGATAAAGGCGATCGCCTGCTGGACCGAGGGCGAAGGCTGCAACAGGGCGCTGGCATAGCCGCTGATCGTGGCCCACAGCACAACGGCGGCGAACAGCCAGTGCAGCAGCCTGCGCGGTCTTGAGTAGTGAGGGTGATTCATGTCGATTCCCAAGGTCCGCAACGCGGTGCCGAGGCACCACGCTGCGGTTGGTCAGGTTATGGATTACTTGCGAATCCAGGCGTCCTTCCAGTTGCTGCCCACGCCAGGCTCGAACTGAGTGGCGCCAGCGTTCCACTGGATGCAGTAGCCGCTGTAAGGGAACGGCTTGCACTCATAGACGTTGCCGTCCTTGGCCAGGACCTTGGTGCCGGCCTTGTAGCCGGTCAGGCCTTTGGGGAAGACGAAGTCGTAATCACCGCCGCCGCCCACTTCCTCGGCTTTGAGGGTGATGCGCTGGCTTTGTTGCAGCTGCTCGCCTTTCTCCGGCTTGGCCACGACTACCACGTCGTACTCACCTTCGCTGACGTTACGCAGCGGGATGGAGAAGTGCGGGGTGTTGTTGCCAGGCTCGGCTTGTACGTGAGCAATGCTTTCGTTCTTGCCGTTGAAGACCGTCGAGCTGATGGTGTACTTGCCGCCCTGGGCAATGGCATTGAAGTGCAGGTCGGTGGCGTTGTCCTTCAGGGTGTACTCGGCCTGCAGGCCGGAAAGTTTCAGCTCGCCAGGAATGCTCGGCTGCTCTTTCTGGATTTCCACACGCACCACGTCGCTGTTGTTCTTGGCGTACATAGTGTTCTTGCCGTAGTTGGGCACGACTTCGTTGTTGGCGTTGAGCTCGCCCATCACATAACCGGCATTGGCCTTGTTGACCTTTTCCGCCAACAGGAACGGCCAGGTGTTGGCGTTGGCCTGCTCGGCGGTCTCGATGTTCAGGCGGGTCTGGCGGTTCTGCTGTTCGCCGGCATTGGTGAACACGCGAGTGCTGACCTTGTCGCCGACCTGCAGTTGTTCAGGCTGTACCGCGCCGAGGATTTTCCAGTCGGGAATCGGCGCGCCATCGTTGTCGATGTTGACGTCGATGGCCTGGTAGAAGGTGGCGGCGGTGTCGGCGATTTTCCAGGTCGCCAGGATCACGTGGTAACCGCTGCGGTCAGCAGGAATGTTGACCTTGTGCTGGGTCTTGCCACCGGCCGGCGGACGCACGCCACCGGCGTTTTCATTGAGCAGCGGGGTCATCTCGAAGGAGTCGCGGGTCAGCGGCTGGTTCGGGTTCCAGTCTTTCTTGGTGATGTAGAACTGGTAGTAGGCGCTGGCGTGACCGGCGGAGTAGTGCCAGGTGAATTCATTCATGCCCGGCTTGATCGTGGTTTTCTGCCAGCGGGTCGCCGTCTGCTCGTTGAGCTGGGAGAAGCTGGTGATGCCGCCCGCCGGGATGGTGCCGTTCGCCGGACCGCATTGGGTGAAGTCGCCCGAGCAGTAATCCTTGGGGTAGTGATGCTGGACCGATGGCGAGTACTCGACACTCTGCGGTTCGTAAGTGACGGGGCCGCAATCGCGGTTGAGGTTGCCGCCGGTGGCGGAGCACATGAAGGCACGGGACTTCGGACTTTCGACATAACCGTGGGCGAAGGCTTGCTGGCTGGCCAGTGAAGCCAGGCCGAGGGTGATGGCCAACGGAAGCTTGCGCATGGCGCTGGCGCGGGTGTTATGAAGCATCGAATCACCTTGAATTAGGGATGTGAAAGAGTCTTTTTTGAGTTCTTCGATGCCGGCCGCCCAATGAGTCGACCTGGAATGTTTCTGGTCCGCGGCGCCCGGTTTCGAAGGGGGCCTAGGATGCCGAGCGGGGCTTTTGCCTTGTATGAGACGAGTACGAAACGGCGAGCCAGGGAATGGAACAAAATGTTTCAGGAGGGCGGCCTGGGGTTGCCCAGGGCCGGATTGTTGCTCAGGGCTGCCCGGGACGGGTCAGCCGTGGCGTTCGATATCGCGCAGCATGCATTCGATGACCGACAGCACCGCGTGGCGTTGCGCCTCCAGGTCCTGCTCGCTTTCACGAGCCGCACGTTGCAGGTCGAGGCAGGCCCGCATCAACGCCGGCGAATCGACTGTGCAGGCCAGGCCGCTGACCCGGTGGACCCACTGTTCGAGGAACTCCGGCGTGTCGGGCAGCGGGGCGCTCAGCAGCTCGCGCTCCTGCTCCAGGTTCCGGCGCAGCTCCTGGAGCAAGCGCTCCTTGAGCTGCGGATCGCTCTGGAAGCCCTCCAGGTAGGTCAGGTCGAACGTTGCGGCAGCCTCCTCGTCAGGCGCTGGGGCGAGGGGTGGCGTGAGGGGGGCGTTGAGGGATGAACTGGATAGCCCGGGCGCTTTCAGCTTGCCGAGTATTTCCCGCAGGCGCTCGAGGACGATGGGCTTGATCATCAGGTCGTCCATGCCGGCCGCCTGGCAACGCTGCTTTTCGTCTGCCAGGGCGCGGGCGGTGTAGCCGATGATCGGGATCCTGGGTAGCCCGCGCGACTGTTCTGCGGCTCGGACATTGCGGGCCAGGGCGTAGCCGTCCATGTGCGGCATGTTGCAATCGGTGACCAGCACATCGAACTGGCCCTGTTCCCAGGCTTGCAAGGCCGCCTTGCCATTGCTGACGTAGGTCCCGCGATGGCCGAGCCTGAGCAGTTGCTGTTCGAGCACCAGGCCGTTGGTGGAAACGTCGTCGACGATCAGTACATTCAACCCGGCCACCGCCGTAGCGCCTTGAAGGGCATGCTGCGGCTCGTCCTCGTCCGGTTGCCAGGGCAGGGTCAGTTCGAAGCTGACCCGGCAACCCTGGCCCGCTGCACTGGCGAGGCGGATGTTGCCGCCCATGAGTTCGACCAGCTGTTTGCAGATGCTCAGGCCCAGGCCGGAGCCGCCGTGCAGGTGGGCGATCTCGGCGTGGGCTTGCTGGTAAGGCGCGAAAATCTGCGGCTGCTGATCCTCGGCGATGCCGATGCCGGTGTCGCTGACATGGAACATCAGGCGGCTTTGCCGAGGCCCCGAGTCCAGCTCCTGGACCGACAGCTCGACCCAGCCCTGGTTCGTGAACTTCAAGGCGTTGGACAACAGGTTGTGAAGGATCTGCGTCAGGCGCAGGGCGTCCACCTGGTAGCGCCGCTCGGGGGGCAGGCGGTGTTGCAGCTTCAGCTCCAGGTGTTTTTCCCGGGCCTGCGCGGCGAACAGCTCAAGGCAGTTGGCCAATAGTTGATCGAGGGCGGTGGGGCCGGGCACCAGCTCCATCTGGCCGGTCTCGACCTTGTCCAGATCGAGAATGTTGCCGATCAGATCGATCATCGATTGCGCCGACTGCTGGGCGATGCTGAGGTTTTGCGAAGGGGTGGACGCGCCGCTGGTTTCCAGCTCCAGCAGGCCGACCATGGCGTTCAGCGGGGTGCGCAGCTCATGGCTCATGGTCGCGAGGAACTGGCTTTTCGCCGCGCTGGCGTCGACTGCCTGCTGCTGGGCTTCGAGCAGCTTGTGTTCCAGGTGCTTGCGCACGCTGATGTCGATCCAGCCGCCCAGCAGGCCCTGCTGCTTGCCGAGTGCGGTGTAGAAGGGCACCAGCCATTGGTAGATATGATGGGCCTGGCCATCGACCTCGATCACGCTGTCGAGGAATTGCGACTGGCGGTTATCCAGCAGTCGTTGGTGCTGCTCCTCCAGATCCAGGGCCAGGGCGCGTGGGGCGATGCCTTGCTCTTGCGGCGTGGTGCCGCGCATCTCGTCCAGGGACCGGCCGAAGAACTGCTCATAAGCGTGGTTGCAGGTGCTCAGGCGCCCTTGCAAGTCACGCACGTAAAGCGGGATGGGCAAGCCGTTGAGCAAGGCGAACTGGAAGGCCAGTTGGTCCTTGAGCTGATTCTGCGCGACGCGCCGCTGGCGGATCTGAATCCGCAGGCGCCAGTTCCAGTAAAACGACAGCAGCACCAGCACCAGGACCAGCGCGGCGCTTTGCCAGACCCAGCTCGGCAGGTAGGCCCAGAGCGAACCCTTGGTGGCGGGCCACGCCAGGATGCTGATGCGGTCCTGGTTGCCGTCCGAAGTTTTCAACGAATACAGGAGCTTGTTGAGAATGCTCAGGAGTTCCGGGTGCTTGGCCGATACGGCGAACACCAGGGGCTCGGCCTGGGCCTGGAACTGCTTGCCGGCCCGGAGCCGGGGATTGTCCAGCAGTTGGGCATCGGCGGCGCTGTTCAGCGTGGCGTCGACCATGCCCTGTTCGACCAGATGCACGGCCTGGGAATAGTGGTCGGTGAGTACCAGTTCGATGCTCGGGTAGCGGCTCTGGAGCAGAGGCTGCAGGGGATGTCCGGCGGCGATCGCCAGGCGCCTGCCCTCCAGGGCCGCTAGCGAGCTGGGGGAACTGGCGCCCTCGCGGGTAATGAAGGCCCAGTACTCGGTGCCGAAGCCATCGCTGAACAACAGGCTCTTTTGTCGGACCGGAGTCGGTGCCAGCGACAGGGCGATTTGCGCCTCATCCCGTTCCAGGCGCTGGCGGTCAATATCCGGGGACTGGCTGTCGATGATGTTCAGTTGCAGTTGGTAGTCGTCGGCCAGGCTGCGCAGCACATTGAACGCCAGTCCGGCCCATTGGCCGTCGTCCTTGCGATACAGGTAATTGGGGATTTCGTGGGCGATCAGGTTCAGCGAAGGAAGACGCTTGAGCCAGCTGTCTTCCGCGCTGTTGAGGGCGAAGGAGTCGGTCGGCGCGAACAGCCAGGGCGAGCGTTCCCAGTGCTGCAGTATCTCTTGCTTGCGCTCCCGGGAAACCGTCTTCAGCGCGGCGTTGATCAGGGGCACCAGATTATCCTCATGCCCGCGGGCGGCGAAGCTGAAACCCATGGCCGGCAGGTTGGCGACGTACTTGTTCTGCAACTTGAGGTTGGCCAGGCTGCGCATATAGAAATTGGTGCGCAGCTGATCGCCGATCAGTGCGTCGGCTCCGCCGTCGGACAGGCGTTGCAGGCCTTCGACAATGCTGTTGATCACGATCAGTTCAGCCTTGGGATAGGCCTTGCCGACTGTTTCAGCCTGCACATAGTAGGCCGGAACCAGCACGCGTTTGCCCGCCAGGTCAGGGGACAGGTCCTTGTCGGCGATGCGCCCGACGATGATCGGCTCGTTGTCCAGGTAGGGCTTGCTGTAGACGAACCCAGATTGTTTTCTTTCGTACTCGGTGGCGCGGGGCATCAGATCGATGTCCCCAGCGATCAGGGCGGCGATGGCACTGTCCACCGAAGGGTAGGGCACCCGTTGAATCGGCAGTTCGAGAAACTGGCTGATGTGTTCCAGGTAGTCGTTGGTGATCTGGTTGAGCACATCGTTGCCACGAGGTTCGGGTTGCTCGTTGGAGGCGCTCACTTCGGCGACCCGTAGCGGGCGAGGGGGCAACGTCTGACGCATGGCCATCAGCGTGGCCAGGGACAGCGGCGCAGGCTCAGGCTCGGCGGCGCCCAGGGACGCGACACTGGTCAGCAAGAGCGTGATCCAGAGGATCAGGCGCGGCAGGCCGGCTGGAGGGTTCGGCATAGTCTCAGGCCAGCCCGACTTCCTGGATGTACAGGTAGAGGCTGGCGTTGCTGTCCAGGCCCAGCTTGCGCATGGCGCTGCTCTTCTGGCTGCTGATGGTCTGCTTGGAACGATTAAGGTGCGTGGCTATTTCATTGACCGACAGCCCGGCGCCGTAGAGGCGTAGCACCTCGACTTCGCGAGGGGACAGTTGTTCGACCTCGGCCATAGGCTCCACGGGGTCGAACAGATGCCGGATGGACGGGGAGACGAAGGGTTTGGCCTGGCTGGCGCGAATGGCCTTTTGCAGGTCGCCTTGTACCCCGCGCTTGCTGATCAACCCCTGGACCCCCAGCTTGAGGATCGAGGCCAGCAGCGCCGGGTTGTTGAGCATGGTCACCACGATGACTGCGATCTCGGGGTAACGGCGGCGCAACTGTTCGATCAGGCGGATGCCGTCGGCCTGTTCGCTGTGGGGCATCATCAGATCGGTGACGACCAGATCGCAGGGTTGTTCGGCCAACAGCTGGAACAGCCCTTCGACATTCTGGGCCTCGCCGACGATCTGCAACGTGCTGTCGCCGCTGAGCGAGGCGCGGATGCCGATCAGTGTCAGCAGATGATCGTCGACGAGTATTACTTTCCTTTGCATCTGTGGCGGGTTCCTGTCCGTGCGTAGCGAGAGCATAGAGTTAAGCAGAACGCATGCAAGTATCTGACAGTGTCAGCGGTGCGCAGGGTACTCCTGTCGCGTGGCGCGATGAAGTGTCCACCGCTTCAGGCAAAACAGGCGTTGGCCTGACAGCGGGCATGGGGCAGGGGATGTCCGTAAAGCATTGGCAAATAGGAGGGAGTAAGGGGGGGCGTAACAGCCAGCAGGGCCAGGAGTCCCATCGGCGAGCCCGTGGCTTGGGTTTCAAGCCACGGGGCATTTCGCAGAGGTCAGATCAGACGTTGAAGCGGAAGTGCATCACGTCGCCGTCCTTGACGATGTAGTCCTTGCCTTCCAGGCGCCATTTGCCGGCTTCCTTGGCACCGGCTTCACCCTTGAACTGGATGAAGTCGTTGTAGGCGATCACTTCGGCGCGGATGAAGCCTTTCTCGAAGTCGGTGTGGATCACCGCGGCGGCCTGCGGAGCGGTAGCGCCGACGCGGACGGTCCAGGCGCGCACTTCCTTTACACCCGCGGTGAAATAGGTCTGCAGGTGCAGCATTTCGTAGCCGGCGCGGATCACGCGGTTCAGGCCAGGTTCTTCGAGGCCCAGGGCTTCGAGGAACATGTCTTTCTCTTCGCCGTCTTCAAGTTCGGCGATTTCCGCTTCGATCTTGTTGCAGACCGGCACCACCACGGCGCCTTCTTCTTCGGCGATGGCCTTGACCACGTCAAGGTGCGGGTTGTTTTCGAAACCGTCTTCAGCAACGTTGGCGATGTACATGACCGGCTTGGTGGTCAGCAGGTGGAAGCCTTTGATCACTGCTTTTTCGTCGGCGCTCATGTTCTTCATCAGGCTGCGCGCTGGCTTGCCTTCGGTGAAGTGCGCGATCAGTTGCTCGAGCAGGGCTTTCTGCGCCACGGCGTCCTTGTCACCGCCCTTGGCGTTGCGCGCGACTTTCTGCAGTTGCTTTTCGCAGCTGTCGAGGTCGGCGAAGATCAGTTCCAGGTCGATGATCTCGATGTCGCGTTTCGGGTCGACGCTGTTGGACACGTGGATCACGTTGTCGTCTTCGAAGCAGCGGACCACGTGGGCGATGGCATCGGTTTCGCGGATGTTGGCCAGGAACTTGTTACCCAGGCCTTCACCTTTCGAGGCGCCCGCCACCAGGCCGGCGATGTCGACGAACTCCATGGTGGTCGGCAGCACGCGCTCGGGCACCACGATGGCGGCCAGGGCGTCCAGACGCGGATCCGGCATCGGCACGATGCCGCTGTTCGGCTCGATGGTGCAGAAGGGGAAGTTCTCGGCCGCGATACCGGATTTGGTCAGGGCGTTGAACAGGGTGGACTTGCCGACGTTAGGCAGGCCGACGATGCCGCAGTTGAATCCCATGGTGTTTCCCCTCGGATAAGAGTCAGGCCTTCTGGCTGTGCAGGTTTTTCATCGCACGGTTCCATTCACCGGCGAAGATATCCGGCAGCACGCCGAGGGCAAAATCGATGCTGGCATCGAGCTTTTCTTGTTCGGCGCGCGGCGCGCGACCCAGGACAAAGTTCGAGACCATGCTGGCGACGCCTGGGTGGCCGATGCCAAGCCGCAAGCGGTGAAAGGTATTCTGGTTGCCCAGTTGCGCGATGATGTCGCGCAACCCGTTGTGCCCGCCATGCCCGCCGCCCTGTTTGAGCTTGGCGACGCCGGGTGGCAGGTCGAGTTCGTCATGCGCCACCAGGATTTCTTCGGGTTTGATACGGAAGAAACCGGCCAATGCCGCCACGGCCTGGCCGCTGCGGTTCATGTAGGTGGTGGGTATCAGCAGGCGAATGTCCTGACCCTGGTGCGAAAAGCGCCCGGTCAGGCCGAAATATTTGCGATCGGCCACAAGGCTGACGCCTTGTTTCTCGGCGATGCGCTCAACAAAAAGGGCCCCTGCGTTATGCCGGGTCTGTTCGTATTCGGCGCCTGGATTACCCAGGCCAACGATCAGTTTGATGGCAGTCACGATAGGGGCCCTTCCTTGGAGTTGTGGATAACATCGCCGCGACTGGAGTGTGCGGCGAAAGTGGACGACAAGTGCTCATTTACCATTATGTAAACTCCGCGTTCCCGCCCGCTTTCTCGCTACGTTCCAGTCCGCGATGTTTCCGGTAACTCCGGCAAGCAGAGTGAATTACTCTGCAGCGCCTTCTGCAGCTTCTGGAGCAACACGTGGAGCGTGAACGTTGGCAACAGCCAGGTCGTTACCGTGAGCCAGAGCAACGAACTCAACGCCTTTAGGGGCCTTGATGTTCGACAGGTGAACGATGGTGCCGATTTCAGCGTCGCCCAGGTCGACTTCGATGAACTCAGGCAGGTCTTTCGGCAGGCAGGACACTTCGATTTCAGCGATAACGTGCGAAATCTCGCCGCCTTTCTTGACCGGAGCAGCTTCGTTGATGAAGTGCACTGGAACGATAGCGGTCAGTTTCTGACCAGCAACAACGCGTACGAAGTCAGCGTGCATCACGTGGCCTTTGGCCGGGTGACGTTGCAGCGCCTTGATCACGACGTTTTGCTTGGTGCCGCCAACGTTCAGTTCGATAACGTGGCTGAAAGCCGCTTCGTTTTCGAGCAGTTTGGCAACTTCTTTGGCCAGCATGCTGATGGATTCAGGGGCTTTGTCGCCACCGTAAACTACAGCTGGAACCAGGCTTGCGAGACGACGCAGGCGGCGGCTCGCACCTTTCCCCAGGTCGGAACGCAGTTCAGCATTCAGAGTAAAATCGTTCATGTTGTATCTCCAAAATAACCACACTCGCCCCAGCGTTTGCGACCAGCGCTAAAGGCGATATGGGCAAAAAAGCCCCGCCCCAACAGGAATGCTGGGGCGGGGCGCTTTTCGTCATCGAGATGTAAGGCTAGGGCAGGGCCCTAGCGGAACATCGCGCTGATCGATTCTTCGTTGCTGATACGGCGAACCGCTTCGGCAACAACCGGTGCGATATCCAGTTGACGGATACGCGCACAGGCTTGTGCTGCAGCGGACAGCGGGATGGTGTTGGTCACCACCAGCTCGTCCAGCACGGAATTTTCAATGTTTTCGATTGCTCGACCCGACAGCACAGGGTGTGTGCAGTAGGCAAAGACCTTGGCAGCGCCATGCTCTTTCAGGGCCTTGGCCGCGTGGCACAGGGTGCCGGCGGTATCGACCATGTCGTCAACCAGGATGCAGGTACGGCCTTCAACGTCACCGATGATATGCATCACTTCAGAGTGATTGGCTTTCTCGCGGCGCTTGTCGATGATCCCGAGATCCACGCCCAGGGATTTGGCCACGGCACGTGCACGCACGACGCCGCCAATGTCCGGGGAGACGATCATCAGGTTTTCGAAACGTTGGTCTTCGATGTCATCCACCAGAACCGGGGAGCCGTAGATGTTATCTACCGGAATATCGAAGAAGCCCTGAATCTGGTCAGCATGCAGATCAACCGTGAGAACACGGTCGATGCCGACTACGGTAAGCATGTCAGCCACGACTTTCGCGCTGATAGCCACACGTGCGGAACGCGGACGGCGATCCTGACGGGCATAACCAAAGTAAGGAATTACAGCAGTGATTCGAGTCGCTGAGGAGCGGCGGAAGGCATCAGCCATCACGACGAGTTCCATCAGGTTATCGTTGGTCGGAGCGCAAGTCGGCTGAATAATGAAGACGTCTTTACCGCGGACATTTTCATTGATCTCAGCGGTAATTTCGCCGTCGGAAAATTTACCGACAGAGATGTCACCGAGAGGGATATGCAGCTGACGTACAACACGCCGAGCCAGATCGGGGTTAGCGTTCCCCGTAAAGACCATCATCTTGGACACGCGCAGTACCTGAAGGCTGAGGGTATACCTGGATGAGTATAAGGAAAATGGCAGGGGCGGCTGGATTCGAACCAACGCATGGCAGGATCAAAACCTGCTGCCTTACCGCTTGGCGACGCCCCTGTATCTGTTGCATCAAGTGCCTGGCACTTGGTTCCTTTTAGAGCAGACTTTGCAGCTTGCGATGCAACATCGAAACGTTGCTTCCTTTTGCTACAAACCCTGTAAGGGTCTCTGTAAGAAGGGCCGAGACTTTATCAGCTTCAGCTTTGCTTGGGAAGCCCCCAAACACACAACTTCCAGTTCCGGTCAGTTTTGCCTCAGTAAATTTACCTAGCAAATTCAATGCGTTACGTACATCTGGATAACGCCTTGCAACCACCGGTAAACAGTCATTTCTGCCGTTTCCCTTGGGAACGGGGCGCACTTTAATGGGCGGAGTGTCACGTGTCAACAGCGGATCTGAAAAAATTTCTGCTGTACTTACAGAGACTTGCGGCACCAGCACGAGATACCAAGGTTCCTCGGGGTCTACCGGGGTGAGTTTTTCTCCCACGCCCTCGGCGAAAGCCGCATGCCCCCGCACGAAAACCGGCACGTCGGCGCCCAGGGAAAGGCCCAGCGCGGCCAGGCGATCTTCGTTCCAGCCCAGTTGCCAGAGGTGATTCAGGCCCAGCAAAGTGGTTGCTGCATTGGAACTGCCGCCACCGATGCCGCCGCCCATGGGCAGGACTTTCTCGATCCAGATATCGATGCCCAACGGGCATGCGGACTGTTCCTGAAGCTGTTTGGCCGCGCGCACGATCAGGTTGCTGTCGTGGGGGACACCGGCGAACTCCGTATGCAGGCGAATGACGCCGTCATCGCGCACGGCAAAGGTGATTTCATCGCCGTAATCGAGAAACTGAAAAATCGTCTGCAGTTCGTGATAGCCGTCTTCACGGCGACCGAGGATATGCAGCATCAGATTGAGTTTTGCCGGGGAGGGCAGGGTCAGTCGTGGCGCGCTCATGCTTACTGCCCCAGCTTGCGTGGTTGCCATTCCTTGATCACCAGCGTGACGTCAAGGTCGCGGCCATGCAGCTTGATCCGCTCGGGCAGCCAGTAACCGCTCTGTTGTGCATAACTCAGGTATTCGACCTGCCAGTTGTCCTGTTCGAGATTGGACAGTCGGCTGTCGCCATCCAGGGTCAGGCGGCTCTTGCTGTCGGGGGCGGGCAGCCCGCGAACCCACCAGGCCAGATGCGAGACCGGCAGGTTCCAGCCCAACTGTTCTTCGAGCAGGGCTTCCGGGGTCGGGGCTTCGTAACGTCCCTGGTTGGCGACTTCCAGCGCGACCTTGCCGGGACGTCCGGTCAGGCGGGCGGCGCCGCGCCCCAGCGGGCCGGACAGGCGGATATCGTAGTAATCCTGGCGCTGCAGCCAGAACAGCGTGCCGCTGCCTGAGTCCTTGGGGGCGCGAATGCCGATCTTGCCGTTGATCTGCCAGCCGTCGAGGCCGCTCAGTTGTTGTTTGTGCTCGCGCCATAGCGCGGGGCTGCCGTGACCCTCGACGGATTCGCGGGTGCCGAAACCCGAGCAACCGGCGAGCAGAGCGATAAAGCTGAAAACGATAAGGTGGCGCAAAAACATAGTCTTAAAGGGTCTCTGATCCGGTCAGGCGCTTGATGGTGCTGCGCAGGATAGGGCTGTCGGGCTGGTCCTTGAGGAACTTGCTCCAGATCTGCTTGGCTTCGCGTTGCTTGCCATTGGCCCAGAGCACTTCGCCCAGGTGCGCGGCGACCTCTTGGTCGGGAAAGCGTTCCAGCGCCTGGCGCAGCAGGCGTTCGGCTTCCGCGAGGTTGCCCAGGCGATAGTTCACCCAGCCCAGGCTGTCGAGCACCGCCGGATCGTCCGGGGTCAGCTGGTGGGCCTGTTCGATCAGGGCCTTGGCTTCGGCGTAGCGGGTCGTGCGATCCGACAGGGTGTAGCCGAGGGCGTTCAATGCCATGGCGTTGTCCGGCTCGCGCTTGATGATCAGGCGCAGGTCCTTTTCCATCTGGGCCAGGTCGTTGCGCTTCTCGGCCTGCATCGCACGGGTGTAGAGCAGGTTCACATCGTCCGGGTATTGCTGCAGGGCTTGCTGGAGAATCTTCCAGGCCTTGTCGCCCTGTTTGTTGGCGGACAGGGTTTCGGCTTCGATCAGGTACAGCTGGATAGCGTAGTCCGGCTGGGTGTCGCGGGCGGCGGCCAGGCGTTTTTCGGCTTCGGCGGTACGGCCGTTGTTCATCAGGATGTCAGCCTGGCGCAATTGTGCCGGCAGGTAGTCGGTACCTGGGCCGACCTGGCCGTATTCCGCCAGCGCGCCTTGCGGGTCGTTGAGTTCTTCGGCGATGCGGCCCAGGTTCAGGTGCGCCGAATCGACGTGGCTTTCCCGGGCGATCAGGTCCTCCAGGTAACCCTTGGCTTCTTCCCAGTCCTTGGCTTCCAGGCAGACCAGCGCCAGGGAGTAACGCAGCTCGTCGTCTTCCGGATACTGCTGGACCAGGCTGGAGAACTGGGTCTTGGCGTCGTCCATGCGATCCTGCTCGACCAGCATGCGCGCGTAAGTCAGGCGCAGGCGCTTGTCGTCCGGGTACTTGCGAATGCTTTTTTCCAGCAGCGGTAGGGCTTCGTCGGCGCGGCTGAGGCTCTGCAGCAGGCGGGCGCGCAGGAGGATCGGCGCGATCTCGCCTTCTTCCGGCGGGTTCTGCTCCAGCAGCTTCAGGGCTTCGCGGGTGTCGCCGTCCTGTTGCAGCAGCAGCGCCTTGCCGAACACCAGTTGGCCGTTGTTCGGGTGTTTTTGCAGCAGGCGGTCGAAACTCTTCATCAGACCGTTGCGGGTGTCCTGGTCGGTGTCGGCGGCCGACAGCGCGAGGAAATCGAAATGGGTATCGCCCTTGCCCTGCAGGACTTTCTCCATATAGACCATGGATTCGTCGTAACGCCCAGTGCGGGCCAGCTGGATGGCGGCGGCACGCTGGGCTTCCAGGTCGTCCGGGGCGTTTTTCGCCCAGATCAGCGCAGTGTCCAGCGCGGCCTGGTCGGCGCCCAGGTATTCGGCGATGCGAAACGCCCGCTCGGAGATGCCCGGGTCCTGGGTATTGATGGCCTGGGTGACATAGTTGTCCAGGGCAATGTCGAAACGATTGCGTTGGCCAGCCAGCTCCGCGCTCAGCAGGCTGAAGACCGTGTCTTCGCTGAACGAGGAGTAAACCTTGGGCTTTTCAGGAGCCGGGGTAGTGTCTTCGACCGGCGGCGTACCGTCCGGTGAAACGGGTGCCAAGGCCTGGCAGCCGCTGAGGAAGACAAAAGCGAGGAGCAACGCGGAAGATCTATTCATATAGGAAGAGGACGACTAACCTGCGGTCGGATCATCATGACACAAGCCTTCGGCCAAACATAACCGAGACTCAGCGGATGCCTTACAGAGGCAGTCTATTGGGACAATAGTCGGCAGTGGTTGTTCTGAATCTTTCGAAGTAGGACAATTGTCGGCTTCTCGACATCATCAGCGACCTTGAATGGCCTTCCTCGCACTCGGTATTAACCACAAGACTGCTTCAGTAGACGTCCGCGAGCGCGTGGCCTTTACCCCTGAGCAGTTGGTTGAGGCCTTGCAGCAGCTCTGCCGCCTCACCGACAGCCGCGAAGCTGCGATCCTCTCCACCTGCAATCGCAGTGAACTCTATATAGAACAGGATCACCTTTCGGCGGATATCGTGCTGCGCTGGCTGGCCGAGTACCACCATCTGAGCCTCGAAGACCTGCGCGCCAGTGCCTATGTGCACGAAGACGATGCGGCCGTTCGTCACATGATGCGTGTCGCCTCGGGGCTGGATTCGCTGGTGCTGGGCGAACCGCAGATCCTCGGGCAGATGAAGTCCGCCTACGCCGTGGCGCGTGAGGCCGGAACCATTGGTCCGCTGCTGGGGCGGCTGTTCCAGGCCACCTTCAGTGCCGCCAAGCAGGTACGTACCGACACCGCCATCGGCGAAAACCCGGTTTCCGTGGCCTTTGCCGCGGTGAGCCTGGCGAAACAGATTTTCAGCGATCTGCAGCGCAGCCAGGCGCTGCTGATCGGCGCCGGCGAGACCATTACCCTGGTCGCCCGCCATCTGCATGACCTGGGGGTCAAGCGCATCGTGGTCGCCAACCGCACGCTGGAGCGCGCCAGCACCCTGGCCGAACAGTTTGGAGCCCATGCCGTGCTGCTGTCGGATATTCCTCAGGAGCTGGTGCACAGCGATATCGTCATCAGTTCCACCGCCAGCCAGTTGCCGATCCTTGGCAAAGGCGCGGTGGAAAGCGCGCTGAAGCTGCGCAAGCACAAGCCGATCTTCATGGTGGATATTGCCGTTCCGCGGGATATCGAACCGGAAGTCGGCGAGTTGGACGACGTTTACCTCTATACCGTCGACGATCTCCACGAAGTGGTCGCCGAAAACCTCAAGAGCCGCCAAGGCGCGGCGCAGGCGGCGGAAGAGCTGGTGAACATCGGCGCCGAGGACTTCATGGTGCGCCTGCGCGAGCTGGCTGCGGTGGACGTGCTCAAGGCGTATCGTCAGCAGAGCGAACGCCTGCGCGATGAGGAACTGCAAAAGGCCCAGCGCATGCTGGCCAACGGCAGCAGCGCCGAAGACGTCCTGATGCAACTGGCTCGCGGCCTGACCAACAAACTGCTGCATGCGCCCAGCGTCCAGTTGAAAAAACTGACCGCTGAAGGCCGCCTGGATGCGCTGGCCATGGCCCAGGAACTCTTTGCCCTCGGTGAGGGCGCTTCGGACTCTTCGGATAAAAAACCGCAATGAAAGCGTCACTGCTCAATAAGCTGGATGTCCTCCAGGACCGTTTCGAAGAACTGACCGCGTTGCTTGGCGACGGCGAAGTCATTTCCGATCAGGCCAGGTTCCGCGCCTATTCCAAGGAGTACGCCGAAGTCGAGCCGATCGTCGAGACCTATAAACAGGTGCTCAAGGTCCAGGCCGACCTCGAGGGCGCCCAGGCTCTGCTCAAGGACAGCGACCCGGATATGCGCGAAATGGCGGTGGAAGAAGTCCGCGAGGCCAAGGAACAACTGGTCGAACTGGAAAGCACCCTGCAACGCATGCTGCTGCCCAAGGACCCCAACGACGGGCGCAACGTGTTCCTGGAAATCCGCGCCGGCACCGGTGGCGACGAGGCGGCGATCTTCTCCGGCGACCTGTTCCGCATGTATTCGCGTTATGCCGAGCGGCGTGGCTGGCGGCTGGAGATCCTCTCGGAAAACGAGGGCGAGCACGGCGGCTATAAAGAAGTCATCGCCCGGGTCGAAGGCGAGAACGTCTACGGCAAGCTGAAATTCGAATCCGGTGCCCACCGCGTGCAGCGGGTGCCGGCCACCGAGTCCCAGGGCCGCATCCATACTTCGGCCTGCACCGTGGCGGTATTGCCCGAGCCGGACGAACAGGAAGCCATCGAGATCAACCCCGCGGACCTGCGGATCGATACCTACCGCTCCTCCGGTGCCGGTGGCCAGCACGTCAACAAGACCGACTCGGCGATCCGCATCACCCACATCCCGTCGGGAATCGTGGTCGAGTGCCAGGAAGAACGTTCCCAGCACAAGAACCGGGCGCGGGCCATGTCCTGGCTGTCGGCCAAGCTCAACGACCAGCAGACCAGCGCCGCGGCCAATGCGATTGCCAGCGAACGCAAGCTGCTGGTGGGGTCGGGCGACCGTTCCGAGCGCATTCGCACCTACAACTTTCCCCAAGGCCGGGTGACCGATCACCGTGTCAACCTGACCCTCTATTCCCTCGATGAAATCCTCGCCGGTGGCGTCGAAGCCGTGATCGAACCGCTTCTGGCCGAATACCAGGCCGATCAACTTGCGGCACTGGGCGAGTAAACATAAATGACCATCATCGCCAGCCTGTTGCGCGCCGCTCAATTGCCCGATTCGCCCACGGCCCGCCTGGATGCCGAGTTGCTGCTGGCCGCTGCCCTGGGCAAGCCGCGCAGCTTCCTGCACACCTGGCCCGAGCGGATCGTGCCCAGCGAAGCGGCGCTGACCTTCTCCAGTTACCTGCAGCGGCGCCGTTCCGGCGAACCGGTGGCTTATATCCTGGGCCAGCAGGGCTTCTGGAAACTCGACCTGGAAGTGGCGCCACACACCCTGATTCCGCGTCCCGACACCGAATTGCTGGTGGAAGCGGCGCTGGAACTGCTGCCCGCCACCCCGGCCAGAGTGCTCGACCTGGGCACCGGCAGCGGCGCCATCGCCCTGGCCCTGGCCAGCGAGTGCCCGGCGTGGCGGGTCACCGCGGTCGACCGGGTGCTGGAAGCCGTGGCCCTGGCCGAACGCAACCGCCAGCGCCTGCAACTGGACAATGTCACGGTGCTGAGTAGCCATTGGTTCAGTGCTCTCCCAGGCGAGCGTTATCAGCTGATCATCAGCAACCCGCCCTATATCGCCGACGCCGACCCGCACCTGGCGGCGGGCGATGTGCGTTTCGAGCCGGAGAGCGCCCTGGTCGCGGGCAAGGACGGGCTGGACGACCTGCGCCTGATCATCGCCCAGGCGCCAGAGCATCTTGAGGCTGGCGGCTGGTTGATGCTCGAGCATGGCTACGACCAGGCGCCGGCTGTACGCGACCTGTTACTCAGCCAAGGGTTTGCCGAGGTGCACAGCCGTGTCGACCTGGGCGGTCATGAACGCATCAGCTTAGGAAGCCTGCCGTGCTGAACGATCAGGAGTTGTTGCGCTACAGCCGGCAGATTCTGTTGCAGCACGTCGACATCGACGGCCAGTTGCGACTCAAAGCCAGCCGCGTATTGATCGTCGGCCTGGGTGGCCTGGGCGCTCCGGTGGCCTTGTACCTGGCCGCCGCGGGCGTCGGCGAGCTGCACCTGGCCGACTTCGATACGGTCGACCTGACCAACCTGCAACGCCAGATCATCCACGACACCGACAGCGTCGGCCTGAGCAAGGTCGATTCGGCAATGCGTCGCCTGTCCGCGATCAATCCCGAAATCCAGCTGGTGCCTCATCGTGCCGCGCTGGATGCCGACTCCCTGGCGGCCGCGGTCACGGCGGTGGACCTGGTACTCGATTGCACCGACAACTTCTCGACCCGCGAGGCAGTGAATGCCGCCTGTGTCGCCGCCGGCAAGCCGCTGGTCAGCGGCGCGGCGATTCGCCTGGAGGGGCAACTGTCGGTGTTCGACCCACGGCGTCCCGAGAGCCCGTGCTACCACTGTTTATATGGACACGGCAGCGAAGCCGAACTGACCTGCAGCGAGGCCGGTGTGCTCGGGCCGCTGGTGGGGCTGGTGGGTAGCCTGCAGGCCCTCGAGGCCTTGAAGTTGCTGGTGGGGTTCGGCGAGCCGCTGGTGGGCCGCCTGTTGTTGATCGATGCCCTGGGCACGCGCTTTCGTGAACTGCGGGTCAAGCGCGACCCGGGCTGCAGCGTCTGTGGGGGCCCACATGCGTGAGGCGCCGATCGGTGTCTTCGACTCCGGCGTCGGCGGCCTGTCGGTGCTGGCGGAGATCCAGCAGCGCCTGCCCCATGAATCGCTGCTATATGTAGCCGATTGCGGCAACATTCCCTACGGCGAGAAAACCCCCGAATTCATCCGTCAGCGTTGCAGCCTGGTCGCCGGATTTTTCCGCGAGCAGGGCGCGAAGGCGCTGGTGCTGGCCTGCAACACCGCGACCGTGGCCGCTGTCGCCGACCTGCGTCGGGACTATCCGGACTGGCCTATCATCGGCATGGAGCCCGCGGTCAAGCCGGCTGCCGCCGCCACCCGCAGCGGCGTGGTCGGCGTGCTGGCCACCACCGGGACCTTGCAGAGTGCCAAGTTCGCTGCCTTGCTCGATCGTTTCGCCACCAATATCAAGGTCATTACCCGGCCATGTCCGGGCCTGGTGGAACGGATCGAAGCCGGGGACCTGCACAGCCCCGCGTTGCGCCAACTGCTGCTGGGGTATGTCGAACCGCTGCTGGCGGCCGGCTGTGACACCCTCATTCTCGGCTGCACCCACTATCCGTTTCTCAAGCCGTTGCTCAAGTCGATGATCCCCGAGGACATCAGCCTGATCGATACCGGGGCCGCGGTTGCCCGCCAACTGGAGCGCCTGCTCGGCGAGCGCGAGCTGTTGGCTGCGGGGCCTGCACGCCAGGCCCGGTTCTGGACCAGTGGCGATCCGTATCACTTCAAACATATTCTGCCGCTGCTCTGGAAAGAGGCGGGAGCGGTGCAAAGCTTCGCCCTATAAGAAAATCGCGCAGAAACGGTGATTTAAGCTGAACTTCTGCTCAAGCACAGATTTCTATTAACCTGTTTGCGGAATCTGACAACACCATACAAATCGTTTGAAAAGGATGTTCCTGATGAGACGAATGTTTTGTTTGGCTGCACTTGCAGCCGCGCTATTGGGGCAAAGTTTTTCGGCACAGGCGGCCGGCGTCGAGTTTTCGGTGGGGCAGACCGGCGATTCGACCCAGACCTATCGCCTGGGCATGCAATTCGATTGGGACAAAAGCTGGCTGCAAAGCGATGTCGGTCGCCTGACCGGCTACTGGAGCGGTGCCTATACCTTCTGGGATGGCGACGAGAAGTCCAGCAACCACAGCCTGTCGTTCTCGCCGGTGCTGGTGTACGAATTTGCCGGGCAGAACATCAAGCCTTACATCGAGGCGGGGATCGGTGTGGCGGTGTTCGCCAACACTGAGGTTGAGGACAACAAGCTCGGTTCGGCGTTCCAGTTCGAGGACCGCTTCGGTTTCGGCCTGCGGTTCAACGGCGGGCATGAAGTCGGTCTACGTGCCACGCACTATTCCAATGCCGGTATCGCGACACCCAACGACGGCGTAGAGAGCTACTCGCTGCATTACACCATGCCGTTGTAAGACCCTTTCAGCGATACGCCGTGGCGATGCCGCGGCGTTCGTTGAGGCAGTCCACTTCCCCCATCTCGAACTCCCGGCAGATCAGCGGCCGTTGTTCGTAGATGCTGCACAGCATGCTGTTGCGATCCAGCGCGGCACACCAGCCATCATCCAGCCGCAGCATGACTTCGCCACCCCAGTCGTCGGTGTCGATAAAACGTTCGGGCACCCCGGTTTCGGTGATCAGCATCACTTCCAGTTGGCAGCAGCAGGCTGCGCAGCTCGAGCAGGTGACCGCCGTTTCGGCGATCTGGGTGACAGGAATAGTGGTCATAGGCGCGCAGTGTAAGGCAGTGGCCGCAGGCTGTGTGAAACCACTGACGGACGCCTGCCGCCCTTACTCCCGATATTCCTCGGCCGCCACCCGGGATGGCAGGTTCTTGAAGGCCGCCAGGGCGCGCTCGCGGGACATCGACAGATCGACCATCGGCGGCGGGTAATCGGCCACGCCGAACAGGCCGCCCATGGCGGCCGGGTTGTGGATATCTTTTGCATTCAACCCCGCCAGCTCTGGCAGCCAGTGTTTGATGAACGTCCCTTGGCTGTCGAACCTCTGCGACTGGCTCAAGGGGTTGAAGATGCGGAAGTAGGGCGCCGAATCGGTGCCGGTGGATGAACTCCATTGCCAGCCACCGTTATTCGCCGCGAGGTCGCCGTCGATCAGGTGGCGCATGAAAAAGCGTTCGCCCTGGCGCCAGTCGATTAGCAGGTTCTTGGTCAGGAACATTGCCACGATCATCCGCAAACGGTTGTGCATCCAGCCGGTTTCCAGCAACTGGCGCATGGCTGCATCGATGATCGGCAGGCCGGTGCGGGCCTGCTGCCAGGCCGCCAGCTCCTCGGGGGCATCGCGCCAGGCCACGGCTTCGGTTTCCGGGCGGAAGGCCCGGTGCCGGGACACCCGCGGATAACCCACCAGGATGTGTTTGTAGAACTCGCGCCAGAGCAGTTCGTTGATCCAAGTGACGGCGCCGGGGCTACCACTGGCGAACTCGCCCCGGTTGTTTTGCAGCGCCGCGTGCAGGCATTGGCGCGGCGACAGCACGCCGACAGCGAGATAGGGCGAAAGCTGGCTGGTGCCGGGCCTGGCCGGGAAGTCGCGCTCGGCCTGGTAGTGGTCGAGCTGCGTCTCGGCAAAGCGCGCCAGGCGTTGTTGCGCCGCGGTTTCACCGGCCGGCCAGAGTGCTTGCAGGTGCGGGCCGGGTGTGGGGAAGCCCTCGACCTGCCGGGGCAGCGCATCGGCCTTTATCCTCAGCGCGGCTTGCGCCCCGGGAGCCGCCAGCTGTGGCGGCAGGGCGCTGTGCAGCCGGTTGTAGCAGACCTTGCGAAACTGGCTGAAGACCTGGAAGTAGCCGCCGCTCCTGGTCAGCACACTGCCGGGCCGGAACAGCAGTTGGTCGAGGTAGCTGTGGAAGCCCACGCCCTGGCTCTTCAGCAGGCTGGCCACCGCCATGTCACGGCGACTCTCGTGAATGCCGTATTCCTCATTGACGTGCAGCGCCTCGATGGCCAGTTCCCGGCACAGCTGCAACAGCACCTGGGGTGCCTGTTCCCAGCTCGGCGCCTGGCGGATCAGCAGCGGGATGTTCAGCCGGGCCAGGTCGCCGCTCAGCTGCTCAAGGTTACGCAGCCAGAAGTCGACCTTGCACGGCGCATCGTCATGCGCCTGCCACTGCCGCGGGCTCAGCAGGTACAGGGCGACAGCCGGCCCGCGCAGGGTCGCGGCGCTCAGCGCGGTGTTGTCATGCAGGCGCAGGTCGCTGCGTAGCCAGATCAGTTGCATGGGAATTCCTGCATTAGAGAAGCTTTAGCCCGGTCAGGGCCTGGTGCGCCGAGAGCGGATCTGCGGCGAGGTGCAGATTGGTGATCTCGGTAGTGCAGACGGCCAGTTCGGCGTGGTGGATGCTCACTGCTGGGCCGACGATGAGTACCGGGCGGTCGAAGCCGCCGAGCAGGCGTGGCAGTTGCCGCAGGTTGATCGACTGGCTCGAGTACAGCAGCACGCCCCGCGCTTTCAGGTGTTCGGCGGCCAGGGCCAGTTCACCGGGGGGGCAGCGGCCAGTCGAAGACTTGCACCGGGCAGTCGGCATTGCTGATCAGCCAGGCGCAGAGCCACAGGTGCGGCTCCAGCGGCAGGTCCGAGTGATTGATCAGCAGCAGCGGGGCGCCTTGTAGCTGGCGATTGTTGTGATAGACCCGCACCGCGAATTTGCTGCGCAGCCAGGAATGGAAAAACACCCGCTCCATCCGCATGCCGAAGCGGCCCTGCCAGCGCTGTTCGAGTTCGCCCAGCAGCGGTAGCAGCAGGTGCTCGCACAAGGTTCGTGGCGGATAGAGCGCCATGGCCTGGTTGAAGCTTTCGTCGACCTGACGCTCGGCCAGTTGGCTGATGGCCTGGACCAGGCGCTGGCGTTGCAGGTGCCAGTCGTTGTGGGCCGGTTCTCTGGGCGCCGGCTCGGCGTCCAGCAGGTGCTTGACCTGGCTGACCGCCACCCCGCGATCGAGCCAGGTCAGGATCTTCAGGATGCGCTGCACGTGTTCGTTGGAAAACAGCCGGTGACCCTTGGCGGTGCGTTGCGGCACGATCAGCCCGTAACGGCGTTCCCAGGCACGCAGGGTGACGGCATTGACCCCGGTCTGGCGGGTCACCTCGCGAATCGGCAACCAGCCTTGCTCATGGACACCATCGGATTCGCTGGCGGATGCATCCGGGTCGAGCTTCGAGTCGTTCATGGTTCAGAGCGCGTTGCGCAGGCTGAGACTTTCCGGGTGGGGCTGCAGGTACGCCTGCTGCGCGATGTAGGGATCGGGGTGCCGGCGCAGGTGATGCTTGAGCAGGGTCAGCGGTACCACCAGCGGCACGATGCCGTGACGGTACTGGGTGATGAGGTGCTGCATTTCCTGTTTGTCGTCGCGGCTGATGACTTGCTTGAGATAGCCGCTGATGTGTTGCAGCACGTTGCTGTGGGTACGGCGGGTGGCGCACTTTTTCAGGGCCGCCATCAACTGGCTGAAATAACGCGGGCCGACGAGCACCGGGTCGCTTTGGCCCATGCTGCCCAGCAGATTGCCGAGGACCTTGTATTGCTCCGGGTTGTGGGCCATCAGCAGGTATTTGTAGCGCGCGTGAAAGTCGGTCAGGCGGCGACGGCTCAGGCCCTGCCTGAGCACGTCCCGCCAGGCGCTGTAGGCGAATACCCGGGTCAGGAAGTTTTCCCGCAGAACCGGATCCTTGAGCCGGCCGTCTTCTTCCACTGGGAGGTCCGGATGGCGGCTGCAGAAAGCCTGGGCATGGATACCGCGTCCGCTGAGCTCGGCGGGGCGGCCCTGGTCCTGATAGACCTTGACCCGCTCCAGGCCGCAGGACGGAGATTTCTGCATGAAGATGTAGCCGCAGAGGCTGTCCAGTTCAGCGGCCATGCGCTGGCCGTAATCCGTGAGTGCCCGGGTGACATCCATGGTTTGGTCGACGCTGCCAACGGCCCGCGGTTGCCGCGGATCGCCCATCAGGCGGATCGGTTCGCGGGGGGTACCCAGGCCAATGGCGACTTCCGGGCACAACGGGACAAACTCGAAAAACTCAGCGAGGGCCTGGCTGCACAGGCGCGATTCCTTGTGCCCGCCGTTGTAGCGCACAGGCGCCCCCAGCAGGCAGGCGCTGATGGCGATTCTCGGCTTGTCGGTCTGGGCTGGCTTGTCGGGCATGTGAGAGGCTCCGGTTTCATGTACAAAAATAAGATTTTGTACAACTTTGCCTCATCATAGGGTCAAAGGTGTGCAAGTCAAATATTTTGTATAGGTTTGCCGCGCAGCCCTTCGGGTTATGTCCTGCTCATCTGTCGTGCGATTGCTGGCTGGCTAACGCATGAGATTGTGGCGCGCGTTTTTCTTCGTCTCGGAACGGTCCGACTGGTAGAAGTGTGTTCGATTCTTGAGCGGAGCAGACAGGCTGCTGTCCATTGCGACAGCAGCAAAACGTTACGCGGGTGATGCGCTTACAGGTTTTCGTGCAACCGGCGGGCGGCCTCCTGCCCGCTGAGCCAGGCCCCTTCGACGCGACCGGACAGGCACCAGTCGCCGCACACATAGAGCCCCAGGTCGACATCCGCCAGGGCTCCCCACTCATGGCTACTGGCCGGGCGAGCGTAGAGCCAGCGGTGGGCGAGGCTGAAGCTGGGGGCGGGCATGGCGCTGTGCAGCAGCTCGGCGAATGCGCCGTGCAATTGCTCGATCACCGCTTCTTTCGGCAGGTCGATGTGCTGGCGGCTCCAGGTGCTGCTGGCATGCAGGACCCAGGTGTCGAGGCTGTTGTCGCGCCCTGGCTTGCTGCGGTTGCGGGCCAGCCAGTCCAGCGGGCTGTCCTGTACGAAGCAGCCTTCCACCGGGGTTTCCAGCGCGGTCTCGAATGCCAGGGCGACAGCCCAGGTCGGGTCCATTTTCACTCCGGCGGCGGCACTCGCCAGTTTCGGTGCGGCGGCCAGCAGGGCGGTGGCCTGGGGGGCCGGCGTGGCGATGATCACGTGGCTGAACGGGCCGTGGGTGAAACCTTCGGCATCCTGCAGGTGCCAATGCTGTTCGCCGCGGTAGACCTCGGTGATGCGGCAGGCGAAATGCACCTCCGTTTCGCCCAGCAGGCCACGGGTAATGGCACTCATGCGTGGGGTGCCGACCCAGCGGGTCTGTTCGTCCGGCGACGGGGTGAGCTGGCCGCCATGGAAGTTGTACAACTGCGGCGCCCATTCGGCGGCCCAGCCATTGGCTTGCCAGCGCTGGACTTCGGTGACGAAGCGCCGGTCGCGGGCGGTGAAATATTGCGCGCCCATGTCCAGCGCGCCGGCGTCGCTGCGTTTGCTGGACATACGCCCGCCGCTGCCGCGGCTCTTGTCGAAGAGTTGCACGACATGCCCGGCGTCTCTCAGCGCCTGGGTGGCGGAGAGTCCGGCGATGCCGGTACCAATGATTGCGATGGGTACGGTCATAGGGGCCTCGTTTACCTTTCTGTGCAGACTACGCCGTCGTTAAAATCTGTACAATTTTGTTTTTTGGTATAACTTTCGGCGTTATCGGTTTTACAGGGTGTCCTATTGTTAAACACAGAGCCTGCCCGATTGAAAAGATCCCTGCTTATAAAAATAGACTAGGGATGCGGGTAAAACGCCACGCGAGGAAGATGTCATGCACATATTGCTGACCGGCGGTACTGGTTTGATAGGACGTCAGCTCTGCCGTCACTGGTTGACCCAGGGCCATCAGTTGACCGTATGGAGTCGTCGGCCCACCGAGGTGCCCAAACTCTGTGGCGCTCAGGTTCGCGGCATCGCCCGCCTGGACGAGCTCGCAGAGGAACCGGTCGACGCCATCATCAACCTGGCGGGAGCAGCGATCGCCGATCGACCCTGGACTCACAAGCGCAAGGCGCTGCTCTGGAGCAGCCGCATTACCCTGACGGAAAAGTTGTTGGCCTGGCTGGAAAGCCGGGGGCAGAAGCCCGGGTTGCTGATCTCCGGGTCGGCCGTGGGCTGGTATGGCGATGGCGGGGAGCGCGAGCTGAACGAGGATTCGCCCCCGGTCAGTGAGGATTTCGCCAGCCAGTTGTGTATCGCCTGGGAGGAGACCGCGCAGCGTGCCGAGGCCATGGGCCTGCGTGTGGTGCTGATTCGCACGGGCCTGGTGCTGGCGGCCGAGGGCGGCTTTTTGTCGCGCCTGCTGCTGCCCTTCAAACTGGCGCTGGGCGGGCCGATCGGCAACGGTCGGCAGTGGATGCCGTGGATTCATATCAAGGATCAAATCGCCCTGATTGATTTTCTTCTGCACCGCAGTGATGCCAGCGGTCCTTATAATGCCTGCGCGCCCAGGCCGGTGCGCAATCGCGAGTTCGCCAAGACCCTGGGCAGCGTCTTGCACCGGCCGGCGGTAGTGCCGGTGCCGGCCTTTGTCTTGCGTGTCGGCATGGGGGAATTGTCGTTGTTGCTGCTGGGTGGTCAGCGCGCGGTCCCCGCGCGGTTGCAGGCCGCCGGATTCACTTTCCAGTTCACTGATTTGCGTGCGGCCCTGGACGACCTGTCCAGCCGCCTCTGAAATAGGACGTTGCATGACCGATCACGCGTTGCTCCTGGTCAACCTGGGTTCGCCGGCCTCCACCTCGGTGGCGGATGTGCGCAGCTACCTCAATCAATTCCTGATGGACCCTTACGTGATCGATCTGCCGTGGCCCGTTCGGCGGCTGCTGGTGTCGCTGATCCTGATCAAGCGGCCGGAGCAATCGGCCCATGCCTACGCGTCGATCTGGTGGGAGCAGGGTTCGCCGCTGGTGGTGCTCAGCCGCCGCTTGCAGGAAGCCATGATGCGGGAGTGGAAGCACGGCCCGGTGGAACTGGCGATGCGTTATGGCGAGCCGTCCATCGAGTCGGCATTAGTGCGTCTGGTGGCCCAGGGGCAGAAGAAGATCACCCTGGCGCCGCTCTATCCACAATTCGCCGACAGCACCGTGACCACGGTGGTGGAGGAAGCCCGGCGGGTGCTTCGGGACAAGAAGCTGGATGTGCAGCTGTCGGTGCTGCAGCCGTTTTACGATCAGCCGGAGTACCTCGACGCGCTGATGGCCAGTGCCAGGCCGCACCTGCAACAGGACTTCGATCATCTGCTGCTGAGCTTTCATGGCTTGCCCGAGCGGCACCTGAAAAAGCTCAATCCCGGCCACAGCCTGGAAGGCGATTGTTGCCGCGACGCGACCCCAGAGGTGGCCACCACCTGTTACCGCGGCCAGTGCCTGAGCACGGCCCGGGCATTCGCCGAGCGCATGGGGCTGGCGGACGGCAAGTGGTCGGTGTCGTTCCAGTCCCGTCTGGGGCGTGCCAAGTGGATCGAACCCTACACCGAGGCACGCCTGGATGAATTGGCCCGACAGGGGGTGAAGAAGATCCTGGTGATGTGCCCGGCGTTCGTCGCCGACTGCATCGAGACCCTGGAAGAGATCGGTGATCGCGGTCGCGAACAGTTCCGCGAAGCGGGAGGGGAGGAGTTGGTGCTGGTGCCGTGCCTGAACGACGACCCGCAATGGGCCAAGGCATTGAACACCTTGTGCGAGCGCGCGCCTTTGGCGTTGTAAACGCATCGCGGGCAAGCCTTGCTCCTACGGCAACACCGTTTGTAGGAGCGAGGCTTGCCCGCGATGGATTTCCGGCTGACGCGGATCCTCAGATCAGCGGTTCCTCAGCCTTCTTGTTCTTCCAGCCATCGTTGCCCGGCAGGATCAGGTTCAGCGCAATCGCGACGACGGCGCACAGGGCGATCCCTTTCAGGCCGAAGTCGTCCGGACCGGTACCGGTACCGATCAACACCCCGCCAATCCCGAACACCAGGGTCACCGAGACGATCACCAGATTGCGGGCTTCGCCCAGGTCGATCTTGTGACGGATCAGGGTGTTCATGCCCACCGCCGCGATCGAGCCGAACAACAGGCAGAGAATCCCGCCCATCACTGGTACCGGAATGCTTTGCAGCAATGCGCCGAACTTGCCGATAAACGCCAGGCTGATGGCGAAGACCGCCGCCCAGGTCATGATTTTCGGGTTGTAGTTCTTGGTCAGCATGACCGCGCCAGTCACTTCGGCGTAGGTGGTATTGGGCGGACCGCCGAACAGGCCGGCGGCGGTGGTGGCGATGCCGTCACCGAACAGGGTGCGATGCAGGCCGGGCTTCTTCAGGTAATCGCGACCGGTCACGCTGCCGACCGCGATCACCCCACCGATGTGCTCGATGGCGGGTGCCAGGGCCACGGGGACGATGAACAGGATCGCCTGCCAGTTGAACTCCGGCGCGGTGAAGTGCGGCAGGGCCAGCCAGGGCGCCGCGGCGATCTTCGCGGTATCGACCACGCCGAAGTAGAATGACAGGGCAAAGCCCACCAGTACCCCGGAGATGATCGGCACCAGGCGGAAGATGCCTTTGCCGAACACCGCGACGATCAGGGTGGTCAGCAGCGCCGGCATCGAGATCATCATCGCCGTCTGGTAATGAATCAGCTCGCTGCCGTCGCCGGCCTTGCCCATCGCCATGTTGGCGGCGATCGGTGCCATGGCCAGGCCGATGGAAATGATCACCGGGCCGATCACTACCGGCGGCAGCAGCCGGTCGATGAAACCGGTGCCCTTGATCTTCACCGCCAGGCCCAGGAAGGTATAAACGAAACCGGCCGCCATCACCCCGCCCATGGTCGCGGCCAGGCCGAACTGGCCCTTGGCGAGAATGATCGGGGTGATGAAGGCAAAGCTGGAGGCCAGGAATACCGGTACCTGGCGCCCGGTCACGAGCTGGAACAACAGAGTCCCGAGACCCGCCGTGAACAGCGCCACGTTGGGGTCGAGACCGGTAATCAGCGGCATCAACACCAACGCGCCAAAGGCCACGAAGAGCATCTGCGCGCCAGACAGCACCTGGCGCCAGAGCGGATCGTTGAACTCATCCCGCATGCTCAGGCGTCCTTCTGCTTGGTGCCGAAGATCTTGTCGCCGGCATCGCCCAGGCCCGGGATGATGTAGCCGTGCTCGTTGAGTTTCTGATCGATGGATGCGGTGTAGATGGTCACGTCCGGGTGCGCTTTCTCGACGGCTTCGATGCCCTCGGGGGCGGCGACCAGCACCATGGCGCGGATGTCCTTGCAGCCAGCCTTTTTCAACAGGTCGATGGTCGCGACCATGGAGCTGCCGGTGGCGAGCATCGGGTCGATGATCATGGCCAGGCGTTCGTCGATTTCCGGAACCAGTTTTTCCAGGTAGGTGTGCGCCTGCAGGGTTTCCTCGTTGCGGGCCACGCCCACGGCGCTGACCTTGGCGCCCGGGATCAGGCTGAGCACGCCTTCGAGCATGCCGATACCGGCACGCAGGATCGGCACCACGGTAATCTTCTTGCCGGCGATCTTCTCGACCTGGACGGGGCCGCACCAGCCCGGAATCTCATAGGATTCGAGCGGCAGGTCTTTGGTGGCTTCGTACGTCAGCAGGGCACCGACTTCCTGAGCGAGCTCGCGGAAGTTCTTCGTGCTAATGTCGGCGCGGCGCATAAGGCCAAGTTTGTGTCGGATCAGCGGATGGCGGATCTCACGGATGGGCATAGGGAAAGGCTCCGGCGGCGGGCAAAAAAACCGGCCTAGATTAATCTATCCGAGGGTGTTGTCCTATAGACATCTAAGTACGTTAGTCCAGAAACGCTTGATCTGACCGGGCCGGATGCGTACCTTTGCTCGCTTTTCCGAAACTGCCACCCCCCTGGAGAGCGCCATGTCCGCTGATCTCGAGCATATCCGTCAAATCATGCGCGAGGCTGACTGCCTGTACACCGAAGCTGAGGTCGAGGCGGCCATCGCCCGAGTCGGTGCACAAATCAATGAACAACTGGCGGAGCGCAATCCGGTGGTTTTCTGCGTGATGAACGGTGGCCTGATCTTCTCCGGCAAGCTGCTGACCCACCTGAAATTCCCCCTGGAAGCTTCCTACCTGCACGCTACCCGCTATCGCAACGAAACCAGCGGCGGCGAGCTGTTCTGGAAGTCCAAGCCGGAAGTGTCCTTCATCGACCGTGACGTGCTGATCATCGACGACATCCTCGACGAGGGGCATACCCTGGGCGCGATCATCGACTTCTGCAAACACGCCGGTGCCCGCGCGGTGCACACCGCCGTGCTGATCGACAAGGACCACGACCGCAAGGCCCGTCCCGACCTGAAGGCCGATTACGTCGGCCTGCCCTGCGTGGACCGCTACATCTTCGGTTACGGCATGGACTACAAGGGTTACTGGCGCAACGCTGCCGGCATCTTTGCCGTCAAGGGCATGTAAGCCATGAGAGGGCCGAGCTATCTGGATCAGTCGCTGTTTGCCGAACTGGCCGAAAAAGCCTCGGCCAGCCCCCGTGGTCGCCATCACCACAATTTCCATCAGATGCAAGAGCCTTGTCACCGCATGGCGGTGGGGTTGCAGCCATCTACCTATATCCCGCCCCATCGCCACCTGAGTGACGACAAGGCCGAGACCCTGCTGGTACTCAAGGGACGCCTGGGCCTGCTGATTTTCGACGACGCCGGTCAGGTGCTGGAAAAACGTGTGCTGCAGGCGGTTGGCGATTGCATGGGTGTCGACCTGCCGGTCGGCGTCTACCACGGCCTGGTGGTGCTTGAGCCCGATAGCCTGATGTTCGAATGCAAGGCCGGGCCTTATCGCCCGGTCGGCGAAGGTGAACTGGCCGCTTGGGCGCCCCGCGAGGGGGAGTCGGGTGTGGCCGAATACCAGGCCTGGATGCGCGCCCAGTTCGACTGAGCGCCATCCTCGCGCTTGAGCTGTAGCCGCCGCCTGCAAACATCTGCACTGACCCATGCTAGAGTGCCAGGCCTTGTGTCCGGAGCCTGTCATGAGCCTTTTGATTCGCAGTTGCGCGGCCTTTGTTCTGATCCTGAGCCTGCCCCTGGCCGCCGCCCCGGCGCCCATGCATGCGCAGTTCCTGCCCCCCGATGACCTGACCCTGCGTGACGCCGCCCCCGAGCAGCAACAGTTGTTGCAGGTCACCGAATACTCGGTGGTCATCGGCAGCCAGCGCCAATCCAACCAGCAACCGATCCCGGTCACTTCGCCGCTGCTGGTCCGGCTCAAGGGCAAGCCGCTGAACAAGGGCGCGACCATCAGCCAGGTGCTGGTGAATTTCGACGGCGAGAGCAAAAGCCTGAAAAAGCCCCAGTTCGACGCCAAGAGCAAGACCCTCACCCTGTTCTATCCATTGGCCCAGTATCGGGTGGTGATGGACCTGTTGCGCAACGACACGGTGTATTGCCAGTTCCTCAGCTACGCCAACGGCCACATCTGGGCCGATCTGCACACCGGCGCCGTACGCTCGCGTTGAGGCCCGACGCGGCCTGGGGGTAAACTGCCTGCCCCGTGAAATGTCTGCGAGCTGGAGTCGGCAATGCGTAAAGATAAGAAACAAGTGATTGGTGACGAGATCGGCGATGCGCAGATCAAACTGTTCCTCGATTTCGAGCCGGCCGACGCCACTTCGCCATCCCTGCACAAGCTGATCAAGGCCTATCGTGGCCTGCGTATCGACGATTTCGAGCGTTTCCTGGTGTTTTTCGTCGAGGCCGGCTACGACCTGGACGGCAAGGACGAACACGGCAAGGACTTCGTGGCCCTGATCCAGGACCAGCGCAATGCCGCCGACTACATCGACCTGATCGAAAAAGCCCGCGGCTGAAAACTCACCGCCCCGGCTGTGGCTGTGTTTAAGCGGCGATAAAAAAACGCCCCGTTCTCCAAGAGAGCGGGGCGTTTTTTATGAGCGCGGCTTAAGCGTAGCTTTCGGCTTCGCTGCTTTGTTCGACCAGCTCCAGGCTGACGTTGTTCTCGCTGTTGATCTTGCGGTACAGCGCGGCGTCGGTTTCCAGGGCCTTTTCACGGGCTGGGAAGATTTCCTTGAGCTTGCTGGCCCACTCGCCGCTGGCCTTGGCCGGGAAGCAGCGCTCGATCAGTTCCAGCATGATCGAGACGGTCACCGAAGCGCCTGGCGAAGCGCCAAGCAGGGCGGCGAGGGAGCCGTCCTTGGCTGCGACCAGCTCGGTACCAAACTGCAGCACGCCGCCTTTCTTCGGATCCTTCTTGATGATCTGCACCCGCTGGCCGGCCACTTCCAGGCGCCAGTCTTCGGCCTTGGCCTCCGGGTAGAAGCGACGCAGGGATTCCAGGCGCTGCTCCATGGACTGCATCACTTCGCTGACCAGGTACTTGGTCAGGTCCATGTTGTTCTTGGCCACGGCCAGCATCGGGCCGATATTGCCGGCGCGAACCGACATCGGCAGGTCCATGAACGAGCCGTGCTTGAGGAACTTGGTGGTGAAGCCGGCGTAAGGACCGAACAGCAGGGACTTCTTGCCATCGACCACGCGGGTGTCCAGGTGCGGCACGGACATCGGTGGCGAACCGACCGCGGCCTGGCTGTAGACCTTGGCCTGGTGATGCTTGACCACTTCCGGGTTATCGCAACGCAGCCACTGGCCGCTGATCGGGAAGCCGCCGAAGCCTTTGCTTTCCTCGATGCCCGAGGCTTGCAGCAGCGGCAGTGCCGCGCCACCAGCACCGAGGAACACGAACTTGGCGTCGACTTCACGGGTGTTGCCGCTGTTGACGTCCTTGATGCTGACAGTCCAGCCGTTGTCCTTGTTGCGTTTCAGGCTGGTCACGCGCTTGCAGTACTTGACCTGGGCATCGGGTGCACTGGTCAGGTGCTTGAGCAACTGGTTGGTCAGGGCGCCGAAGTTGACGTCGGTGCCGTTGATCACACGGGTGGCGGCGAGGACTTCGTCAGCCGCGCGTCCCGGCATCATCAGCGGCATCCACTCGGCCATCTTGGCCTTGTCTTCGGTGTATTCCATGTCCGCGAAAGCGTGGTGCTTGCTCAGCACTTCAAAGCGCTTCTTCAGGAAGGACACGCCGCTGTCGCCCTGGACAAAGCTCAGGTGCGGCACCGGGCTGATGAAGGACTTGGACGAGCCGAAGGTGCCTTTCTTGGTCAGGTAGGACCAGAACTGCTTCGACACCTCGAACTGGGTGTTGATGTGCACGGCTTTCTTGATATCGACGGAACCGTCGGCGGCCTGTGGCGTGTAGTTCAGCTCACAGAGGCCGGCGTGGCCGGTACCGGCGTTGTTCCACGGGTTGGAACTTTCCGCGGCACCCGAATCCATCAGCTCGACGACTTCCAGCTTGATCGCGGGGTCGAGCTCCTTGAGCAGTACAGCGAGGGTGGCACTCATGATGCCGGCCCCAACCAATACGACGTCTACTGCTTCGTTATGCGCCATTAACGCGTCTCCAAAATCTGCAGCACCAAATTGACGGCATAGCTGCCAGGAGTAAGGGGCGGTTCACGTTATGCCCCGGGTCACTCATGGCCAGGATCGCCATGTCCGAATCTTCGCAATTTTTCGCAACTTCGACGGACGCTACCAACCGGGCCTGATCCGCGTATGAACGCATTTCAGGGCAGGGCGGGCAATTCGACTTATGGTCAAGAGTCCGTTTGTGCAACCAAATCCGTAGCGGACAGGCTTCAAGCGCAAGTATCTGAGGCGTGCTCGGTCCTGTGTAATCGGGCTGTTGTAGACGCTAATGGTGCCAGTACAGACGCAAAACTATTCATTTGCTCGCCACACTCTTGTGAAGTTGTGAAAACCCGTTTTTTCACGCTCTTTTGAAGACGTGAACCTCAAAAAAGGGCTGTCCAAGCCTGGCACCGGCCCGAGGGGTGAATGCCGACATGGAGCACGTGGCATTAACGGGCGAACAGCTTAGTGGCCGAGCAATGGCAGCTCTGCAGATGCGCGAAAAGCGGTGGTTTGCAAGATGAACAGCAAGCACGCCGGCTTCACTCGATCTGTGTGGGCGGCTCTCTGTGGGCAATGCGGGGGAGCTGAAGCTGATGCATCAGCGATGCTGCGAGGCCCGATCAGGAGACGTCCTTATAATCGGGGGGAGATTGTAACGAAGAAACGCGCGGAAATGATCCTGTTTAATGACTTTTATTAGTCTTTTGGTCAGGTAGCCATCATCGGTTGTACCCGGGCGCGGGCGATGCGTGGGCTGACGCGGGCGCTGGCGGGTAGCGGTTGGTGCAACCAGTTGAGACGGATTTCCTCGATTTCGACCCAGCCGTCGCCCATTGGCGGCACTTTGCAGTGCTTGAAAGCCTGGCAGCGGCCCTGGGGGTCGAGCTTGGCGAAGCTGCGGTATTTCTGGCGCGGAGCGAACAAGGACCAGAGGAAATGCATGGCGATGTACCTGTTGGGCAGTTGCGATGAAGAATGCCGCCTGGGCGTTACATGGCCATGTAACGTCCGTGACGGGGAGGTTACAGCAAGCGCCTTGTACCGAACCTGTATGAGAGCTGACTGACTCGCGCCGGGCCGCTGGTTAGCGGCCGCTGACCCCCGCTATACTGCGCGTCTGTCTGTGCCTGATTCCTGGAGAAATGAGCATGTTGCAACGCCTGTTGTTCGGTTTGATCACTGTGACCAGTTTGACGCTGGCTGGTTGCGCCCATAGCCCGCAACAACTCAGCCCGGAACCGAAGCTCACCACTCAGCTCGCGCCGGTCGGCCATGGCCAGCCGGTGGTCGTGAAAGTGGTCGATGGCCGTCCGTCGCCAACCCTGGGTACCCGCGGCGGGCTGTACCCTGAAACCAGCGCGATTACCGTCCAGGGTGCGCAGATCCTGCCGAAGCTGCAGGCCCAGGCCGAGGCCGCGGTACGCCTGCTGGGCTTCACCCCGACCGCCAACGCGCTGAACGCTCCGCAACTGACCGTGACCCTGGCCGAGCTGAAGTATCAGTCGCCCAAGGAAGGCCTGTACGTGACCGAGGCCACCATCGGCGCGACCTTCCGTTCCGATGTGCAGAACGCCAACCGCCGCTACAGCGGTCGCTACGGTGCGTCCCTGGACCAGCGTTTCGGCATGGCGCCGAACCAGGAAACCAATACCAAGCTGGTCAGCGACGTACTCAGCGACGCCTTGACCCGTCTGTTCAAGGACCCGAGCATCGGCCAGATTCTCGGCGAATAATGTGAGCCTTGTGTAGCCGCTGCCGCAGGCTGCGATAAGGCCCGAAGGGCCTTGCTTGACGTCTTGAGCTCCCTACACAAAAAAGCCCGGTTTCCATTGGAAACCGGGCTTTTTTATTTCCTGTTGATTCCCGTCAGGCCAGAAGTCACGCCGCCTCGACGTAAAAATCCAGCACGCTGACGCCTGTCAGCAGGTCGGTTTCCGGCAGGTCGGCATGCTGGTGCCCGCCGAGGGCGCAATACACCAGCCAGTGACGGTCCTGGACGTTGAAGGCCAGGGCGCCGACCAAGGCTTCCTGTTCGTCGCTGGGGGCGATCAGGTAGAGGCGGTCCTGGTTTTCTGCGTGCAGCATGACAAGCTCCGTGTCGGTTTCGAGGGGCGCCAGACTGGCCTGTTTGTATGACGAACGTATGACAGGGCGAATTAACCGGCAGGCGGCTTGTTATCTGTCGGAAAGCCCAGGCAGAAAGTGGGCCTTTGGGTAAAATCCGCGCCGCGAGCCGCCAGGGCTCGTTATCCGGTTTCATTCGAGGTTCGTGATGTCGCTGCAACTGATCTGGTCGCTGTTCAGCGCCCACCCCGCCAAGCTGATCAATATTCTTGCCTTGCTGTTCGCCTTTCCCGGTAGCTGGTTGTTGCACGCCACCCGACGTCGCGAGCAGCGCGCGCTGGCCAATCTGGCCGCCCAGGGCCAATCCCGCCCTCAGAATCTGCCGGGGCAGGCATTGGACGATGCGACCTTGCGCATGAACCGGTTCTTCTACCGTTTCGGTTTTGCCTGCCTGGGGCTGGCGTTACTGGTGTCCTGGATCAGCACCCGATTCTGAAAGCCGAGGCCGCTCTCGCGAGCAAGCTGGCGATCGGCATCGTTTCCCGGCACACATTGCACAAACGACAACGGCGCCTTCTGGCGCCGTTGTCGTGTGCGGTGAGCGTTATGGCAATGCCAGTCCCGCCTTGACCCGATACTGATTGCGCACCGGTGTCGCATATTGCAGCACCAGGTACGGGCGATGTTCCTCCGGGCAGGCGTCCAGGCGCCGTTGCCACTCTTCTTGGGCCTTGGCCAGTTCGTCCGCCGGGAACACCTGGGCCGCGCTCGGTACCTGCAGCGCCGGGTCGGCATCGCTCCACTGGGCGTAGGCCAGGTAATGCACCGGGAACAGGCGATAACCGCCGAGGATCTGCCGGTCCATCTCCACCGCCAATTGCTTGGTGTCCTCGAACAGCTCGCTGATCGGCGCGGCGAAGTTCACGTGGACCCGGCCCTTATAGCCGGTGATGCCCTTGGCGATGCTGATGTCGTCCTCGCCCGGGGCCTTGGTGTAGCTGCCGGTGGTGGCGCGGATATACAGCTCGCGGGCCTTGGCCTGATCGCAAGGGTCGTATTCGTAGCTGATCGACACCGGGGTCAGGTTCAGCGACTGGATGACCTCGCCGAACGGCTCGTCCTTGCGGCTCATGTGGAACATCTTGAGGATCGCCGATTCGGTACGGTCGTCGCCGTCCTTGGCCCGGCCTTCGGCCTGGGCGATCCAGATCGACGCGCAATCGTTGCGGATCGAGTGGTTGATGTAGGCCGACAGCAGCTGGTAGGCGGCCATCTTTTCCCGGCGTCCGGTGATAGAACGGTGCACGATGAAGCTCTTGTTCAGGCGCATCAGGTCGCTGACGAAGGGCTTCTGCAGCAGGTTGTCGCCGATGGCGATGCGCGGGGTCGGCAGCCCGGCGTGGTACACCGCGTAATTGACGAAGGCCGGGTCCATCACGATGTCGCGGTGGTTGGCGATAAACAGGTAGGCGCTGCCGGACTTGAATTGCTCGACCCCGGTGTAGGTCACGCCGTCGGTGGCCCGCTCGATGGTGCGGTCGACGTAGAACTCGACCTTGTCCTGCAGGGTCGCCACCGACGTGACCGCGGCGAACTCACGGCGCAGCCGATGAGCTATAAGGGGTTTGAGCAGCCAGCCGAAAGCACCGGCAAAGCGCGGGAAGCTGAAGTGGGTGAGGATATCTAGAAACGCCTTGTCGCCGAGCAGTCGAGCCAGCACCGCTGGTACTTCAGTGTCGTCGTAAGGTCGGATGGCATCGAATTCGCCCATCATGCTCTCTTGTTGGAAACGGCTAGGTAAGAAAAGGTTTGGATCGAAAAATAGCCGGGCGCGGTCTGAAAAGTAAGCTCAGATCTCAATAGCCCTGCAAATAGACCGGCGATTATACGCACAAGTCACTCCGGAGGCCGCGATGCTGGAAACCGAGCGCTATCAATGTCCCTACTGTGGTGAAGAGGCCGAGGCTGTACTGGACCTGTCCGGGGGCGATCAGCAGTACATCGAGGATTGTCCGGTCTGTTGTCGGCCCATTGTGTTCACCCTGCAGACCGACGGGCAGGAATGGATGCTCGACGTGCGCAGCGAAAACGAGTGACGGGGGGCTTTATGCAGCGAATCTACGAACCGGAAAACCTGCTGGAGGCGGAATTGCTCCAGGGCATGCTGGCCAGCGAGGGGGTCGAGGCGCATCTGGTGGGGCGGGATTTGCTTGGTGGTACCGGGGAGTTGCCCATGTTCGGCCTCCTTGGGCTGGCGGTGGATAACGACCAGGCGCAATACGCTCGGGAGCTGATCGCCGCGTACAATGCCGCGCTGCCGATGCCCGGCGACGAGCCGGCCAATCATGCCGGTGTGCTGATCTGTTAGGCTGGCCGCCGATTTTCCGAGAGTTGTTTGCCCCATGTGTGGACGTTATGCCCTGTTTCGCTGGAACCAAGCGTTTGCCGCCTTGCCCGGATTTCCGGCGGACCAGCAGGCGCAGTGGAACATTTCACCCAACGATTCGGTGCTGATCCTGCGCAGTAGCGACGGCCAGCGCAACCTTGCCCGCGCCCGCTGGGGCCTGACGCCGCCCTGGCTGACCGATCTGTCGCGCACCCCGGCCCATGCCCGCGCCGAAACCCTGGCCGAACAGCCGATGTTTCGCGAAGCCTTTCGCCAGCGCCGCTGCCTGCTGCCGGCCAACGGTTTTTACGAATGGCGCGGCGGCACCCGCAAACGTCCGTACTGGCTGACGCCGGGGGAGGGTTCGTCGCTGTTCTTCGCAGCGATCTGGGAAGCCTATCCGGTGCAGGAACAGGTCTGGCTGAGCACCGCGGTGGTCACCCAGCCGGCGGCCAGCCAGCGTCGGCCATTGATTCTCGATGCCCAGGGCCAGGAAGCCTGGCTCGACCCCGATACACCGTTGCCGGTGCTGCAAGCCTTGCTGGCCAGCCCACCGGCCGCCTTGCGCGAGCGGGTGCTGGCCAACCTGGTGAACGATCCGAAGCTCAACGCCCCGGAATGCCTGACCCCGGGTTGACGCCGTCCCTGAGTCGCGTGGCCTGATTCGGCGAGCGCTTCGCACGGAGTGCCGCCCAACTCGATTGCAGCCTGCGGCAGCGGCTACAGAGCCCGTGTCGGGCTGTTGAATCGCGCCGCAATCCCTGTAGTCGCTGCCGAAGGTTGCGCAAGGTCCGCAGGGCCTTTTTTACACCTTGAACTGATTGATCAGGCGCCGCTGCTGCTCGGCCAGCTTGGTCAGGCCGGCGCTGGCTGCGCTGGACTCGTCGGCGCCGCCCGCCACTTCGTTGGCCACCTGGCCGATATTGATCACGTTGCGGTTGATGTCCTCGGCGACGGCGCTTTGCTCTTCGGCGGCGCTGGCGATCTGGGTGTTCATGTCGTTGATCACCGACACCGCCTGAGTGATGGTTTCCAGGGCCTCGGCTGCTTTTGCCGCGTGCTGCACGCTTTCGTCGGTGCGGTTCTGGCTGTCCTCCATGACCCGTACCACATCGCGGGTGCCTTGCTGCAGTTGCTGGATCATCGACTGGATTTCTTCGGTCGCCTGCTGGGTCTTCTGCGCCAGGTTGCGTACTTCGTCGGCCACCACGGCAAAGCCGCGGCCCTGTTCGCCGGCGCGGGCGGCTTCGATGGCGGCGTTGAGGGCCAGCAGGTTGGTCTGTTCGGCGATGCCGCGAATGGCGATCAGGATTGCGTTGATGTTCTCGCTGTCCTTGGCCAGGGTCTGCACGACGCCCACCGCCCGGCCGATTTCCACGGCCAGGGCGCCGATGGCGGTCGAGGTGTCGCGCACGATCCGCATGCCCTGGCTGGCGGCCTGGTCGGCATGGTTGGCGGCTTGCGCGGCCTGGGTCGCGTTGCGGGCCACGTCCTGGGCGGTGGCGGTCATTTCATGCACGGCGGTGGCTACCTGGTCGATCTCGGCCATCTGCTTGTGCACGCCCTGGTTGGTGCGAATGGCGATATCGGCGGTGTGTTCGGAGGAGTCGCTGACACTCTGCACCGAGGTCACCACCTGGCTGATCATTGCCTGCAGCTTGGCCAGGAAGGTGTTGAAGCCCTTGGCGATCGAGCCCAGTTCGTCGGCGCGGTCGCTGCTCAGGCGGCGGGTCAGGTCGCCTTCGCCCTGGGCGATATCGTCGAGCATGGCCACCATTTGCTTGAGCGGACGGGCGATGCCGTGGCCCACCAGCCAGATCACCAGCAGGCCGAGGCCGGCGATGATCAGGCCGACCATGGCCATGCCGAAGGTGTCGGCCTTGCGTTGTTCGGCCAGGTCGCTCTGCAGTTTTTGCAGGTCGGCCATGACAGCGTCCAGCGGCAGTTGCAGCATCAGGGTCCAGCGGGCGTCGGCCTGGCCGATACCGAACGGCAGGTACAGCTCGATCCGCCCGTGGGCCTGATCGACGTTGTAGTTCACTTCGCCGCGCTTGAGGTTGCCCAGCTTGGCGACTTCCTCGCTGTCGAGAATGTCGCTGACCTTTTCGCCGAACTTGCTCGGGTCCTTGGTATAGGCCACCAGCCGGCCATTGCCACCGATCAGGGCCATTTCGCCCACGCCGTTATAGAGTTTCCGGTTGGCGCCCAGGAGCATGTCCTGGATGAAGTTCACCGACAGGTCGGCGCCGACGATGCCCTGGAAGGCCCCGTCGAGCAGGATGGGCTCAATAAAGGAGGCGAGCATGACGATCTTGTCGCCGACCTTGTACGGCGCCGGGTCGATCACGCAGGATTTCTTGCTTTCCTTGGAGCACAGGTAGTACTCGCTGGCACGCACGCCAGTGGACAGGACTTTCTGGTCGTCCACGTCCACCAGTTTGTCCAGGCCCAGGCTGCCGTCTTCGTTGCGGAACCACCACGGCAGGAAGCGTCCGTTGCTGGCATCGATACCCACCACCTTGGTGTCGACATAGGCGCTGTCGTTATGGTCGATGGCGTTCTTTTCCCAGCCTATATAGGCACCGAGAATCTTCGGGTTCTGCGCGACGTTTTCCTTGATCAGGTTGATCAGTTGCTCGCGGCTGAGATTGAGCTGTGGATTGCCGTCCGCGCCCTTGCTGCCGATCAGCGCGTTGATCCGCACCAGCCCGCCGGCGATCAGCAGGGGCGCCTCGAGTTCGCGCTGGATCTGGCTGACCTGGGTCTGCGCCAGGCCGACCAGTCGCTGCTCGATGACTTGCTCGAATTGGGCCTGGGTTTGCTGCTGGACCATCTCCTGGGTCCGGGCGCCGGCGAACAGGGCGTACAGCACCAGGGCAACGACCACGCTGAGGACGATGGCACCGGCCAGGGCGGCCACGGAAAACTGGATCGACTTGAATTTCATAAGGGCTCCGGACGCAGGAATGACGTCTGCCCCGTTGTATCGGCAAGGCCCTCGCCGACCATGAGCGAGGATTGGAAAAATGGCTGTTTTGTAGGCTGGCATGTCGCAAATGGACAGCTGCCGGCCGTTGCCAGCGAGGAGGGGAAGGTTCTGTGAATTTTTTCCTACGGTGCCGTATCTGAAAACAGCGTGCTACACGTCCGTTGTATCTGGCGTCGATACACAACTGGGCCTAGGATACGCGCCATGTTTTCAGGGAGCGTTTTCATGAGTAAGAAGCAGGTTTTGGGTGCACTCACCGCTGCGTTGCTGCTGTCGGGTTGCCAGTCGGTCAACACCACCAGCGGTGGCGCTGTTGGGGTCGATCGCAAGCAGTACATGTTCAGCATGCTGTCGACCGATGAGGTCAACCAGTCCTACGCGCAGTCCTATCAACAGACGATCGGCGAGGCGAGCAGCAAGAACGTGCTGGACAAGTCCAGTGCCAATGCCAGGCGCCTCCAGGCGATCGCTAACCGGCTGATTGCCCAGGCCCCGGTGTTCCGCCCGGATTCCGCGCAGTGGAATTGGGAAGTCAACCTGATCAAGAACGATGAGCTCAACGCCAACTGCGGTCCTGGCGGCAAGATCATTTTCTACACTGGGATCATCGACAAGTTGCAGCTGACCGACGATGAAATCGCCGCGGTCATGGGGCATGAAATCGCTCACGCCTTGCGCGAGCACGGTCGTGAAGCGATGTCCAAGGCCTACGGTGTCAGCGCACTGAAGCAGATTGCGCTGATCGCCGGCGCGCCGCAGGAAGCGGTCGCCGTGGGCGACAACGGGGTCAACCTGCTGATGACCCTGCCCAACAGTCGCGGCAATGAAAACGAAGCCGACCTGATCGGCCTGGAACTGGCGGCCCGCGCCGGCTACAACCCGAACGCGGCCATCACCCTGTGGAACAAGATGAGCAAGGCCTCGGAAGGCGCGCCACCTGAATTCCTCAGTACTCACCCGGCGTCCGGCAGTCGTATTTCCTCGTTGGAAGCGGCGATTCCGAAGGTGATGCCGTTGTACCAGCAAGCCAAGAGGCCCTGATCGTCTGGCGTGTTGTTGACGACAGGGTCGTGAACAAGCCGGCCCCCTGCAAAAGAAAGCCCCGACTGGTTCGGGGCTTTTTTGTGCTCGCAGGTTTGCCCGGAGGCGTGCCTGCTGATGGTGTGCTTACAACCAGCCGCTGCTCTGCATGGCCTTGTACACCGCGACAATGGCCAGGATGAAGAACGCCGAGGCCGCGAGGCGACGGATCAGGGTCAGGGGCAGTTTCTCCGCCGCGAAGTTGCCGGCCAGTACCACCGGGACGTTGGCGATCAGCATGCCGGCGGTGGTGCCGATGATCACCAGCCACAGTTCCGGGTATTGCGCTGCGAGCATGACGGTGGCGATCTGGGTCTTGTCGCCGATTTCAGCGAGGAAGAACGCGATCAGCGTGGTCAGGAAGGGGCCGAACTTGCGGGCAGTGCTGGCTTCGTCGTCGTCCATCTTGTCCGGCACCAGGGTCCAGAGTGCGGTCGCGGTAAAGCTCGCGGCGAGGATCCAGTGCAAGGTCGCGTCCGAGAAGAAGCTGCCGAACCAGGCGCCTACCGCACCGGCTGCCGCATGGTTGGCCAGGGTCGCGGCGACGATGCCGGCGATGATCGGCCAGGGTTTGCGAAAGCGCGCGGCGAGAATGAGGGCAAGCAGTTGCGTCTTGTCGCCGATTTCGGCCAAGGCAACGATCGCGGTGGGAACCAGTAGAGAGTCCAGCATCAGGGCATTCCTAAGGGGCGGGTCGACACGGCTATGACACGTACAGCCTTCCCGCCCCGGGTAAGGTGTGCGTGTCATAGGTCTTGTCAAACCCTGCGGTCCGTCTGTGCGGACTCTTGGGTCGCATGCGCCATGATCTGAGGATCAAGTATGTTGACGCATGCCGGGCGAGCGTGGCGCTCGCGGGAGACTACTCCCCTAGGACGGAGCGGATTCTGCCTAGGCAAAATCCATTCGGCAAGCGTTCTTTTGCAAAAAGGTTTTCAGCCGCGCTTGGCGCTGTAGATGCGAAAACCCTGGCCTTCGGCCTTGATCGAACAAGGGCCGAGATGCTCTTCGATCAGCGGTTGATAACGCAGGAAGCTGTTGGCCACCAGCCGAAGTTCGCCACCGGTTTTCAGATGTTTGGCTGCTTTTCGCAGCAGGTTCTCCGTTGCCTGGTAGTCCGTGTGGACCCCGACATGGAACGGCGGATTGGTCAGGATGGTGTTCAAACCCATGGGCGCGGCATCGATGCCGTCACCGGTCAGGACCTCGGCTTCCAGGCCATTGGCGGCCAGGGTCAGGCGACTGCTGGCAGCGGCGAAGGCATCGACATCCAGCAGGGTCACATTGTTATGGGGGTAGCGACGTTTGATCGCCGCGCCCAGAACCCCGGCGCCGCAACCGAAATCCAGCAGGTGGCCGCTGGGCAGTTTGTCCAGGTGTTCCAGCAACAGGGCGCTGCCGCGATCCAGGCGACCATGGCTGAACACCCCCGGCAGGCTGATCACTTTCAGCGGCCCTTCGGCCAACGGCAGTTCATATTCCTGGGCCAGGCTTTCCAGGCTGACGGCTTGTGGCGCGTTGTCTACCGTCACTTGCCACAGCTGGCAGTGCCGCGCGCTGTCGAGCTTGCGCGGTTTGCCGAAGGGGTTGAGCTGCTTGGCCGCGCGTTCGATGCCGCTGCGTTTTTCCCCGACCAGATACAGGTCGCGCCCGGCCAGGCGCGAGGCGAGGGCGTTGAGCAGGTAGTCGGTCAGTTCCTTGGACTTGGGCAGGAACAGCACGGCGTTGGCAAAGGCTTGCTCGGGGGCCGTCACGCCGAAGTGGCTGCGCCCGGCGAAACGCGCATCCAGGGCGGCCTGATCGCCAGCATGCCAGCACCAGCCATGGGCGCCCGGCAGGCGGCCGAGCAGGTCATCGGCGGGCAGGCCGGCCAGCAGCAGCGAGCCTTGAAACAAGTCAGCCTGACGAAGCAGTACTTCACTGCGCGGATCCATAATCTGCTCCTGGGAAAAAAGTGGCGCAGTTTATCAACTGACGACCCGCAGCGCTGTACCGCTGAAAAACGCCTGGGCGTTTTCCGCCAGCTGGCCGACGATGCGCTGCCGGGCTTCGCGGCTGCCCCAGGCGTTGTGTGGGGTCACGATCAGCCGCGGGATGTCATGGGCCAGCAGCGGGTTGCCAGCGGTCGGTGGCTCGACGCTCAACACGTCGGTGGCCGCGCCGCCCAGGTGACCGCGGCGCAGGGCGTCGGCCAGGGCCTGCTCGTCGATCAGGCCGCCACGGGCGGTGTTGACCACAAAGGCCTGGGGCTTGAGCAGGGCCAGCTCCCGGGCGCCGATAAAGTGCCGGGTATGTTCGTTGAGCGGGCAGTGCAAGGTCAGCGCATCGACTTGTGGCAGCAATTCGTCCAGCGGCAGGCGGTCGGCGCGGGCCGGGCGGCCGGGAATCTGCCCCAGCAGCACGCGCATGCCAAAGGCTTCGGCCAGGCGGGCGACGGCGCCACCCAGTTCGCCATGGCCCAGCAGGCCCAGGGTCTTGCCTTGCAGTTCGACGATCGGGAAGTCCAGCAGGCAGAACTGCCGGGCCTGCTGCCAGCGACCGTCGCTGACCGCCTGGCGGTAATCGCCGAGGCGAGTGGCGAGGTTAAGCAGCAGCATGAGGGTATGCTGGGCCACCGATGGCGTGCCGTAGCCCTGGCAGTTGGCGACGGTGATGCCCTGGGCGCGGGCGGCGGCCAGATCGACATTGTTGGTGCCGGTGGCCGCCACCAGGATCAGTTTCAGCTCGGGGCAGGCGGCCAGGGTTTCGGCATTGAGCGGTACTTTGTTGCTGATCGCCACCTGGGCTCCCTGCAGGCGCTCGACCACCTGTTCGGGGCTGGTCCGGTCATGCAGTTGCAGTTCGTCGAAGCTGTGGCGCAGCGCGCTGAGGTCGAGGTCGCCGAGGTCCAGGGAGCTGTGGTCGAGGAAGACGGCGCGGCGATTGTTAGTCATCAACTGTACCTTTTGCACGAGGGTCTGAAGGCGTAATCTGCCGAGCCTAACAGATGAAATAATTAGATACACAGGAGTGTCCATGTACCTCGCCGAGTTCTTGACCGTCGCCCTTATTCACCTGCTTGCAGTGGCCAGCCCGGGCCCGGATTTCGCCGTCGTGGTGCGCGAAAGCGTGACCCACGGTCGCCGTGCCGGCACCTGGACCGCCTTGGGCGTCGGCACCGCGATCTTCCTGCACGTGGGGTATTCGCTGCTGGGTATCGGCCTGATCGTGTCGCAGTCGATCGTGCTGTTCAACGCGCTGAAATGGGCCGCCGCCGCTTACCTGCTGTACATCGGCTACAAGGCCCTGCGGGCGCAGCCGGCCAAGCCCGCTACCGAGAATCTGCACCTGGAAGCTGGCGAGCGCACCGCGCGCGGTGCCTTCACTTCCTGCTTCGTGACCAACGGCCTGAACCCGAAAGCGACGCTGTTTTTCCTGTCGCTGTTCACCGTGGTCATCAATCCGCACACGCCCCTGGCCATCCAGGCCGGTTATGGCGTGTACCTGGCGGTGGCGACGGCTACCTGGTTCTGCCTGGTGGCGCTGCTGTTCAGCCAGCAGAAAGTCCGCGCCGGTTTTGCCCGCATGGGCCACTGGTTCGACCGCACCATGGGCGCGGTGCTGATCGCCATCGGGGTGAAGCTGGCCTTTACCGAGATGCATTGAGCCGGTCTTTCTCGTTCAGGTTTGTCGGATATTTCTGATCCTTAATTGGGATTAATCGTACAATCGTCCGCTTTTATGCCACTCCGGCAGGTCGAGCCCCTTGACCGTCCGGAGAGCGCGCGAGACCGGACGCTTGATGACGATACAAAAAGTACCGCAGCAGTTGCTCTATCTGGTTTATGGCGGCAAAGAGGTTTATCGCCATGAAGCGAAATTCAGCATTCTGACGGCCCTCGACCAGAGCAAGAGTGCCGAGCCGCTGGTGATTCGGGTCATGACCGACCGTCCCGAGGATTACCGCGGCTGGCCGGTGCAAGTGGTGCCGTTGAGTGAGCAAACGCTGGTCGAGTGGCAGGGTGACCAGGGCTACTACCACCGGCGCAAGGCCTGTGCCTTTGCCGCGGGCCTCGCGCTGGCGGACAAGACCCTGTTTGTCGATACCGACACCTTGTTCGAGGCCGACCCGCAGCGGCTGTTCGATCGCATCGCACCCGGCCAGTACCTGATCGATGAAGACGAGTTTCTCTGGTCCGAGGTCCGCACCCGCCCCGAGTTCGTCAAACTCGACCGCTACCTGCAGTCCAGCGGTCAGTCGGTAGCCGACGACCAGCGCCTGTTCAACAGCGGGGTTTGTGGCCTGACGGCCGGCGATGGTCCGCTGATGCAAGCCTCGATTGCCTTGATTGACGAATGGAGCGCCCACATCAAGGACCTGCACACCCTGGAACAGATCGCCCTGTCATTTGCCTTGCGCGGTCAATCCGTGGGCGAGAGCAAGAGTTGCATCTATCACTACTTCTCCGACAAGGATTTCTTCCACGCCATGCAAGCGCTGTTCTTCCAGCGCCATGGCGAAGCCTTCCGGCCGGAGTTGCTGCGCCTGCAGCGCGAGGTCCCACGGCGTAAACCCTTGCCGTCGTTGTTTCAGCGCTCGCGGATCAAGTTCTACTTGAGGCGGCAGAACAAGGACATGCAAAAAGTCGGACGCGACTTGCTGTATGGCAGCTGCGGCCCGATCTCGCCCTATGTCGAGGCTTGCCGCCATGTCTGGTGGGATCAGGGGCTGCGTCAGATCCAGCGCCGGGGCATGAGCCAGCAGGCGCCGATTCGCGCGCTGGCACGTGGCGAATGGCCGGCCGGGTTGCCCAGACCGCGTAACCGCGATTTGGAAAAACGTCTGCGCAGCTACCTGCAACAGCATTTGCAACTGCACGGGGCTACACCCGGGGCTAACTGATGGGGCTGTAATGGGGCCTGGCGCCTTGAGCTGATTCGGGGCGCCGAGCTATTCCCGCGCAGGGTGGTCGAGCAAACGGCTTGACGCTCACGCATGTGCCTTCCCATGGCGAATGTCTGGTCGCGCGAATGCTGGCTTGGAGCTAGCATTCGTACGGCTCTGCAAATCATTCCTTTGGCTGATTTGGCAGAGCCAGCGGCGCTCTAGAGTGAGCGTTCTTCAGCCACGACCGTGCAGTCACGAAAAGGGATGCTTATGTTGCAGACTCGCGTTATTCCGCCAGCCGAAGGCGCCTACCAATACCCGCTATTGATCAAGCGGCTGCTGATGTCCGGCACCCGTTACGAGAAGACCCGTGAAATCGTCTACCGGGACAAGCTGCGTTACAGCTACCCAACCCTGATCGAGCGCGTGGCCAGGCTGGCGAACGTGTTGACGGCTGCCGGGGTCAAGGCCGGGGATACCGTGGCGGTGATGGACTGGGACAGCCATCGCTATCTGGAGTGCATGTTCGCCATCCCGATGATCGGCGCGGTGATCCATACCATCAACGTGCGTCTGTCGCCGGAACAGATCCTGTACACCATGAATCACGCCGAGGACCGCTTCGTGCTGGTCAACAGCGAGTTTGTCGGGCTCTACCAGGCGATCGCCGGGCAACTGAGCACGGTGGAGAAAACCCTGCTGCTGACCGACGGCCCGGACAAGAGCGCCGACCTGCCCAACCTGGTGGGCGAATACGAGCAGCTTCTGGCGGCTGCCAGCACCCAGTACGCCTTCGAGGATTTCGACGAAAACTCGGTGGCCACCACCTTCTACACCACAGGCACCACCGGCAATCCGAAGGGCGTGTACTTCACCCACCGCCAGCTGGTGCTGCACACCATGGGCGTGGCGGTGATCATGGGCAGCATCGACAGCGTGCGCCTGCTGGGCACCAGCGATGTGTACATGCCCATTACCCCGATGTTCCATGTGCATGCCTGGGGCCTGCCTTATGTGGCGACCATGCTCGGCCTCAAGCAGGTCTACCCCGGCCGTTACGACCCGGAACTTCTGGTGGAGCTGTGGCGCAAGGAGAAGGTCACCTTCTCCCATTGCGTGCCGACTATCTTGCAGATGCTGCTCAATGCCAAGGCGGCCCAGGGCACCGATTTCGGCGGCTGGAAGATCGTCATTGGCGGCAGCGCGCTCAACCGTGCGCTGTACGAGGCCTCCAAGGCCAAGGGCATTCAGCTGACGGCGGCCTATGGCATGTCGGAAACCGGGCCGCTGGTGTCCTGCGCCCACCTCAACGAAGAACTGCTGGTGGGCACCGAGGATGAGCGCACTACCTACCGGATCAAGGCCGGCGTGCCCGGACCTCTGGTGGAGGCGGCGATTGTCGATGGCGACGGCAACTTCCTGCCGGCCGATGGCGAGACCCAGGGTGAGCTGGTGCTGCGCGCGCCCTGGTTGACCGAAGGCTATTTCAATGAGCCGCAGAAGGGCGCAGAGCTGTGGGAAGGCGGCTGGCTGCACACCGGCGACGTGGCGACTCTCGACGGCATGGGCGTGATCGATATTCGCGACCGGATCAAGGATGTGATCAAGACCGGAGGCGAGTGGGTATCGTCCCTGGCCCTGGAAGACCTGATCAGCCGTCACCCGGCGGTACGCGAAGTAGCAGTGGTGGGGATCCCCGATCCGCAATGGGGCGAGCGCCCGTTCGCCTTGCTGGTGGTCCGTGAAGGGCATGCGATCGAGGCCAAGGAGCTCAAGGAACATCTCAAGCCGTTTGTCGAACAGGGGCACTTGAGCAAGTGGGCGATTCCCAGCCAGATCGCCCTTGTTACTGAAATTCCCAAGACCAGTGTCGGCAAGCTCGACAAGAAGCGCATCCGCCTCGACATCACCGAATGGCAGGCCAACAACAGCACCTTTCTTTCGACGCTATAAACACCCTCTACCGTGCCCGAAAGGGCACGGTAGAGCCCACCAAGCAAGCGCTTGCCTTGTCAAATCCGAATTTTCAGCCATCCTTGCCGTGCCGGCATTTGCCGGACTGGCGAAAGGACCGTTCCAGAGTGGTTGGAGGCTGCAAATCACACTTTAGAGGGATCAAGCCGTACCACCTGCTGGCTATAGTCCGCCCAAGGATTTTTAAGAACGGGGCAACCGCACAACATGGGGCGATGCAACTTTGAACGACTTCGGAGCTGACTGGGTTCCGCCCGTTCAGAGCGTTTTTAAAAGTGCTCACTGCCATAACAATAAAGCACATGGAGTAGCGTCGATGACATCAGTAAACCAGTTCTGGCGCCGGGCGAAACTGCCTCTGGCCGTCAGTCTCGCCTCTACGCTCGCCGGACCTGCCTTCGGCGTCAGTTTCAACATCGGTGAAATCGAAGGTCAGTTCGACTCTTCTCTATCGCTGGGTGCGAGCTGGTCTACCCAGAGCCCCAACAAGAATCTGATTGGTGTCAACAACGGCGGTCATGGCCTGTCCCAGACCTCCGACGATGGCCACGCTAACTTCAAAAGTGGCGAAACCTTTTCCAAGATCTTCAAGGGCATCCATGACCTTGAACTGAAATACGGCGACACCGGCGTCTTCGTCCGTGGCAAGTACTGGTATGACTTCGAACTCAAGGACGAAAGCCGCGAGTTCAAGGACATCAGCGACAGCAACCGCAAGGAAGGCGCCAAGTCCTCCGGCGGGCAGATCCTCGACGCCTTCATCTACCACAACTATTCGATCGCCGAGCAGCCGGGTTCCGTGCGCCTGGGCAAGCAAGTGGTGAGCTGGGGTGAAAGTACCTTCATCGGCGGCGGTATCAACTCGATCAACCCGATCGACGTATCGGCTTTCCGCCGTCCTGGCGCGGAGATCAAGGAAGGCCTGATCCCGGTCAACATGTTCTACGTCTCCCAGAGCCTGACCGATAACCTCTCGGCCGAAGCCTTCTATCAGCTGGAGTGGGACCAGACCGTCGTCGACAACTGCGGCACCTTCTTCTCCCAGCCGGACATCATCGCCGACGGTTGCAGCGACAATCTGCGGGTGTTGAACAAGCGCTCGACCATTCCGTCGATTGCCCTTGGGCCACTGGCCGCCGCGGGCGTCGACGTCAATCAGGAAGGCGTGCTGGTGCGTCGTGGCCCGGACCGCGATGCACGGGACAGCGGGCAGTGGGGCGTGTCCTTCAAGTACATGTACGAGCCGCTCGACACCGAGTTCGGCGCGTACTTCATGAACTACCACAGCCGTGCGCCGATCTTCAGCGCCACCGGTGCTCCGCAGTCGGTCTTCGACCGTGTCGCGGCCTTGCCTCCAGCGTTCCGCGCCCTGGGCCCACTGGTGGTGGCGGGCAGCTCCGAGTACTTCGTCGAGTACCCTGAGGACATCCGCCTCTACGGTCTGAGCTTCTCCACCACCTTGCCTACCGGTACCGCATGGAGCGGTGAGATCAGCTATCGCCCGAACGCTCCGGTGCAGCTGAACTCCACCGATATCCTGTTCGCCGGTGTTCGCCCCCTGGGCGGCACCCTGGCCAATGCCTCGTTGCTCGACGGCTCCCCGGGTCAGGACTTGCACGGCTATCGCCGTAAAGAGATCACCCAGCTGCAGACCACCTTCACCCACTTCTTCGATCAGGTCATGGGCGCGAGCCGCCTGACCCTGGTTGGTGAAGTCGGCCTGACCTACGTGGGCGGCCTGGAAAGCACCTCCAAGGTTCGTTACGGCCGCGATCCGGTCTATGGCCCGGGCGAACTGCCTGCCACCGGCAGCCTGGACACCTGCTCGCAGATCCTCAATACCAGCACCATCAACGGCGCGGGCCCAGGCGCGGCGACCAACAATCGCAGCCGCAACTGTAACGACGACGGCTTCACCACCTCGACTTCCTGGGGTTATCGCGGTCGTGCAATCTGGGAATACAACGACGTGTTCGCCGGTGTGAACCTCAAGCCGAACGTGGCCTGGTCCCATGACGTCAGCGGTTACTCGCCTGGCCCTGGCGGCAACTTCGAGGAAGGTCGCAAGGCCATCAGCCTGGGCGTGGATGCCGAGTACCAGAACACCTACACCGCGAGCCTGGCGTACACCAATTTCTTCGACGGCAAGTACACCACCGTGGATGACCGTGACTTCGTGGCCCTCAGTTTCGGCGTGAACTTCTAAGCACTGAATTTTCAGGAAGAACAAGAATATGAAAGTAACCAAGAGTCTGTTGCAGGTCGGTGTCCTCGGGCTGTCGCTGCTGGCGACCGGGGTCATGGCCGCGGTCTCGGCCGATGAAGCGGCCAAGCTGGGTACCTCCCTGACGCCGATGGGCGCGGAAATGGCCGGTAACTCAGCCGGCACCATTCCGGCCTGGAAAGCCTTGCCGACCAACGCCGGCAGTGTGGATGGCAAGGGTTTCCTGTCCAACCCGTACGCCAGCGAGCAGCCGCAGTTCACCATCACCGCGCAGAACGTCGAGCAGTACAAGGACAAGCTGGCGCCAGGGCAGTACGCGATGTTCAAGCGCTACCCGGAAACCTACAAGATGCCGGTCTATCCTTCCCATCGCGGCGCTACGGTGCCAGCCGATGTGTTCGCCGCGATCAAGGAAAACGCCACCAAGACCAACCTGGTCAGCGGCGGCAACGGCCTGGAAAACTTCAAGACCGCCATTCCTTTCCCGATTCCGAAAAGCGGCGTGGAAGTCATCTGGAACCACATCACCCGCTATCGCGGCGGCAGCGTGACCCGCCTGGTGACCCAGGCGACGCCACAGGCCAACGGCTCGTTCAGCCTGGTGTACTTCCAGGACCAGTTCGTGTTCCGCGACAAGATGAAGGACTACGATCCGGCCAACCCGGGCAACATCCTGTTCTACTTCAAGCAGAAAGTGACCGCGCCGGCGCGTCTGGCCGGTGGTGTGCTGCTGGTGCACGAAACCCTCGACCAGGTGAAGGAGCCGCGTTCGGCGTGGGTCTACAACGCTGGCCAGCGTCGTGTGCGTCGCGCCCCGCAAGTGTCGTATGACGGTCCGGGTACCGCCGCCGACGGCCTGCGTACCTCCGACAACCTCGACATGTACAACGGTGCGCCGGACCGTTACGACTGGAAGCTGGAAGGCAAGAAGGAGATGTACATCGCCTCCAACAGCTACAAGCTCGACTCGCCGCAGCTGAAGTACGCCGAGATCATCAAGGCCGGCCACATCAACCAGGACTTGGCTCGCTACGAGCTGCGCCGTGTCTGGCACGTGGTCGCGACCCTGAAGGAAGGTCAGCGCCATATCTACGCCAAGCGTGACTTCTACATCGATGAAGACACCTGGCAGGCCGCAGTGATCGACCACTACGACGGTCGTGGCCAGCTGTGGCGCGTGGCCGAGGCGCATGCCGAGAACTATTACGACAAGCAAGTGCCGTGGTACGCCCTGGAAACCCTCTACGACCTGCAGTCCGGCCGTTATCTGGCACTGGGCATGAAGAACGAAGAGAAATCGGCCTACGACTTCGGCTTCACTGCCACCACCAGCGACTTCACTCCGGCGGCCCTGCGCCAGGATGGCGTTCGTTAACCCGCGGTAAATCGAGGCGCATCCTCGATCGACGCCCCGACTGGTTCGGGGCGTTTTTTATTGTCTGCGTTTTTCTACAAGACCCGGGGTGGCCTCTGGAGCGAGCTTGCTCGCGAAAAATACTCCAGACGATGCCACCTCCCGGTAAAACCGCGCTGCCCTTATCGCGAGCAAGCTCGCTCCTACTGGTACGCGGGGAACGCTGAAAAACCCGGTTGTATTCTTTTTCTATCCATCTGTAGCAAAAATCTTCAACAGGGGGCTTTTTACCGCTAGTCTGCCGACATCTGTATTGCCGACAACAGCACTTCAATAAGAGTTGGCCATGACTGATCTGTCCCGTATCCAGGGGCCTGCCGGTGCGGCCATTCCCGCGCCGGAAGGGCGCTTCTACCGACCTCCCTTGCCCGACGGCTACGTACTGCGGCCGCGTCTGTGCGAGCGCTTGAGCGCGGGCCTCAATGGCCGGCTGCTGTTGGTCAGCGCACCGGCCGGTTTTGGCAAGAGTTCTCTGGCGGTGGAGTTCTGCCAAAGCCTGCCGCCGCACTGGCGCAGCCTGTGGCTGGGGCTCAGTCGCCGGGACAGCGATCCGGGACGTTTTCTTGAACGCCTGCTTGAGGGGCTGCAACAATATTTCGCCCAACTGGGCAACCAATCCCTCGGGCTGCTGAAGATGCGCCAGCGCCACCAGCCCTTCGCCTTCGAAGAGTGGCTGGACGGGCTGCTCGATGAGTTGGCGGCCCATCTTTCCACTGCTTCTCCCTTGTTGCTGGTACTGGACGATTACCACCTGGCCCAGGGGCCGGTGCTCGATCGCTGCCTGCAGTTCTTCCTCAATCATTTGCCCGACGGCTTGCTGGTGCTGGTAACCAGCCGCCAGCGCCCGGACTGGCACCTGGCGCGTCTGCGCCTGTCGCGGCAGTTGCTGGAACTGCACGAACAGGACCTGCGCCTGACTTACGACGAATCCCTGACCCTGCTCGACCGGCACAGCAGTTCGCTGCGCGGCGAGGCGCTGGAAAACTTGATCCTGCGCAGCGAAGGCTGGGTGGCGGGGCTGCGCTTCTGGCTGTTGGCGGCCTCGGAGGCGGGCAGTGGCGCAACCTTGCCGCAGTCGCTGAATGGCGGCGAAGGTCTGATTCGCGATTATCTGCTGGAAGAAGTCATCGATTGCCTGCCTGCCGAAGTGCAGTCGTTCCTCTACGACACGGCGCCCCAGGAACGTTTCTGCAGCGACCTGTGCGATGCATTGCGCGAGTCCCACGACAGTGCCGAGATCCTGCGTTACCTGTTGGCCCACCAGGTATTCCTGGTGCCGCTGGACGAGCAGGGGCACTGGTACCGTTATCACCACCTGTTCTCCGACCTGCTGCGCACCCGGCCCACCGCCAACGCGATATTGCCGCCGGCCAGCCTGCACCTGCGGGCCTGTCGCTGGTTCAACGCCCAGGGGCTGCTGGATGAAGCGGTGGAGCAGGCGTTGCGCGCCGGGCACCTGGACGTGGCGGCGAACCTGGTACAGAACCTGTCCGAGGAACAACTGCTGGCCGAGCAGAACGTCGGCATGCTGCTGCGCTGGAAAATGGACTTGCCCGACAGCCTGCTGATCAGCACCCCGCGGCTGATCGTGCTGTACAGCTGGGCGCTGGGGCTGGCGTGCCAGCTGGACGCCGCCGAGGAGCTGGCCAGCCATTTGAGCCGCTTCCTGCCGGCCCCCTCGGCCACCGCGCAGAAATCCATGCTGGCGCAATGGCTGGCCTTGAGCGGGATCGTCGCCCGCGGACGAGGGAATCGCGAGCTGACCCTGCTGTATTGCACCGAAGCCCTGGAAACCTTGCCGCAGAAACGTTACGGGCAGCGGCTGGTGTGTCTGTCGACCCTGTCCAACCTGGCGATCGCCGATGGCGACCTGTGGCGTGCCCGGGGGCTTAACCGCGAGTCCCTGGAACTGGCGCAGCGGGTCGGCAACCCCTTGTTCGAGGCCCTGGCCCATTACGACCGGGCCCGGGTGCTGCAAGCCCGCGGCGAGATCCTGCGGGCGCTGGATGAAGTCCGCCAGGGCTTGCAGCGCTTGTATGGCCTGTCCGCGCAACGCCTGTACGCGGTGCGGGCGCGGCTGACGTTGTATGAGGGTTACCTGCTGGCGTTGCGCTGCCAGCCCGAGACCGGACTGGCGCGCCTGCGGGCGGGACTGGTCGAGGCGCGGGCCTGTCGCGATATCAGCGTGCTGATCGGCCATTGCGTGATCGCCAACCTGGAAGGTCACAACGGTGAATTTGCCAAGGCCTTTGCCGAGCTGGCCGAGGCTGAACGCCTGATGCACATCTGGGACGTACCGCCGATCTACTACCTGGCGATGATCACCCTGGTCAAATGCGAACTCTGGCTGGCCCAGGGCCGCACCGACCTGGCGCAGGCATGGCTGGCTCGCCTGGGGCAGACCTACACCGGCGACCAGGCCGCAGCGGCACCGGAATTTCATCCACAGCTGCCGCTGCATATCGAGTTGCAGCAAGCCTTGCTCGATAGCATCCAGGGCGAGCCGGCCCTGGCCGAGCAGCGCCTGGACAAACTGCTGGAGCATGGCCGGCAGACCGGGCGGCAGATGCTCAATGTGATGGCGCTGAATCAGAAGGTCGCGCTGTTGCTGGCCCAGGGGCGCGACCCCGAGGCCCGACAGGCCTTTGCCCTGGCGCTGGAGGCTGCCGTGGGCGGGGCATTGCAACCCTTCGAATGGGCGGTGCGGGCGCATCCGGCCTGGGTTCGCGAGCAACTTCAGCAGGGGGCGGCGACGCCATTGCGCCAGACCTTGCTCGAACGCCTGCCGGCCGCCTTGGCACGTGATTCCCTGGAGCAGCATCACGGCGAAGCCCTCAGCTCCCGTGAGCTGGCGGTGCTGCAACTGATCGCCCAGGGCTGTTCCAACCAGGAAATCAGCGATCAGTTGTTTATCTCGCTGCACACCGTGAAGACCCATGCCAGCCATATCAACAGCAAGCTAGGGGTGGAGCGTCGCACCCAGGCCGTGGCCCGGGCCCAGGAGTTGGGGTTACTGGGCTGATTGAGCGCTCAGCTGATCTTGCAGGTATCGTCCTCGGCTCGCTCCTGGGGCGAAGCAGGGGGCTCTGCGGTGTTGAAGTCCAGGGTCACGGTGAAGCGCTGTTGTTCAGTGAGGACCTGGATGTGCCAGCCCAGCCTGGCGCACAACTGGCGCATCAGCTCCAGGCCCAGGCCGTAGCCGAAGTCGCTGGATTCTTCTGACTGGCTGGTATCACGGATACGGTTGACGATGCGCAGTTGCAGCTGTTCGAAGGTGATTTCGATGCTGCCTTCTTCAGCATATTGCAGGGCATTGCGCAGAAAGTTACCAACCACGATTCGGCAGGCGGTCAGGGGCAGGCGACAAGGCTCGTTGCTGATGTCGAGGATCAGTTCGATATCCCGCTTGCCGATCAGGTAGCGATGCTCCTGGATCAATTCGTTGAACAACTCGGCCATGTCGATGGCTTCTTCCGGCAAGGGTTCAACGCGCTCGCGGCTCATCCACAGTAGCGTCTCGGCAATGCGCTGCATGTTCAGCACTGAGCGTTCGATACGTTGCAGAGGCAGGGGCAGGGAGCCCCCGGCCTGCAGGGTCAGCAGTTCCAGGTTGGCCTTGAGCACCGCCAGCGGCGTGCGTAACTCATGGCTGGTGTAGCGCAGCAGGCGCCCTTCGCGCTGGCTGGCGGCCTGCACCTGCTGCACGCTCTGGGCCAGGGAGTCGGCCAGGACATTGAACTCCTTGAAGCGGAAATTCGGGCGTTGGCTGGACACTTCCTCCGGATCTTTCAGGGTGGTGGACCACTGGGCCAGCCGGCCGAGAGGGCGCACCAGCCACCAGACCAGCAGGGCGATGATGATCAGTGCCGGGATGAATACCGCCAGACTGATGACATTAATGCTGTTCAGTTCGTGATCGAGATAGGCATCCGACAACGGGGTCTCGACCTCGCCACCTTCTTCATGGTCGTGGTCGACATCGAACATGTAGAGGATTTTGCCGTCACCCAGGGGCTGGGCCAGGATCGCCTTGACTTCATCCTGTCCATCGGCGTCCAGTTCACCGAACACCTGCACGGCGCCGAAGGACAGAGTTGGCGGCGTATCCAGTAACTGGCGAATTTTCGGCGGCAGCGCTTCCTTGCCGATAACGCTGCTGAAGAAGTAGTTCTGCGGCGGGGCAAGGCTTGGGTCTTTCTTGTAGTGCCTGACGAAATACAGGGCTTCTTCTTCCATCATGGCGCTGGCGGTATAGAGCAGGCCTCGGATGCTATAGCTCGATAGCAGCTGGCTGTAGATCAGCAGCACCACGGCGATCAACAGCAGGAAACTGCCGCTGATCACCCATTTCAGACTCAGCCCTTTACGCATGGGGTCCTCAACTGCACACCGACGCCAGAAATAGTGTGGATCAGCGTTTGGCTGAAATCCTTGTCCACCGCCTTGCGCAAGCGGTGCATGTGCACCTTGAGGGTGTTGCTGTCCGGCGGCTCGTCGCCCCAGACCGTTGCCTCGAGACGTTCGCGCCCCACCGGCTCGGGACTGGCACGCATCAGGCATTCCAGCAGGGTCCAGCAGGTGGGCGACAGGTGCAGTTCCTGTCCGGCGCGGCTGACCTTGCGGGTGGACAGATCCATGGTCAGGTCGGCCACTTGCAGGCGGCTGGCCTGGCCGCTGCGCCGCAGGCTCAGGGCGCGGATCCTGGCCACCAGTTCGGCCAGTTCGAAGGGCTTGACCAGGTAATCGTCGGCGCCCATGGCAAAGCTGGCGAGCTTGTCCGGCAGGGCATCCAGCGAGGTAAGCATCAGGATCGGTGTCTGTTTGCCCTGTTCGCGCAGCTGTTTGCACAGCTGTTGGCCGTCCAGGCGCGGCAGCATGATGTCCAGCAGGATCACATCATAGTGTTGGCTCAGCGCCAGGTTCAGGCCGGTCTGGCCATTACTGGCGTGATCGCAGACGATCCCGCTGATCTCCAGGTATTCGATGACGGTGTTGGCCAGGTCGAGGTTGTCCTCGACCAGCAGCAGGTGGATATGCACGGGAACGTCCCCTTGGACCTGTGTCGCTCAGTGGCCCAGAGGATAACGGAGCCGGCGCGTTTTTTACCGATGTTTACCTGGCGTTAACCCGCCGGGCTCTAGGGTGGCGGCTTTTACACCAAGAGAGCGCCACCATGAACCTGTCTCCCGTCGTCAAAGGCATTCTGCTGGTCTTGATTGTCATCGGCCTGATGGCCTGTGCCTTGTGTGGCGCGCCTGGGCGGGGTGGGCCGCTGTCAGGGTTCTTGACCGGGAATGGGGGCGGGCTGGCAGCAGGATCGGGCTCTATTGCCTATGCCTTCTGAAAAGACCTGCGCGGGTTACACCGACCAGTTGGTGTTGTGCCTGTTGCTGATTCTTTGCGTGGCGCTTGCGCTGGGCACCTATATCGTCCGGCTCAATGCGCGTATCGATCAACAGCGTGAGCTGTCGCCGGTGCATCTGCTGGAGTGCGGCAACGGGCGCGGGGCTTTTATCGTCGATCCCCACGGCCGGCGCAGCAGCAGTGACAATTGTTATCTGATCGAAGAGGATGAGTAGCCGATGTAGCGGCCCCAGGAAAATCCGGCACTGAGTTCAAGCGCAAGAAACGTAGTTCTTGCGCTTGAATGTCGATCTACAGTGCAGGCGTACCGAGATGAAGGCCAGGTCCGGGCCTGATCTCCCTGGAAGATAAAGGAGGCTTGCCATGTCTTGCGTATTCAAATTGATCAACTCGCCCGTCGGTCAACTGACCCTGGTTGCCAGAGGCACGAAGCTCGCCGCGATTCTCTGGGAGAACGAACGCGAAAACCGGGTGCGTCTCGGCCCGTTGCAGCCTGCCGACGATCATCCGGTCTTGCTGGAAACCGAGCGCCAGCTCAAGGAGTACTTTGCCGGCAGCCGCGATCGCTTCGAACTGGAACTGGACTTTGTCGGCACCGAGTTCCAGCGCAAGGTCTGGCAGGCGCTGCTGACCATTCCTTTCGGTGAAACCCGCAGCTACAGCCAGATTGCCGCGCAGGTGGGCAGTCCCAAGGCCGTGCGCGCAGTCGGTGCGGCCAATGGCCGGAACCCGATCTCGATCATCGCGCCTTGCCACCGGGTGATCGGCGCCTCGGGCAGCCTCACCGGTTTTGCCGGCGGCCTGCAGGCCAAGCAGTTTCTGCTGGCGTTGGAAGGCGAGGAAACCCTGCAGTTGGCGTTTTGACTGTGAATGATTGCCGCCCCGGGGCGTGGCGGCAGTTGTCGTTGTCTGCATTGCGCGGCAAAGCAGCGGCTGCAAGCTGTGCGAGAATGGCCTATCGATTTCTTCAGGAACATCCCATGGAAGCCGCCAAGCCTGCTCTTATTCGCGAAACCTTCCCCGTCGGTCCCTTGCAGTGCAACTGCACGATCATTGGCGACCCTGTTACAAAGAAGGCCATAGTCGTCGACCCGGGCGGCAATCCCGACCTGATCATGGCGCGGCTCGACGCGCTGGGGCTGAAGGTGGTGAGCATCATTCATACCCATGCGCACCTGGATCACTTCCTGGCCTCCGGACAGATGAAGGAAAAAACCGGCGCAACCCTGCACCTGCACAAGGAGGATCAGTTCCTCTGGGACAACCTGGAGATGCAGTGCAGCATGTTCGGCGTGCCTTACACGCCGGTACCGGCACCGGATCGCTGGCTGGCGGACGACGAAGAACTGGCCTGCGGTTGCGGCGTGGCCCTGCATACGCCGGGACATACCCCAGGTTCCATGAGCTTCTGGTTCGCAGAGGCTAAGCTGCTGATTGCCGGCGACACGTTGTTCAAGCGCGGGGTAGGGCGCACGGATCTGTGGGGGGGCGACCAGGCCACCATCGTGCGTTCGATCAAGCAGCGTCTGTACACCCTCGACGAAGACGCGACTGTGGTGGCCGGGCATGGTCCGGACACCCGCCTGGGCGATGAAATGCGTGAAAATCCCTTTGTCAGGGCCTGACCTTTGCTGTCAAAAGTTTCACGGAATTTTTGTCATTGGCCGTGTTCAAACGCCTGCAAAGGTCTGTTGCCAACGTCCGCTGCATCACAGAATGAAAAAAGTAGGAGCTTCTCCATGTTCACCTCGCGTCGTTTGATCGTTGTTGCTACCGCTGTGGCCTTGTTGTCCGGCTGTGCTTCGCCTAACCCCTATGACAATCAGGGGCAGGCCGACGGCTCCACGGGCATGAGCAAAACTGCAAAATACGGTGGCCTGGGTGCCTTGGCCGGTGCGCTGGCCGGTGCCGCCATCGACCACAACAACCGTGGCAAGGGCGCGCTGATCGGCGCCGCGGTAGTCGGTGCTTCCGCCGCCGGCTACGGTTACTACGCCGACCAGCAGGAAAAGAAACTGCGTGCCAGCATGGCCAATACCGGGGTCGAAGTGCAGCGCCAGGGCGATCAGATCAAACTGATCATGCCGGGCAACATCACCTTCGCCACCGATTCGGCGAACATCGCCCCAAGCTTCTATCAGCCGCTGAACAACCTGGCCAACTCCCTCAAGGAGTTCAACCAGAACCAGATCGAAATCGTCGGCTACACCGACAGCACCGGCAGCCGCCAGCACAACATGGACCTGTCCCAGCGTCGCGCACAGAGCGTGGCGACCTACCTGACCTCGCAAGGTGTCAGCGGTGCCAACCTGTCGGCCCGTGGCGCTGGCCCGGATAACCCGATCGCCAGTAACGGCGACGTCAATGGTCGTGCGCAGAACCGTCGAGTGGAAGTGAACCTCAAGGCGATTCCTGGCCAGCAGTATGGTGGTCAGCAGCAACAGCCGGGTACGGTTCAGCAGTATCCGTAACTGATCGTTTGAATGAAGAAATGCCCGATCCTGTGATCGGGCATTTTTGTGTGTGGCCTTTGCCGGCCTCTTCGCAGGCTTGCCCGCGAAGAGGTCCGATCAGCCGCTATCAAATCACCAGATACAAAAAAGCCCCCGGACAACCGAATTGTCCGGGGGCTTTTTACTGGACGCGAAGCCTGATTACTTCTTCAGACCATAATGCTCGTCGAGCATGCCAGGCGCGTTAGGCGTCTTTGGCGCGTAGTCCCGTGGCGGTTCCTGGTCGCGCGGTGGCGTCAGGCGTTCCCGTGGAGCCTGCACCGAGTCGGAGTGCAGCGCGGCCAGCAGGCGTTGGCGGGTCAACTCGTCCAGGGCCAGGCGGTTGGCGCCCTCGGCGAGGTGGTCCTGCACTTCCTGATAGCTTTGTGTGAGTTTTTTCACCAGGGTGGCGGTGCTGTTGAAGTGGGTGACCACTTCGTTCTGATAGCTGTCAAAACGTTCCTGAATATCATCCAGCTGACGTTGCGTGCGGTTAGGCGCGGCATTCGGCAGCAGGCGAGCGACCAGAAATCCAATGGCGACACCCGCGATCAGGGCAAGAGTCGGCAACAACCAAACTAGGAGCGAGTGTTCCACGAGTCCTTCCTCTATAAACGGCTTTGCTTTACGTTAACGGCTCGAACCTGCGCTGTATACCGCGATTCACTCGCAATAGATTGGCACAGACAATTTGCTAGACGAGTCGACCCGATTCGAGGTCACGGAGTTCCTTCCTTGCTTATGCGTGAAACCCCCGTAGTGATTGCCGGCCCGGTCGGCCAACTGGAAGCCTTGTATCTGGATGTCGCCGACGCCCGTGGCGTGGCGCTGATCTGTCATCCGAACCCGGTGCAGGGCGGCACCATGCTCAACAAGGTGGTCTCGACCCTGCAACGTACGGCGCGTGACGCCGGCCTGATCACCTTGCGTTTCAACTACCGTGGTGTCGGCGCCAGCGAAGGCAGCCACGACATGGGCAGCGGTGAAGTCGACGACGCGCAGGCGGCTGCCGAATGGCTGCGGGCCAAGCACCCGGACTTGCCGATGACCCTGCTCGGCTTCTCCTTCGGCGGCTTCGTCGCCGCCAGCCTCGGCGGGCGCCTGGAGGTCCGCGGCGAGCCGCTCAAGCACCTGTTCATGGTTGCTGCCGCCGTGATGCGTTTGCGCGATAGCGACCTGCTGCCGCAGAACTGCCCGCTGACCCTGATCCAGCCGGAAACCGACGAAGTGGTCGATCCGCAGCTGGTCTATGACTGGTCCGACGCGCTTGAGCGCCCCCATGAGCTGCTGAAAGTGGCAGAATGCGGACACTTTTTTCATGGCAAGCTCACCGATCTCAAGGATCTGGTGCTGCCACGACTCTCGAATTGATTGCAGTCTGATAAGCGATTACCCATGACTACTCGTACGCGCATCCTCACCGGCATCACCACCACCGGCACGCCGCACCTGGGCAACTACGCTGGCGCCATCCGCCCGGCGATCCTCGCCAGCCGCGACAGCAATGCCGACTCGTTCTACTTCCTGGCCGACTATCACGCGCTGATCAAGTGCGATGACCCGCTGCGTATCCAGCGCTCGCGCCTGGAAATCGCCGCGACCTGGCTGGCCGGTGGCCTGGATGTGGAGCGCGTGACTTTCTATCGCCAGTCGGACATCCCGGAAATCCCTGAACTGACCTGGTTGCTGACCTGCGTGGCGGCCAAGGGCCTGCTCAACCGTGCTCACGCCTACAAGGCTTCGGTGGATAAAAACGTCGAGACCGGTGAAGACCCGGACGCCGGCATCACCATGGGCCTGTACAGCTACCCGGTTCTGATGGCCGCGGACATCCTGATGTTCAACGCCCACAAGGTGCCGGTCGGTCGCGACCAGATCCAGCACGTGGAAATGGCCCGCGATATCGGCCAGCGCTTCAACCACCTGTTCGGCCAGGGCAAGGAATTCTTCACCATGCCCGAGGCGCTGATCGAGGAAAGCGTTGCCACCTTGCCGGGCCTCGATGGCCGCAAGATGTCCAAGAGCTACGACAACACCATCCCGTTGTTCAGCAGCGCCAAGGACATGAAGGACGCGATCTCGCGCATCGTCACCGACTCCCGCGCTCCTGGCGAAGCCAAGGACCCGGACAGCGCGCACCTGTTCACCCTGTTCCAGGCTTTCGCGACGCCGGCCCAGGCCGACGAATTCCGCAGCGAGCTGCTGCAGGGCCTGGGTTGGGGCGAGGCGAAGAATCGTCTGTTCCAGCTGCTGGACAACCAGTTGGGCGAGGCGCGCGAGCGTTATCACCAGTTGATCGAGCGTCCTTCCGACCTGGAAGACATCCTCCAGGCCGGTGCCAAGAAAGCCCGCGCCGTGGCCACGCCATTCCTCAACGAGCTGCGTGAGGCCGTGGGCCTGCGTTCGTTCGTCAATCAGGTACAAGTGGCGGCGACCACCAAGAAGAAAGCGGCCAAGGCCGCGCGCTTCGTCAGCTTCCGCGAAGACGACGGCAGCTTCCGCTTCCGCCTGCTGGCCGCCGATGGCGAGCAACTGTTGCTGTCGCGCAACTTCGCCGACGGCAAGACCGCAGGTGCGGTGACCAAGCAACTGCAATCCGGCCAGGCTCTGGATCTGCGCAGTGAAGCGCTGGGTTTCAGCGTGTGGCTGGAAGGCGAGTGCGTGGCCGACAGCCCGGCCTTTGCCGACACGGCGGCCCGCGATGCGGCGATCGAGGCGCTGCGCGTCGCCCTGGCGCCTGTGCAGGACTAATCGCAATCTCCCGACCAAGGGCTGATTGCCATTCTCAAGGGCCGTCGCTACAGTGACGGCCCGTTTTTGTTGCCTTGCTAACGAATTATGACGCCCCTAGAACGATATCAAGCTGATCTGAAACGCCCGGAGTTCTTCCACGACGCCGCGCAGGAAACCGCCGTGCGTCATTTGCAGCGCTTGTACGACGATCTGATCGCCGCGTCGAACAACAAGCCGGGCCTGCTGGGCAAGCTGTTTGGCAAGAAAGACCAGGTGCCGGTCAAGGGCCTGTACTTCTGGGGCGGAGTAGGGCGTGGCAAGACGTATCTGGTCGATACCTTCTTTGAAGCCCTGCCGTTCAAGCAGAAGGTCCGTACTCACTTCCACCGCTTCATGAAGCGTGTGCACGAAGAGATGAAGACCCTGGGCGGCGAGAAGAACCCGCTGACCATCATCGCCAAGCGTTTCGCCGACGAAGCCCGGGTGATCTGCTTCGACGAATTCTTCGTTTCCGACATCACCGACGCGATGATCCTCGGCACGCTGATGGAAGAGCTGTTCAAGAACGGCGTGACCCTGGTGGCTACCTCGAACATCGTACCGGACGGCTTGTACAAGGACGGCCTGCAACGTGCGCGTTTCCTGCCGGCCATTGCCCTGATCAAGCAGCACACCGAGATCGTCAACGTCGACAGTGGCGTCGACTACCGTCTGCGTCACCTGGAGCAGGCCGAGTTGTTCCACTTCCCGCTGGACGAAGCGGCCCACGAAAGCCTGCGCAAGAGCTTCCGTGCGCTGACGCCGGAATGCACCCAGGCGGTGGAAAACGATGTGCTGATCGTCGAGAACCGCGAAATCCGCGCCCTGCGTACCTGCGATGATGTGGCCTGGTTCGACTTCCGCGAACTGTGCGATGGCCCACGCAGCCAGAACGACTACATCGAGCTGGGCAAGATCTTCCATGCCGTGCTGGTCAGCGGTGTCGAGCAGATGAGCGTCGCTACTGACGATATCGCCCGTCGCTTCATCAACATGGTCGACGAGTTCTACGATCGTAACGTCAAGCTGATCATTTCCGCTGAAGTCGAGCTCAAGGATCTGTACACCGGCGGCCGCCTGACCTTCGAGTTCCAGCGCACCCTCAGCCGTCTGCTGGAAATGCAGTCCCACGAGTTCCTCTCGCGGGCGCACAAGCCTTAACGGTTTCCGGATAAAAAGAAGGGCCTGCATTGCAGGCCCTTTTTCATTTACGCGGCTTGTTGGTGAAACTGCTGCCGGTACTGGTTCGGTGATAGCTCGGTGTGCTGGCGGAACAGGCGGGCGAAGAAGCTCGCATCGTCATAGCCGACCTCGTAGCTGATGGTCTTGATGCTCTTGCGCGTCCCCGAGAGCAGGCCCTTGGCGGTTTCGATGCGCAGGCGCTGCAGGTAATGCAGGGGTTTGTCGCCGGTGGCGGTCTGGAAGCGGCGCATGAAATTGCGAATGCTCATGCCATGTTCGCGGGCCACGTCCTCGAAGCGAAACTTGTCGGCGAAATGCTCTTCGAGCCAGTGCTGGATCTGCAGGATGATCACGTCCTGGTGCAGCTTCTGGCCGCCAAAGCCGATACGCCCCGGGGAATAGCTGCGCTGCACTTCATAGAGAATGTCGCGGGCCACGGCCTGGGCCACGTTGGCGCCGCAGAAACGCTCGATCAGATAGATGTACAGGTCACAGGCCGAAGTGGTGCCGCCGGCGCAATACAGGTTGTCGGCGTCGGTCAGGTGCTTGTCTTGATTGAGCTGGACCTTGGGGAAGCGCTCGCTGAAGGCATTGAAGAAACGCCAGTAAGTGGTGGCTTCCTTGCCGTCGAGCAACCCGGCTTCGGCCAGCCAGAACACCCCGGTGGCCTCGCCGCAGAGCACGGCGCCGCGGGCGTGTTGCTGGCGCAGCCAGGGCAGGATCTGTGGATAACGTTGGCAGAGGGTTTCGAAATCGTCCCAGAACGCCGGGAGGATGATCACGTCGGTATCTTCCAGGCCGCCGTCCACCGGCATGATCACGTTGCTGAAGCTGCATACCGGTTTGCCATCGGGGCTGACCAGGCGGGTTTCGAAGGCCGGGGTCAGGCCCTGGCCCAGCTGCTTGCCGTAGCGCAGGCTGGCCAGATGGAAGAAATCCTTGGCTTGCATGAGGGTGGAGGCGAAAACCCGGTCGATGGCCAGGATGCTGACGCGCCGCAAGGGCGTGGAGGTTTGGTTAGACATAATTCAATTGTTCTTATAGGGGAAAGTGGTCACCAGACGGCTGGATCGTCTTATTTTTTGTCGGATGTGTCCAGTGTCCTGTGTCGTACGCGTGGGCTTAGGCTCTGTGGGCCAATCCCGGCTAACAATAACGACAGGTGGCCCCATGATCCCCAGAACCTTGTTCAGCTCCGAGCACGAACTCTTTCGTGACAGCGTACGTACCTTCCTGGAAAAGGAGGCCGTGCCATTCCACGGGCAATGGGAAAAACAGGGCTACATCGACCGCGCCTTGTGGAACAAGGCCGGTGAGGCGGGAATGCTCTGCTCCCATCTCCCCGAGGAGTACGGCGGACTGGGGGCTGACTTTCTCTATAGCGCGGTAGTGATCGAGGAGGTAGGGCGCCTTGGTCTGACCGGTATCGGCTTCTCCCTGCATTCCGATATCGTCGCGCCTTACATCCTGCATTACGGCAGCGAGGAGCTTAAGCACAAGTACCTGCCGAAACTGGTGTCCGGCGAGATGGTCACGGCCATCGCCATGACCGAGCCGGGCGCCGGCTCCGACCTGCAGGGGGTCAAGACCACTGCGGTGCTGGACGGTGACGACTATGTGATTAACGGCTCCAAGACCTTTATCACCAACGGTTATCTGGCCGATCTGGTGATTGTCGTGGCCAAGACCGATCCGAAGGCCGGCGCCAAGGGCACCAGCCTGTTCCTGGTGGAGGCGGATACGCCCGGTTTCTCCAAGGGCAAACGCCTGGAAAAGGTCGGTATGAAGGCCCAGGACACTTCCGAACTTTTCTTCCAGGACGTCCGTGTGCCCAAGGAAAACCTGCTGGGGCAGGCCGGAATGGGCTTTGCCTACCTGATGCAGGAGTTGCCGCAGGAGCGTTTGACGGTGGCGGTAGGCGGTCTGGCGTCAGCCGAGGCGGCATTGCAGTGGACCCTGGAGTACACCCGCGAGCGCAAGGCATTCGGCAAGTCGATCGCCGACTTCCAGAACACCCGCTTCAAACTGGCGGAAATGGCCACCGAGATCCAGATCGGCCGGGTCTTCGTCGACCGCTGCCTGGAATTGCATCTGCAAGGCAAGCTCGATGTACCGACCGCCGCCATGGCCAAGTACTGGGGCACGGACCTGCAATGCAAGGTGCTCGACGAATGCGTGCAGTTGCACGGCGGTTACGGCTTCATGTGGGAGTACCCGGTGGCCCGGGCCTGGGCGGATGCGCGGGTGCAGCGGATCTATGCCGGGACCAACGAGATCATGAAGGAAATCATTGCGCGTTCCCTGTAGCGGCATTGGGTTGCGCGTAGGAGCGAGCCAGGCAGGCTCGCTCCTACGAGCGGGTTACGGCGCCGGATTCGGGTGGTCCTTGTGGATCGCCTCGATGCCGGCCAGCACCTCATTCGACAGCTTCAGCTCGAGACTGGCGATATTGCTGTCCAGTTGTTCGAGGGTGGTCGCCCCAATAATGTTGCTGGTGACGAACGGTTGCTGGGTGACGAATGCCAGGGCCATTTGCGCCGGATCCAGGCCGTGCTCGCGGGCCAGGGCGACATAGCGGCTGCAGGCCGCTTCCGATTGCGGGTTGAAGTAGCGGCTGAAGCGGCTGTACAGGCTCAGGCGGCCTTTGGCCGGGCGCGCGCCGCCTTCGTATTTGCCGGAGAGGAAGCCGAACGCCAGTGGCGAATAGGCCAGCAATCCACATTGTTCGCGAATGGCGATTTCCGCCAGGCCCACTTCAAAGCTGCGGTTGAGCAGGTTGTAGGGGTTCTGGATCGATACCGCCCGTGGCCAGCCGCGGCTCTCGGCGAGGGCCAGGAACTTCATTGTGCCCCAGGGCGTTTCGTTGGACAGGCCAATGTGGCGGATCTTGCCGGCCTTGACTTGCTCATCCAGGGCTTTGAGGGTTTCCTCCAGCGGGGTGAAGTCTTCTTCCTTGTGCTTGTAGCCCAGTTGGCCGAAGAAGTTGGTGCTGCGCTCTGGCCAGTGCAACTGGTAGAGGTCGATCCAGTCGGTCTGCAGGCGCTTGAGGCTGGCATCCACGGCTTGGACTATGTGCTTGCGGTTGTGTTTGAGCTGGTTGTCGCGGATGTAGTCGATGGTGTTGCCGGGGCCAGCGATCTTGCTCGCCAGGATCCAGTCGGCGCGATCGCCGCGAGCCTTGAACCAGTTACCGATGTAGCGCTCGGTGGTGGCGTAGGTTTCGGCCTTTGGCGGCACCGGGTACATCTCCGCGGTGTCGATGAAATTGATCCCCGCAGCCTTGGCCCGTTCGATCTGGGCGAAGGCCTCGGACTCGCTGTTTTGCTCGCCCCAGGTCATGGTTCCCAGGCAGATTGCACTCACGTTCAGGTCGGTCCGGCCTAGCTGGCGATAGTCCATCGGGTGCTCCTTCGGCAAAACAATCATAAAAGCAGGTTGAATTTTTTTTCGCAATCTGCATAATTCCGCAGCTCTTTCTGCAGTGGAAGTGATGCGCCGCCTGCCGAAGAATCTTGCCGTATAACGGACGCGCTGACCCGAGCCCCCGATAGCGTCTGTATCCGGCTGCCTTTGACTTGTCAAAGTACGCACTATTCAGTAAGATCCGCCGTCTAATTTACAGGGCGGCCCCTGAGGCTATAAAGAATGAAAACTTTTACTGCTAAACCGGAAACAGTTAAGCGCGACTGGTTTGTCGTCGACGCTGCTGGTCAGACCCTGGGTCGTCTGGCCACCGAAATCGCGAGCCGTCTGCGTGGCAAGCACAAGCCTGAGTACACCCCTCACGTCGACACCGGTGACTACATCGTCGTGATCAACGCTGAGCAAGTACGTGTTACTGGCGCTAAAACCACTGACAAAATGTACTACTCCCACTCCGGTTTCCCGGGCGGCATCAAGTCGATCAACTTTGAAAAGCTGATCGCCAAAGCCCCTGAGCGCGTGATCGAGACCGCGGTAAAAGGCATGCTGCCTAAGAACCCGCTGGGTCGCGACATGTACCGTAAGCTGAAAGTCTATGCGGGCGCTGCACACCCTCATACTGCTCAGCAGCCCCAAGAACTGAAGATTTAACGGAATAGTTCATTATGTCGGCGACTCAAAATTACGGCACTGGCCGTCGCAAGACTGCAACCGCACGCGTTTTCCTGCGTCCGGGCACTGGCAACATCTCCATCAACAACCGCTCCCTGGATAACTTCTTCGGCCGCGAAACTGCCCGCATGGTAGTTCGTCAGCCGCTGGAACTGACCGAGACCGTCGAGAAGTTCGACATCTACGTCACCGTTATCGGCGGTGGTGTGAGTGGCCAAGCTGGCGCAATCCGCCACGGCATCACTCGCGCTCTGATGGATTACGACGAAACTCTGCGCAGCGCTCTGCGTAAAGCCGGTTTCGTAACCCGCGACGCACGTGAAGTTGAACGTAAGAAAGTTGGTCTGCGTAAAGCGCGTAAGCGTCCGCAGTACTCGAAGCGTTAATTCGCTTTCGCGTTCAAAAAACGCCCAGTCTCCTTACGGAGCTGGGCGTTTTTTTATGGGCGATTATTTTGCGCTGTGACAACTTGCCACATCTGCAGAGCCCCTATACTACAGGGCTTGGGGCAGGGCCAAGTTGGTAATTACCTTGTCAGAGTAGGGGCTTTTCATTACCATTCGGCAAAATTTTTATAAGTTCAGATTTTTACTTAGTAGATGCCTGATTTAACAGGCCACAAAGCTGATGGGAGAGGACTGAATGAGCAATGACGGCGTGAATGCAGGCCGGCGTCGCTTCCTTGTAGCAGCCACATCCGTGGTGGGTGCTGCAGGAGCGGTGGGGGCTGCGGTCCCGTTCGTGGGGTCATGGTTTCCCAGTGCCAAGGCGAAAGCCGCAGGGGCACCGGTGAAAGTGAATATCAGCAAGATCGACCCAGGTCAGCAGATGATTGCTGAGTGGCGTGGTCAGCCGGTATTCATCGTCCGCCGCACACAGGAAATCCTGGGGAATCTCAAAAAGATCGAGGGTCAACTGTCCGACCCCGACTCCAAGAACTCTGTCCAACCAACCTACGTCGACCCGGAAGTGCGTTCGATCAAGCCAGAGATTCTGCTACTGATCGGTATCTGCACCCACCTGGGTTGCTCACCGACTTTCCGCCCTGAAGTGGCGCCTGCGGATCTGGGCAAGGATTGGGTAGGTGGCTATTTCTGCCCTTGCCACGGTTCCCACTACGATCTGGCTGGCCGCGTCTACAAGTCGCAACCTGCGCCTTTGAACCTGCCAGTACCCCCGCATTCCTATGAGTCGGACGACCTTATTGTCATCGGCGTCGATACGGAGAAAGCGTGATGAGCAAGTTCATGGACTGGGTTGATGCGCGCTTCCCCGCGACCAAAATGTGGGAAGACCATCTCAGCAAGTATTACGCCCCGAAGAACTTCAACTTCTTCTACTTCTTTGGTTCCCTGGCTCTGCTGGTTCTGGTTAACCAGATCGTCACCGGTGTCTGGCTGACCATGAGCTACACCCCGTCGGCGGAAGAGGCTTTCGCTTCCGTCGAATACATCATGCGCGACGTCGAGTACGGCTCGATCCTGCGTCTGTTGCACTCCACTGGCGCCTCGGCGTTCTTCATCGTGGTCTATCTGCATATGTTCCGTGGCCTGCTCTACGGTTCTTACCAGAAGCCGCGTGAGCTGGTGTGGCTGTTCGGCATGCTGATCTACCTGGCGCTGATGGCCGAAGCCTTCATGGGCTACCTGCTGCCTTGGGGGCAAATGTCCTACTGGGGTGCCCAGGTGATCATCTCGCTGTTTGGTGCGATCCCGGTCATCGGTAACGACCTGACCCAGTGGATTCGTGGTGACTACCTGATTTCCGGTATTACACTGAACCGCTTCTTCGCCTTGCACGTAGTGGCCCTGCCAATCGTGATTCTCGGTCTGGTAGTGCTGCACATCCTGGCGCTGCACGAAGTGGGTTCGAACAACCCGGATGGCGTGGACATCAAGAAGCACAAAGACGAAAACGGCGTACCGCTGGATGGCATCGCTTTCCACCCGTACTACACCGTGAAAGACATCGTCGGCGTGGTGGTGTTCCTGTTCATCTTCTGCTCGATCGTGTTCTTCTTCCCGGAAATGGGTGGTTATTTCCTAGAGAAGCCGAACTTCGAACAGGCCAACCCGTTCAAGACGCCTGAGCATATTGCCCCGGTTTGGTACTTCACCCCGTTCTACGCGATTCTGCGCGCGGTTCCGGACAAGCTCTTGGGTGTGATTGCGATGGGCGCGGCGATCGCCGTGTTGTTCGTGCTGCCATGGCTCGATCGCAGCCCGGTCAAATCCATGCGCTACAAGGGTTGGCTGAGCAAGATCTGGCTGGTGGTGTTCTGCATCTCGTTCGTGATCCTGGGGATCCTCGGCGTTCTGGCACCGACACCGGGTCGCACGCTGCTGTCGCAGGTATGTACCTTCCTGTACTTCGCCTACTTCATTCTGATGCCGTTCTACACCAGGCTCGAGAAGACCAAACCGGTTCCGGAAAGGGTGACTGGCTGATGAAAAAGCTATTTGCTGTACTGATTCTTGCTGCTATGCCTGTACTGTCCTTCGCGGCCGAACACGGTGGTCCCGAGCTGGAAAAAGTCGACATCGACGTCTCCGACAAGGCCGCCATGCAGGATGGCGCACGGACATTCGCCAACTACTGCATGGGCTGCCACAGCGCCAAGTTCCAACGCTATGAGCGCGTTGCCGACGATCTGGGGATTCCTCACGATCTGATGATGAGCAAGCTGGTGTTCACTGGTGCGAAAATCGGCGATCACATGAGCATCGGCATGCAGCCAGCTGACGCCAAGACCTGGTTCGGTGCGGCTCCGCCCGACCTGACCCTGGTGGCTCGTGTGCGTGGTACCGACTGGCTCTATGGCTACCTGCGCTCTTTCTACGAAGACCCTGCGCGTCCATGGGGCGTGAACAACAAGGTCTTCCCGAACGTGGGTATGCCTAACGTCCTGGTCGGCCTGCAGGGTCGCCAGGTTGTTGGCTGCAAACAGGTGCAGATCGTCGAAGACGGCAAGAAGCAATACGATCCGCTGACCGGTACCGCTTTGACCCATGAAGCCTGCGACCAACTGACCGTGCTGCCGAAAACCGGCACGCTCAACGAAGAGCAGTTCGACGAGAAGGTCAAGAACCTGGTGACCTTCCTGGCCTACTCGGCCAACCCGGTCAAGCTGGAGCATCAACGTATCGGCACCTATGTGTTACTGTATCTGGCCTTCTTCTTCGTGTTCGCCTATCTGCTCAAGCGCGAATACTGGAAAGACGTTCATTGATAAAGCTGTAATTCATTGCTGTTAATCGTGCGCGCCCAAGGGCGTCTCTGAAGGTGTAACGAGTCTGGATCATCCAGGCGTTACGGGAGGCGTCCTCTGGGCGCGCTCGTTTTTCTGCTTCCGATAATTTCAACAAGCGAGGAGGACCGCCATGGGCGTGACCAATCGGTTGGCCTGTTACTCCGACCCCGCCGACCACTATTCCCACCGGGTACGTATCGTGCTCGCAGAGAAGGGTGTCAGCGCCGAGATCATCAGTGTGGAGGCGGGGCGTCAGCCGCCGAAGCTGATCGAAGTGAACCCTTACGGCAGCCTGCCCACCCTGGTCGATCGTGACCTGGCGTTGTGGGAGTCGACCGTGGTGATGGAATATCTGGATGAGCGTTACCCGCACCCGCCACTACTGCCGGTTTACCCTGTGGCGCGTGCCAACAGCCGTCTGCTGATCCACCGGATCCAGCGTGATTGGTGTGGGCTGGTGGATCTGATCCTGGATTCCCGGACCAAGGAAGCCGCTCGGGCTCATGCTCGCAAAGAGCTGCGCGAGAGCCTGACTGGCGTTTCACCGCTGTTCGCGGAGAAGCCGTTTTTCCTCAGTGAGGAACAAAGTCTGGTGGATTGCTGCCTATTACCAATACTCTGGAGATTACCGATCCTGGGTATTGAATTGCCACGGCAAGCCAAGCCGTTGCTTGATTACATGGAGCGCCAGTTCGCCCGTGAGACGTTCCAGGCAAGTCTGTCTGGCGTCGAACGCGACATGCGCTAAGGCTTAAGGAGCCGCTATGAACTCCAGTCGACCTTATCTGGTCCGCGCGCTCTACGAGTGGATTGTGGACAACGATTGCACCCCGCATATGCTGGTCAATTCCGAATACCCGGCGGTGCAGGTGCCTCAGGGTTTCGCCAGTGACGGACAGATCGTCCTGAATATTTCGCCGAGTGCCGTGCGTCATTTGCACATGGATAACGAGGTGGTGACTTTCGAGGGGCGCTTCGGTGGCGTCCCGCATAGCTTGTACGTCCCTGTGCCGGCGATCCTGGGCATTTACGCCCGGGAGAATGGTCAGGGTATGGTGTTCGATCTGGAGTCGCCCGTGGATGACGAGGACGATGAAGTTGAGCCGGATGATGATATTCCACCACCGGATAACGAGCCGCCGCGTCCAAGCGGTCGACCCAGTCTGAAGGTCGTGAAGTAATAAAAAAGGCGATCCATCCGGATCGCCTTTTTTGTGTCTGTACCTTTCGTTCACATCAGTCGATGTACTCGAACAGTTTGACGATTTTCTGCACGCCGGAAACGCCCTGTACCAGATTGGTCGCCTGGGTGGCTTCCTGTTGGGTCAGCAGGCCCAGCAGGTAGACGATGCCGTTTTCCGTCACGACCTTGATGCGCGAGCCTGGAATGCTGGCATCGGTCAGCATCTGGGTCTTGATCTTGGTGGTCAGCCAGGCATCGTTCTGCCGGGCCAGCAGGGAAGAGGGCGGCAGAACCTGCAGTTCGTTGTGGACTTTCTTCACCCGTTGCACGGCGCTGGCGGCCTGCTCGGCGAGTGTCTTGAGGTCGGCGCGCGGGGTCTGGCCAGCCAGCAGGACGATACCGTTGAAGCTGGTCACCACGATGTGCGAATTGTGGTCCAGATCCGGACTGGCCTTGGCGACGTTCACTTCGACTTTGGTCTGGATCAGTGAGTCATCGATCTTGCTGCCGAAGGTGCGGGTGCCGCGGTCATCTTCGATCGGGCTTTCGCGGGTGGCGGTAATCACCGAGCTGCAACCGCTGATGCTCAAGGCTAGGGTCAGGGCCAGTAGGCCAAGGCGATTAGGGGTCATTCTTCACTCCCGAACAGTTGGCTGTCGATCAAGTCGCAGAGGCAGTGGATCGCCAGCAGGTGGACTTCCTGGATGCGTGCAGTGACATTGGCCGGTACGCGAATCTCGACATCTTCCGGCAATAGCAGGGACGCCATGCCGCCGCCATCGCGACCGGTCAATGCTACGACAATCATTTCGCGATCATGTGCGGCCTGGATCGCTTGAATAATATTCGCCGAGTTGCCGCTGGTGGAGATCGCCAGCAGGACATCGCCAGGCTGGCCCAGGGCGCGAATCTGCTTGGAAAAGACTTCGTTGTAGCTGTAGTCGTTGGCGATCGAGGTAATCGTCGAGCTGTCGGTGGTCAGTGCAATGGCTGGCAGGCTCGGGCGCTCGCGCTCGAAACGGTTGAGTAGTTCGGAGGAGAAGTGCTGGGCATCGCCGGCCGAGCCACCATTGCCGCAGGAAAGCATTTTTCCTTCGTTGAGCAGGGCGTTGACCATGACCTGGCTGGCTTGCTCGATGTGCGGTGCAAGTACGTCCATCGCCTGCTGCTTGGTGTCGATACTGGCCTGAAAAAGCTGGCGAATTCGGGATTGCATGTCCATCTGTGTGACCTTAAGTGGCGCGGCTTTCTGGCACATGAATGTGCTGCCCGCAAAGCAAAGAGCAAAAATGTTGAGTGAAAATGTCCGGCTCGGCCCGAGAGCGTCGATCAGCTTTCAAAGGCATTCCGTAGCCAGTTCAAATGAGTGGTTGTACCTGGGGCGCTGTCTATGGCGACCACATCGAAACGGCAAGGGTGGTTGGACCAGCGCGACTCGCGCTGCAGGAAAAACTGTGCGGCGAGTATCAGTTTCTGACGCTTGCGTGCGTCGATGCTGCCTAGTGCTCCACCCCATTGCGTGTGTTGTCTGTAGCGGACTTCGACGAATACTACTGTATCGCCGTCAAGCATGACCAGATCAAGCTCGCCGCGTTTGCACAACCAGTTCTGCGCCAGCAGGCGCAGCCCTTGTTGTTCAAGATGCCGGAGCGCTTGGGCTTCGGCATCCTGACCGCTTTGCTGACGTGATCGTTGTGGCATTAGCGCTGGGTGTCAGGCAGGCGAGTGATCTGGCCGCTGACGAACTCGGCCCATGGCAGCTGGCGTTGAACGCGCTGGCTCGGGCTCATGGTCAGGCTGCCCGACAGGCCTTCGATGCGGCTGTCCGGCAGGGCTTTGAGTTGCCCCAGGCGTGGTGCCAGGCGGTAGGCGTCGGCGCCCATCGCATACAGTCGACCCAGGCTGCCACCGGCTTGTGGCCACTGCGCGGCGACCTGTCGGCGCAGCGGGTCATTGGCATCCAGCAGCCAAGGCGTCTCGCAGAAGCGTATGCCGTTCATGTCGTTGTACTGGTTCTGGTCGCCGCTGGCGCTGAAGACATGAGAGGTGGCGTAGACAGGTACATCGCCGGCGTACTGGAAGTTCAGGGTCGGCTTGATCTGTTGTGCCTGTTGCGGAGTGGATGCCAGGAAAATGAACTCGATGTCCTGGCGACGCGAAGGTTGTGCGGCCACTTGAGTACCAGCGGCGTTCTGCAGGCTCTTGGCGCGGGCTTCGCTCTGGCGCAGTTGGAACAGGTCGGCAATCTGCTGGGCCAGGGCTACCGGCTGATCGACGCGTTCGATACCGACCACGCTACCGCCGTTACTTTCCCAGTCCTGACGGAAAGCCTTGAGCACACGATCACCCCATTCGCCGCGTGGCACCAGGACCGCAGCGCGGTGCAGGCCGTCGGCGCGGGCGCGGCGGGAGACTTCGCGAGCTTCATCTTCGGCGGCCAGGCCGAACTGGAACAGTTGCGCGGGGCCTTGTTCGCCTTCGCTGTAGTTCAGCGCCAGGGTGGTGATAGGCAGTTGCGGGCGCGCGGCAAGCTGTTTGACCAGCGGTTTTTCCAGCGGGCCGACGACCAGTTGCACGCCATCTGCCTGGGCCTTGCGATAGAAGTCATCCAGCGAGGTCAGGCGCGAGCTGTCGTAGAACTCGATGCTGGGAGGCTTCTGACCGGCTTGCTGAGCCTGATAGTGCGCGGCCATGAAGCCGTCGCGCAGGGCCTTGGAGACCGCGGCCAGCGGGCCTTCCTGTGGCAACAGCAGGGCGATCTTGGACAGCGGCTGGCTGGCCAGCTCCTTGAGTTTAGTCAGCGGCAGCGGCAGCTGAATGGCCGCCGGATGCTTGGGGTTCTGTGCGCGCCAGTTGTCGATGGCGGCCTGCTGTTGTTCCAGGGTGCCGGCGGTCTTCACTGCCAGCGCCAGGCTCATCCAGCCGCCCAGGTCATCGTTGCCGACGGCTTGCAGTTGATCGGTCGGCAGGCTGGCAATCAATGCCCAGATGGCTTCGTGGTTCTTGCTCGCGGCGTCGTCCTTGAGCAGTGGCGCAATGAAAATGCGCTCCCGTGCCGCGGCGAGGGCCTGGCCGTCAGCCTCTAGTGCGCGAGCGTGGACAGTGCCGGTGCGGATTTGCTGCTCTTCCGGCAGTTCGCTCAGGCGTTGCAGGCTCGGGTGGCTCAGGGCAGTCAGGGCGGCCTTTGGCTGGTTGCGAGTCATGGCCAGTTCGGCGGCCAGGGTGCTGGCGAAAACCTGCTGGCCGGGCTTGAGTTGCTCCATCGGCACTTGTTGCAGGATTTGCGCGGCCTGGCCGGCGTTGCCCTGGCGATAGGCCAGGTCGGCAGCGCTCAAGCGCAGCAGGGCTGCCTTGTCGGGTGTTTTGCTGTTGGCGGCCTGTTCGAGCAGTTGCTCGATGCTGGCATCCGGGGTCCGTGGAAGTTCGCCAAGGCTGGAGGAGGGCGAGCTGGCGCAAGCTGCCAGGAGGGCAGCAAGGCATAAGGCAGAGAACAGCCGCAGGCAAGCGATCATGTAAGTGTTCCTGATACTCGATCAAATTAGCGTGGAATTGTACCCAAGCACTGGCCGGGGCGCGATGTTACTGGCAATAAACCGTCTATTTTAGGTCGAGCAAATGTTGCAGTGCTTTAGAGCGGCTGGCGCTGTCGCAGGCGTGAGGTGCCTGCGACACGCATTCCGAAGGCTTCTACGCGCTACAATGGCGCTTTTACCGATCAAGAGGTGTGCGCTTTGACTGCTCCAGGTCCTTTGAATTCCGCTGCTGGCTCGCTTTATGTGGTGGCGACGCCCATCGGCAACCTGGACGACATCAGTGCCCGGGCCTTGAAGATCTTGCGTGAGGTGGCGCTGATTGCCGCCGAAGACACGCGCCACTCGCAACGCTTGATGCAGCACTTCGGGATTTCCACGCCGCTGGCCGCATGCCATGAGCATAACGAACGGGATGAAGGCAGCCGTTTTCTCACGCGTCTGTTGGCGGGAGACAGCGTTGCGCTGATTTCCGACGCGGGCACGCCGTTGATCTCCGATCCGGGTTACCACCTGGTGCGTCAGGCGCGTGCGGCGGGTATCAATGTCGTTCCTGTTCCTGGGGCCTGCGCTCTGATTGCGGCCTTGTCGGCGGCGGGGCTGCCTTCCGATCGTTTTATCTTCGAGGGCTTTCTGCCGGCCAAGGCGGTAGGGCGGCGCGGGCGCCTTGAGCTATTAAAGGAAGAACCGCGCACGCTGATTTTCTATGAGGCGCCACACCGTATTCTCGAGTGCTTGCAGGATATGGAGTCGGTGTTCGGTGGCGAGCGTCCGGCATTGCTGGCCCGGGAGCTGACCAAGACCTTTGAAACCCTCAAGGGGCTGCCGCTTTCGGAGTTGCGGGCTTTCGTCGAGGCAGACAGCAATCAGCAGCGCGGCGAATGCGTTGTACTGGTAGCGGGATGGTCTGCGCCGGAGAGCGACGAGGCTGTGAGCAGTGAGGCGATGCGGGTTCTCGACCTGCTGCTCAACGAGATGCCGCTCAAGCGTGCCGCGGCATTGGCGGCGGAAATTACCGGCGTGCGCAAGAATGTGCTCTATCAAGTGGCGTTGGATAAACAGAAAGGCGAGTAAACGCGATCGGCGGAATGGCAAAAGGCTTTTATCACTTGTTCTTCCGCCGCTCTGCCGTTAACCTGCGCGGCGGAGAGTCGATTGGACAGTCGCTGCCCTCTATGAAAATTAGAGGGGGGAGGAAAGTCCGGGCTCCATAGGGCGGAGTGCCAGGTAATGCCTGGGAGGCGCGAGCCTACGGAAAGTGCCACAGAAAATAACCGCCTAAGCACTTCGGTGCCGGTAAGGGTGAAAAGGTGCGGTAAGAGCGCACCGCACGTCTGGCAACAGTTCGTGGCTAGGTAAACCCCACTCGGAGCAAGACCAAATAGGGTTCCAAGGCGTGGCCCGCGCTGGAACCGGGTAGGTTGCTAAAGATGTCCAGTGATGGCCATTGTAGAGGAATGACTGTCCTCGACAGAACCCGGCTTACAGATCGACTCTCCACCTTTTCCCTCCCTGCTTGAATCAATAGCAGAAGCGCTTTTGTAATACCGAAAAGATCTTACTCTTAACAAATTACTTTAACTTCGCGATACAGCTTCTTGAGCTGATTGAAGTTATTGCACCAAATCCTTCGCCAAATTCCCGTTACCCCTCCTTTTAGTCTCCTAAATCTCCGTTCTATAAGGCTTTTCCGTCGCTCCGTGCCTTGACGGTGTGGTGGGCGCATTCCTATAGTGTGCGCAAGTGGCGGAAAGTGGCATGAAGTGGGTTTTTTGGACGTAAAACGCTAAAATTTGGAGAAACGCTGACGTGTTTCGCGGAGCTAACGCTATCAGTCTCGACGCAAAGGGCCGTCTCGCCATGCCGAGTCGGTACCGTGACGAGCTCGTTTCGCGTAGTTCCGGGCAACTTATCGTCACTATTGATGCCGTTGATCCGTGTTTGTGTGTCTACCCCCTCGACGAGTGGGAAATTATTGAAACCAAGCTGCGCGCGCTGCCTTCGCTGCGTGAAGAAAACCGTCGCTTGCAGCGTTTGCTGATTGGTAATGCCGTCGACCTCGAACTCGATGGCAGTGGTCGTTTTCTGGTTCCGCCGCGTCTGCGCGAATATGCCAAGTTGGATAAGCGCGCAATGTTGGTAGGCCAACTAAACAAGTTCCAACTGTGGGACGAGGATGCCTGGAATGCTGTTTCCGCAGCGGACCTGGCAGCTATTCAACAACCGGGCGCCATGCCTGATGAACTGCGTGATTTGATCCTGTGACTATTGATAGCGGCTTTAACCACATCACCGTACTGCTTGACGAAGCCGTCGAGGCTCTCGCCGTACGTCCTGATGGCTGCTATCTGGATGGCACCTTCGGTCGCGGTGGTCATAGTCGTCTGATCCTCAGCAAGCTCGGGCCGGATGGCCGGCTGCTCGGATTCGACAAAGATCCTCAAGCGATTGCCACCGGGCAAGCGCTAGCGGCCGAAGACGGCCGCTTTGTCGTTGTGCAGCGCAGCTTTGCCGAGCTGGGCTCGGAGGTGGCCGAGCGTGGCCTGGATGGCAAGGTCAGCGGCGTGCTGCTCGACCTGGGCGTGTCTTCGCCGCAGCTCGACGATCCTGAGCGTGGCTTCAGTTTTCTCAATGATGGTCCCCTGGATATGCGCATGGACCCGTCCCGCGGCATCAGCGCGGCGGAGTTCGTCAACACCGCGCCGGTGGAAGAAATCGCCCGCGTATTCAAGGAATATGGCGAAGAGCGTTTCTCCGGTCGTATGGCCCGCGCCGTGGCTGAGCGCCGCGATATCAAGCCGTTCGAACGCACCGCCGACCTGGCGGAAGTCTTGAAAGTCGCCAACCCGGCCTGGGAAAAGGGCAAGAACCCGGCAACCCGTGCGTTCCAGGGGTTGCGCATTCATGTCAACAACGAACTGGGCGATCTGGAAGCCGGCCTCGAAGCCGCGCTGGAGTGCCTGGAGGTCGGCGGCCGTCTGGTGGTCATCAGTTTCCACTCGCTGGAAGACCGCATCGTCAAATTGTTCATGCGCAAGCTGGTGAAGGGCGAGGCGGATAACCTGCCTCGCAACCTGCCGGTACGCCACGTGGCTTTCGAGCCGAAAATCAAAGTCCATGGCAAAGCGCAGACGGCCTCCGATGCCGAGCTCAAGGCCAACCCGCGTTCCCGTAGTGCTGTCATGCGCGTTGCGGAGAAGCTGCGGTGAGCAAGCTTTTCGCCAAGCCACTTCCAGGCGGAAGCTTTTTCATGCTTCTGCTGTTCATCGGCGTCCTGGTGTCCGCGATTGCGGTGTCCTATAGCGCCCACTGGAATCGCCAACTGCTCAACACGCTATACGGCGAGTTGAGTGTGCGCGACAAGGCACAAGCGGAGTGGGGACGGCTGATTCTCGAGCAAAGCACCTGGACCGCCCATAGCCGGATCGAAGTGCTGGCCACCGAACAACTGAAAATGCGCATTCCCGGCGCGGCAGAAGTCCAGATGGTGGCGCCATGATGAAGCTTGAAGGCGCACTCTTCCCCTGGCGGTTCCGCCTGGTGCTGGGCTTGCTCGGCATCATGGTGGCGGCGATCGCCTGGCGCATCATCGACCTGCAGGTCGTCGATCGCGACTTCCTCAAGGGGCAGGGCGATGCACGCAGCGTTCGGCATATTCCGATCCCGGCTCACCGTGGCTTGATCACCGACCGTAACGGCGAGCCGCTGGCGGTCAGTACGCCAGTGACCACTCTGTGGGCCAACGCCAAGGAAATGCAGCTGGCCAAGGACAAGTGGCCGGCATTGGCTGCTGCCTTGGGGCAAGACCCCAAGGCGCTGGCCGAGCGCCTTGAAGCGCAAGCCAATAAAGAATTCATCTACCTGGTGCGCGGCCTGACGCCCGAGCAGGGCCAGCAAGTTCTCGATCTCAAGGTGCCGGGGGTATATGGCATCGAAGAGTTCCGGCGCTTCTACCCGGCCGGCGAAGTGACCGCGCACATGGTCGGCTTTACCGACATCGACGATCGCGGCCGTGAAGGGGTCGAACTGGCTTATGACGAGTGGCTCGCCGGAGTTCCGGGCAAGCGCCAGGTCATCAAGGACCGGCGCGGCAGACTGATCAAGGATGTCCAGGTCACCAAAAACGCCAAGGCCGGCAAGCCCTTGGCGTTGTCGATTGACCTGCGCCTGCAATACCTGGCCAACCGCGAGCTGCGCAATGCCATCGTCGAGAACGGCGCCAAGGCCGGCAGCCTGGTCATCATGGACGTGAAGACCGGCGAGATCCTGGCCATGGTCAACCAGCCGACCTACAACCCGAACAACCGTCGCAACCTGCAACCAGCGATGATGCGTAACCGCGCCATGATCGACGTGTTCGAGCCGGGTTCGACCATGAAGGCCATCTCCATGAGCGCGGCGCTGGAAACCGGGCGCTGGAAACCGAGCGACACCGTCGAGGTGTATCCAGGCACGCTGCAGATCGGTAAATACACCATTCGTGACGTATCCAAGACTGAAGGTGCGGTACTCGACCTGACCGGGATTCTGATCAATTCCAGTAACGTTGGCATGAGCAAGATCGCCTTCGATATCGGTGGCGAAGCCATCTTCCGCCTGGCCCAGAAAATCGGTCTTGGCCAGGACACCGGCCTCGGTTTCCCGGGCGAACGAGTCGGCAACCTGCCGAATTATCGTGAATGGCGCAAGGCCGAGACCGCCACGCTGTCGTACGGCTACGGCATCTCGGTGACCGCGATCCAGTTGGTTCACGCCTTCTCGGCACTGGCCAACAACGGTCGCATCGCTCCGCTGACCCTGATCAAAACCGACAGGACACCGGAAACCACCCAGGTGATTCCGGAAAAGGTCGCCAAGACCATGCAAGGCATGTTGCAGCAGGTGATCGAGGCTCCGCGCGGTGTGTTCCGTGCCCAGGTACCGGCTTATCACGTGGCCGGCAAGAGTGGTACTGCACGTAAGACTTCGGTCGGTACCAAGGGTTATGCCGAGAACTCCTACCGCTCGCTGTTCGCCGGTTTCGGCCCGATGAGCGATCCGCGCTACGCCATCGTCGTGGTGATCGACGAGCCGAGCAAGGCCGGTTACTTCGGTGGTCTGGTATCGGCGCCGGTGTTCAGCAAAGTGATGTCCGGCACCCTGCGTCTGATGAATATCTCGCCGGACAACCTGCCACCTACCCAACAAGCCAATGCGGCACCAGCTAAAGGAGGGCGCGGCTGATGTCTCTTAGCCTGAACAAGATTTTCGCCCACGCTGGTCGTGATCTGCTGATTCGCGAACTGACCCTGGACAGCCGCAATGTGCGCGCCGGCGATCTGTTTCTCGCGGTGCCTGGCGGCAAGTTCGATGGTCGTGCGCACATCGCCGACGCCTTGCAGCGCGGTGCGGCCGCGGTGGCTTATGAAGTCGAAGGCGCGACCGTCCTGCCGATTACCGACGTGCCGCTGATTCCGGTCAAAGGCCTGGCGGCGCAGCTGTCGGATATCGCCGGGCGTTTTTATGGCGACCCGAGCCGCAACCTCAACCTGATTGGCGTGACCGGTACCAACGGCAAGACCAGCGTGACCCAGTTGGTGGCGCAGGCACTCGATCTGCTGGGCCAGCACTGCGGCATTGTCGGCACCCTCGGCAGCGGTTTTTATGGCGCGCTGCAAAGCGGCATGCACACCACGCCGAACCCGATTGCCGTGCAGGCCACCCTGGCCGACCTGAAAAAGGCCGGCGCCAAGGCCGTGGCGATGGAAGTGTCGTCCCATGGTCTGGACCAGGGGCGAGTCAGTGCTCTGGCCTTCGACGTGGCGGTGCTGACCAATCTGTCTCGCGATCATCTGGATTATCACGGCACCATGGAAGCCTACGGCTCCACCAAGGCCAAGCTGTTCGGCTGGACCGATCTGGGGTGCCGTGTCATCAACCTCGACGATGACTTCGGTCGGCTGCTGGCCAGTGACGAACAGGATTCGCGGTTGATTACCTACAGTCTCGAGGATCCGCGGGCCTATCTGTACTGCCGCGAAGCGCAATTCGACGACGAAGGCGTGCGTGCGACCCTGGTGACTCCGCAGGGCGAACATCATCTGCGTAGCACCTTGCTCGGTCGTTTCAATCTGAGCAACGTGCTGGCCGCTGTCGGCGCCTTGCTCGGCCTGGATTACGCCCTCGACGAAATCCTTCACGTACTGCCGAAACTGGAAGGCCCAGCCGGTCGCATGCAGCGCCTGGGCGGTGGTTCGCAACCGCTGGTGGTGGTCGATTACGCCCACACCCCGGATGCCCTGGAAAAAGTATTGCTGGCCCTGCGTCCCCATGCCAAGGGCCGTTTGCTGTGCCTGTTCGGCTGCGGCGGCGATCGCGATCGCGGCAAGCGTCCGCTGATGGCGGAAGTGGTCGAGCGCCTGGCCGACGGCGTGCTGGTCACCGACGACAACCCGCGCACGGAAGATCCGGCGCAGATTTTCGACGACATTCGTGCCGGCTTCAGCGCAGTGGACAAGGTCGAGTTCGTTTCCGGTCGCGGCCTGGCCATCGCCCAGTTGGTCGCCGGCGCTTCGGCGGACGACGTGATTGTCCTGGCCGGTAAAGGTCATGAGGACTATCAGGAAATCAATGGCGTGCGTCTCGACTTCTCCGACCTGGTGGAAGCCGATCGAGCGCTGACCGCGTGGGAGGTGGCCCATGCTTAAGGCCCTGAAACTCAGTGAACTGAGCGGACCGCTGGCGGGGCGTCTGCTGGCTGGCGATTGCAGCTTCGATGGCGTGAGCATCGACAGCCGGGCGATCAAGCCGGGCCAACTCTTTATTGCCCTGGCCGGCCCACGTTTCGACGGGCACGACTACCTGAATGAAGTCGCCGCCAAAGGCGCCGTCGGGGCCCTGGTCGAACGCGAAGTGCCAGACAGCACGCTGCCGCAGCTGCTGGTCAGCGATACCCGGCAGGCGCTCGGCCAACTGGGGGCGTTGAATCGCGCGGCTTTCACCAAGCCGGTAGCGGCGATTACCGGCTCCAGCGGCAAGACCACAGTCAAGGAAATGCTTGCGAGCATCCTGCGCACGCGCGGGCCGGTGCTTGCCACACGCGGCAATCTGAACAACGACCTGGGCGCGCCCTTGACCCTGCTGGAACTGGCCCCAGAGCACACCGCGGCCGTGATCGAGCTGGGGGCTTCGCGCATTGGCGAAATTGCCTACACCGTGGCGATGACCAAGCCGCAGGTCGCCATCATCAATAATGCCGGTACCGCTCATGTGGGTGAGTTTGGCGGGCCGGAGAAAATCGTCGAGGCCAAGGGCGAGATCCTTGAAGGGCTGGATGCTTCCGGTACCGCTGTGCTCAACCTCGACGACAAGGCCTTCCCGATCTGGAAAGGCCGCGCCGCTGGCCGTCAGGTGCTGAGTTTTGCCCTGACCAACAATGCCGCCGACTTTTACGCCTCGGATATCCAGCGTGATGCCCGTGGCTGTCCGAACTTCACCCTGCACGCGGGCAACGGTTCTGAGCGTGTCCAGTTGAACCTGCTGGGTACCCATAACGTTGCCAATGCCCTGGCCGCTGCCGCCGCCGCGCATGCCCTGGGCGTGTCCCTGTTCGGCATCGCCACCGGGCTCAACGCGGTGCAGCCAGTCAAGGGCCGCACTGTCGCCCAACTGGCGAAAAACGGTATGCGGGTAATCGACGACACCTATAACGCGAACCCCACGTCAATGTGCGCGGCCGTTGATATACTCGCCGGCTTTTCCGGTCGCACCGTCCTGGTGCTCGGAGATATCGGCGAGTTGGGCGATTGGGCGGAGCAGGGGCACCGCGAAGTGGGTGCTTATGCCGCCGGCAAGGTGTCGGCGCTCTATGCCGTGGGTCCAATGATGGCCCACGCGGTCGCCGCCTTCGGTGAGCACGCCCGACACTTCGCCAGCCAGGCCGAGCTGATTGCCGCCCTGGGTGCCGAGCAAGATACAAACACCACTATTTTGATCAAGGGATCGCGCAGCGCGGTGATGGAAAACATCGTCGCGGCTTTGTGTGGTTCCAGCACGGAGAAACATTGATGCTGCTGCTGCTAGCGGAGTACCTGCAACAGTTCTACAAAGGCTTCGCGGTCTTTCAGTACCTGACCCTGCGCGGGATTCTCGGGGTACTGACTGCACTGGTGCTGTCCTTGTGGCTGGGGCCGTGGATGATCCGCACTCTGCAGACCCGTCAGATCGGCCAGGCCGTGCGTAATGACGGTCCGCAATCGCACCTCTCCAAGTCGGGTACTCCGACCATGGGCGGCGCGTTGATTCTTTCGGCAATCGGTATCAGCACCCTGCTGTGGGCTGACCTGAGCAATCGTTATGTGTGGGTGGTGTTGCTGGTCACCCTGCTGTTCGGCGCCATTGGCTGGGTCGATGACTATCGCAAGGTGATCGAGAAGAACTCCCGTGGCCTGCCGAGCCGCTGGAAGTACTTCTGGCAGTCGGTATTTGGCCTGGGCGCGGCGATCTTCCTGTACGTCACCGCGCAAACCCCGGTCGAAACCACCTTGCTGATCCCCATGCTCAAGGACGTCAGCATTCCGCTGGGCATCGGCTTCGTGGTCCTGACCTATTTCGTGATCGTCGGCTCCAGCAACGCGGTCAACCTGACCGATGGCCTCGACGGCCTGGCGATCATGCCGACCGTGATGGTAGGCGGCGCCCTGGGCATCTTCTGCTACCTGTCGGGTAACGTGAAATTCGCTGAGTACCTGCTGATTCCTTACGTTCCGGGCGCGGGTGAACTGATTGTGTTCTGCGGCGCGCTGATCGGCGCCGGGCTCGGTTTCTTGTGGTTCAACACCTACCCGGCACAAGTCTTCATGGGCGACGTCGGCGCGCTGGCGCTGGGCGCGGCCCTGGGCACCATCGCGGTGATCGTTCGCCAGGAAATCGTTCTGTTCATCATGGGCGGTGTGTTCGTGATGGAAACCCTGTCGGTGGTCATTCAAGTTGCTTCCTTCAAATTGACCGGTCGTCGTGTATTTCGCATGGCGCCGATTCACCACCACTTTGAACTCAAGGGCTGGCCCGAGCCGCGTGTGATTGTCCGTTTCTGGATCATCACCGTGATTCTCGTGCTGATCGGCCTTGCCACCCTGAAGCTGAGGTAGAACGAGTGTCTCTGATCGCTTCTGACCACTTCCGCATCGTTGTCGGCCTCGGCAAGAGCGGCATGTCCCTGGTTCGCTTCCTGGCGAACCGGGGCGTGTCGTTTGCTGTCGCCGATACGCGGGAAAATCCACCGGAACTGGCCACGCTGCGCCGTGACTATCCGCATGTGGAAGTGCGTTGTGGCGAGCTGGACGTCGACTTCCTGTGCCGCGCCGACGAGCTCTACGTGAGCCCCGGCCTGGCCCTGGCGACCCCGGCCCTGCAAGCCGCCGCCGCCCGTGGGGTGAAACTCTCCGGCGATATCGAGCTGTTCGCGCGTAACGCGAAGGCGCCGATCGTCGCCATCAGCGGTTCCAACGCGAAAAGCACCGTGACCACCCTGGTGGGGGAAATGGCCGCGGCGGCGGGCAAGCGGGTCGCTGTCGGCGGCAACCTGGGCACGCCGGCCCTGGACCTGCTCAGCGACGATGTCGAGCTGTATGTCATGGAACTGTCCAGCTTCCAGCTGGAAACCACCGACCAGTTGGGGGCCGAAGTGGCCACCGTGCTGAACATCAGCGAAGACCATATGGACCGCTACAGCGGCCTGCCGGCGTATCACCTGGCCAAGCACCGGATCTTCCGTGGCGCCCGGCAAGTGGTGTTCAACCGCCAGGATGCCCTGACTCGGCCATTGATCGGCGAAGGCCTGCCGTGCTGGACCTTTGGCCTGAGCAAACCCGATTTCAAGGCGTTCGGCCTGCGTGAAGAGAATGGCGAGAAATACCTGGCCTTCGAATTCCAGAACCTGATGCCGGTGCGCGAGCTGAAGATCCGTGGCGCCCATAACCAGTCCAACGCCCTGGCGGCGCTGGCCCTGGGACATGCGGTCGGCCTGCCGTTCGATGCCATGCTCTCGGCCCTGCGCACCTTCGCCGGCCTCGAGCACCGCTGCCAGTGGGTTCGCGACCTGGATGGCGTGGGGTATTACAACGACTCCAAGGCCACCAACGTCGGTGCCGCACTGGCGGCCATCGAAGGCCTGGGCGCGGACATCGGAGGCAAGATCGTGCTGATCGCCGGTGGCGACGGCAAGGGTGCCGAGTTCAAGGACCTGCGCGATCCGGTGGCGGCCAATTGCCGCGCCGTGATCCTGATGGGCCGCGATTCCGACAAGATCGGCGAGGCCATCGGCGATGCCGTGCCGCTGATTCGTGTCGGCTCCCTGGTCGACGCCGTGGCGCAATGCCGTGCCGCCGCCCAGTCCGGCGACGTGGTGCTGCTGTCGCCTGCCTGCGCCAGTTTCGACATGTTCAAGAATTACGAAGACCGTGGTCACCAGTTCGTCCGCGCCGTGGAGGATCTGGCATGAACCTGAGAGACATCATCAAGCCTTATCCATCGCCGATCATCACCGGGCGCGGCGTCGACCTCGACTTCCCGATGCTCGCCGGATGCCTGACGCTGCTCGGCCTCGGGCTGATCATGATCGCCTCGGCCTCCACCGAAGTGGCGGCGGTGCAATCGGGCAGCGCCCTGTATTACATGATTCGCCACCTGATCTACGTGGTGCTGGGCCTGGGTGCCTGCATCGTCACCATGATGATTCCGATCGCCACCTGGCAACGCTTGGGCTGGATGATGCTGCTCGGTGCCTTCGGTTTGCTGGTGATGGTGATCATCCCGGGGATCGGCCGCGAGGTGAACGGTTCGATGCGCTGGATCGGCTTCAGTTTCTTCAACGTCCAGCCTTCCGAGATCGCCAAAGTGTTCGTGGTGATCTACCTCGCCGGTTACCTGGTGCGTCGCCAGAAAGAAGTGCGCGAAAGCTGGATGGGCTTCTTCAAGCCATTCATCGTCCTGTTGCCGATGGCTGGCCTGCTGCTGATGGAGCCGGACTTCGGTGCCACCGTGGTGATGATGGGGGCCGCGGCGGCGATGCTGTTCCTCGGTGGGGTCGGGCTGTTCCGTTTCTCCTTGATGGTGGTCCTGGCGGTCGCGGCGGTGGTCCTGCTGATTCAGATGCAGCCCTATCGAATGGCGCGCCTGACCAACTTTGCCGACCCCTGGGCCGACCAGTTCGGCGCGGGCTACCAGTTGTCCCAGGCCTTGATCGCTTTCGGCCGCGGCGAATGGCTGGGCGTTGGCCTGGGCAACAGCGTGCAGAAGCAGTTCTACCTGCCGGAAGCCCACACCGACTTCGTGTTCTCGGTCCTGGCCGAAGAGCTGGGCGCCGTGGGTTCCCTGTGCACGGTGGCGTTGTTCGTCTTCGTCTGTATCCGTGGCATGTACATCGGCCTGTGGGCCGAGAAAGCCAAGCAGTTCTTTGCCGCCTATGTCGCTTATGGCTTGTCGTTCCTGTGGATCGGCCAGTTCCTGATCAACATCGGGGTGAACGTCGGCCTGTTGCCGACCAAAGGTCTGACCTTGCCGTTCCTCAGTTATGGCGGCAGTTCGTTGGTGATCTGCTGCGCTTGTCTTGGCCTGTTGCTGCGCATCGAGTGGGAGAGTCGGACCCACCTGGGCAGCGAAGAGATGGAGTTCAGCGAGAGCGACTTCGCCGAGGAGCCAAGCCATGGGCGCTAATGTGCTGATCATGGCCGGTGGTACCGGCGGTCACGTGTTCCCGGCGCTGGCCTGTGCCCGCGAATTCCAGGCGCGCGGTTATACCGTGCACTGGCTCGGCACCCCGCGCGGCATCGAAAACGAACTGGTGCCGAATGCCGGCCTGCAACTGCACCTGATCAACGTCAGCGGCCTGCGGGGCAAGAGCAAGCTGTCGCTGCTCAAGGCGCCATTCGTACTGCTCAAGGCAGTGCTGCAGGCGCGCCGGATCATTCGTCAGCTCAAGCCGGTCTGCGTGCTGGGCTTTGGTGGTTATGTGACCGGCCCTGGTGGCGTCGCGGCAAAACTGTCCGGCGTGCCAGTGATCGTTCATGAACAGAACGCGGTCGCCGGTACCGCCAATCGGCTGCTGGTGCCGTTGTCGGCCCGAGTCTGCGAAGCTTTCCCGGACACCTTTGGTGCCTCCAGCAGCCGGCGTACCACCGGCAACCCGGTGCGCACCGAGCTGTTCCTCGATACACCGCGCGAGGCCCTGGCCGGACGCAAGGCGCGTTTGCTGGTCCTGGGTGGAAGCCTGGGAGCAGAGCCGTTGAACAAGTTGCTGCCTGAAGCCCTGGCGCTGGTCTCCCCCGAGCTGCGTCCGGAAGTGTTTCATCAGGCCGGCAAAAACCACGATGAAGTGACTGCAGAGCGCTATCGCGCCGCCGGCGTCGAGGCGCAGGTGCAGCCGTTCATCAAAGACATGGCCCAAGCCTACGGCTGGGCTGACCTGGTGGTCTGTCGCGCAGGCGCGTTGACCGTCAGTGAACTGGCTGCCGCCGGTCTGCCTTCGATGCTCGTGCCTTTGCCTCACGCCATCGACGATCACCAGACCCGCAATGCCGATTATTTGGCTCGTGAAGGCGCTGCCTTCCTGATGCCGCAAAGAACGACTGGCGCAGCGGACCTTGCCGCTCGCCTGACAGAGGTTTTGATGCAACCGGAACGACTCAACAGCATGGCCGACGCCGCACGTCGCCTGGCCAAACCCGATGCCACCCGTAGCGTGGTCGATATCTGCCTGGAGGTGGCCCATGGTTGAGAATCAGAAAGCCATGCCACAACCGGAAATGCGCCGTATCCGTCGCATCCACTTCGTCGGTATCGGCGGCGTGGGCATGTGCGGGATCGCCGAAGTATTGCTGAACCTGGGCTACCAGGTTTCCGGCTCCGACCTCAAGGCGTCGCCGGTCACCGAGCGCCTCGAGTCCTTTGGTGCGCAGATCTTCATCGGCCACCGTGCCGAGAACGCCGCCAACGCCGATGTACTGGTGGTGTCCAGCGCCGTGAACACCTCCAACCCGGAAGTGGCCACCGCCCTGGAACGCCGCATCCCGGTGGTGCCGCGCGCGGAAATGCTCGCCGAGCTGATGCGCTACCGCCACGGCGTCGCCGTTGCCGGTACCCACGGCAAGACCACCACCACCAGCCTGTTGGCCTCGGTGTTCGCCGCCGGTGGCCTGGACCCGACCTTCGTCATCGGTGGCCGGCTGAATGCAGCTGGCACCAATGCACAGCTGGGCACCAGCCGCTACCTGATCGCCGAAGCCGATGAAAGCGACGCCAGCTTCCTGCACCTGCAGCCGCTGGTGGCCGTGGTGACCAACATCGACGCCGACCACATGGCGACCTACGACGGTGACTTCAACAAGCTGAAGAAAACCTTCGTCGAATTCCTGCACAACCTGCCGTTCTATGGCCTGGCCGTGCTGTGCCTGGACGACCCGGTGGTGCGCGAGATCCTGCCACAGGTCAAGCGTCCGACCGTCACCTACGGTTTCAACGAAGGCGCCGACGTGCGCGCGATCAATGTACGCCAGCAGGGTATGCAGACCTTCTTCACCGTGCTGCGTCCCGATCGCGAGCCGCTGGATGTCTCGGTGAACATGCCGGGTAACCACAACGTGCTGAACGCCCTGGCGACCATCTGCATTGCCACCGACGAAGGCATCAGCGATGAAGCCATCGTCCAGGGCCTGTCGGGCTTCCAGGGCGTGGGACGTCGCTTCCAGGTCTACGGCGAACTGCCGGTGGATGGCGGCAACGTGATGCTGGTGGACGACTACGGCCACCACCCGACCGAAGTCGCGGCAGTGATCAAGGCCGTGCGCGGTGGCTGGCCTGAGCGTCGCCTGGTGATGGTCTACCAGCCGCACCGTTTCAGCCGCACCCGCGACCTATACGACGATTTCGTCCAGGTATTGGCGGACGCCAACGTCCTGCTGTTGATGGAAGTCTATCCAGCGGGCGAAGAGCCGATCCCGGGGGCGGACAGCCGTCAGCTGTGCCACAGCATCCGTCAGCGCGGTCAATTGGACCCGATCTACATCGAACGTGGGGTCGACCTCGCGCCGCTGGTCAAGCCGCTGCTGCGCGCCGGCGACATCCTGCTGTGCCAGGGCGCCGGTGATATCGGCGGTCTTGCGCCGAAGCTGCTGGGCAGCCCGTTGTTCGCGGGCGCCGTGCCTTCCGGTCAGGGGAAGTCGAAATGACCGCCGCCTACGCCTCTCTGTTTTCGACCCTCGCGCCGAAGGATTTCGGTCGCGTCGCCGTGCTGTTCGGCGGCAAGAGCGCCGAGCGCGAAGTCTCGCTGAAGTCCGGTAACGCCGTGCTCGAAGCCTTGCTGAGCGCTGGTGTGGACGCCTTCGGCATCGACGTCGGTGACGACTTCCTGCAGCGCCTGCTGAACGAGAAGATCGATCGCGCCTTCATCATCCTCCACGGTCGTGGCGGCGAAGACGGCAGCATGCAGGGCCTGCTGGAATGCATGGGTATTCCCTACACCGGCAGCGGCATCCTGGCTTCGGCGCTAGCGATGGACAAACTGCGTACCAAGCAGGTCTGGCACAGCCTCGGTATTCCGACGCCACGCCACGCCGTACTTGGCTCCGAGGCCGATTGTATTTCTGCGGCTACGGAACTGGGCATGCCTTTGATCGTCAAACCGGCGCATGAAGGTTCCAGTATTGGTATGGCCAAAGTGACATCCGCGTCCGAACTGATCGACGCATGGAAAGCGGCCAGCACCTACGACTCGCAAGTCTTGGTTGAACAATGGATTCAAGGTCCGGAGTTCACCATCGCCACGCTGCGCGGCCAGGTATTGCCACCGATCGCCCTGGGCACGCCCCACACGTTTTACGACTACGACGCCAAGTACCTGGCTTCCGATACCCAGTACCGGATTCCGTGTGGCCTCGACAGCAATAAAGAGCAGGAGCTCATGGACCTGACGGCGAAAGCCTGCGGGGCGCTCGGTATCGCCGGTTGGGCGCGTGCCGATGTGATGCAGGACGCTGATGGCCAGTTCTGGTTCCTGGAAGTGAACACCGCTCCCGGCATGACCGATCACAGTCTGGTTCCGATGGCGGCCCGTGCCGCCGGTCTGGATTTCCAGCAGCTGGTTCTGGCCATCCTGGCGGAGAGTGTCGTCAGTAACGCAGAGCCGCGAGGTTAAGGCCATGCAAGGCGCCCAGCTACGTCATCAGCAACCCGCTCCCGGCCGCAAGCCGGTGCCGCGTGGTGCCAGCCGGATGGTGGCCAAGGAGCCGATGTCGGCGCGCCTGCCGAAAGCCAACTTTGGCGTGCTGAAAAGCCTGATGTGGCCGGTGCTGCTGGTCGCGCTGGGCTTCGGCACTTACGAGGGCGCGCAGCGCCTGTTGCCCTATGCCGACCGGCCGATCACCAAGGTCGCGGTGCAGGGCGACCTGAGTTACATCAGCCAGCAGGCGGTGCAGCAGCGGATCGCGCCCTACGTCGCGGCGAGCTTCTTCACCATCGACCTGGCGAGCATGCGTACCGAGCTGGAACAGATGCCATGGATCGCTCATGCCGAGGTAAGGCGTGTGTGGCCGGACCAGGTGGTGATTCGCCTGGAAGAGCAGTTGCCGGTGGCCCGTTGGGGCGACGAGGCGCTGTTGAACAACCAGGGCCAGGCCTTCACCCCGCGTGAGCTGGCGAACTACGAGCACTTGCCACAGTTGTTCGGCCCGCAGCGGGCCCAGCAGCAGGTGATGCAGCAGTACCAGGTGTTGAGCCAGATGCTTCGCCCGATGGGTTTCTCCATTGCCCGTCTGGAGTTGCGCGAGCGCGGCAGCTGGTTCCTGACCACGGGGGCCGGCAGCGCCGGTCCTGGTATCGAACTGTTGCTCGGACGCGATCACCTGGTGGAGAAGATGCGCCGCTTCATTGCCATTTATGAAAAAACGCTGAAAGAACAGATTACGAACATCGCGCGCATCGATCTGCGTTATGCCAACGGCCTGGCCGTCGGCTGGCGGGAACCTGTAGCGCCCACGACGGCCCAACCCGCCGTCGCGAAGAATTAAGAAGAGGCAGGACCATGGCAAACGTGCAAAGCGGCAAAATGATCGTCGGTCTGGATATCGGCACCTCCAAGGTGGTGGCGCTGGTAGGCGAGGTCGCGGCCGATGGCACGCTGGAAATCGTCGGTATCGGCACCCATCCATCGCGCGGCCTGAAGAAGGGCGTGGTGGTGAATATCGAGTCCACCGTTCAATCGATCCAGCGCGCGGTAGAAGAAGCGCAACTGATGGCCGGTTGCCGTATCCACTCGGCGTTCGTCGGTGTGGCGGGCAATCACATTCGCAGCCTGAACTCCCACGGCATCGTGGCGATTCGTGATCGCGAAGTGAGCTCGGCGGACCTGGAGCGGGTACTCGACGCGGCGCAGGCCGTGGCGATTCCGGCCGACCAGCGGGTGCTGCACACCCTGCCGCAGGATTACGTGATCGATAACCAGGAAGGCGTGCGCGAGCCCCTGGGCATGTCCGGCGTACGCCTGGAAGCCAAGGTGCACGTAGTGACCTGCGCGGTGAATGCCGCCCAGAACATCGAAAAGTGCGTGCGTCGCTGCGGCCTGGAAATCGACGACATCATTCTCGAACAGCTGGCCTCGGCGTATTCGGTACTGACCGACGACGAGAAAGAGCTGGGCGTGTGCCTGGTGGATATCGGTGGCGGCACCACCGACATCGCGATCTTCACCGAAGGCGCGATCCGCCATACCGCGGTGATCCCGATTGCCGGCGACCAGGTGACCAACGACATCGCCATGGCGCTGCGTACGCCGACCCAGTACGCCGAAGAAATCAAGATTCGTTATGCCTGCGCCCTGGCCAAGCTGGCCGGTGCCGGCGAAACCATCAAGGTGCCAAGCGTCGGCGACCGTCCTCCGCGCGAATTGTCCCGTCAGGCCCTGGCCGAAGTGGTCGAGCCGCGTTACGACGAGCTGTTCACCCTGATCCAGGCCGAACTGCGTCGCAGCGGCTACGAAGACCTGATCCCGGCCGGCATCGTGCTGACCGGCGGTACTTCGAAAATGGAAGGCGCGGTCGAACTGGCCGAAGAGATTTTCCACATGCCGGTCCGCCTGGGCGTGCCACACACCGTCAAAGGCCTGTCCGACGTGGTGCGCAACCCGATCTACTCCACCGGCGTGGGCTTGCTGTTGTACGGGCTGCAGAAGCAGTCCGACGGTATCTCGTTCTCCGGCATCGGTAGCCGGGACAGCTACAGCAGCGACGAACCCAAGGCCGCCTTGCTCGATCGCATCAAGAGCTGGGTGCAGGGCAATTTCTGAAGATTTACCGCAACACCGTTGTAAGCAGTAGGCGAAAAAACTAGAGAAATGAAAGGAGAGGGAAAATGTTCGAACTCGTAGACAACGTCCCCGCAAGTCCGGTAATCAAGGTTATCGGTGTCGGCGGTGGCGGCGGCAACGCCGTCAATCACATGGTCAAGAGCAACATCGAAGGCGTCGAATTCATCTGCGCCAACACTGATGCTCAAGCGCTGAAAAACATCGGCGCGCGGACCATCCTGCAACTGGGTACCGGCGTGACCAAGGGCCTGGGTGCTGGCGCCAATCCTGAAGTCGGCCGTCAAGCCGCCCTGGAAGACCGCGAGCGTATCGCTGAAGTGCTGGCGGGCACCAACATGGTGTTCATCACGACCGGCATGGGCGGTGGTACCGGTACCGGTGCTGCGCCGATCATCGCCGAAGTGGCCAAGGAAATGGGCATCCTCACCGTTGCGGTGGTGACCCGTCCGTTCCCGTTCGAAGGCCGCAAGCGCATGCAGATCGCCGATGAAGGCATCCGCGCGCTGAGCGAAAGCGTCGATTCGTTGATCACCATTCCCAACGAAAAACTGCTGACCATCCTCGGCAAAGACGCCAGCCTGCTGTCGGCTTTTGCCAAGGCCGACGACGTCCTGGCCGGTGCCGTTCGCGGTATCTCCGACATCATCAAGCGTCCGGGCATGATCAACGTCGACTTCGCCGACGTACGCACCGTGATGAGCGAAATGGGCATGGCGATGATGGGCACTGGCTGCGCCAGCGGTCCTAACCGTGCACGTGAAGCGACCGAAGCGGCGATCCGCAACCCGCTGCTGGAAGACGTGAACCTGCAAGGCGCGCGCGGCATCCTGGTGAACATCACCGCCGGTCCCGACCTGTCCCTGGGTGAGTACTCCGACGTGGGTAGCATCATCGAAGCCTTCGCTTCCGAGCACGCCATGGTCAAGGTCGGTACCGTTATCGATCCGGACATGCGCGACGAGCTGCACGTGACTGTGGTTGCCACAGGTCTGGGCGCGAAAATCGAGAAACCTGTGAAGGTCATCGACAATACCGTGCAAACCTCCATGGCCGCTGCACAGGCGCCAGCACCTGCGCGTCAGGAACTGCCGTCGGTCAACTACCGTGATCTGGACCGTCCGACCGTCATGCGCAACCAGGCCCAGGCCAGTGCTGCGACTGCGGCGAAGCTGAATCCGCAAGATGATCTGGACTACCTGGACATCCCGGCTTTCCTGCGTCGCCAGGCCGATTGATGGAATGTATCAGGGGTATTAGGGTGATTGGTGTTCAGCAAAGGTCTGGTCTGCTATTATCGCCAGCCTTTGTTGATACCAGTTCGCAATTTGCGCTGAAGCGGCCCAAGCCATGATTAAACAACGCACCCTGAAGAATATTATCCGTGCCACAGGTGTAGGCCTGCACTCCGGGGAGAAGGTTTACCTGACCCTCAAGCCTGCGCCTGTCGACACCGGCATTGTGTTTTGTCGTGCCGACCTGGACCCTGTGGTGCAGATTCCTGCTCGCGCGGAAAACGTTGGTGAGACCACTATGTCGACCACCCTGGTCAACGGTGACACCAAAGTGGACACGGTGGAGCACTTGCTCTCGGCCATGGCTGGCCTGGGCATCGATAACGCCTACGTCGAGCTCTCCGCGTCCGAAGTCCCGATCATGGATGGCAGCGCTGGACCCTTCGTATTCCTGATTCAATCTGCCGGCCTGGAAGAACAGGACGCAGCCAAGAAGTTCATCCGCATCCTTCGCGAGGTGACAGTGGAAGACGGCGACAAGCGCGCCACTTTCGTGCCTTTCGACGGTTTTAAAGTGAGCTTTGAGATCGATTTCGATCACCCGGTTTTCCGTGACCGCACCCAGAGTGCAAGCGTGGACTTTTCCAGCACTTCGTTCGTAAAAGAAGTCAGCCGCGCCCGTACCTTTGGTTTCATGAGTGATATCGAGTACCTGCGCAAGCACAACCTCGCACTCGGCGGCAGCGTGGAAAACGCCATCGTGGTCGACGCGGATGGTGTACTGAACGAGGACGGCCTTCGCTACGAAGACGAATTCGTGAAGCACAAGATCCTCGACGCAATTGGTGACCTCTACCTGCTGGGCAACAGCCTGATAGGTGAGTTCAAAGGCTTCAAGTCGGGCCATGCACTGAACAACCAGCTTCTGCGCAAGCTCATTGAGCAGAAAGACGCTTGGGAAGTCGTGACCTTCGAAGATGCCAGCACTGCACCGATCTCTTACATGCGTCCGGTTGCGGCCGTGTAAGTAACACTCTCTTTCCTTTAGTTTTTAAAGGCTGCCTTCGGGTGGCCTTTTTTTATGCCTGCAGATTGCTGCACGGCTGATGAGGTCACGGGACCCGTAGGAGCGAGGCTTACCCGCGATGAGGCCTTAACCTACCACCCGGTTTCGCCCTTCGGCCTTGGCCTGGTACAGCGCCTTGTCGGCCATCGAGCACAACGCTTCCAGGCTGGACTTCGGCGTGCCCGCCCAGGTGCTGAGGCCGATGCTGATGGTGATCGGCGAGGCGCCGTCCCGGATCGGCGGCAGGCGCTCGATCGCCAGGCGGATATGCTCGGCGATACGCCGGGCGCCTTCGTTATCGGTCTCCGGCAGGACCACGGCGAACTCTTCGCCGCCGTAGCGTGCGGCCAGGTCGCCGGGGCGCCGGATATTGTCACTGATCACCCGGGCCACGATGCGCAGGGCTTCATCGCCAAGCAGGTGGCCGTAGCGGTCGTTGAAGGCCTTGAAGTGATCCACGTCCAACATCAGCAGCGACAGGGCGCTGTGGGAGCGTTGCGCGCGTCCCCATTCGCGGGCCAGGGTCTGGTCCAGGCTGCGGCGGTTGTCCAGGCCGGTGAGAGCGTCAGTGGCGGCCAGTTGCGCGAGTTCCTGCTCGGCGCTCTGGCGGCGGCGCAATTCCCGGCAAAGCAGCCAGGTCAGCCACAACAGGCCCAGGCACAGCGCACCGGTGGCGCCGCCGACCACCAGGGCGGTGCGCTGCCAGGAGGCGAAGACTTCATTGCTGGAAAGCGCCACGATCACGATCAGCGGCAGGTCTCCGACCTGGGAGAAGGTATACAGGCGCGGCTGCTGGGTGCTGGACATGCCTTTGAAGCTGCCGTTCCCCTCGCGCAGGATGCGGATGAAATTGGGCCGTTGGCTGAAGTCCTGGCCGATCAGGTTGTCCGCTCGCGGTGGTTCCTGGGCCAGCAGGATACCGTCGCGACTGATCAGGTTGACCGAGCTGTCGCGGCCGACATTCAGGCTTTTGAACAATTGGCTGAAGTAGTCCAGGCGCATGGCCGCTTCGGCCACGCCGAGGAACTCCCCGCGCTCGCCGGACACCCGCCGGCTGAAACTGATGCGCCAATCCAGCTCGGGAGGGCGGGCGCGGAACGGTCGGCTGATCAGCATGCCCGGATCAGGGTTATTCACATGGGACTGGAAATACTCTCGGTCGGCAAAGTTGCCCTGGCGCGGTTCGACCGAGGCGGAGTCGGCAAGCACGTCGCCGCGCGAGTCGAGCAGCAGGATGTTGCCCTTGTAAGGGGCCGCGGTAGCCCGGTCGAACAGCGCCATATGGCGAATGGTCGGCGATACCTGTTTCAGGTCGTCGCGTTGCGAGGCGCTGATCAGGCCACGCAGGGATACGTCGTACAGCTCGACATTGCGCAGCACGTCGGCGTCGATCAATTGCACGATGTTGGAGGCCGCGCGGGTGGCGGCCATTTCGGCGCTGCCGCGTTCGCGAATCAGCAAGAAGGTCACGATGCTCAGGATGGAGATGACCATCAGTGAGCTTCCAAGAATCAGCATCCTTTCCGACCGGTTCAAAGTGGTCGTGTTGCGGGGTGTCGCACTACTCACACTCATGGTTCTGACTTCTGCGGTGTGTACGTTTCAGGGGTGTTTCCGGATGAAGCAAGCAGAGTTGCAGAGACCGATCGCGCCTGCGGGCGCATGTATAAATCGCAGACAAAAAAAAGGCCAGCAAAATGATGCTGGCCTTTTGCTTATTCGCGCTTAGAACACACTGAATGGGTAATCGACGATCACCCGGTATTCGTCGGTGTCATTGTCCAGCGCGCCATAACCGTTGCCGCCACGGTTGGTGGCCCACTGCAGGCGGACCGCCAGATCCTTGGCCTGGCCACCCTGCACCACGTACTTGAGGTCAAGGTCGCGTTCCCAGTGCCTGGCGTGCTCGCCGCCGGCGCTGTACCAGTTGGCGTAGCCACGGCTGTGCGGGTCGACCTTGGTCAGGTCCAGCTCGCCGCGCGAGTAGGAGAGCGCCGAAGTCAGGCCCGGCAGGCCAAGGCCGGCGAAGTCGTAGGCGTACTTGAGTTTCCACGAACGCTCGTTGGGGCCGTTGAAATCCGAATACTGCTGGGAGTTGTCCAGGTAGATGCTGTCACCCTGGTTGATGTAGTCGAACGGGGTGTTGCCATTCACCCGCTGGTAAGCGGCGGTGAGGCTATGGTGACCGATGCCCAGGGTGAAATGCAGGCTGTAGGTGTTGTTGTCGATGTCGCCCAGCAGCGCGTCGCCGGTGTCCTGGGTGTGATAGAAGTGCAAGCCCGGGTTCAGGGTCACCAGCTCGTTCAGCGCATAGCTGTAGTCGAGGTCGTAGTAGTACTGGTTCCAGATGTCCTTGAGTTCGGCGGCGTACAGGCTGCTGGTCAGCCCGGGCACGCCGCTCCAGGCCACGCCGGCCCAGTTCAGGTGGCGACTTTCGTCGCCATTCGCCAGTTTGCCGTAGGCCGTGTCGATACGTCGGCGGCCGCTCTGGTTATAGGGCTTGGTGAAGCTGGCCTGGCCGCCTTCGAGCAGCCAGCCGTCGAAGCTGTGGTTGGCCAGGCTGACCCCGCGGAAGGTCTGCGGCAGCATGCGGCTCTGGCCACCGGCGATCACCGGATTGTTGAGGAACAGATCGCCGGCCTTGAGCTCGGTGTCGAAGGCGCGGATTTTCAGGGTGGCGCCAGCCGTGGAAAACGAGGTCGGCGCTTTGCCGCTGCCATCGCTGACCGGCAGGATGCTCGAGCTGTCGGTGCCGCCACCGCCATCGAGTTTCAAGCCGAGCATGGCGTTGGCATCGAGGCCGAAACCGACAGTGCCCTGGGTATAACCCGACTCGAAGATCCCCAGGAAACCCTGGCCCCATTCGATATTGTCGGGAGCCTGCTGGTGGCGGTTGCGATTCATGTAGTAGTTGCGGGCGTTGAGCTTGAGGCTTGCGCCTTCGACGAAACCTTCGGGGCTGGCCTCGTCGGCGGCCTGGACACAGGGGGCGATAGTTGCAGCCATTGCAATGAACAACGGGCTGAGAGTTGAAGTGACCTTCACCGGTAAAAAGCTCCTTGGATGAATGATGACAGTTGTTATTGTCGATTCGGGTGTTTCTTGTTCTGGGTGAAACGAATGAAACAGTCAGTTCTATATGGCAAAAAAAAGCCGCTGTTATCAGCGGCTTTAAGACAACTTACTCCGGGGGGTAGAGCAGAGAAGTTGTCGAGGGAAACGAGTCGGTAGCAGGTGTCAGCTGTCCTTCTGAACGTCCGGCTGGCGTTGTTCCGCCGTGATCTCCTGCGGCTGCTTGCCGTTTTGTTGCTTGGCAGCCAGCGCTTCCTGGGCGTCCTGGAAGGCAGCGGCGCGTGCGGCGTTATGCGCGGCGAAAGTCTGCGATTCTTCGGCCATGGCCATAGGGGCCAAGAACAGGGAGGACAAAACAAAGGCGCTGGCAATACCCATACTGTTGGACATTTCTGAAGACCTTCTTGCAGAGCAAGTTCAAATTAGGTGCGACAAAAATATAACTTCAAGACGGCTGGAAAAAGCGCCGAACAGGATAATCACTGTTACGCCAAAAGCAATAGTTGACACCGCTTCTGTAGGGGCCAGACTTGCCGGCGATGGGGCTATGCGCTGTGCCTGATGCACCGCCATCGCGAGCAATCGACCGGCTGCTCCTACAGAGGAGAGGGAGAGCTCAGATCGGCAGGTAGAGGCCGAAGGTGTTCATGCCGTCATCGCTGCGCACGAACACGTCGCCGCCGTGCATCAGGGCGATGGCCTTGACGATCGCCAGCCCCAGGCCGTGGTTGGCGCCGCTGTTGCTGCGGGAGGCGTCGACCCGGTAGAAGCGCTCGAACAGCCGTGGCAGATGCTCGCGGGCGATGGCCTGGCCGGGGTTGCTCACGGCGATGGCCACCTGGTGTTCCTGCACATCGATTTGCACCCGGATCACCTGCCCGGGCTCGGTGTGCTGCACGGCGTTGCTCAGCAGGTTGATCAGCGCCCGGCGCAGGTGGGCGATCTCGATCTGCACCTGGGCATCGCCGCGCACCTCGACCTTGACCTGGGCGTCTTCGAGGATGAAGTCCAGGTAGTCCAGGGTGGTCGCCACTTCGCTGGCCAGGGAGGTGCTGGTGAGCTTGGTGGCCTTGCTGCCCTGGTCGGCGCTGGCCAGGAACAGCATGTCGTTGATGATCGAGCGCAGCCGTTCCAGCTCTTCGAGATTGGATTGCAGCACCTCGAAATAATGCTCGGCGGAACGCCCGCGGGTCAGCGCCACCTGGGTCTGGCCGATCAGGTTGGTCAGCGGCGAGCGCAGTTCGTGGGCGACGTCGGCATTGAAGGATTCCAGGCGCGAATAGGCTTGTTCCACTCGTTCCAGGGTCGAGTTGAACGAGTTGGCGAACTGCGTCAGCTCCGGCGGCAGCGACGACAGCTGCAGGCGTCCGGAAAGCCTCGGCGGGGCCAGGCGCTGGGCCTCTTCGGACAGCCCGATCAAGGGCTTGAGGCCGATGCGCGCCACCCAGTAGCCCAGCGCCGAGGCCAGCAGCACGCCGACGATGGCCAGGCTGATCAAGGCAATCAGCAGCTGGTGCTGGGTCTCGTAGAAGGTCTCGGTGTCGATGGCGATCAGAAAGCGCAGCGGCGGGCGCAGCTCCTTGGCCGGCAGCTGGCTGACCAGCACTTTCAGCGGATAGGGATGCCCGGGCAGGGTCAGGTCGCGCATGCCCAGCGGGCCCTGGGCGAAGCGGCGGATCTGCGGGTCGGGGTTGCCGTATTCGTAGGCGGGGTCGCCGCTGACCACCCAGAAACGGATGCGCTTGTCTTCTTCGCTGAGCAGCTTGAGCTTGTTGTTGATCTTGGCCCAGTGCTCCGGGTTGCCGAAGCGCGTCAGGGCCGACTCCAGCACGCTGTAGCGCGCATCCAGCTCGGCCTCGGGCAGCAGGCCCAGGCCCTTGTCCACCTGTTGATAGAGCGCGCCGCCGATCAGCAGGAACACCAGCAGGGCGACCAGGGTGAACAGCCCGCTCAGGCGCAGGGCAATCGAATTACGAGGCACCGCGGTTCTCCAGCACATACCCCATGCCGCGGATGGTGTGCAGCAGTTTCTGTTCGAACGGCCCGTCGAGCTTGGCCCGCAGGCGCTTGATCGCCACCTCGACGACGTTGGCGTCGCTGTCGAAGTTGATGTCCCAGACCATCTCGGCGATCGCGGTTTTCGACAGGATCTCGCCCTGGCGCCGGGCGAGCACACTGAGCAGCGAGAACTCCTTGGCGGTCAGGTCCAGGCGCGTGCCGGCGCGGCTGGCCTTGCGGCTGATCAGGTCGATCCACAGGTCGGCGATGCTGATCTGCACCGGTTCGTGGCCGCCGCTGCGGCGGGTCAGGGCCTGCAGGCGCGCCACCAGTTCGAGGAAGGAAAAGGGCTTGCCCAGGTAATCGTCGGCGCCATCGCGCAGGCCCTTGATGCGGTCTTCGACGCGCTCGCGGGCGGTGAGCATGATCACCGGCGTCTGCTTGCGCGCGCGCAGCGCCCGCAGCACGCCGAAGCCGTCGAGGCCGGGCAGCATCACGTCGAGCACGATCACCGCGTAGTCGCCTTCCAGCGCCAGGTGCAGGCCCTCGACACCGTCGCGCGCGAGGTCCACGGTGTAGCCTTGTTCGGTCAGGCCACGGTGCAGATAGTCCGCGGTTTTCTCTTCATCTTCGATAATCAGAACGCGCATGACCCCGCCTCAGGATGTGCTTGCCAGCGCTGGCGCTGGTGTGGGCCGATGGAATAGCCGCTCGAGCCACAAGTATATGACCGGAGTGGTGAACAGCGTCAGCGCCTGGCTCACCAGCAGGCCACCGACCACGGCGATCCCCAGCGGCTGGCGCAACTCGGCGCCGGCGCCATAGCCGAGCATCAGCGGCAAGGCACCGAGCAAAGCGGCGAGGGTGGTCATGATGATCGGCCGGAAACGGGTGATACAGGCCTGGTAGATCGCCTCCTGCGGCGACAGCCCGCCCTTGCGCTGGGCTTCGAGGGCGAAGTCGATCATCAGGATGCCGTTTTTCTTGACGATGCCGATCAGCAGCACCAGGCCGATCAGGGCCATGATCGAGAAGTCCTGGCCCAGCAGCCAGAGCATGATCAGTGCGCCAAGGCCGGCCGAGGGCAGGGTGGAAATGATCGTCAGCGGGTGGACGAAGCTCTCGTAGAGCACGCCGAGGATGATGTACACCGCCACCAGCGCCGCGAGGATCAGCCACGGCTGGCTGGCCAGGGAACTCTGGAAGGCCTGGGCCGCGCCCTGGAAATTGCCGGCGATGGAGGCGGGCATGCCGATCTGGTTTTTCGCCTGGTCGAGCATGATCACCGCGTCGCCCAGGGCCACGCCCGGCGCCAGGTTGAACGACAGGTTGGCGGCCGGGAACATGCCGTCGTGGGCGATGGACAACGGGCCGACGGTGGGCGGGTCGACCTTGGCCAGCGCCGACAGCGGCACCATCTCGCCACTCAGGGGCGAGCGCAGGTAGAAGTAATTCAGGCTCTCGGCCTTGCCGCGCTGCTGGGCGTCCAGTTCGAGGATCACGTTGTACTGGTTGGTCTCGGTCTGGAACTCATTGACCTGGCGCTGGCCGAAGGCGTCGTAGAGCGCTTCGTCGACATCGGTGGCGGTCAGGCCGAAACGCGCCGCGGCGCTGCGGTCGATGCTGATATGGGTGATGCTGCCGCCCAGTTGCAGGTCGTTGGACAGGTCGCGAAAGGCCGGGTTGGCCCGCAGTTTTTCCGTCAGGCGCTGGGTCCAGGTATTCAGCGTCGGCCCGTCGTTGCTCTTGAGCACGTACTGGTACTGGCTGCGGCTCGGCCCGGAGCTGAGGTTGATGTCCTGGCCGGCCCGCAGGTACAGGACGATACCCGGGACCTTGGCCAGCTGCGGGCGAATGCGGTCGATGAACTGGCTGGCGGAGACGTCCCGCTGGCCGCGGTCCTTGAGGGCGATCCAGAAGCGGCCGTTGGCGATGGTCTGGTTGTTGCCGGTGACGCCCACTGAGTGGGAGAAGGTTTCCACCGCCGGGTCGGCGCCGAGGATCTTCGCCAGGGCCAGGTGCTTTGCCACCATGTCCGGGTAGGAGATGTCGGCCGCCGCTTCGCTGGTGCCGAGCACGAAGCCGGTGTCCTGGACCGGGAAGAAACCCTTGGGAATGAACACATAGCCGGCGATGGCCAGGCCCAGGGTCAGGCCGAACAGGCCGAGCATCAGCCGTTGATGGGCCAGGGCTCGGCGCAGCCCGCGCTCGTAGAATGCCAGCAGGCGTTCGCCGAAGCCCGGGTGATTATGGGGATGATCAGTCGGCGCGCGCATGAACAGCGCCGCCAGGGTCGGCGCCAGGGTCAGCGACACCACCACGGAAATAAGGATGGTCGAGGTGGCGGTCAGGGCGAACTCCTTGAACAGTCGCCCGACCACGCCGCCCATGAACAACAGGGGAATGAATGCGGCGATCAGCGAGAAGCTGATGGACACCACGGTGAAGCCGATTTCGCCGGCGCCCTTGATCGCCGCCTCGCGCATGCCATCGCCGGCTTCCAGATGGCGATGGATGTTCTCCACCACGACAATCGCGTCGTCGACCACGAAGCCCACCGAGATCACGATGGCCACCAGGGTCAGGTTGTTCAGGCTTAAGCCCATCACATACATCAGCGCGAAGCTGGCCACCAGCGACACCCCGAGCACGCTGGAGACGATCAGCGTTGCCGACAGCTGGCGCAGGAACAGCGCCATCACCGCCACCACCAGCAGCACCGCGATCAGCAGGGTGATTTCCACTTCATGCAAGGACGCGCGGATGGTCTTGGTGCGGTCCGAGAGCACGGTCACGTCCACCGAGGCCGGCAGCATGGCCTCCAGGCGCGGCAACTCGCCCTGGATGCGGTCCACGGTGTCGACGATGTTGGCCCCCGGCTGGCGGAAGATCACCAGGTTGAGCCCCGGCTGGTCGTTGGACCAGGCCTGCACGTAGGCATTTTCCGGGCCGCTGATGACCCGGGCGACGTCCTTGAGCTGCACCGGCGCGCCGTTCTTGTAGGAGACGATCAACTGGCCGTAGTCATCGGGATGGAACAGCTGGTCGTTGGTCGACAGGGTCGAGATGCTGGACTCGCCATACAGCGCGCCCTTGGCCAGGTTGAGGCTGGCCTGCTGCAGGACGACGCGGATATCGGCCAGGGTCAGGCCGATGGCCGCCAGCCGGTCGGGCGAGGCCTGGACGCGGATCGCCGGGCGTTGCTGGCCGGTGATGTTGATCAGGCCGACACCGTCGATCTGGCTGATCTGCCGGGCCAGCAGGGTTTCCACGTAGTCGCTCAGTTCAGTGCCGGGCATCTGCGTGGAACTGATGCTGAGGATCAGCACCGGGCTGTCCGCCGGGTTGACCTTGCGCCAGGTGGGCAGGCTCGGCATGTCGTTGGGCAGCTTGCCCGAGGCGGTGTTGATCGCCGCCTGCACTTCCTGGGCGGCGGTGTCGATGCTCTTGTCGAGGGTGAATTGCAGGGTCAGGTTGGTCGAGCCCAGGGCGCTGCTGGAGGTCATCTGGGTCATGCCGGGGATGGCACTGAACTGCACCTCCAGCGGCGTGGCCACCGAGGAAGCCATGGTTTCCGGGCTGGCGCCGGGCAGCTGCGCGGTGACCTGGATGGTCGGGAACTCGGCTTCCGGCAGCGGCGCTATGGGCAGCCGGGGAAAGGCGATGGCGCCCAGCAGCACCAGGGCGAAGGTCAGCAGCAGGGTGGCGACCGGATGGTCGACGCACCAGGCGGAGATCGAGCCGTGGCCCTTCATGGCTGTGGCTCCGAGTTCGCCGCCTGGATCTGTTGCGGCGGTTCGCTGAGCACTTCGATATGTGAGCCGGCCTTGAGCCGCGACTGGCCGTCACTGACCAGCAGGTCGCCGGCTTGCACGCCCTTGATGATGTTCTGGCCGCTGTCCTGATAGACCATCTGCACCGGGACGATTTCCACCGTGTCGTCCTTGACCCGATACACGAAGTGTTTATCCAGGCCGCGTTGCACCACGCCGGGCGGTACCACCAGGGCGGCTTTTTCCACGGCGGTCTGGATCTTGATGGTCACCAGCTGGCCGGGCCAGAGCTTTTGCCCGGGGTTGCTGAATTCGGCCTTGGCGCGGATGGTCCCGGTGTTGGTGTCGATCTGGTTGTCGATCAGGCTCAGGTGACCTTCGCCCAGGCGCTCGCCCGTGTCGGAGTCGGTATCGGCGCCCAGGTAGGCGTCCACCGAGGCCGGGTGCTCGGCGGCCAGCAGGCCCTGCAAGGTCGGCAGCATCTGTTGCGGCAAGGAAAACGCGACCGCGATCGGGTCGATCTGGGTCACCGAGAACAGGCCCTGGGTATCGCTGGTGCGCAGGAAATTGCCTTCGTCGACGGTGCGGATGCCGACGCGGCCGGACACCGGCGAGCGGATCTGGGTATAGGACAGCTGCACCTGCGCCGCATCGATGGCGGCCTGGTTGCCCTGGACGCTGGCCTTGAGCTGGTTGACCAGCGCCTGCTGCTGGTCGTAGGTCTGCTTGGACACGCCGTCATCCACCGACAGCAGCTTGTAACGCTTGAGGTTGACCTGGGCCACTTGCAGTTGCGCCTGGTTTTCCGCCAGTTGCGCCCGGGCCTGATCGAGGCTGGCGCGGATCGAGCGGTCGTCGATGGTTGCCAGCAGGTCGCCGGCCTTGACCAACTGGCCTTCCTTGACCAGCAGCCGGGTGAGGATGCCGTCCACCTGGGGGCGAATCACCACGTTGTGCAGCGAAAGCACCGAGCCGATGCCACTGACATGCCGCGGCACATCCTGCTGGGCGACGCTGATCACCCGCACCGGCACCGCGGTCGGCGCCGCCAGCTTGGTGCTGGGTGGCTTGAGCAGGGACCACAGGCCAGCGGCGGCGAGAACGGCGAGCACGCCTGCGAGCACAAGGGTTGTTTTTCGATTACGCATGGACGCCAGCGCCGGGGGGCAAGGGGGACGGGAGGATGGCCAGAATCGATGGCCCCTTTATAGCCGGCCGACCCGGTCAGCAACGTGACGCCTGCCTGACAGCGCTGTCAGCAAAGGCCGACCGATGACCTTTGGCCGATGACGGTCGCGGCCGCTCAACGATCCGCAACGCGGGTATACTGCCGGCCTTCGCGGCCCGCTTCCCCGGGCCCGGCCTTTGCTTTTCACCCGGAGCTTCCATGACTACCCCAGCACAACCGCCTGTGTCCGACGCGCCCAGCGCCGACCAGGTCGACGACGCCAGCGCGCCTGGCGAAGGCAAGCCGGCGATCGCGCCGTTCAAGTTTCCGTTCAAGCCGTCCAAGTTCGCCCAGGCCAAGAATGCCCAGCAACCCTGGTACAAGAACGGCGCCACCAACGGCCACACCAAGACCCCAGGCGCGGCGCCGCCCGGCACCCGTCGCTCGATGGGCAAGCGCTGAGTCCAAGCTTCTGTAGCGGCTGCCGAAGGTTCGGGCCGCGCTCGGTCGATCGCGTCCGAAGGGAGCGCAAGATCTTGAGGTCGCCGAAGGCCTTCGGCCTTATCGCAGCCTGCGGCAGCGGCTACAAGTTCCGCGAATGCCGCGATATCCCAATCCGTGTAGCCGCTGCCGCAGTCTGCGTACGAGCGGCACGCTCGCAACGATTTGACGGACACCGGAGACTCTGCGGGTCAGCGGCAGGGCTTCATGCTGCCCGCAAGGAAATGAAGGCGTAGGTGAGCGGCGCCTCGGTCACCACCTGGGCCCCGGCGTCCTGCACTTGCCCGGCAATATCTTCACCGGATACATGGAACAACCACTCGCCGGCCGGCGCCGCCAGCGGTTGCGCCTGGACCCGCTCGATGGCTTCGGCCAGGGCGGCCATGTCCGGCAGGTAGGCGGTAAAGCCGTCGCCCTTGAGGGCGGTGGTGTGAATGCCCAGCAGTTGGCAGATGGCTTGTTTGCTGTGGATATCGTCGCGGTCGGCCTGGCGCGAGCGCTGGATCAGTTCGGCCAGTTCCCGGTCCACCAGTTCGCCACCGACGATCAGTTCCGGGCCTTTTTCCCAGGATTCGGGCGGGCAATCCTTGATCGCCGGGTTGAGCGGGATGTGCGGATTGATTTCCATCGGGTAGATACGGCACACCAGCGGCCGGCGCTCATAGATCCGGCACAGCTGGTCTTCGTCAAGATTCCGGCAGGGGCCGACGTTGTAGGCGGCGAAAGTGATTGCCACGTGGGCCTGGGCATTGCCGCTGGGCACCACGCAGGAGCGCCGTTCGGCGTGCTCGCGCTGCTGGGCTGGCAGCCCCAGGCCATTGCTCAGGAAGCCTTCCACCAGCACGATCACCTGGCCGCCATCCAGCGCCCACTGGCGGGCTTCGCCGAGGGTCAGGGGAACGTGATGATCGTTGCAGCACTTGCCGCAGCCTACGCAGGAAAAACGAGTATTCATTGAGCCGGCAGCCATAGTCGAAAGGCGGAAGCGGCGACGGAATGACTCACATCGCCCTCTAAATAGCGCTCTCGAAGCAAGTTATGCGCCAGTCACCGACCCTTGGCCTCGAGGGCGGGACGGATCGAATCCCACTCGGTGACGTGGGCGTTCTTGCGCTGTTTGTCGTACAGGCACAACTCGGTACCAATCTGGCCCTTCATGTGTTTTTGCGGGTACTGGCCCTGAAGCAGTAACGCGCTGTAGCCGACCCGGTCGTCGAACTGCGCGGCGTTGCCCAGCACTTTGACATTCTTCAACTGGCTGGCCTTGGTGCAACTGGCCCGTACCTGCTTGTCGAAGGTCGCCCAGGCGTCTGGGCTGGAGGCCTGGGCCTGGCTGGCGAGGAGGGCGGTGAGGCAGGCGAAGCTCAGGGACAGGGCTTTCATGGCGGGGCGCTCCTTCGTTCGCAGGTATGCGCAGGAGTATGCCTGAGACGCCGACAATGAAAATCGCTGTAGCCGCTGCCGCAGGCTCGGGCCGCGTTCGGACGATCGCCCGAAGGGGGCGCAAGGTTTTGAGATCGCTGAAGGCCTTCGGCCTTATCGCAGCCTGCGGCAGCGGCTACAGGGATTGCAGCAGGTCCTGCGGCAGCGGCTACAGGTTACAGCGGCGTGTGGGGAACCTGCTCACGGCGGATCGCGACCATGCCGACGCTGTCGTACAGCCCGCGGGCTCGCTGGTTGTCTTCCAGCACCCGCAGGTCGACAAAGGCTTCGCGGCGCTGGCGGAAGACCTCGAAGGCCTGCAGCAGCAAGGCCCGTCCCAGGCCCTGGCCGCGGGCCCGCGGATGCACCACCAGGTCCTTGATATAGGCGCTGGTCCAGCACTGGATCACCCCGACGACGCCCTCGGCATCCTGCGCCACCAGGCACAGTTGCGGGTCGTATTCGGCGTCGCTTTCGAAACGCTGGCGCCAGCTATCCAGCTCCGGCACGCGCCCGCCGCCGTCCTGGTAGCCGAGGTGCATCAGGCCATGCACCGCTGCGGCCAGCTCCGGCCGATAGCTGTCGAGGCTGAAGGCGGCTGGCCAACTGGCGGGATTCGATTGCCCGGTCAGGTCGCGGCGCATTAGCAGGCAATAGTCGTCGGCCACGGCTCAGGCGCTCTGGGCGGCGACATGACGGGCCGCTTCGATCAGGCAGCGGGTCAGGTCCGGCGAGGAAAACTTGGTCAGCACCGCGTTGGCGCCGGCCAGGCGGGCCTTTTCCGCGTTCATGGCGCTGTCCAGGGAGGTATGCAGCAAGACGTAGAGGTGGGCGAAGTCCGGGGTCTCGCGCAGGGTGCGGGTCAGGGCGTAACCGTCCATCTCCGACATCTCGATGTCCGAGACGATCAGGTTGATCTCCTGGGCGGTGCCTTGCAGGTCCAGCAGGCAGTCGATGGCCTCCTTGGCGCTGCGCGCGGTGTGGCATTGCAGGCCGAGGTTACGCAGGGTATGCACCGACTGCTGCAGGGCCACCTGGCTGTCGTCGACCACCAGGATCCGCGCATTCCCCAGCAGTTCGGCGTCTTGCATGCTCAGCTCGGTCGGCGCGGTTTCGATCTGCGCCGGGGCGATGCCATGGATGACTTTCTCGATGTCCAGCACCTGCACCAGGGTGCCGTCGACCTGGGTGACCCCAGTGATGTAGGACTTGACCCCGCCGGAGCCATAGGGCGGCGGGCGGATATCGGTGGTCAGGCAATGCACGATCTTGCTCACCGCCTGCACATGCAGGCCCTGCTTGGAGCGGCTGACGTCGGTGACGATCAGGCAGCCGCCCTCCGGGTCTTCCAGCGGCCGTTCGCCGATGGCCCGGCTCAGGTCGATGACCGACAGCGAATTGCCGCGCAGGGTGGCGATGCCTTTCACGTGCGGGTGCGATTCCGGCAGTTTGGTCAGCGGTGGGCAGGGAATGATTTCACTGACTTTGAGCAGGTTGATCGCCATCAGCTTGCCGCTGCGCAAGGTGAACAGCAGAAGCGAAAGAGAGTCTGCGCGGGCTTTGTTGGAAGACATAGAAACCTTCTGTGGAAAAAGGTGGTTCGCGCCATGGGCCGCGAACAGCTAGCGATAACGGGTTATCGACGCGCAAAGGGCTGGCTTTAGGCTTAATCCCAATATCCGCGACCCGCGCAATCCGTAGCCGCTGCCGAAGGCTGCGATCGAGGACGCAGTCCTCGCAAGATCAGCCATTGCGTCGTTTCGGTCACACCTCATGTATCGGGTTCGTGGCCGTTTCGTGGCAATGCCGCCCAAGCCGATCGCAGCCTTCGGCGGCTACAGGTGAGTCACTTCAAGCCTAGCCTCTTGGCCATGCGCCCCAGGTTGGCGCGGTCCAGGCCCAGCTCGCGGGCGGCGCTGGCCCAGTTGTGCTGGTGGCGCTCAAGGCAGGCACTGATCAGTTGGCGCTGGTAGTTTTCGGTGGCCTGCCGTAGATCGCCGGTGCCGGGAAGGTCGGCCATGGCCGTCGCAGCCGGGGGCTGGGGCGTGAGCGGCGCCGAGGCGTCCGGCAGGTCCAGGTCGGCGGCGCTCAGGCTGAGGATCTTCGGTCGTTCGCGGCAATTGCCCAGGGCCTTGAGGGCGCTGCGGCCGATCAGGTGTTCCAGCTCACGCACGTTGCCCGGCCAGGCGTAGGCCAGCAGCGCCGCCTGGGCATCGCTGGTCAGGCGCAGGCTGCCCAGGCCCATGCGCGAGCGATTCTGTTCGAGGAAGTAGCCGCTGAGCAGCAGCACATCGCGGCCGCGGTCGCGCAGGGCCGGCACCAGCAGCGGGTAGACGCTGAGGCGGTGATAGAAGTCCGCGCGATAGCGGCCGCTGCGCACTTCTTCGGCCAGGTCGCGGTTGGTGGCGGCGATCAGCCGCACGTCGACCTGATGTTCCTGGTCCGACCCCAGGCGTTGCAGCTGGCCGCTTTGCAGCACGCGCAGCAGCTTGGCCTGCACGGTCAGCGACAACTCGCCCACCTCATCGAGAAACAGCGTGCCGCCATTGGCCAGCTCGAATTTGCCGCGGCGGTCGTTGGTGGCGCCGGTAAAGGCGCCCCGCACATGGCCGAACAGTTCGCTTTCCACCAGGGTATCGGGCAGGGCGGCGCAGTTGAGGCTGATGATCGGTTTGTCGGCACGGGGCGAGGCGGCGTGGATGGCCTGGGCCACCAGTTCCTTGCCGACCCCGGTTTCACCGGTGATCAGCACCGTCAGGTCGCTGCCGCCGACCAGGCCGATTTCCTCCAGCAGGCGTTTGTGGGCTTTGCTCTGGCCGATCATCTCGCGGTTCTGGCCGCTGGCCTGGCGATAGACCTCGGCGCGCTGGTGTTCGTCTTCGGCGCGCAGGGCCAGGCGCTCGATGCGCTCGGCGGCGTTGACGGTGGCCGCCGCCAGGCTGGCGAATGCCTGCAGGGCATCCAGTTCGATGGGTTCGAAGCTCTGCGGGTCGAGGGCATCCAGGGTCAGCAGGCCCCAGGGGCGCTCGTCGATAAACAGCGGGCAGCCCATGCAGTCGTGGACTTCCAGGTGTTCGTGCAGGCCATCCACCAGGCCGTCGTAAGGGTCCGGCAACTCGCTGTCGCTGGCGAAGCGGGTAGGGCCGGGGTGGCTGAGCAGGGCGGCGAAACGCGGGTGTTCGCTGACCTTGAAGCGTCGACCCAGGGTGTCGGTGCTCAAGCCGTCCACCGCCAGCGGCACCAGCCATTCGCCATCCAGGCGCAGCAGCGCGGCGGCGTCGCAGGGCAGCAGGGCGCGCATGGCTTCCAGCAGGCGGCGGTAGCGTTCGCCTTCGGGCAGTTCGCGGGACAGGTCGGAGACCAGGGGCAACAAGGCGGTGAGCAGGGATTTTGCGGTCATAATGACTCCGTATGGTCTTAATGACTATAAATGCGGCTTTGTCGATATGACTACATGTATTTTAAATAATTGATTTATATAGGTTTTATTGTTGGCACGAAAACTGATTGGTAAAGGGCAACCTGCAAGTAGTCAGAAAGCTCAGGAGTTGTACTTATGCTTAGCGTCGAAGATCGTGCCATCATCAAATCCACCGTTCCGTTGCTGGAAAGCGGTGGCGAAGCCCTGATCACCCACTTCTACCGGATGATGCTCTCCGAGTATCCGCAAGTGCGCCCGCTGTTCAACCAGGCGCACCAGGCCAGCGGCGACCAGCCTCGGGCCCTGGCCAATGGCGTGTTGATGTACGCCCGGCACATCGACCAGCTCGACCAATTGGGCGACCTGGTGGCCAAGATCATCAACAAGCACGTGGCCCTGCAGATCCTGCCGGAGCATTACCCGATCGTCGGCAGTTGCCTGTTGCGCGCCATTTCCGAAGTGCTGGGCGAAGAGATCGCCACGCCGGCGGTGATGAACGCCTGGGGCGCGGCCTATAACCAGCTGGCGGACATCCTGATCGGTGCCGAAGGCGCGATCTACGACCAGAAGGCCCAGGCCCCGGGCGGCTGGCGTGGTGCGCGGGAGTTCAAGCTGGTCCGCCGCGAGCAGGAGAGCGCGGAAATCACCTCGTTCTATTTCGAGCCTGTGGATAACGGCCCGATTCTCGCCGCCGAGCCGGGTCAGTACATCGGCATGCAGCTGTTCCTCGAGGGTGAGGAAATCCGCCGCAACTACTCGCTGTCGGCCCTGTCCGACGCCGGCCAATACCGTATCAGTGTCAAGCGCGAGGCCGGTGGCCGCGCTTCCAACTACCTGCACGACCAGCTGCAGATCGGCGCCAGCATCCAGCTGTTCCCGCCGGCGGGCGAATTCACCCTGGCGGACAGCGACAAGCCGCTGGTGCTGATCAGTGGTGGCGTCGGCATCACCCCGACCCTGCCGATGCTTGAAGCCGCGCTGGCCACCGAGCGTCCGGTGCACTTTATCCACTGCGCGCGCAACGGCGGGGTGCATGCGTTCCGCGATTGGGTCGACGGCCTGGCCGCGCGTCATCCACAACTCAAGCGCTTCTACTGCTACGCCGAAGACGACGGCGTCAGCCCGGCGGCGGACAAGGTCGGCCTGCTGAGCCAGGAGCAACTGGCCGAATGGTTGCCACAGGAGCGTGACCTGGACGCCTACTTCCTCGGCCCGAAAGCCTTCATGGCGGCGATCAAGCGCCACCTCAAGGCCCTGGGCGTACCGGAAAAACAAAGCCGCTACGAGTTCTTCGGCCCGGCCGCGGCGCTGGAGTAACCCCACCGGCCAGCCTCCGCCCGGAGGCTGGCCTCTTCGCAGCCTGCGATCGAGCGCGCAGCGCTCGCAATGCTTTCCCCCGAGTACTCAAGCAAACCGCAAGCTCAGGCCTGGCGGTCGCTGCGCAACCGATCGCAGGCTGTGCCAGCGGCTACAAGGGCGCACTCGTAAAAATCCTTTAAAGGTTAATCCGTTCTTAACCTGTTTATCGTTAATTCCCCGATGCTGATGATAGGCGCTCGTTCGCACTGATCAGGATCATCCCATGCAACTCTCAGCCATTTCCCGTATCACCCTGGCCGCGACCCTGCTCGCCAGTCCCCTGGTTTTCGCCGAGCCGGCCTTGCTCCAACCGCAGACCCTGATCGTCGATCAGAGCCTGCCCAAGGCCCAGCGTGAAGCCATGGAGCTGGCCGCGCGGCGCTACGGCAGTTTCTGGAACAGCGGCGATGAAAGCCTGGCCAGGGCCGCGCTGGCGGAGAATTTCGTCGATATGACGCCGCCTGCAGGGCGGGTCCAGGGGCCGACGGGGCCGCTACTGGCGTCGCGGTTCTTTCGCACGGCGGTGCCGGACCTGAGCGCAGACATCGAGCAGATGATCGTGGCCGGGGATCGGGTGGTGCTGCACCTGCATTTTCGCGGGCACTTCAGCGGGACCTTCAATGCACTCAAAGGTCATGGTCAGCGTGTAGACTTCCGGGCAACCGACATCTATCAGATCGCCGATGGCCGGATCACCGCCAATTGGCATATCGAAGACAACCTCAGCCTGATGCAGCAGTTGCAAACGCTACCGTCGGGTTGAGCCACAGACAGAAAGGAATTGAGGATGACTGACGACACACTGCGTTTGGGGCGCGAGCGACGTTTTCTGGTGTTGCTGGGGGTGATCTGCCTGGCGCTGATCGGCGGCGCGCTGTACATGCAGGTGGTGCTGGGCGAGGCGCCTTGCCCGTTGTGCATCCTGCAGCGCTACGCGTTTCTGCTGATCGCGATTTTCGCCTTCATCGGCGCGGCCATGCGCAGCCGTCGCAGCCTCACCGTGCTGGAAGCGCTGGTAGTGATCAGCGCGCTGTTCGGGGCGGCGGTGGCGGGGCATCACGTCTACACCCAGGCCCATCCCGCGGTCAGCTGTGGCATCGATGTGTTGCAGCCGATCGTCGACAGCCTGCCGCTGGCGACCGTCTTCCCGCTGGGGTTCCAGGTCGATGGCTTCTGCTCCACGCCGTACCCGCCGGTGCTGGGCCTGTCCCTGGCGCAGTGGGCGCTGGTGGCCTTTGTGCTGACCCTGGTGCTGGTGCCGCTGGGCATCATTCGTAACCGTCGCCAGAGCGCCTGACCCGGCGCAAAAAAGCCCCGGTCCCGATGTTCGGGGCCGGGGCTTTTTTGCGTGTAGGACAATGTGTGAAGGGGGCGTGATATGGGGCAATCGGATGCGCGATAAAAGTGCGACATGTTGTCACATGGCGGTGTCGCAGCTGTGTTTCAGAGGATGACGTCGAGACGATTTTTCTTGCGCCAGGAACGAAAAAAGTCTGTCAGTTCGTGTCGGCGCGGTGAACGGCCAGGCAAGCATAGCCTGCTATCTAAATAAATCGGTTCAGCCCTCGTTTTACAAGGGGTAGCGCGATGCCATCGGTGGATTTTGTACGGGTGAAAGGCGCCTTTTTCGACTTGGCTGGAAGGCGTTTTTGGGGCTTTTTATTGCGAATGAATCTCGATATGATCGCGACCCGTTGCAATAATCGCCACGCATTGTTGCGCGAGCCGATAAAAATTATTTCGGGATAAGACATGGTTTATAAAACGCTACATATCTACAATCGCCCGCACTGAATTTCCGGCGCTGCTCACCCCTGAGCATACGGCGGCGGTCGAGGGGCGTTGGACGCTCCATGCGACCCCAGGTGTCGGCACCTTCCAAATATCCGCACCAAATGGAATTGGTCTGTAAAAGGCCTTTGACCACGAATTCGAATAAGAACTCACTGCTAGCCCAGGATTTGTCAAACAACGCGTAACGCGTCGGGCAGGCCCTTATTCAATCGAAGAAAAAATGCCAACCCTTGGCACGGTGAAGTGTTGGCGATCAAAACCCAACTGCATGGCGCAAGCTGCTTTAGAGGTCGTGAGATGAGTAAAAACAGGTACCCCCGATTACTAGGCTTTTTGCCGCTGCTTGGCATGATGTTAATGCTGGGAGGCTGCAAGTGGACCTTGCTCGACCCGAAGGGACAGGTCGGTCTGGATGAGCGAAACCTGATCATCACCGCTACCCTGCTGATGCTGCTGGTCGTGATTCCGGTGATCGTGATGACCTTCGCGTTCGCCTGGAAATACCGCGCGTCCAACACCAACGCGACCTACGCGCCCAAGTGGTCGCACTCCACCAAGATCGAAATCGCGGTGTGGCTGGTCCCGATCCTCATCATCATTGCCCTGGGTTATGTGACCTACAAGTCCACCCACGCGCTGGACCCGTATCGTCCGCTGGAATCCGACGTCAAGCCGATCAACATCGAAGTGGTCGCGCTGGACTGGAAGTGGCTGTTCATCTACCCGGACCAGGGTATCGCCACTGTTAACCAGATCCGGTTCCCGGAGCACACTCCGCTGAACTTCAAGATCACCTCCGACGCCGTGATGAACTCGTTCTTCATCCCTGCCCTGGGCGGCCAGATCTACGCGATGGCAGGCATGCAGACCAAGCTGCACCTGATCGCCAACCAGAAAGCTGAAATGGAAGGCATCTCCGCTAACTACAGTGGCGCTGGCTTCACCGGCATGAAATTCAAAGCGATCTCGACGAGCCAGGAAGATTTCGACGCCTGGGTAGCCGAAGTCAAGGCCGCACCTAAACAGCTTGATCAAGCTGAATACGAAGCCCTTGCCAAGCCAAGCCAGAACAACCCTGTCGCGCTGTACTCCTCGTACACGCCGGACCTGTTTCAGAAAATCGTCGACAAGTATGAAGGCATGAAACCAGGCGCACCGGTCAAGCACGAGAAGAAAGAAGTGGCCGCTGTGGAAGGGACTGACATGAGCTCGCATTCAGCTGCTGGGGCAGAGGAGTAAACGATGTTTGGTAAATTAAGTCTGGACGCGATACCGTTCCACGAGCCGATTGTCATGGTGACCGTTGCCATGATCATCCTCGGTGGTCTGGCGCTTGTCGCGGGTATCACGTACTTCAAGAAATGGTCCTACCTGTGGACCGAATGGCTGACTTCGGTCGACCACAAGAAAATCGGCGTGATGTACATCATCGTCGCCATGGTCATGCTCCTGCGCGGCTTCGCCGACGCGATCATGATGCGTACCCAGCTGGCCATGGCCACCGAGGGTTCGCCGGGCTACCTGCCTCCTGAACACTATGACCAGATCTTCACCGCCCACGGTGTGATCATGATCATCTTCATGGCGATGCCTTTCTTCACCGGCCTGATGAACCTTGCAGTGCCGCTGCAGATCGGTGCGCGTGACGTTGCCTATCCGTTCCTCAACTCCCTGAGCTTCTGGCTGCTGGTTTCCGGCGTCGTGCTGATCAACCTGTCCCTGGGCGTCGGCGAATTCGCCAAGACCGGCTGGGTTGCGTATCCGCCGCTGTCGGGCCTGCAATACAGTCCGGGCGTGGGTGTCGACTACTACATCTGGGCACTACAGCTATCAGGGCTAGGGACGACGCTGACGGGGGTCAACTTCCTGGCCACCGTGCTGAAAATGCGTACCCCGGGCATGAAGATGATGGACATGCCGATCTTCACCTGGACCTGCACCTGGGCCAACGTGCTGATCGTGGCTTCGTTCCCGATCCTGACCGCTACCCTGGCACTGCTGACCCTCGACCGTTACATGGATTTCCACATTTTCACCAATGAACTTGGTGGCAATCCAATGATGTACGTGAACCTGTTCTGGGCCTGGGGTCACCCTGAGGTGTACATCCTGATCCTGCCGGCGTTCGGTATCTTCTCCGAAGTCATCTCGACCTTCTCGGGCAAGCGCCTGTTCGGCCACCACTCGATGATCTACGCTTCCGGCGCGATCTCGGTACTGGGCTTCATGGTCTGGCTGCACCACTTCTTCACCATGGGTTCGGGGGCCAGCGTCAACGCCTTCTTCGGCCTGGCGACCATGCTGATTTCCATCCCGACGGGGGTGAAGCTGTTCAACTGGCTGTTCACCATCTACCACGGCCGTCTGCGTATCACCAGCCAGGTCCTGTGGACCCTCGGCTTCATGGTGACCTTCGCTATCGGCGGCATGACCGGCGTACTGCTGGCCATCCCGGGTGCCGACTTCGTCCTGCACAACAGCCTGTTCGTGATCGCGCACTTCCACAACGTGATCATCGGTGGTGCCGTGTTCGGCTACATCGCCGGTTTCAGCTTCTACTTCCCGAAAGCGTTCGGCTTCAAGCTGCACGAAGGCTGGGGCAAGGCGGCATTCTGGTTCTGGATCTCGGGCTTCTTCGTCGCGTTCATGCCGCTCTATGCACTGGGCTTCATGGGCATGACCCGTCGTCTGAACGCCACGACCAACCCTGAGTGGGTGCCGTACCTGTACGTCGCCATGTTCGGTGCGGTGATGATCGCCATCGGTATCGCCTGCCAGCTGATCCAGCTGTACGTCAGCGTGCGTGATCGCAAGCAGAACCAGACCGTTTCCGGCGACCCGTGGAATGCCCACACCCTGGAGTGGTCGACTTCGTCGCCACCGCCGTTCTACAACTTCGCCGTACTGCCGAAGGCCAATGGCATCGACCCGTTCACCGAAGCCAAGGAAAACGGTACCGCGTACCAGAAGCCTGCTCGCTACGAACCGATCCACATGCCGAACAACACCGCCACCGGCCTGGTGATGGGTGCTCTGTTGACCGTCTTCGGTTTCGCGATGATCTGGCACATCTGGTGGCTGGCGATCGCTAGCCTGGCCGGTACCGTGATCTATTTCGTGATCCACGCGGCTCGCGATGATCAAGGCTACATGGTGCCGGTCGACGTGATCGAACGCATCGAAGCCGAGCAGCACGCTCGCCTGGTAGCCGAGAAGAAGATTCCGGCCAACCGTGTAGAAACCTCGTTGGAACAGGCTTAAACCATGTCGAACTTAGTGACCAATGCTGGACACACCCATGTCGATGACCATGGGCACGATGACCATCACCACGACTCGGGCGAGATGACCGTATACGGTTTCTGGCTCTACCTGATGACCGACTGCATTCTGTTTGCGTCGATCTTCGCGGTGTACGCGGTACTGGTAAACAACGTAGCGGGTGGCCCGTCGGGCCACGACATCTTCGAACTGCCTTACGTGCTCGGCGAAACCGCCTTGCTGCTGTTCAGTTCGATCACCTACGGCTTCGCCATGCTGGCGTTCTTCCGGGGCAACAAGAAGCAGGTCCTGGGCTGGCTGGCCCTGACCTTCCTGTTCGGCCTGGGCTTCATCGGCATGGAGATCAACGAGTTCCACCTGCTGATCTCCGAAGGCTACGGCCCTAGCCGCAGTGGCTTCCTGTCCGGGTTCTTCACCCTGGTCGGCACCCACGGTCTGCACGTGACCGCCGGCCTGATCTGGATGGCGATCATGATGTATCAGGTCAACAAGCACGGCCTGACCGCAACCAACAAGACCCGCCTGAGCTGCCTGAGCCTGTTCTGGCACTTCCTGGACGTGGTCTGGATCTGCGTCTTCACCGTTGTTTACCTGATGGGGACTATGTAATGGCTAATGCACACTCCCATGACAGCCATGATGCGGGCCACGGCAGCGTAAAGTCGTACGCCATCGGCTTCATCCTGTCGGTGATCCTGACGATCATCCCGTTCGGCCTGGTGATGTACCCGACCCTGCCGAAATCCATCACCCTGATGATCGTGCTTGCCTTCGCGGTGATCCAGGTCCTGGTTCACCTGGTGTACTTCCTGCACCTGGACCGCTCCGAGGCCCAGCGTAACAACGTGATCGCGTTCGTCTTCGCTGCCCTGGTGATCGTCCTGCTGGTTGGTCTGTCGTTGTGGATCATGTTCAGCATCCACACCTACATGATGGCGAAGTGAGGTAAGACCCGATGTCGCTCAAGCACTTTATCCAAATCACCAAACCGGGGATCATTTTCGGTAACGTGCTTTCTGTGGCGGGCGGTTTTTTCCTGGCCTCCAAGGGACATGTCGATCTGGCCATCTTCCTGGCCGCGATGATCGGCACGTCCCTGGTGGTGGCTTCCGGTTGCGTGTTCAACAACTGCATCGACCGTGACATCGACCTGAAGATGGAACGCACCAAGAACCGTGTGCTGGTCCAGGGCCTGATCTCCCTGAAAGTGGCACTGGTCTACGCGACTCTTCTGGGTGTCGCCGGCGTTGCGTTGTTGTACAAGGTGGCCAATCCGCTGGCGGCGCTGTTCGCCGTGATCGGCTTCGTCATCTACGTCGGCTTCTACAGCCTGTACCTCAAGCGCAAGTCGGTGCACGGCACGCTGGTGGGCAGCCTGTCGGGGGCGATGCCGCCGGTGATCGGTTACGTGGCCGTGAGCAACAGCTTCGACATGGCCGCGCTGACCCTGCTGGTGATGTTCAGCCTGTGGCAGATGCCGCATTCCTATGCCATCGCGATCTTCCGCTTCAACGATTACCTGGCCGCATCGATTCCGGTGCTGCCAGTGAAGCGCGGCATCCTGGTGGCCAAGAAGCACATCCTGCTCTACATCCTGGCGTTCCTGGTGGCGACCCTGATGCTGACCTTCAGCGGGTATGCCGGCATGAGTTACCTGGCCGTCGCGGCCGCGATGGGCATGTACTGGCTGTACATGGCCTGGACCGGCTACAAGGCGGTGGACGACACCGTCTGGGCGCGCAAGCTGTTCGTGTTCTCGATCTTCACCATCACCGCGCTGAGCGTGATGATGTCCCTGGATTTCAAGGTACCGAGCGAGCTGCTGCTGACCTACGCGCCATAAGCTGCAAACGCTATGAAAAAGCCCCGCCTTCGAGAGAAGCGCGGGGCTTTTTTATTGAGTGTCAGTCAGTGGGCTGTTTAAATATTCAAATGACTCTATTCATGCAGGAAGCAGAATGATGAAGAAAAAAGCCGTTGTCGTATTCAGTGGCGGGCAGGACTCGACGACCTGTCTGATCCACGCATTGCCGCTCTATGATGAAGTGCACTGCATTACCTTTGATTACGGTCAGCGCCACCGCGCGGAAATAGAAGTGGCGCAGCAACTCGCGAAGCAATTGGGGGCAACAGTCCACAAAGTGCTGGATGCTTCGCTACTCAATGAATTGGCGATCAGCAGTCTCACTCGGGACAATATCCCGGTTCCCACGGTGAACAGTTCAGGCGAAAGCCTGCCCAGCACTTTCGTTCCGGGAAGAAATATTCTGTTTCTGACCCTGGCCTCTATCTATGCCTACCAGGTAAAGGCTGAAACGGTCATTACCGGGGTATGTGAAACGGACTTCTCCGGCTATCCCGATTGCCGCGACGAGTTTGTAAAGGCCTTGAACAAGGCCGTCGAGTTGGGCATGGAATACCGCCTGCGCCTTGAGACTCCGCTGATGTGGCTGAACAAGTCGGAGACCTGGGCGCTGGCGGATCATCACCATCAGTTGAGCCTGGTTCGCGAGCAGACCCTGACCTGCTACAACGGCGTTATTGGCAGCGGTTGTGCCAATTGCGATGCATGCAATCTTCGTAGCAGAGGGCTGAATGATTATCTGGGGAACAAGGCAGCAGTCATGAGCAGCTTGAGAAGCAAGATGAACTTGCAATGAAGGCTTGATCGACCGTCTCAATGGAATTCAACACTGCATCTGCCTGCTGGATGAGTGTTGAATCCATCAGCTTGAGCCAAGCGTGGTCGTACTATTTTGCCTGGCTGTCCGTTATGTATTTCTTGAACAGTGACCTTGCTCCATAGGCAGGCAAGATGTTGAAGAAGGCAAAACATACCTTGATCGCGATCTGCACATAAATCATGTTCAGGATGTCGTTGTTCTCCATCGAGCCGTAAAAGGCAATGTAGCAAAACACGAAGCTGTCAATAATGACCGCGAACAGCGTGCTCAAGAATATCCGCAGGAACAGGAATCTGGAGTTGGTCAGCTCTTTTATCTTGCACAGCAAGTAAGAGTTTATGTTTTCCGAAACCAGGAACGAGACCGAAGACGCCACCAGCACGGATGACACATGAATGATGACGTCGTTGTACGGGGTGTCGAGCTTCCAGCCCGGCAGGCCGGGAAGAAAGGTCGAGCCATACAGAAGGACGATAATCATGGCGTTGCTGGCGAAGGCAAAGAAGATCGCTTTTCTTGCCAACCTGAGGCCAAAGTTCTCGTTCAACAGGTCAACGATCAGGAAGGTCAGAGGGTAAAGAAAGGTACCCGGAGTGATAATGATGCCAAGTGATTCTAGATAAATGGGCTTGGTGGCGGCAATGCTGGTGAATATATAAAATGTAAAGAGCAATAGATTCAGGATGATATAAATCATCCATGAGCTTTCGTGGCGGTCGTTCAGGTCGTATGCAGTAAGTGCTCCTCCTTGGGAGTAGAACTTCTTGTAAATGTTTTTAACTTCCATTTTGTTCAGGTTTTCCATTATTTCGCTGTTAAGCACTTCGCTTAATTTGATCTTTATGACTTTGCCTGTGGCGATGATCATGATCACGGCCAGGTTCTTGTTGTTTTCAAAGCCCAGAAGTTTGTATTTGCTGTTCTCGAGTTCGCCTTCATAAGCTGCCATTGAATCGCTCCTCGATGATGTCACCCACCACAAATACTCGATCTGAGTCGGAGCATGGCTCATTGATGATGAACAGCTTTTTTGTCTGCCTGTCGTAAACCAGTTTTTCCTTGTCGTCGGTCGACGTTGCCTTTTGAATGATCAACAGGTCACCGGCCTCGTACAGGCCCTTGATCTCATTCTCGAGCAGCACCGCTATCAAGTTGTAGGATGCGCCGAAGTAATAAGTCAGTGGGTGAAGTATGGCCAGTTCGCCAATCCGTTTGTCCATGTTGATCATCAGCAGGCTTTCCTTGAGGATCGGAACCGCCGCCGGGTTCATGTTTCCTTGTGGGGAAATACTGCTGTCGATGATCTCCTTCTCTTCAAAATCGACGGTTTCTATTTCTTCATAGGAGACACCGAAGAAATCGGAGATTTTGCGAATGGTGGATTGCTGTACGTTGCTGACCTTGCCTTCCAGGATGTTGTAGATGGTCGTTCGGGTCAGGCCGCTGGCATTGCACAAAGACAGTTGCGTCTCGCCGCGACTTTTTATCAGGTATTTGATGTTGCTCTTCAAATACTCTGTTCTTTCTCTTCTGTGCATCAAATGCTCACCATTTCCTTATAGTCGTCACGCATAGGGTCTTTCATGGAATGCGTGCCGTGCATGACATTCAACTGCTCGACGCCAAAGGTGAGAACAGTCGGATGGATGCGGCTAGAGCTTGTCGGGTTCTTTCGTGGCCTGTACCAACTCGCTAGCACTCCTTTAGCCAGCCTGCATCCATCCTGGGATATTTCGCTGTCGGTATGGGGCGCGCTCGGAATTGTCGGGAGGGTCCGGACCGGAGGCGCCGCGGCGGCAAGTGTTGCATGTCCCAGTCATGACAATAAAGCCCCGAAACTTCCGGTGCCCTGGCCTCGATTGATGAACATTCGGCGGCAACGCAAATCTGCTGTCCCCTCCTGATTCTCGGAAAAGAAGCATTTTGTTTGGAAAATGTTTAATTCTTTGATTAATTAGCGGCTCGCGAACGTTAAATCAGGAAGCGTGCTGTCGTTCGTGGCACGCAAATGACAAGGAAGGAATACCGAACGATGGCAGCTTATACAGCACCACTGAGGAACCAGGCCGACCTGCTGCGACGAGGTTTGGCGGATCTGCGGGCAGAAGACGCCGAACTGGCTGGGATCCTGGACGCTGAAGTCAGGCGTCAACACCGCACACTGTCCCTGGTTTCATCTTCCTGCGCGGCCAACCCTCGAATCCTCGCGGCGTCTGCCTCGGCACTGGTCAATGTCACCGCCGAGGGCATACCAGGCAAGCGCCATCATGTCGGCTGCGAGAACGTCGATCTGGTCGAGTCCCTGGCGATTCGCAGGGCGCGGGAGCTGTTCGGGGCGCAATATGCCAGCGTACAGTCGCATTCCGCCTCCAACGCCAACTACCAGGTGCTTGCTGCCCTGCTCGAGCCCGGGGACACCATTCTCGGCATGGCCCTCGATCATGGCGGGCACCTGACCCACGGCAGTCCTGTTGCATTCACGGGCACTAACTACAAGGCGATCCGCTACGGCACCACATCGCAGGGCGTGATCGATTACGCAGAGGTACGCCATCTGGCGCTCGCCCATCGTCCGCGCATCATTATCTGCGGTGCGACGGCCTATTCTCGGGTCGTGGACTTCCAACGCTTTCGCGCTATTGCCGACGAGGCCGGGGCCATCCTGCTGGCGGATATCTCTTATATCGCCGGGCTGGTCGCAACGGGTCGACATCCAAGCCCGATCGACGTGGCGCACGTCACCACCGCGTGTACCCACAAGCAGCTCGCGGGGCCTCGTGGCGGCCTCATCCTTTCCGGCCGGGATGCCGACACCAAGGTTCCCGGCCTGAGGGCGAGCTTCAGTCGTGTCCTTGAACAAGCGGTATTCCCCGGGATGCAGGGCTCGCCGGCGGTCAACATGATCGCCGCCAAGGCGGCTGCGCTGGGCTACGCGATGACCCCGGAGTTCGACGCCTACATGGGACGGATTCGCAGCACGGCCGATGCAATGGCCAGCGCATTCATGGCACAGGACTACGAAGTTGTGGGCGGGGGGACGGAGAACCACACGATTCTGCTCAGGCTGCGTGGTGGGGTTAGCGGTTCGATTGCCGCCTCGGCACTGGAGCGATGCGGCATCATCGTGAGTAAAAACCGCGCACTGGGGGAAACCCGATCCTCATTCGTCGCCAATGGCTTGTGTATCGGCACGGGCTCCATCGCCCAACGCTACATCGATCCCCAGGGCTGTCGTGAAGTCGTCGAACTGGTCTGCCGGATACTGGACAAGGTGACGCCCCTCAGCGAGCAGAAGTACCGCCTGGAGCCTGAGTTGCAGGAACAGTTCCGTCTTCAGACCGAGGCTTTGTGCGCGATGTATCCCATCGCCGATTACCGGGGCAACTGAGGGGGCCCCGGCCTTTGATTCGTAGGAGCCAGCCGGCGGAAGGGCGCGCTGCACTGTTGCCCTATCCGCCGTCTGCGCGAGCAAGCCCGCGGTACGGGTTACTGCTGTTGTAGAGCGCTGTAGCCTTCGAACGCGGTCTGCTGCTGGATCGCGGTGACGATGTTCTTGCGCGTGGCCGGCTGTTCGTTGCCGTCCTTGTCGAAGAACACTTCGCTTTCCAGTTCCGCTTCGTCGCCTTCGCCGACAAAGGCGAAACCGAGGAACTCGAAGGCTTCACGGTCGACGTTGGCCTTGGAGCGCGGGCGGATCGGCAGGGTGACGCTGATGCCGTCCTTGCTGATGGCGAACACTTCCATTTCCTTCTTGGCCCGCGAGGCCTTGCTCTTGCCGCCACCCGGGCTGCTGATGGCCTGGTGGGTCTGGTTCAGCACCTTCAGCGCCAGGCCGTAGACCAGCTCCTGGAAGCTCGGGTCGTCCTTGTAGCTGGACAGGATGCGGCTGATCGGGAACTTGCTGCTCAGGTCTTCCAGGGCGGCGCTGTCGGCGGCCTCGGCGTCCTTGAGCTGTTTGAGCTGGCCCATGAGTTCATAGGCGCGGTCGTCGTCGAAGCGGTCGTGAGCCTGGCGGATCTCGGCGCGCAATTCGCGGATCTGGTCGCTTTCCTTGGTGGACTGGAAAGCGTCGAGGACCATCTCGCTGATGGTCTTGGCCTGGGAGACATGCTGTGAAAGATTGATGGCGTTTTCGTATTCCGCTTTGGACGACAAGGCGTTTACGGATTCTTCTGTATTGGAATCGGACATTGATATTTCACTACTTCGTTTAACTGGAAATGAGGCTAGAAAAGCACCGGGCCTTTTCAGGGCGCCTAATTTATGGGACCGAGGCCCCATTGTCACGGACCAACGGACCGGTGCGAAAAGGCGTGGCTCTACTGACCCGCGATCGCCGGGAAAATTCCGGCGCCGATCATCCCTGGCGGGCGTTCGCGGGGCAACGCCTCTGCCGCATTTCCTTCAGCGTCGCGCCTGCTGGTGAAACTCGGCGAACGAGACCATGCGCTGGCGCGCCGGGTCCCACAGCTTGAGCCGCAGGCAGCGGTAGATATCCCGCGGGTGCAGTGAGGTGGTGATCGGCGATTGCAGCGCGGGGATCGCCGCCATGGCTTGCGGCAGGCGGTAGAAGGGGATGCCCGAGTTGGCGTGGTGCACATGGTGGTAGCCGATATTGGCGGTGAACCAGGCCATCAGTGGGCCGGTGCGCATGTAGCTGGAGGAGAACACCGCGGTGGCCGCGTAGTCCCAGTCGGCGCGCTCAGGGTAACGCACGCCGGGGAAGTTGTGTTGGCAGTAGAACATGTAGGCGCCCAGCGCCGAGCCGGACAGGCTGGGGACCAGCACCCCGTACAGCAGGATGTCCGGCGCCAGCAGCGCCAGGGCGACGGCGCTCGCCAGGTTCAGCGCCAGGGCCAACAGCGACCACAGACGATGCCGCGGCTGGGTGATCAGCGAGACCAGGCAGATGCTGAAAATAAAGATACTGAATGACGCCAGCAGGATCATCAGCGGGTGCCGGGCGATGCGATAACGCACGCGCTTGAGGCGCCCGGCCCGGGCATATTCCTCGGTGGACAGCAGGGGAAAGGTGCCCAGGTCAGTGTGAGTAGAGAGCAGCGGCAGGCGTTTTTTCTGCGCGCCGACATACTGGCAGCTGTGCCCGTGGTGGTAATCGTGGGACTGCTTCCACAGTGTCGGCGGGGCCATCAGCAGCAGGCCGAAGGTCTTGAAAAACACCTCGGCAAAACGCGAGCCCTTGAGGATCGCACCGTGCATGTAGTCGTGGTACAGCACGAACATGCGCACCAGGGACAAGCCCAGCAGCACGCTGCACCCCAGGCGCAGCGGCCACCACAGCGGCAGGGCAACGGCCGCGCCGAACAGCCCGATCACCAGCAGCGTCGAGTAGAAATGCCACCAGCTCAGGCGGCGGTTTTCCACGGTGAAGGGCAGGGTCTGGCGAATCAGCTCCTTGCCATAACGCGCCAGTTGCTCGCGGTCCAGGCCGTCGGTGGGCCAGGGGATGGCCCCCGGCTGGTGTGGCTCCTGGCCTGCGCTGGCACGGCAACAAGCAGAGGCGGTCGAGGTGTCCAGGGTGCGCATGCTTGGTGCTCTCCTTAGCCGATAACCGCTTCGTCGGAGCTGTGCTGCAGGAACAACTGCGGCCGCCGGTCCTTCCACGGGCGTGCCTGTTCCAACTGGCCGGCCAGGCGGAACAACAGGCCTTCCTCGCCAAAGGCGGCGCTGAGCATCAGGCCGATCGGCAGGCCCTCGGCGTTCCAGTGCAGCGGCAAGGAAATCGCCGGTTGCCCCGAGGCGTTGTGGATGGCGGTGAACGGGCTGTAGTCGATCAGCGGGCCGTAGGTGCTTTCCAGGTCGCTGGAATGGATATCCACTACGCCATTGCGCAGCGGCGGCCGGGCCAGGGTCGGGGTCAGCCAGCAGTCGTAGGTCTGGTGGAAACGCGCCATTTCCCGACCCACCTGCTGCAACACCAGCTCGGACATCTGGTACTCCACCGCGCTGACGCCAAGGCCACGTTGATGCACGGCCTGGGTCAGGTTTTCCAGCTCGCCGGGCAACGGGCCGCGTCCCAGTTGCAGGCTCATCAGTTCCACGGCGAAGGCAATGCCGGAGAACCACAGGGCGCTGAAGGCTTCGGCGAAGCTTTGCAGGTCCAGCTGCGGCGCGGCTTCTTCCACATGGTGGCCGAGGGATTCGAGCAGGCGCACGGTGCTTTCCACCGCCGCGATGCAGTCGGGGTGCAGCGGCCGCCCGGCCGGGTCGGTGCTGGAATAGGCGATGCGCAGGCGTCCCGGTTCGCGACCGAGCTGGTCGAGAAAACGCCCCTGCATCGGCGGCGCGCGATACGGGTCGCCCGGCACCACGCCATGGGTGGCATCGAGCAGGGCGGCGCTGTCGCGCACGCTGCGGGTCAGCACATGTTCGTCCAGCAGGCCGCTGAGCAGCTCGCCGAAGTCCGGGGCCAGGGAGTTGCGCGCCCGGGTCGGCTTGAGGCCGACCAGGCCGCAGCAGGACGCGGGAATGCGGATCGAGCCGCCGCCGTCGTTGCCATGGGCCGCCGGGACCATGCCGGTGGCCACCGCGGCGGCCGCGCCGCCACTGGAGCCGCCGGTGGAATACTCCAGGTTCCACGGGTTGCGCGCCGGGCCATGGAAGGCGCCTTCGGTGGTGGGCAGAATGCCGAACTCCGGGGCGTTGGTCTTGCCGACGAACACCAGCCCGGCCTGGCGAAAACGCTTCACCAGCTCACAGTCCTGGGGCATGACCCGCGCTTGCAGCATGCGCGAGGCGAGGGTTGAAGGCAGGTCCTGGCAGTCGCCGAGGATGTCCTTGAGCAGGAACGGCACGCCGTGCAGCGCGCCGGTCGGCGGCGCCTTGTCCTGTGCGGCGGCCTGCGCCCGGGCTTTGTCGTAGGCTTTGTAGACCACGGCGTTGACCGCCGGGTTGAAGGCTTCGATGCGGCGTATGGCTTCCTCCAGCAGTTCGGAGGGGCGTACCTGCCCGGTCCTGACCAGATCGGCCAGGCCGACCGCATCGAAGGTGGCGTATTCGCTAAAAGACATCCTGTTCTCCCGTGCTGCGCACGCTGCTGGCGATACCGGGGCGCTCCCGCTCCGGCCTGGGTTTGATGACATGGCCGGTTACACAGGCCCGGCTTGCACGGGCCTGGATATCGGCTTCACATCCTTGGAAAAGGCTGATGACTGCAAGCGGCATGGCAAAAAGCCATGCATGCATCGAGCTGTGAGGCGAATATGCGCCGGGGGCGGAAATTGCGGGTATACGCCGTTCGGAGTATTAACTTCGACTGCGCGCTCCCAGAGGATGATCAAGCGTAATGGATGCGCAAGGCCGCAGATTTCGGGCCTTGCGGGAGATGGCTAAGTACGGCTGCCTGGACACAAAATAATGACTACGAACGACCACGATAGCGACGTTCCGTATGCGAATTTTTCGGAATGTCTGCAGCTTCACGCCCATACGATCCCGGACCGATTGGCCTATCGTTTTCTGCACAACGGGCGAGACGAAGAAACCCTGATCACCTTCTCTGAACTGGACCGCGCGGCCCGAGCGGCGGCGGCCCGGTTGCAGGGGCATTGCCAGGCGGGGGACCGGGTGCTGATCCTGCTCAAGCCAGGCCTGGACTATGTGATCGCCTTCATGGGCTGTCTGTATGCCGGGCTGGTGGCGGTGCCGGCCTATCCACCGGGGGCGACCAAGACCCTGGACCGGCTGGATGGCATCATCGATGACTGCCAGCCGACGGCGGCACTGGCCAGTGGCGAGGATGTCCCGACCATCCTGGCCCGGCTGGGGCAGGCGCAGAGTCCGCGGGTGCTGGACATGGCGAGCCTCGACCTGGCCCTGGCCAGCGAGTGGCGGGCCGTCCCGGTAACCCGGGACGATATCGCCTTTTTGCAATACACCTCCGGCTCCACCGGGATTCCCAAAGGAGTGGCGGTGACCCACGGCAACCTGATTCACAATTCGCGCAGCATCAGCCGCGGTTTTTTGACCCACAAGGACAGCCACCTGGTCAGCTGGCTGCCGCCGTATCACGACATGGGGTTGATCGGCGGCATCCTGCAATCCTTGTTCGTCGGCTTCGGCTCGACGCTGCTGGCGCCGATCCACTTCCTGCAACGGCCGCTGCGCTGGTTGCAGGCCATCAGCACCTACCGCGGTACCGTCAGCGGCGGGCCGAACTTCGCCTATGAATTGTGCCTGCGCAAGATCAAGGACGAAGAGCTGGCCGGCCTCGACCTGAGCAGCTGGGAGGTGGCGTTCAACGGCGCCGAGCATGTGCGGGCGCAGACCATTGCCGCCTTTCATGAGCGTTTCGCCCGCGCCGGTTTTGCCAGCACCTCGGCCTTTCCCTGCTACGGGCTGGCCGAAGGCACGCTGATGGTCAGCGCCGGCGGCAGCAAGCGCGAGCCGGTGATCCGCCAGTTCCATGCCGGCTTGCTGGAGGACAATGTGGCACGCCTGCATGAAGGACCGGGCAGCGACGCCGAGTTGCGCCTGCGCACCCTGGTCAGCAGCGGTCGCGGCATTCCCGGGCAGGGCCCGTTCATCTGCGACCCGCACACCGAGCAGCCGCTGGAAGACGGGCGGGTCGGGGAGATCTGCATCCTCGGCGACAGCGTCGCCAGCGGTTACTGGCAGCGCCCGGAGAGCACCGCCGCGGCCTTTCGCCCGGCGCCGCCGGCGCTCGGCTGGTCGCGCTACTTTCGCACCGGCGACCTGGGCTTCCTGCTCGACGGAGAGCTGTTCGTCACCGGGCGGCTCAAGGACCTGATCATCGTCAATGGCGTCAACCATCACCCTGGTGATATCGAGAACACCGTGCTGCGCACCCATGACAGCTTTCGCCCGGACGGCACCGCGGCCTTCAGCATCGAGACCGGCGACAGCGAGCAGGTGGTGATCGCCCAGGAAATCGAACGGCGGGCCTTGCGCAGCCTCGACCTGCCGCAGCTGTTCAGCGACTTGAAAGCGCGGCTGTGGCAACAGCACCAACTGGCGCGGCCGGTGCTGTTGCTGGTGTTCGGCGGGTCGTTGCCGCGTACCTCCAGCGGCAAGATCAAGCGCCAGGAGTGTCGCAAGCAGTTCGCTCCCTGGCTGGCGGCACTCGATGATGCCGCGCCGGCCGAAGCCCATCCGCTGGACAAGTCGGTGGTCGCGGTGGAGAGCAACGGCCGGGTATTGCGTGACATCACCGTCGACAGCCAGGTCGTGGAAGCATGACCAGTCTATCGATCGGCCCGGTGCATGCGCCCAAGCCCGCGGCGCTGCTGTTCGCCCAGCCGGCCTTCTGCGAACCGCGGCTGGAACTGGCCAGCCGCCCGCGGTCGGTGCTGTCGTTGCCGCCCACCGACAGCCAGCAACGGCTGCAGTTGACCAGCGTGCTCAACTGCATCACCTCGGCGCGCAGCATCGCCGAGCTGACGCAGCAGACCCAGCTGGCGCTGCCGCAGATCCTGCCGTGCGAGAACTTTGTGTTCGCCAGCGGCAGGGTCCGCGCGCACCGGGTGTTCTTTTCGCACCTGATTCATCCGGACAGCCTCTCCGATGACCTGATCAAGGCTATCGTCGGTCGCGACGGCATGATTCCGCCGCTGGGCATCGACCCCATCGAGCACTGTGGGCGCCCCAAGTTCACCACCCTGGAGCGGCTGGGCAACTCGCCGGACCAGGTGTGGGCGAAGATCTTTCGCGAACACGGCATACGCAACCTGGGCTGGACCCTGCTGCCCGGATTGCACCGCAACACCTTCACCGGCTACTTCTTTCACAACATCTCGGCCACCGTGGCCCACGAAAGCAAAATGCGCATGATGGTCTTCGCCCCGTACCTGCACATCGCCCTGAACCGGGCGCTGGGCAGCAAGCTGTTGCGCCACAATCCGGGGCCGAACCATCAACTGTTGTCCATCCTGTCCAGCCGCGAAGCGGAGATTTCGCGCTGGGTGGCCCGAGGCAAGACCAACTGGGAGATTGGCCAGATCCTCGGCATCAGCGACAAGACCGTGAAAACCCACCTGCAGAACATCTTCTCTAAACTCCAGGCGTCGAGTCGGGCGCAGATCGCGGCGTTGTTCTGCGACGAGTGAGTGCTGCCTGCCTGTCTTTCATCCGGTAACCCTTCCACAGTGCTGACGGGGGTCAGTGCTTCGGCGTCGCCTGCGCCTCTGTAGGAGCGGCCGGTCGACGCTCGATTGGCCGTGATGGTGTCCGTTTGGGGGCTGCATTTTTTGGATGGTGTACATATCCATTCTTGGCTGGCGGCAGGGGGAGGCTTCTGTAGGAGCGAGGCTTGCCCGCGATGACGATGGTCGCCTCGCTGGGGATGTTGGTCGGTGTACATATCCATTTCTGCGGTAACGGCCACTTAGGGTTCCGCCCTTACGGCGGGTCACTTTTTTTCAAACGCCGGAATGCCGGCCCAGCAAAAAGTAACCAAAAAACGCTTGCCCCTGCATACGGCCTTCGCTGCGCTCAGGTTCCCTCGCTCCGGCGTCCATCAGGGGGCATCGACTCCGGTCGGCTTCGCTTAGACCTCCATACGATGTCCTCGACTGCGTCGAGGGGCGCTGCGCGCCATCCCCCTGATGAACACCTCCACTCGGCCTCCCGATGGGGCGGGTAGATCAAAAGCCAAAGCTGCGCCATGCGCGACCTGCCGGTCGGCGCTAAACCTGTAGCCGCTGCCGAGCCTGCGAGGCTGCGATCGACTGCGCAGCAGGCGCAGGGATCTTGAGACCGCTGGAGAACCTTCGGTCCTATCGCAGCCTGCGGCAGCGGCTACAGGGCTCGCTACTCCTTACGGAGTATTGAGCTGAACCGGCATGACGCCGAGCATCGGGGTGTAGCAAATAGCCTGCTCCGTCGGGTTATCCACACTCAAAACGCGTTTGCATCATGACGCCTGCCCAAGCGTTGATCCGCTGGTTTCACCACGCGGTTGGCGCGGGCCAACGGCCATGCAAAGGAAGCGAAATACGCTGGGAGGCGACTGTGCACATAGACGAAATAACCTTTGTCGTGACCGAAACCCTGGCCAGCCTGCTGGAGGTCGATTCCGGGTCGCTGGACGTCGAGCGCTCGTTCCACGAGATGGGCGTCGACTCGGTGCTGATCGTCGGCCTGTCCGCCGAGTTCGAGGACCGTTTCGGCATCTCCCTGGACCCTGAGCTGGCCTACCTGCACGACACCGTGAGCAAGGTCAGCCAGCACCTGTACGGCGTCATCAACCAGGGCGCGCTTGGCGCGGTGGGGGAGGTCAGTCATGGCTGATTCATTGCTCAATATCACCCGCCAGGAACTGCTGGAATTCGTCGGCCTCAACGAGACCGTGGTGCGCGCCCAGGGCACCCGCATCGAGACCGCCAGCGGCCAGACCCTGATCGATTTCGTCGGCCAGTTCGGCGCGGTGCCCTTCGGTTATGGCGCGGCGCCTATTACCGAGGCGATCCACACCTTTCTCGCCAGCGGCCAGGCCTCGCTGGTCCAGCCGCTGATCAACCCCGGCGCCGAAGAACTGGCGCGACGCCTGATCGAGCTGGCGCCCGGCACCCACTCGAAGGTGACCTTCACCACCAGCGGCGCGGAGACTGTTGAAGCGGCGATCAAGCTGTGTCGCGCCGCGACCCAGCGCGAGCTGGTGATCGGCACCCTGACCGGTTTTCACGGCAAGACCCAGGGCGCGGTCGGGGTCACCGGCAAGGCCACTTACCGCGAGCCGTTCCAGATCCGCGCCGACGGTTTCAGCCATGTGCCCTATGGTGACCTGGAGGCCCTCGAGGCGCTGCTGAAAACTCGACGCGCCGCGGCCTTTTTCGTCGAGGCGGTGCAGGGCGAGGCGGGCATGATCACCCCGCCGCCAGGCTACCTGCTGGCGGCGCAGAACCTCTGCCGCCAATACGGCACTTTGTTCGTGCTCGACGAGATCCAGACCGGACTGGGCCGCACCGGCGAGCTGTTCGCCGCCACCGCCCACGGTCTGGAGCCGGACGTGGTGCTGTTGGCCAAGGCCTTGGGCGGCGGCGTCGCGGCCATCGGCGCGTGCATCTACGGCGAGCAGTGCTGGAGCCGCGATTTCGACCGGCACCACAGCTCCACCTTCGCCGTCAACGGCTTCAGCGCTGCCATCGGCCTGGCCGTGCTCGACCAGCTCACCGCCAACGACGGCGCCCAGCTCAAGCATGCGGCGCAGCAGGGCGCCTACCTGTACGCCGGGCTGTCGCGTCTGGTGCAGGACTATCCCGAGGTGTTCCACAGCCTCGACGGCCGCGGCCTGATGCTCGGCCTGAAATTCCGCCGCTGGAGCGGCGAGCGCCTGTATACGCTGTCCCTGGCCAGCGCTTTCGGCGCCCTGGTGCCGATCGTCTGCGGCTACCTGAAAAGCCGGCATGGCGTGTACTGCCTGCCGACCCTCACCGAAGGCAACGTGCTGCGCATCCAGCCGCCGCTGTGCATTGAGCGCGCCGATATCGACCTGCTGCTCGAAGGCCTCAAGGCGGTGGCGGAACTGGTGGTGCATAACCAGCAACACCGCTTGATTCTCGAAGCCCACGGTTATGCCGGGCCACGGGGGGCCCTGAGCCCCTGGATCGCACCGGGCAAACCACGCAGCAGCGGGCGTTGCCTGGGGCGCTTCGCCTTCCTGCTGCACCCGACCACTGCCGAGAGCGTGAATGGCGACAGCGTGGTGGATGGCCTGGGGCTGTCGGCGGCGGAAAAAACCTTTATGCAGGGCTGGCTCGACGACTTCTCCGAATGGGCCAAGCCCGACCTCGACGCCGGGGTGTCCTATCACGCCCGCCGGGTCTACAACGATGTCGGCGACTACGTCGAAGGCTGGCTGGTCGGCAGCCTGCTGCAACCGCGCGACCTGATGCGCCTGAGCCTGGGCAAGCGGCGCAAGCTGCTGGCCAACTACCTGGACAGCGTCGCCGAGCTGGAGGTGGATTTCGTCGGGCTGGGGGCCTACACCTCGGTGATTTCCAGTGCCGGCGTGGATGTCATCAACGAGCGGTTCCACACCACCACCGGCAACAGCCTGACGGCCATGGTCGGTGTCGATGCGCTGCTGAGCACTTGCGCCAACCGCGGCGCGCCGCTGGCCAAGCGCCTGACCGGGGTGATCGGTGCCTACGGTTCGGTGGGTCGCCTGGCCAGCCTGCGCCTGGGGCGCTTCTGCGAGCACCTGGTATTGCTCGGCAATGGGGCTAATCGGGGCGCCATGGACGAGCTGCGGCTGGTGGCCGGCGAGTTGTATCGCGATGCCTTGCTGCAGATCCAGGGCGGCCACAGCAGCGGCATCGCCAAGACCCTGGTGCTGCTCCTGCCAAGCCTGGCCAGTGTCGAGCAACTGCTGGATCGCGACCTTGGCGACGAGGAGCAATTGCGTACGCTGTTCGACAGCGTCGACGCCCTGGCCCAGGGCAAGCCGCAGGTGCAGCCGCCGCTGGTGATCACCGCGGACCTGGGCCACTGGCTGCCGCGCCTGGAAACCGTGCTCTCGGCGACCTCCAACGGCTCGGCCTTTATCGATCCGCTGGTGCTGCATCAGAACGCGATCATCTGCGACTGCGCGCAGCCGCCGGACATCGGCCACGTCACCCTGGCGCTGCGCCCGGACGTCACGGTGATCGAAGGCGGCCTGATCCATCTGCCCGACCGCAGCCAGCGTTTCGGCCAGCAGAACCTCACCGGTCTGCCCACGGGCGTGACCTTCAGCTGCCTGGCCGAAACCATGGTCCTGACCATGGCCGGCCTGCAGCGCGACTACAGCATCGGCAAGCGTCCTCCACTGGAGGATGCCGAAGCGATCTTCGACCTGGCCCGAGCCTTCGGTTTCGCCCCCGCGGTGGAGCAGTTGATCGAAAAAGCCGGTTAACCCTGACAACGAGAAAGGAGTCCACACCATGTCGATGCACAACGCCCGCAACGCCACCGAGAAGTACCTGCCGGGCCTGCTCGCCGCCCTCCGGGAGCGCGGCCTGATGGCCCTGGAGCAAGCCGATCCGGCCGTGCTCTGCGGGTTGTTTCGCGACTACCGCGCCGCCGGCCTGATCATCCCCGAGACCTACGGCGGCCTCGGCGCCTCGCCGGAGGAAACCGTGGAGATCCTGCGCGCCATCGGTTCGCTGTGCCCGTCCCTGGCGGTGATGATGACCATGCATCACCACACCATCGCCACCATCGTGCAACTGGGCGGGTTGATCCCGGCGGCGGAAGAGCTGCTGTGGGGCATCACCCAGGACCAGTTGCTGATCGCCTCGGCCTTCGCCGAGGGCAAGCCGGGCTCGGAGATCTTCAACCGCAGCGTCAAGGCGCGGCCGGTGGAGGGCGGTTTCGTCCTCGACGGCAGCAAGAAGCCCTGCACCATGAGCCACCACATGGACGTGATCGTGGTCGGCGTCGCCTGTGAACAGGACGACGGCAGTGTCAGCCAGGGCTTTGCCGTGGTCTTTGCCGATGGCAGCACGATCACCCGCGAACCCTTCTGGAACGCCACGGTGCTACGTGCCACCGACAGCAACGAACTGGTGTTCAACGGCGTGTTCGTGCCCAGCGAGCGCATGCTGCTGGCCGACGGCGCCGACAGCGAAGAAGTGGCCGCCACCGCCATGGAAACCTCGCTCAACGGCCTGAGCTGGTTCCAGCTGATGGTCGGCGGCAGCTACCTGGGCGTGGCTTCGGCGCTGGTCGACCGGTTGCTGAGAAAGCCCTTCGCCGACCCCGCGCAACTGGCCCTGCTGTGCATCGAGCTGGAGGGCGCCCATCAGGCGCTGCTCGGCACCGCCGGCGAATTGCAGGCACAACAGGATGCGCCGATGAACACCTACCACAAGGCGCTGTGCACGCGCTTCCTGGTGCAGGCGGCGATCGAGCGGGCGACCAACCTCAGCGTCGAGCTGTTGGGTGGCATGGCGTTCATCGCCTCCGACGAAGTGGCCTATCTGCTGGCGGCCTCCCGGGCGATCGGCTTCCACCCGATCTCCCGCAGCGCCGCCACGCCGTTGCTGGCGCAGTTCCTGCGCGAGTCCTACAGCGCCTGATTCGCCTGCTACCGCAGCCGGAGCTTCGGCGCCCCTGGCGTCGCTCCGGCCTCGGCAACATGCCTAATGGAGTAGAAGCATGAGTAGCGATTTTCTCTATCCGCCGCGCCCGGCCAATGTCGGTCGCGGGTTTCACTGCCTGGCTATTCCGCTGTTCAGCCTGCTGCTGGTGTTCAACACCGCGGCCATCGCTGTGATTCTGACCCTGTCATGCACCTTGCAGGCCGGGCGCCGGTCGTTGTCGTGGCTGCCGGGCATGAAGGCCCTGGGCAACTGGCTGGTGACGAGCTATCACCGCTTGTTGCAACCCCTAGCCGACCGCTTGCTCAAGGACCCGCGGGACGAGCCGATCCTGGCCGCCGCCATCAGCCTGGGCCTGACCGCCGGGCCGGTGTTCATCGCCCAGCTGTGGCTCAAGGAAATCTCCTGGCTGCTGGTGCTGCTGTTCTACGCCTTCGTCTATGGGCCGAACATTCGCGGCTTTGTCCGCTCCTTCAGCGCCATGCATCAGGAAGGCCATGTGCCCGGCGGCATCTTCAAGCGTTCGAGCCTGCTCGATCGCTGGGTCGGCAATTCCTTCCTGTACATGTTCTTCGCCATTCCCATGGGCCTGATCCCCCATGCGGCGGCGCACCTGCAACAGCATCACCGGGAAAACGCCGGGCCGCTGGATGTCTACGCCACCGCGCGCTACGACCATGCCAGCGCCTGGGATTTCGCCGTGTATATGGTGCGCGAGGTGATGTACCAGCAGTTCATGGTTTCGCCCTGGCTGTACTTCAAGAGCAAACACAAGCGCAGCCAGGCCCGGGCCATGGTCATGGGCAACCTGGTGCATGTCGGGCTGTTCGTCGCGCTGGCGTGCTACAGCCTGCCGATCGCGGTGTTCTACATGCTGGTGCCCTGGTGCGCGAGCAACTTCCTGATGGGCGTCATCCACTGGAGCCAACACGCCTTCTACGGCGGTCAGCAAGACCCCAAGGACTGGATGTACAACACCGTGACCCTGCTGGAAACGCCGGTGAATATCCTCAACGAGGGTTACCACGCCTGCCACCATCACTGGTCTGTCGGCCACTGGTCGGAGAGCCCGGCGCTGTTCGAGCGGCTCAAGCCGGAACTGGCGGCCGCGGGTTCCATGGTGTTTCGCGACCTCAGCGTATTCGGCCTGTTCGTGCTGCTGATGCTGCGCCGCTTCGATGCGCTGGCGGACAAGCTCGACTGGTGGCAGCCGCTGGACCACGCAGAGAAAGTCCGCCTGCTGCAATTCCGGGTGCTGCCGGCGCCCATCGCGGCCCATGAACATGCCCATCAACGGCGCCTCGCCACACCGCGCAACGCCGACGAACCCACCCCCGCGCACAGCGCCCTGGGCCAGCCATGAACCGTCCCCTGACTTTGAAAGTCGCCGCCATCGAACGGGAAACCGACGATGCGGTGACCATTCACCTCAAGCAGCCGCTGCTGCGCAAAGTCCGCTACAGCGCCGGGCAGTACCTGACCCTGGAGGTCGACGTCGACGGCGCCAAGGGCTGCCGCGCCTATTCCATCAGCAGCACGCCGGGGCTGGACAAGACCCTGTCGATCACCGTCAAGCGCGTGGCCGGCGGCAAGGTTTCCAACCGCCTGGTGCAGGAGCTGAGCGCCGGCGACGCGGTGCAGACCCTCGGCACCCACGGCCGCTTCACCTTCGCCCCGCAGCCGGGCCGGGGGCGGCACCTGGTACTGCTGGCGGCGGGCAGCGGGATCACGCCGATCTTCTCGATCCTCAAGTCAGCACTGCACTTCGAGCCGGATGCCCAGGTGTCGCTGATCTACGGCAACCGCAATCAGCAGTCGGTGATCTTCCGCGACAAGCTCGACCAGCTGCGCCAGACCTTCGGCGAGCGTTTGCAGCTGGTGCATGTGCTGTCGCGGCCGGACACCCCGGGGGCCCACGAAGGACGCCTGACCCGGCAGCGGGTGATCGACATTCTCGGCGCGCTGCCCGGCCCGCAAGCCCGCGAATACTACAGCTGCGGCCCCAGCGGCATGATGGACGAGGTGACCGCCGCCCTGGAGGCCCTGGGCATCGCCCCGGAAAGCGTGCACCAGGAGCGTTTCACCCCGGCCAAGGCGCCAGTGGCCAGCGGCGACACGGAAAAACGCGTGGAGCTGCTGATGCAGGGCCAGGCGTTCAGTTTCACGGTCGCCCCGGGCCAGACCCTGCTCGACGCGGCCCTGGCCAGCGGCGTGCAGCCACCGTTTTCCTGCCGCAGCGGTTTCTGCACGGCCTGCGTCTGCACCCGGTTGGCGGGGCAGGTACGCATGCGCGAGGACCATGGGCTGTCGGCGGACGAACTGAACCGGGGCCAGGCACTGTTGTGCGTGGGCTATCCATTGACGGACGACGTGCGCCTGCAAGTCGATTAGCGATACAGACAGAGGAAGGTCAATTCATGAATCATTCAACCCACCACGCCGCCGAGGACGAACTGCGGCTGGCCAAGCGCGCCGAACTGCGGGTCGACCGCGAGCGCCAGGCCCAGCTGCAGGCACTGATGCAGCTGCAGCCGCTGAAGTTCGTGCTCTGGTCGGTACTGCATGTGCTGGTCTGGTGCGCGGCCGCGCTGTACATCCTGCTCGGCGACAACCCCTGGGGCCTGGCGCTGGCGGTGCTGGTGCTGGGCAACCAGCTGCATGCCTTCACCGTGCTGCAGCACGATTGCGGGCATGCCAGCGGCTTTCATTCGGCGGCGCTGAACCTGTGGGTCGGGCGCTTCATGGCCTGGTTCATCGTGTTCCCGTTTTCCTCCTTCACCGAGTGCCACAAATACCATCACCGCTACCTGGGCGATCCGGACAAGGACCCCGACGACTGGAACTACACCGGCGGGGTGAAGTGGATGTTCCTGCGTATCGCCGTGTTCGTGCCGCGCTTCATCTACTTTTCCCTGGTGCGCTACGGCAAGGCGGTGCGCAACCGGGTGCTGCGCGAGCTGGCGTTCAATCTGCTGTCGATGGCGGCGATCGGCGCCTGGTGCTACAGCCAGGGGCTGATGCTGCAATTCGTGCTGATTTTCATCGTGCCGCTGCTGTTGCTGGCGCTGGTGATCAACCCGATTTCCCGGGGCTACGAGCACTTCCCCATGGCCACCCTGGCGGTTGGCGACCCGGAGCGCCTGGACCTGGCGAAGAACACCGTGACCGTCAGCGACCGGCTGATCGGCCTGTTGTGGGCCAATATCAACTACCACGTCGAGCATCACATCTACCCCGGCGTGCCCTTCGTCAACCTGCCGCGGCTGGCGGCGCTGCTGGACAACAAGCCCTACCTGCGCGACCGCTGGCTGCTGGCGCGGATGTTCGCGCGACGTCCGGTAACAACTTGCGCCGAACCTCGGCGAGCGGCGTGAGCTACATTTACAGCGCCCGAAGGAGCGCCACTCACCGAGGATTCACGGATGACCTGTATTTTCTGCCAGATCGCGGCCGGCGAATTGCCCAGTGCCCTGGTCTATCGCGACACCCACTGCATGGCCTTCATGGATGTGCATCCGCTGGGGCAGGGGCACTTGCTGCTGATCCCGCTGGCCCATGTGGAAAAACTCGAGCAACTGCCCACGGTCATCCGCCAGCACCTGTATCAGGTGTTCGATACCTTGCTCGCCGCCCAGCGGCGCGCCGGCTTCGGGGTGGAAGGCACGCACCTGATCGTCAACGACGGCAAGGCCACCAACCAGCACATTCCCCACGCCCACCTGCACCTGGTGCCGCGGCAAAGGGGCGATGGGCTGGGTTTCGGCCTGCGCATGTTCATGCACTTCACCGGCCTATTCGGCCGCCGCACGCCCCTGCAGACCCTGCGCCGCCAGGCCCTGGTGATTGCCGCCGAACTCGACCCGCAGGCGTTGGAGAACCTGGCGCACCGGACCAGCAGGCTGCACGCAACGTCAACCTAACCGCCAGGGCCGGTGAGCGGCCCACCCTCGATCCACAGAACTTCGGAATGAACAGCCGTGCATGCGCTGCGGGCGGTCTCGCCCGGCGTTTGTGCCGCCAGGAGTCAGGAACATGAGTGCGCTACTTCAGGAGCAGGCCGACCCCGCGCGGGTCTATCGGGTCGTGATCATCGGCGCCGGCTTCTCCGGCATCGGCATGGCGATCAACCTGCGCCAGCGCGGCGAGCAGGACTTCCTGGTCCTCGAACAGGAAGCCGGCGTCGGCGGCACCTGGTGGGTCAATCAATACCCGGGCTGTGCCTGCGATATTCCTTCCCACCTCTATTCGTTTTCCTTCGAGCCCAACCCCGACTGGTCGCGACGCTTTTCGCCGCAGCCGGAGATCCGCGACTACCTGCGGCACTGCGCCGACAAGTATCAGGTGCTGCAACACTGCCGCTTCAACACCGCGGTCACCGGCCTGCGCTGGCTGGAAGAGCGCGCCCTGTGGCAGGTGACGGATGCCCGTGGCGGCGTGCGTTTCGCCCAGGTGGTGGTGGCCGGCACCGGGGCCTTGTCGACCCCGGACTATCCCCGACTGCCGGGGCTTGAGCGCTTCAAGGGCCGGGTCTTTCATTCCCAGCATTGGGACCATGACTACGTCCTGGCCGGCAAGCGGGTGGGGGTGATCGGCACCGGCGCCTCGGCGATCCAGTTCGTGCCGCAGATCCAGCCGCGGGTGGCCAGCCTGGCGGTGTTCCAGCGCACGCCGCCGTGGATCATCCCCAAGCCGGACCGGGCCTTTTCCACGACCGCCCAGCACCTGCTGCGGCGTTTTCCCGCGGTGCAGCGGCTGTTGCGCGGGTTGATCTACACCGCCCATGAAACCCGGGTATTGGGTTTCGTGTTCAACCCGCGACTGATGGCCCTGCACAAATGGCTGGCGCTCAACCTGCTGCGGCGCCAGGTCAAGGACCCGGAACTGCGCCGGCGCCTGACCCCGGACTACGCCATCGGTTGCAAGCGCATCCTGCTGTCCAACGATTATTTTCCGGCGCTGGCCCAGGCCAATACCCGGCTGGTCACCAGCGGCATCCGTGAAGTCACCGAGGACGCGCTGATCACCGTCGACGGCCAGCGCCATGCCCTGGATGCACTGATCTTCGGCACCGGCTTCAAGGCGCGCACGCCGTTCCCGGCGGGGATGATCCTCGGGCGTGGCGGGGTGGACATAGTCAACACCTGGCAGCAGGGCAGCGAAGCCTACAAGGGCACCACGGTCAGCGGCTTTCCCAATCTGTTCCTGTTGATGGGGCCCAACACCGGCCTGGGGCATAACTCCATCGTCTACATGATCGAGTCGCAGATCGCCTACATCCTCGGCGCCCTGGACACCCTGCAACGCCTGGGCGTGACCAGTGTCGATGTCGATCCGCAGGCCCAGGCGCGTTTCAACCAGGGCCTGCGCCACCGGCTGCGCGGCGCGGTATGGAGCGTCGGCCATTGCCAGAGCTGGTACATGGACCCCGACAGCGGGCGCAACGTCGCCCTGTGGCCAGGGTTCAGCTGGCAGTTCCGCCAGCAGACCCGTTATTTCGATGCCGAGGCCTATCGCCTCACCTCGCACCCCCAAGGAGTGAAACCATGAGCCATCCGGGCAAGAGCGTGTTTGTGTTCGGCCTGTACATGTTGTTGCTGGGCGCCGCGTTGGTGCTGGCGCCGAACCTGTTGTTGCCGTTGTTCGGCTTCGCCCTGACCGATGAGGTGTGGATCCGGGTGATGGGCCAGTTGGCCTTGTACCTGGGCGTCTATTACGTCTGGGCCGGCTACACCGAGCGGCGCGAGTTGATGGCCCTGACGGTGGCGATCCGTCTGTCGGTGCCGGTGTTTTTTGCCGCCTTCGTCGCCGCCGGGCTGGTGTCGCCGGTGCTGTTGCTGCTGGCCTTGCCGGACCTGTGCGGCGCGTTGTGGACCTGGCGCGCGCTGAAGGCTGAGCGGGTTTCCCGCCAGTCGCTGGGTAACGCCTGACCCCGCTAGTCTTCTGTTGCTTTGTCCCGCCAGCTAACCCTGGCGGGGTACTCCTTTGCAGTGATTACCGCGCGGCTGCATCCCCTCCATACTCGCCACCAGCCCTGGCGGGTGACACCCATGTGGCGTCCGGAGACCTGCCGACACTTCAAAGGATCCACGATGAAGATTGAACTGATGCAACTGGCCGGTCGTGACGGCGACACGGCCTACAACCTCGAGCGGGTCCTGCAGGGCATTGCCGACTGTGATGACGACATCGACCTGCTGGTCTTCCCGGAAACCCAGATCAGCGGTTTCGCCAACCAGCAGCAACTGGCCGAGGTCGCCGAGCCATTGGACGGGCCGAGTATCCAGGCCGTATTGCGGGCGGTGCGTGCCAAGGGGGTCGCGGTGGTGGTCGGCATCGCCGAAAAAGCCGCCGGCCATTACTACAACACCTCGCTGCTGGTCACCCCCGAAGGGGTGGCGACGAGTTATCGCAAGACTCATCTGTGGCCCGACGAGCGCGGCCTGTTCCAGTCCGGTGACCGTTACACCACCGTGCTCTGGCGGGGCGTGCGGGTCGGCCTGCTGATCTGCTACGACATCGAACTGCCGGAAAGCGCCCGCGCCCTCGGCCAACTGGGCGCCGAGCTGATTCTGGTGAGCAACGGCAACATGGACCCCTACGGCCCGGTGCACCGCACCGCGATCATGGCCCGTGCCCAGGAGAACCAGGCCTTCGCGGTGATGGTGAACCGCGTCGGCAGCGGCACCGGCGGCCTGGTGTTCGCCGGCGGCAGCGCGCTGGTCGATCCCTTCGGCCGGCTGCTGTTCGAGGCCGGCCGCGACGAGTGCCGGCAGGTGGTGCAGCTCGACCTCGGGCAACTCAAGGCCGCTCGCCGCGATTACGACTACCTGCACGACCGGCGTCTGCAACTGTCCGGCGAATACGTCGAGCACGCCGATGGCCGTCGCGAGCTGTTGATCCCTTAAACCCCATCGCTGTTTTTCCGCCGCTTTCGGCCCTGCCATAACAATCCATAATCAGCAGGCGAGGCGCACGTCCCTTGGGCGGGTGCCAACGCTCGGAGTCCTCAGATGAAAGCTATCCGCTGTTTGCCCCTGGCCCTGGCCGCACTGTTCGGTTTCGCTACGGCCCAGGCCGCCGAACCGAGCGTGCATTTCTACAACTGGTACGACTACATCGCCCCGGACACGCCCGGACAGTTCCACAAGGAAACCGGCATCAGCGTGCTGCAGGACACCTTCGACAACAGCGACGTGATGCAAAGCAAGCTGATGGCCGGGCGCAGTGGTTATGACGTGGTGGTGGCCAGCAGCGACCTGCTGCCGAACCTGATCAAGGCCGGGGTGCTCCAGGAACTGGACCGCAGCCAGCTCGGCAACTGGTCGCACCTGGACCCCGAGATGCTGGCCAAGGTGCAGAGCAACGACCCTGGCAACCGCTTCGCCGCACCCTACCTGTGGGGCACCACGGGCATCGGTTATGACGTCGACAAGGTCAAGGCGCTACTCGGCGACCAGGCGCTGGTGGACTCCTGGGACCTGATCTTCAAGGAAGAGAACCTGGCCAGGCTCAGCCAGTGCGGGGTGGCCATGCTCGATGCACCGAACGAAATAATCCCCATCGCCCTGCATTACCTGGGCCTGCCCTACAACAGCCAGAACCCCGAGGATTACAAGAAGGCCGAGACCTTGCTGCTCAAGGTCCGGCCGCATATCCGCTACTTCGATTCGTCGAAGTTCATCTCCGACCTGGCCAACGGCAACGTCTGCGTGGTGGTGGGCTGGAGCGGCGGGGTGTTCGATGCCCAGGTCGCCTCGCAGAAGGCTGACAACGGCCGCCGTCTGGTCTACAGCATTCCGCGCGAAGGCGGGCCGGTCTGGGTGGAGAACCTGGTGTTGCTCAAGGACGCGCCGCACCCACAGGATGGCCTGAAGTTCATCGACTACCTGTTGCGTCCGTCAGTGATTGCCCAGTCTTCCGACTACCTGGGCTACCCCAACGCCAACCGCGATGCCACGGCGCTGGTGGAGCAGAAAGTCCGCGACAACCCGGGTGTCTATCCGTCCAGGGAAGTGATGGCCACGCTGTTCCCGCTGGAACCGCTGCCGCTGAAAATGGAACGGGTGCGTACCCGGGTCTGGAGCAAGGTCAAGACCGGGAGCTGAGCCGGGGGGAGTGGACAGCCATGCTGGCCAAGGGGAAAGGGGCGTCACGCAAGGAAGGAGCAGAACTGGCTACATCCGTGTAGCCAGTTCCGAAGGGTCGGTACTACGCATTGTTCAATGAAGCTCCTGAGCAAAGTCGCAGTGAGCCAGGCGGGATACCTCGATTCATATCCACAACGGGTTCTTCATCGAACTCGAACCCGCTGCCTGAACGCCCTGTGTCGCTATTACTTGAGCGTTACATCGAGCATCGGCGGGATGTAACCGTAGTCGTACTCAGCCACCACGAAGGTCTGTTGCCCTTTGATCCTGATCCCGACCGTCGGTGCTTCGGTACCGCCGATACGAATCTGCGTGCCGCTTTCGTCGGTCGGTACGCTGTCGATAAAGGAGGTCACCAGGCCGTTGGGCATCACACAGTGCGAGTAGGTCTGGAACGGCTGGGAGGACGGGTTGCCCAGCACCAGGCCGGAACCGTTCAACGGCACGTAGGGACCGAACAGCGAATCGGCGACAAAACCGTACACCCCGTCCGGCCCGGTCACGCCGTCGGCATAGGTGAAGGTGTGGCTGATGGTGAACAGGTAGTACTTGCCGTCCTGGAACACGAAGTGCGGGCGTTCGGTCTGGTCGTTGACGCCGACCGCGGTCAGCAGCGGCGGCAGCATTTCCCAGTCGTCGCCGTCTTCGTCACGGGCCACGGCGATACCGACGCAGGCGGTCTGGAAACGGGAGTTGCCGACGTCTTCATAACCTGGCGGCACGTCGCCGATTTCTGCTTCGCCCACTGTGTGCGAGCCGCGCTCGCCGGCCACGTTGCCTTCGAACAGCATGTACAGCTTGCCGTCGTTGGGGTCGCGGAACGGCCATGGATCGCGGAAGCCCCAGAAGGGGTTCTGCGCTTCGGTCTGGTACATCTTGCCGTCGGCCTCGAACAGCGGCTTGACCTTCTCGAAACCGACCATGCTGACGCCATGCTCGGTGGTCACCACCCGGCCGCGCACCTTGACGATGGTCGCGCCTGGCGTGACGGCGGTGTAGTACAGGTCCACTTCACCCTGTTCGTTCAACAGGATCGGCGTGCCGGCCCATTCGCGAACCGTGGGCGAAACCCCTTCGGCCATCACCCGGCCACCCAGTTCCCAGTCCTTGCCGGTACGGGAAAACCAGTAGTACATCTTTGCCCGACCATGGCGGTCGTTCCAGTCGCGGGTGATGTCGTAGTTGCCATTTTCGTCGATGTACTGCGGGTCGTTCGGATGACGATCCGCGGTCAGGGTGAAGATCACCGACCAGCCGTCGACGGAGGTTATGTTTCCGTCCAGGTCGCGCAGCGGCATGGTGTCCCAGATAAACACCTCGTTGCTCAATACCGGGAAATCCGCGCTGACCAGTGGCTGGGTCGTGGTGGGATCGTCCGCATGGACTTTCAGCGCATCGGCGCGAGTCCAGAGGCTGGGTTGATGGGGTGTTTTGCCGAATTTTTCAGTGTTGCTTTTCATAGGTAATACCTCGTCCGTGAATGGATTCACATAAATGCTCATCAAAAAATACTGTATGTGCATACAGCAATTTCACCTTAAGCGAGGCGATTTTTCGGGTCAAGGGTAAATTTGCATTTATGCATAATTGCCGTTTTTGCTGGAGCTGATACGTTTCAGCTTGTTGTGTTTCCAGAAGTTTGTTTTTCGGCCTGATCAGCGACGATGCCAGCAAAATGCGTGCTTGGAACCGCTGGTCGGTCCGAGGGGCAGGGAAGGGGAAAGGAGGGAGACGGAACCAGGTAAAGGGTGGGCGCCGAACCTGGGCGGATCGGTCAACGCCGCCGAGCGCTGCGAACATTGTCGCTGTCATGGCGCGGACGTAGCCTGAGCCCTCGTCGCCTGAATCACGGTCAGCAGAGGGGGATAGCTCTCATGAAGGGTGCAATCGACGCATGGGCACAACCGGCCAACGGCCGGGCGCGGCTGTTGCTGCCGGAGGTGGCGCGGCTGTTCGAGAAGTCAGGTTCCGCGCATTGGCTGGACCAGCCGCTGAGCATCGAGCAGACCGTCGAGCTGATGGACCAGGCCGGGGTCGAGAAGCTGATGCTGGCGGCCTGGTGCCGGCCGGAGCGCTGGGTGTTCAGCAACGATGAAATCGCCGCGTTCACCCGTGCCTATCCCGAACGTTTCGTCGGCGTGGCCACGGTGGACCTGAGCCGGCCGATGGCGGCGCTGGCCGAGCTGGAGCGGGCGGTGGGCGAGCTGGGCTGCAAGGCGCTGCGCATCGTGCCCTGGCTGTGGAAACTGCCGCCCAACCACCGCCTGTACTACCCGCTGTACGCCAAGTGCGTGGAGCTGGGCATTCCCTTCTGCACCCAGGTCGGCCACACCGGCCCGCTGATGCCTTCGGAAACCGGGCGGCCGGTGCCTTATCTGGATGAGGTGGCGCTGGATTTCCCGGAACTGCGAATCGTCGCCGGGCACATCGGCCATCCCTGGACCGACGAGATGATCGGCCTGGCCTGGAAGCACGACAATATCTACATCGACACCTCGGCCTACCTGCCGGCCTATTACCCGCCGCAGCTGCTGCATTTCATGCGCAGCTACGGGCAGGACAAGGTGTTGTTCGGCAGTAATTTCCCGCAGTTGCCGTTCGCCAAATGCATGCAGCAGGTCCAGGCCCTGGAGCTGCCGGAGCCGGTGCGGGACAAGTTCCTGCAGGGCAATGCGCGGCGGGTGTTCGGCTTGTAACGCAGCGCCTCAGGCGTGGTCCTGGTAGCGGCGTCGGCTGAAAAACAGCGAGCTGCCCATGGTCACCAGCGCCACGGCGGCCAGCCCGGTATCGATATCGCCCAATATGAGGGGCAAGAACAGTATCCACAGCAGCCCGGCCAGACCCATGGCCAAGCCTGTCCATTTCCTCAGCGGGTAAGGCTTCATCCAGTAGTACAGCGGCATCAGCAGCAGGTATAGCAGTAGAAAGGGGATGTACTGCTTCATGAGTCTTGCTCGCCGCGGCCGAAGATTCCTGGGCTGGCGGCCGTGGGCCGCTCTCTGTAGCTGGGGCATGTCATGTTGCGCTTCCTTGTCGATGGCATGAGGGGCGCCAGTGTCCATGGCGAGCGGCTTTTGTGCAAACGCGCGGTGTCATGCCAACCGCGCCAGGCAGCCCTCGAGAATATCCAGCCCTTCTTCCAGCACCTGCGGTTCAATGGTCAGCGGCGCCAGCAGGCGGATGATGTGCCGCGACTTGCCGCTGGGCATCAACAGCAGGCCGGCGTCCCGCGCGGCGCTGAGCAGCGCGCTCAGTTGCTCCGGGGCCGGCGAGCCGTCGGCCTTGACCAGCTCGATGCCGCGCATGGCGCCAACCCCGCTCAGGCGCCCTAGATAAGGCGTCAGGCGCTCGGCCCGCCAGCGCTGGTAGCGGCTGACGATGGCCTGCTCCTGGCGTTCGCCCCAGGTTTGCAGATTGTGATCGCTCATCTCGTCCAGGGTCGCCAGGGCCGCCGCGCAGGCGATGGGGTTGCCGGAATAGGTGCCGCCCAGGCCGCCCTTGGGCAGGTTGTCCAGCAGCGCCTTGCGTCCGAGCACCGCGCCCAGCGGCACACCGCCGCCGATGCTTTTGCCCAGCAAGACCAGATCCGGTTCGATCCCCAGGCGGAAAAAGGCGAAGCGCTGGCCGGTGCGGCCGAAGCCGGACTGGATTTCATCGGCGATCAGCAGGATGCCTTGTTCATCGCAGAAGCGTCGCAGGGCACGGGCGAACTCGACGTCCAGGGCCAGGAAGCCGGCCTCGCCCTGCACCGGCTCGACAATGAAGCAGGCCACTTCGGTAACGTCGATCTCCACGCTGAACAGCCGGTCCATGGCCTTCAGCGCTTCCTCGCAGGTCACGCCGTTGTCCGCGCTCGGGTAGGGCAGGTGATACACCGGGCCGGGCAGTACGCCGATCTTCTGCTTGTAGGGCGCGACCTTGCCGTTGAGGTTGAGGGTGGCCAGGGTGCGGCCATGGAAACCGCCATCGAAGGCGACCACCGCCGTACGCCCGGTGGCGCCCCGGACGATCTTCAAGGCATTCTCCGCCGCCTCCGCGCCGCTGTTGGTGAGCATGCCGCTGACTGGGTAACTCAAGGGCACGAAGCGCGCCAGCCGCTCCATGAACTCCACATAGGGCCCGTGGGGCGCCGCGTTGAACGCGTAGTGGGTCAGCCGGGTGGCCTGCTGCTGGATCGCCGCCACCACCCGCGGATGACAATGCCCCAGGTTGAGCACGCCGATCCCACCGACGAAATCGATGTAGCGCTTGCCATTCTCGTCCCACACCTCGGCATTCTTGCCGTGGCTCAGGCGGATGGGGTGAACGATGGAAATCGACTGGCTGATGCTTTCGCTGCTCATGGGCTAAGGGCTCTGTCTGCCTGGAACATGCGGGCTATCTAAGCCAAGAGCGGGGTGGGGCCGCAAACGAAATAAAGTGCGGGGGTCAGTATGAAAATTCCGGATGTGGGGTGGGGGCGGGATCAGCCGTTAAGCGGCGCGGCGTTCCTGGCCCTGGCCCGGCGCTGACGCAGCAGGGCGACCAGCACCACCAGCACCACGACGCCGAGGACAATCGGCAGGCGATAAGGCTTCAAATCACCGAACAGATGCTCCAGCGCATCGCCGGCCCAGTAGCCGCCGCAGACGAACAGCGTGGCCCAGAGCAGCGCGCCGAGCATGTTCAGCAGGGTGAAACGCAGCGGCGACAGACCGCTGGCGCCGATCACCACCGGGCCGACCCAGCGCATGCCATACATGAAACGCACCGCCAGCACCGAGGTCGAGGGGTAACGCCGGATCAGCCCGCTCACCCGCTCGATGGCGGCCTGCTGGCCCTTCAGGCGCGGCAACAAACGCCCGCCGAAATGCCGCCCGCTCCAGAACAGCAACTGGTCGCCGAACATCCCGCTGACCGTGGCCACGGCAATCACCACCCACAGGTCCAGCACTTGCTGATGCGCCGCCATGCCGCCCAGGATCAGCACGGTTTCGCCTTCCAGCAGGCAGCCGAGGACGATCACCCAGTAACCGTAGGTCGCGAGCAGGGCATGCAGGTCGAGGTGTTCGAACATGGGAATCCGGGAGCTTTTGAAGAGTTAATGGGGTGGTGCGATCAACCGGCTGAACCATAGCGTGTCCGAGCGAATCCGTTGTTGCGAATCGCTCGGCGGGGTTTAGTCTTCCTCCGGCGCCAGCATCCGGGTTTTCGGCGCGCCATTGGCGTTGTGCTGGTAGATCTCCCGGGGCTGGCCGTTGTCGTTGAAGAACACCTGGCCAATGCCCGCCGAGTTCCACAGCCGTTCGCCAGCTTCGCGATGTTCGGGGCTGTAGGGCACCACTCGCATCAGCCGGCGGCGGGTGAACCAGTTCAACGGCGAGCGTGGCGAATACAGCCAGCGGTTGAGGCGGTCGAACCATTCCAGCAGGGTCGGTGGAAACTCGTTCTTGATGCCGCTGCTGGTGATCTGCCAGATCTTCGGGCCGCCCTTGCGGTGGCGGATCAGCACTTCGTAGACGAAGGAGTAATGCACGTCGCCGGAGAGGATCACGTAGTTACCCGGGGTGCGCGAGTGGCGAAAGATATTCAGGATCACCTGGGCCGCGCCGCGGTGGGCCATCCAGTTTTCCGCGTCCACCAGCAGTGGGTGACCGCACCAGCTGAAGACCTTCTGCACCGTCTCGATCAGCTTGACGCCGAACACCGGCGCCGGGGACACGATAATCGCCGACGGGTGATCCAGCAGTTCATGTTGCAGCTCGCTCAGCGCCTCCCAGTCGAGCAGGCCCGAGGGCTGCGCCAGGTTGAACTCGCTGCGCCAGCGCCGGGTGCGGGTGTCCAGCACCACCAGCGCCGGGGTGGTGGGCAGGGTGTATTGCCATTGCTGGAAGCGCAGCAATTCGTCGATCAGGGTGTCCTGGGTGGTGCTGTCCAGGTAGAGCGCATCGCCCTGGGCCTCGGCGCTCAGGGCGCGGGTGTGTTGCAGCGGCGTGGCGAAGGCATCCGGGTTGTTGCCCCAGCCCTGGCACAGCATGTAGGCGATCAGCGCATTGCCGATGATGCGTTTGGAAAACGGGTGGCCGTAGGCGGTTTCTTCCCACTGGGCGCTGAGGTTCCAGTCGTCGGTGATGTCGTGGTCGTCGAAGATCATCAGGCTCGGCAGGTGGGCGAACACCCGCGCCACGCCGCCCAGGCCCTTGGCGAAAGCCTCGATCCGCAGTTGTTCGCGCTGGTAGCGCTGCTGTTCCTTGGCATCCAGCTGTGGCGGTCGTGGATCGATCAGGCGCCAGGGCAGCGGTGACCAGACCAGCAGGTACATGGCCATGACTTCGGCAAAGGTCACCAAATGGTTGTCGGCGCTGCTGCTGGTGAAGATCGGCTTCTTCACCCCGCCGAAGAAACGCTCGCGCAGGGTCTCGTTGCTTTTCAGCGCCGGCAGCAATTCGGCGCGTTTGTAATAACTGGCGCGATGCCGGTAAAGCGCGGCGCTGTCGCTCACCACCGCGCCTTCCAGATGCTCGCCGAACAAGCCCAGGCGCTCGATCAGCGCATGAATCGCCCGCAGCATCGGCCCGGCCACGTCGTCGGCGTACACCTGGTCGCCGGTCATCAGCAGCAGGGCAGGGCGTTGTTGCGGATCGGCTGTTTCCGCCAGCAGGCGATCGACGCAAAGCAAACCCTCGTCCGCCGAATGATGGGGCTTGCGGCAGGAACCGTGGACCAACTGCTGGATGCGGCTGTGCAGCACAAAATCCGGCTGCTGCTTTTGCCCATACAGCAAATGCGGCGCCCACTCGGCGATACCCGAACTGGAGCCGTCGGCGTTGGCGATCAGCAGGTCATAGTCGATGCGCACATCGCAAGGCAGGGGATTGTCCAGCGGCAGATCGATCAGGTGGATAAAAGCGTGCTGGCCTACCGGGATCACCTGGCACTGCTCGGCGCTGAGCGGGTAGTCGCGGATTTGCGCCTCGCTGCCTGCCTGCAAACGCAACGTCAGCTCCAGCGCCCGCGAGCCCGCCAGCCACAGCACCAGCCGCGTGGGTTCCAGGCGGCGCAGCAGGGGGCCGGCGAGGACGCAGGGCAAGGCGATGCTGGAAGCGGTCGATGGCGACGGTTGATACATGCAGGTTCGAGGCTCTTGCGGCAAACGGAGGCGGGGATAGTACCGCAGCCAGTGTCGAAGAGTTGTCAGCGAGTGCTTGGGTTGCTTGGGGGGAGTCGCGCAGAGGGGGGTAAGAACTGCGCGGTGCTCGTAGGGGGTTACGGGGTCTCGGGTTTATTGATTCCCCGAAGGAGTTCGGCAACGGGTAATTGCAAGGTGTTGGAGTAGTAGGCTTTGTAGCCATAGGCGGTGATGACGGCTTTGCAGGGGATACTTTGTTTGTTGGCTAAAAGCTCATTCAGTTTGCTTTGGGAAAGAAAAGTATTGGATTGTCCATTGTTGGGTGTTTCGTAAAGTGGTAGTCGAGTCGTGAAGTTAGATGCTGATGTTGAAGTTTGAATAGCATCCTCTTTAATCAAGCCGGCGGCATAGTACATGGGGGTATGACCAACGGATAGGTCTTGGTCATCACCTAAGGCACAGATGAAAAACGCTGCAGCTATCCCGTCTCTTACACCCTCACCGTAGAGATTTAGTAGTTTTACGTTCGAGTTGTAATGGATGGTGTACAGCGGAAGATCATCTTTTCGTTCGATAGAGAGGAAAGTCAGATCGGCGATTACTTTTCCATGATCTTTGGCGCAGGATGAGCAAATGGCGATTAATAGCAGGAGCAGTATTTTTTTCATTTGCTGAACTCCTTTGTAATGGACTCGAAAATCAGGTCGCAAGCGGACTTTCGACCTGCAATGGCCCCGGTGAACATGCCGAGTGCATTAGCATGGTTTGTATTCATGCTTACATTGAGGTCAGGCCCGCTGCTTATTAACCATTTTTCCCCAAAGTTAGCGACGCCATCCGATCTATCGGGATTGGAGGGTGTGGCTTTGATGTTTATCCACTGCTCGGCGACGGGAGTTGGCACTGATCCGTAAATATCTGATCCGAGCCATACCAGTGCACCCTCGCCTACAGGGTCGAGAGTGACCAGCATTTTGATGGTGTAGCCCCAATTGGCCATGATGCTGGTCAGGTGCCCGCTATTCCAACCACCCAGGCTGTGGCCCATTATATAGATAGGGCAAGACTTATACGGAATGATATTCAGCACATTTTTTTGAATATCTTTTTTTCCTCTGATTTCGTTGTACCCCAGCCACTCAGACCGGTACTTGCCTTGTAACTGGAGTTGTACCGCCCGGTCATCTAGAGGTCTCTTTGCCTCATTGATGTTGGCGTAGGGACCAGAGAAATAATAGCTTTCCTTATCCCCTGCACCCCCGACAAAAAACACAATGGCCTTGGTGCTCTCGATAGGAATGACTTTGTCACTCTTGTCTTTTTTATCCGTAAGCGTGTGCTCGGCTTTCAACTTGACGGGTTTACCGTTTGCCGAGGTAATGGTGTTGGCTTCCATGCGTCACTCTTCCAAAAACAACTTGATGCTTTCTGCAACATGCGAGCTGATTTCATGGGTGAAACCAGCGACATCCGAAACCCCATGCTCAAGGCGCCCATCGGCCCGTTGGATCACGTAAGCATGATTGGGCATCGGTTCGCCCGTTACATCGTTCACCAGCTTCAAACGGTCAGTGAAGTTCACCGGCATGGGTAGGAGCCCGGAGAAGGGAGCGTTGACCACGGTGTCGCCAATGATGACGGTGCCGGAGCCCCCGATGATGATGTTGCCGTGCCCGCCGGTGCTGTCCAGCGTGGCGGCATTCAAGCCATTGATGAATACAGTGCTGGAAACCGCCCCGGTTATCGGGCTGCCACAAGCTGATTGGTCACTCTTTCGAGCGGCGGCCAGGCCGTCGAAAATGACATTGGGCGAACCCGTGACGATAGGGTTGGTGCCGTGGCCGGGAAGCGGGCAGGCGGTTGGATCGCTGACGCGGGCAGCGGGTTTGCCACTCATGATCGGTCCTTGAAGTGTTGCGAGTCATCCCTTTGGGGCGCGCATGATGCAGTAGCCGAGCAGGTTCTTCAAACCTGAACGGAAAGCTATTTTGCATAAGAGTGAGCCTGACGCGGCTGATCTGAACCGAGTGGAGTTACACAGGTACTTGAGCGTCATTCAGCTCAACCTTCAGTGCTTGGTTGTCCTGAGATTTATCAGCGAATCTCCCTTGAACGTCTTCCGGTAGTCGGTGGTGGACGGCGCGATGGCAAAATAGTAGCTTCGATCCCCAGCGCCTCTGCTTACGGCCCCCAAAAAATGCCGTGGTCCGGCTCTTCATGCTTATTAAGGAAGACGTTCTACCCTAGCTGCCACCTTTCAAGGATGAACCATGGCCACCAAGTCCACGCACTCGAACCAGCAAAAACACCTCGCCGTGCTTATCGACGCCGACAACGCCCAGGCGTCAATTGTCGAGGCGCTGTTCGAGGAAATCGCCAAGTACGGCATCGCCAGTGTGAAGCGCATGTACGGCGACTGGACCGGGCCGCAGTTGGGCGGCTGGAAGAAGCTGATGCTGGAGCATTCGATCCAGCCCATCCAGCAGTTCTCCTACACCAAGGGCAAGAACTCCACTGACAGTTCGTTGATCATCGACGCCATGGACCTGCTTTATACCCGGCGTTTCGACGGCTTCTGCCTGGTGTCCAGCGACAGCGACTTCACGCGTCTGGCCGGGCGTTTGCGCGAGGAAGGCATGACGGTATATGGCTTCGGCGAAGAGAAAACGCCCAAGCCCTTTGTCGTGGCCTGTGACAAGTTTATCTACACCGAAATTCTCCGGCCCCAGGATGTCACTGAGACCGCCGCCCAGGGCGATAAGGCCCAGGTCACCCCCGGTCCCATCGAGGAGACGGGCAAACAACCAGCCGCTTCATCTTCTAGCAGTCCGGCAAAAGTACCGGTGGAGTTCATCGCCAAGATCCTCGATGACATCGCCGAAGAGGACGGCTGGGCACCCTTGGCCATGTTGGGCACCACCATCAGTAAGGTGCGTCCCGCCTTCGACTCCCGGCTGTACGGCCACACCAAACTCAGTGGCCTGATCCGTAGCCAGAGCAAATGGTTTGACCTGGACACCCGTGGCGGCTCGCCCACCGGCGGGGCGGTGTTGTACGTGCGCAACAAAAATAGAGCCCCCGACCAGCAGGTTCGCTGAGTTGGCCGGCCACGACCGATTCGATTGACCTTCCCAGGAGTGATCCATGCGTAACCTTTGTGCCAGCTTGTTGATCGGCGCGACCGTTCTGTTGTCAGGCTGCAACACCACACCCTATGACAGGGCCACCATCTATTACGATCGCACGCAGTTCACGACTCAAGTCAGCAAAGACTTCCCGGACATCAAGGGACCGATCCTGCAACACGGTCGCTGCTCGCTACTGATCTCCACTCCGGGCTCTACCACCGGCACCTACCACTTCTGCACCTTCGCCCTGACCCAGGACGAACTCTACGTCCAGGGTTGGGACGCCACGGCGCTGAAGTACAAGGAAATCCTGCGGGTCGACCTGTCGACCCTGAGCAAGGTCGCTTTGGATTCGTACTTCCGGACCAACCAGGTGCAATTGATCGAACAGCGCCGTCAGAGCGCGTTGAGCGTGATGATCGATGACGGTGGCTATCACGACACGGCGGCGACGGAGCGCGTGTACGAGACCATCAAGAAGCGCGGAGTGACTGTGGTGAAGAGCGAAGGAATGATGATGCCGCCGGCAGGGCCTACGCCGATGGTGATTCCGATTGTTATTCCAAGGTGAGTGTATTCAGTTGGGAGTCAGTGAGGTGATTGGTTTTCTATCAGATAGCTGTTCTGGCTGCTTGAGGTGTATGTGACCGCTTTTTCTGATTATTTGACAGAAGTGGACTTTGATGCGTTTTTTCGATGCTTCGAAAAGATGGAATTATATTTGACTGAGTCCAGTAACTCTTTGTCACTCAGTCGCTCTGAAGTTTACTCGGCAGATCCTGGTGTTTACTGTATTTATGAAGACGATGCTTTGATTTATGTTGGTGAGACAGGTTCTCTTAAAGCTCGTATGCAAGACTTGTTTAAAACCGTAAATCATTCCTTTCGCCGGTCTTTCGGGAAGGCTAAGTTTTCCCATCTGGAAGGTGTTACTAGGGTAAGTGCCAAAGATAAATTTCCGGAGGATGTTGAGGTGTTGGTTACAAAATATATGGAAGAGAATCTCAGGGTTGTTATTCTTCCGATATTGATTGGGCGTAAAGAAGTTGAGGAATCAATAGTTAGAGGTTTTGCTCCGATATTTAACTCTAGAGGTCGGCGCGTTTGATGTTGTTTTTGTTTGGTGGGTAGGGTTGCCTTTTTGTTTTTATGCTGAGGCTGATTTATGGGTGGTCGTGATGATATTTGTTTGGTGCTCAGCAATGGTATGAGCGTACTTCTGCCGTAGCTGTTGGGCATTATCGAGCGGCTTTGCGTTACTCAAGAATTCATTTTTGGCTTGCTGTTCCAACGGTAGCGCTCTCAGCGATTGTTGAAACAACAGTTTTTGCAACAATGCAGCAGCAGATCGGGTTTTGGTGGTAGTTAGGGTTGGGGTAATGAGTGTATTAGCTGCTGTAATGACCGCATTGCAAACAACGCTTCGACATCAGGAATTAGCAGAAAGACATCGTGAGGCAGGGGCCAGATATTATGAGAGAGAGGGCAGGATGCCAAAAGGCCCTTAAAGGGTCTTTTTTGTATTCAGGTGAAAAGCTCAATCGCTTTCATCGCGCTAACCGATAACAGCATGCTTCCCCCAAGCCCCCATATAATATAGTGCGATACGATGAGCCTTCTTTTAAACGGCTGGGGGAAAGTATCTATCTCGTTGGCGTCCAATATGCCTTTTTTAATATGGGAAGTAGGGCGTGCTAAAAAGCCTGCCACCATGCCTACCATTACAAGCCTTCCCCAAGGGCCCATGTGAAGATAGAACCTGCTCCCGGTTATTGCCTTGCAGTTTTTAACGTGGCCAAGTATTTCCTCCATGCGGGTGTACCCCCAATAAAGATAGGTACCTGCCATGCTGAATACTCCAAGAAAAGTCAGGGCGCATACAGCAACAAAAAAATCATGTGGGGAGCTAATCAGGTTTGTTTTTCCTTTTTGTGGGTGGGGTTTTAAGTTTTCTCGCTCTTGGTTTGTCTATTGCCAATTCTAATGCCTGTGGGACTTTAACTTTTGTGTTGACTTTGATTCTGTGTGTCGTTTGTTTTTGTTATCTGATTAGTCGCATTGCTATATATTCGATGAAGAAGCTTGTCAGCAGTCCCCCCAGAATATAGTGTGAGGCGATCAGCTTTTTTTTGAGCGGCTCAGGGAAGTTGTTTACCTCGTCAGCATCTAGTAGACCCCTTTTGATAAAATAACTGGAATATGTCAAAAACCCTGCTATCCCTCCGATTAACGCCATTTTTCCCCAGGTTCCAAAATATAGAAAAGCCCTCTGCTGATTTACTATTTTGCTGTTTTTGAAGTATGCAAGCGCTTCATTTAGATGAGTGCGAATCCAATAGAGGTGCACACCGATCATAATGAAGGCCCCGAGGAAAGTTATACAACCAAAAGAGACCAGCACAATTTCGGCAGTCGTTACGTTACTCATTTCCCGACCTCATAAATAACCTTCCCTGAATACTCTCCGAAGCGCTCACCCGCCTTACCGGCTACATAAACACCCCCACCGACCAATACCAGGCCACATATGACGCCACCAACACCTCCTGTGGAGGCTGCAACTGCCGCACAGACAGTCGCCGCACCGGAATGTATGAAGGGAGTAGCGATTGATCCGATAGCTACCCCGCCAATAAAACTTCCGGCCTCAGTGAACTTCACCTTCTCGCACGCCTTCTTGCTTCCCGCCAAACAAACATCCTGCACCTTCACATAAGAGGCTCCACCGCCTAGAGCAACCCCAATCCAACCGCCCCACTGAAGCACCTTGGATGCTCTGGATACACCCTCAATATGTGTAGCGTACCCCGGTATTTGCCCCACTGCGCCCGCTTGGGTCCAGCGATGTACCAAGCTTTGGCTGGAAATCCCCAAGGCGCTTTTAAGACTCGGATGATCAGGGAAGGCAATGCTCATTTTCGTGATGGACGTCAGCTTGGCGTCCAGTTGTGCAAACAGCTTTCTCCTTTCACTAAAGAACTCGACGCTGCGCAGATGCCCATCCCGCAGGAAGAAGTTTTGGTGGAGCGCTTCGATGTCCTGCAAGGTCCCTTTCAAGCCGTTTATATGATTGCCCGCTGCTGCCGCAGTAACGTTTAAAGCAGTCGAACCATAGGACAGTATCGATTCAACCTGCGCCCGGTGCTTGAGCATAAAAGCCGCTTCCTCATCGCTCAGGGATGCCAATGCCGCGCTGACCTTTTCCGCCGCTTCCATCAGCAGCGCTTCTTCGCGAGTGCATTGGTAGTTGTCGGGATGACTGAGCACGACGAGTTGCCCAGGTTTGGCATCGTTTGAGAGTTGAGGATTGAGCCGACGGAATTTCTCCAGCACCGCCTTATCGGCTTGACCGAACAGCACCGTCTCCAGCGCCGCTCGGCTCATGGGCGTTTGCACGATATGAAAACCCGGCTCGACCAGATGCTGCGTGTCCTGCACGGACAACGGCGGTGAAACGATATCGCCGTGAGCAACGCTCAGGCCGCGCACCTGATCCCGCGGCACCGCATCGGCAAACTCGTTTTGCGGGTAGCCCTTATGAATGGCGTCGGCCCAGCGCTGGGTATTGATCACCGCCGGCCCAACGTGATCGCTGTCGAGGGGGATGGTCGGCTGGTTCCCGGAGCAGACCGTCCACTGAGTGGCGACCAGCCGGTTGGCCCCGGTCGGGCAGCCGCATTGCACAAGACCACCTTCCACCGCCGTGGCTTGCTGGTCATCCACCCAGGTGTGATGGCCCTCGGCGATAAAACCTACCGTCTGGCATACGGGGCACCAGACCGGGTCGGCAATGCGGGCCACTCGTTGATTCACGACAAAGGTGGTGGCCGAGCCGGCAATAACCTTGCCGCCGGTTGTGGTGGGGTCGCCTTCCCTGATGACAAAAGCCATGGCGTACGTTCCTGGTGAGGGATGGGCCCTCGAACGTAACGACGAATATCAGGCTGCTGAATCAGGCGATCCTGAAATGCCTATCTCCTCGGCTGGCCTCAGACCCGCCGACTCATAACGACGCAAGACCGCTGTCCGCCCCTCGCACCAACACCTGCGGCTCCCCCTGCTTGATCACCCAGCGGATCAGCTCGGTCACGCTGATGCGGTGTTGGCGTTCGACCCATTCCAGGCCTTCGGGGCTGTAGTGCTCGCTGTAGCGGCTGAGGGTCAGGTGTTGCTGGTCGTCTGACAGGCGCAGGCTGACTTCGCGGCATTGCAGGGAGGCGTCGCCGTGTTTGGCCACGCGTTGCAGCAGGACCAGGGCGTCGGTTTCAGAAGTCATCATGAGTTGCTCCTTCACAGCGGTTTTTCGCGGGGCTGGTGGCGCCTTGCTTGCCTTCCTGCACGAAGGCGGCGCGGTGTTCGGCGTTCACGTCGCGCAGGGCGCTGTAGTAGTCGGGCATGGTTTTCAGGCTGTCGGTCAGCGGCAGCAGGGCGGCGCGACCGTCCACTACGCCGCCGACCATGGCGACGGTGCCCAGGGTCTGTACGGTGTCGCTGTTGTCGCCGAAGGGGGAGACCACGAAGTTGAGGATCTTGCCCACGGAGTCGCGGCTGTTGTCGGTGCCCAACAGCGGCAGTTCGACGATGGGACCGTTGCCGATGCCCCACACGCCGAAGGTCTGGCCGAAGTCGGCGGTGTGACGTGGGATGCCGAGCGGGTCCGAGACGTTGAATAGGCCGAGCACGCCGACCGTGGTGTTGACCGCAAAGCGCCCCAGGCTGTTGACCGAGCGCTGCGGGTTGCCCTGCAACAGGTCGTTGATGAAGACCTTGGGCTCGCCGAAGTTGCTCGCGAAGTTGTGCACACCCTGTTGCATGAAGTCGGGCAGATGGCGGTAACCGCGGGCGACCGGTGCCAGTGCGTAGTCGTCGACGGCCTTGTTGAAGGCGAACACGCCACGGTTGACCGGCTCGGCGGGGTCATAGATCGGATAGTCGACCTTCGCGCAGGCGATTTGGGTAGTGGGGCCCGGGCTGGTACAGCCCGCCAGGTAGGACAGGGACAGCAGCAGGGCGGTATGACGAGGCAGGCGGGCGGAACACAGGAATGAGCGCATGGGCGGCGGACCTTGGGAACAGGGAGGCCGATGCTGGCATGGGCGTTTTGCTTAAAGATGTCTGCTTTATTGCGTGGTTGTCGGTTTGTTACCGCGTTGAAATATATGACGGGCCGCGTCCAATGGTTTTGAATGACAGCTCATTCCGAGCTTGAGTGATACACACTGGTGAGCAGTCTGTTGATCGTGGACGACGACCTTGAGGTCCTCGCGCTGCTGAAGAAATTTTTTGTGCAACACGGCTACTCGGTGGAAGTCGCCACCGAGGGCGCTTCGCTGTGGGCGGCGCTGGAGCGGCAGGTGCCGGACCTGATCATTCTCGACCTGATGCTGCCGGGGGAAAACGGCCTGACCCTGTGCCAGCGCCTGCGCCAGCAGCACGCCGTGCCGGTGATCATGCTGACCGCCATGGGCGAATTGAGCGACCGCGTGGTGGGGTTGGAAATGGGCGCCGACGATTACCTGAGCAAGCCCTTCGATGCCCGCGAGTTGCTGGCCCGGGTGCGCGCGGTGCTGCGTCGGGCCGGGGAGAGTCGGCCGGTGACCGGGGAGGTGCCGCGCCCGTTGATCCGGTTCGCCGACTGGCAACTGGACCTGACCCGCCGTGAGCTGCGCTCGCCGGACCAGGTGATGATCCCGCTGTCGGCGGGGGAGTTCGACCTGCTGCTGGTGTTCGTCGAGCATCCGCAACGCATCCTCACCCGCGAGCAGTTGCTCGACCTGGCGCGCGGGCAGGCCCATGACGCCTTCGACCGCAGCATCGATGTGCAGGTCAGTCGCCTGCGGCGCAAGCTGGAGTTCGACACCAAGCGCCCGGCGATGATTCGCACGGTGCGCAATGGCGGCTATCTGTTCACCCCCAGCGTGACCCGCCAATGAGAGCAAGACACAGACCGGGCGGCCCGCGCGACACCATTGCCCGCTGGATCGCCCTGACCACCCTGATGGCGATGCTCACCGCGCTGGCCTTCAATGCGCTGTTCGTGCAGTTGGCCGGGGTCTGGGCCAAGCCACCGTTGAGCGAATCCGGCCTGGTGGAAAAGATCGCGTCCATCAGCAATCTGATCGACGCCTCGCAGCCGCTGCAACGCGAGCGCCTGACCGAGTCGGTCAGCGACCACGGCCTGAGCGTGACCTGGCACCCCACGCGACGGGACATCGAGGTACCGGTAGTCGATGAGCCGGAGTACCGCGAGGGTTCGACGAAACTCAAGCAACTGCTCAGGCCGGGGGCAGGGCACATTGAAGCCTACCAGCCCAGCGACTGGCCGGAGCCGGGCGGACCTTATGCGTTGTTGATCCAGATGAGCGACGGCTCCTGGCTGATGTTCTCCTCGGTCTCGCGCAACTGGGGGCTGGACGAGGGGCCGCGTAACCTGATCGTGATCGGGCTGGTGTTGTTGTCCACCGTCCTGGTCGCCCTGATCGCCACCCGCCGCCTGGCCAGGCCCTTGCAGCAGTTCGCCCTGGGCGCGCGGCGCTTTGGCGTGGACTTTCGCGCACCGCCCATCGAGCCGGTCGGGCCCCACGAGATTCGCCAGGCGATCCTCGCGTTCAACGCCATGCAGGCCCAGCTGCAGCACTTCATCAAGGACCGCACGCAGATGCTCGCCGCGATCTCCCATGACCTGCGTACCCCCCTGACGCGCATGCGCCTGCGCGGCGAGTTCATCGAGGACCCCGAGCAGCAGCGCAGGCTGTTCCATGACGTCGACGAGATGCAGGCGATGATCAACTCGGCCCTGGACTTCTTCCGTGACGACGCGCGGCTGGAGGAGGCGACGTCCTTCGATCTGGCGGAACTGCTGCAAACCCTGGTCGACGATTACCGCGACCAGTCCATCGACATCGCGTTCAGCGGCCCGCCGCGCCTGGTGTATTTCGGCCGCCCGCTGGGACTCAAGCGGGTCATGAGCAACCTGCTGGAAAACGCCATCAAATATGGCAGCGAACCGGCGATTGAAGTGGTGGCGGATGCCGAGCAGGTGAAGGTCTGTGTGCTGGATCGCGGGCCGGGGATTCCCGTCGAGTGGCAGGAACAGGTGTTCGAACCGTTCTTCCGCATGGAAAGCTCACGCAACCGCAACACCGGCGGCGTCGGCCTGGGGCTTTCCGCGGCGCGGGCGATCGTGCTGGAGCATGGCGGCGAACTGCGCTTGCGCAACCGTGACGGTGGCGGGCTGCAGGCCTGTGTATTGTTGCCGGTGCAGGGTATCTAGCTGGCTGGCCCCGCTTCAGGATCTTTCAGCGATCCTGGAGCGGGGCCCGCTTCAAGGCTGGCTGCTTAGGCGAGTGTCGCCTGCGGATTGCGCACCGGCTCCGCGGCCGCTTCGTTGTACACCCGCTCGTCTTCCTCCATCACCCGCGACGCCCGGCCGACCAGCACCGGGTCAGGTTGATGGGCCACGCGCAGGTTCTTGCCCGGATAGTCGAGGGAGTGCAGAAAGTGGCGGATGCAGTTGATCCGCGCGCGCTTCTTGTCGTCCGAGTTCCGCCCCCGGCTCTGGCTCTGGCGACAGTCCGGAATTGAGCGGCTTTGAAAAGGTGCTGGGCCGTGTGGACAAGTGGCTGGGGAGTGAGCAGACGTGAAGCTGCACAAAGTTCTGTCGATCAATGGCGCGCCGGTTCCCTTGGTCAAAGAAGACGTTCGCCTGGACGCCACCAGTCCAGGGCGGGCGAACTTTACCGTTCAGTCTGCCGAGACGCTGAAGGGCTTGGTCACGCTGGATATCGGCTACAACGATCGGACGCTGCAGCGCCATTTCATCGGCTACGTCGAGCGCTGCACTGCCGCCAACGCCGTGGAGCAGGTGTTGTTCTGCCGCGAGCTGGCCGCTGTGCTGGCCAACCCCTTGCCGCTGAACCTGCGCCACGTCGACCTACGTGCCGTATTGGCCGCTATCAGTGAGCAAACCGGGCTGCGTTTTCGTGTTCCGGATCAACTCTATGCCGGCGTGAAAGCACCGTATTTCTACAGCCTCGCCGCCGGATACCAGGCGATGGACAGTCTGGCCCGTGTGTTCAGCATTCCCGACTTCACTTGGCACCAGTTGGGCAACGGCGAAGTGTTCGCCGGCAGTTGGGCCGATAGTTTTTTTGGCGCCCGGGCGCCGCTGCAAATCCCCACGGAGCTGTTCGACGGCTACCAGGGCAACCAGAGCGCGATGGTCGCCGCCCTTCCCGGGCTACGACCAGGTGCAACGATCAACACCGGCGAGCGCGTCACCAGTGTGGCGCTCGCCAATGACCAGATGGCTATCCGATGGAAGACGCAATCCGCCGCGCTGTAGAGCGCCAATTTCCCGAACTCACTGGCGGCTATCACTTGCCGCGATTCGCCCAGGTCACTGCCGTGGCCGATGCGCCGGCGGACGCTGGACTGTGCGACGACTTCCGTCCGCGCTACGCCGTGGACATTGTTGTTCTCGGCCCCGACGACGCGCCAGATCCGGCCATGCCACCGCTGACCGGTGTACCGCTGCCGCTGCCCACCGGTGGCGAGGAAATGGGCATTTACGCCTTTCCGGAGGAGGGCACGCGGGTGGTGGTGTGCTTCGCCTACGGCCTGCCGAACAAGCCCTACATTCAGTCGATCCTTCCGCACGGCCTGAGCATGCCTAAGGTGCCGAAGGGTGACCAGGTGTGGCAGCACAGCGGCACCGCCCAGCAGCGCGTCGACGCCGACGGCAACTGGTTACGCCAGACCGATGGCAAGATCCGGGATCAAGCGATCGAGCGCGAAGTTGAAGCCTTGGACAACCGCGAGCAGTTCCAGAGTCATACGCGGGCCGTCGACGACCATTCGACCGAGACGGTGGGTGGTGTGAAGACGATCGAGGCGCTGGGCGCGGTCAAATTGCTGTCGGGTGGATCTGCGAGTTTGGCAGCGGTGGACGATCTGCACCAGGCGACGGGGCGGGATCTGAACTTGGTTGTCGGTCAGAAGCACAATGCGACAGTGGGTGGGGATATGCAGGAGCGGATCGGAGGATTGCGTGAGAGCATGGCCAAAATGAGCCAGTCTCTGCAGTCTCCAAAGACTTGGATAGGTTCAGAGCAGGTAAATATATTTGCAGTTGTAAGTAGCACTCTCGAATTGATTGAGGAGTTAGGATGGCAAATAGCGAACCATGTTCACGCACCGAACCAGGTGCCAAGTAATTCAAGCCTTTTCTTGGCTAACTCAAAAAAGGCTGCAGCTTTTGGAGCTTTGGTAGAAGAAATCACACTGTAGTGAGCTTCTTGGGGGACGTTCATAGAAAATGTAAAGTAAATAGCTGCTTTCGATCTGAAATTTATTATCTTGCGTTATTGTGCGTTGAGCTCGCGAAGAGCGCGAAGAGCTTGTTATTTTTAATTTCGCCCGAAATGGTCTATCGCATCTAAAAGCTTAGGCATATCAGTGTATGGATTAAGGTGGTGCGGCTTGTTTCGATTGTTTGGAGCTGCCCTGAGTGTTCGCTCATTTATTGACGTTGCTCTAGCTCGTGCGTTATTTATTTGTTCTGGTGTGTATTCGCAACTGTCTGAACCTTTGTCATAGTCACGACCTGTTTGCTTTTTAAACTCTGTTTTAAGGTTGCTTCTTGCTAGCAGGTCGTTAAAGCATCTATACGGCGCCCCGCTGTCCGTGAAGTGAAGCAGCAACCATTGTTCGAAACAAACGTTCGATAGCGCAATGAATACCCCATGCGCATGTGCCTTTTCAAATGCTTGATCATGTAACTTGTCTGAGTATTGATCAGGTGACTCGCGATCATAAACAACCCAGAAGACATCACCCTCCGGGCAAGACCTGCTTTTCTTTTGCTCGACTGCGAGATCAACTAGTTGAGTTGGAGTATTTTTCCGGCATGGTTCAATTTTCACCACTTCTCGCAGAGAACGATCATTGATTCGGTCGATATAGCTTTGTATGTAAGTCGGTTCTGTTTTAGCCCCTTCGCAGTAAATGTGCATTCTGTTTTGAAGCTGTCTTGACTTCTTCGGACGGGGCTTAGCCATCATTTTCCCCCGTAGTATCAATTAAGTCTAACTGTTCAAAAAAATCCTGAGGCTCGTCATAGTCACGAGTTAATGTTTCGACAATTCCTGAGTAGTTTAGATGCGGAACCGCACCAAACCTTCCTTCGTCATACCATTGGCTGAATGGGCTATTGATTTTCACAGTTCGCTTGTCAAACTCGTCAAGTGAATAAAGTTTTGAAACTCCGCCGTGTTTCTCTGTGAACCACACCTGGTCACGTCGCAACAGTTTATGAGACATTAAGGTGATGTTGTGCGTAGTGAAGATTAGCTGCGCGTTGTTGATGTTTGTTTTTGGGTCGTTAAATAACCTGATAATTAGTTCTGCAATGTGGGGGTGGTAACTATTGTCGAGTTCGTCAACGATCATTGTTGAACCCGTTTCTAAAGAAGCAATTACTGCGGGGAGCATGTTAAAAAGTTTTCGGGTTCCGTCCGATTCTTCCGATTCGCGAAAATACACAAGCTCGCCGTTGGCCTTCTGGTGGCCAAATAAGAAGTCATATTTGTTTTGCTTTATAATTTCTGTTTTTAAATCTTCAGGAATACCTTGAGGTAGAAATTTTAGAGGGTCGCGTTTGCTGACTTTTTTTGTGATCTCAACAATTCCAGTGTCAAACAGGCTGATTAGATCTGCTGTTTTTTTAAGCAAATTGTCGTCTTCGAAAATCTCGCCTACTGATAAAGTCATTTTAAATCCGAAGATTAAAATGTTCCGAAAGTAGCTGTAGATTTCCCTGATCGTTTCCGGCGCGGATGCATTGTTTCCCGCTTTTGAAAGGTAACTGTTGTTTTTAAACAGTGGCAGTCGTTTAGTGCCGCCTTTGTAGTGACTGCCAAAGGTGATGGTGTTCCATGTGTCAGTTTTTGTTCGTTTGAAAAGGTTTGCTTTTTGACGAGAAGGGTAAAAGTCTAAGCTTTCGCTTAGGATTTCGAACTGATTAAAACTGACGAAGTAAATATAGCGAAAGTTGTCAGGGGCGATGAATTCTACTTCGAACGTTACAGCGTCGGCCGTTCCTTCATCGGATAAACGATACGGCTCATAACATGGGATGCGGCCGTCTTCTTTTAGGTCTCCCGACTCCTCAATGATCCACTGCAGCGCCCGGAACGCACGCAGTACGTTTGATTTTCCTGAGGCGTTCGCACCATAGATACCGGCTGTCTTAAAGACTCCTTGGCTGTCGTCAAGGGGATAAGCGATATTTTCAAGATGCCCTGATTTAGGATGCTCAGCGGACATGCTGAACAAAGTCGTATCCCGAAATGACCGGAAATTGTGGATGGTGAAGTCAATGATCACATGGATATCCGTCGCAGCTTGAATCGATTTGGGAACAATCTAGCAGCAAATCCGCCTGAGTGCGCGATGTCGGTAGCTTTCTTGGCGTCAATTTTGATATGGGCAGTGTTTTCATCTGATCGTCTCCGCCATGAGCAGCCAAGAGGGCGCAATCATGGCTTTGTCCGCTCAACTCGACAACATCCGTGGCAGCTATGCCGTTCGACCAGAACTTCTACGTTTGAAGAAAAATCTGGATGAGAAATCACTTATCCCCCTCCCGCCGACGGGCTTTGCGTCCTCTTTTTGTGCAAATCGGGATGTAGTGCAAATGATCCTGCAGCCCAGGCGGGCCGTGGGGCTTCGCAGCAAGGCGGGCGTTTCACAATGTGCAAAGTTTTGAAGAGAAATGCAGCGCGCTTGCACAGAGGCGCAAGGAGCGGCAGCGGGGGGAGAGTCGCTGAAGTGCCCGGTTTGATTGGTCGAAGACTTTGAAAACTCGGGTTTCAGCAGATTTTACCGGCGGGCGTAGGTCTTTTACGCCTGAGACCTGACTGACTTCGCGGGACGTAGAATTTCGCTGCAGCCCGCACAGATCAAGGGTTTCGGGTTATTTGATGCGTTTCAAAGTCTCACACACAGTGCCGGATTTCAGGAGCGGATCACTGCCAGGCTTGGTCGATCGCCAAAAACACTTTCTTGGGTAGTCCCTTCCAAACGTGTAAGTGGTGTTGGGTGTGTTAGAAAACGGCTCAACACCCCGGATTCATTGGGGATCGCCGCTTACAGTGGGGGTGTAGGAAACTGTATGGTGAATTTTGACTGCGCTGAAAGCCTTGTAAATCAAGGGCTTGGGGGAATTTCTACTTACAGGTGCCGACTGTTAGGGAAAAACAGCCTTCCGACAGTTCACTTACAGTAATAGAGAGACCTCTATCCCTTTATCTATAAAGGATACAGAGAATCTACATCTCTCACTTACACTTCTTACGTGCTTTTGAGCATAGGGCAGGGAAAAAATTTTCCGTCGCGTAGGGTGTGTGCCGCACGCAGATTCACGCGCTGCACATTTGAGAGTTACGGCCTATGCGCAGCCACCCATTCAGAGTCTTGCAGTGGCCCTAGTGCGCTGGGCATGCGGTACTCTGCTGAGCGGCCTTCCTCGCCCCGCCTGCGATCGCTAAATTCCGTCGACGCGCTCTTTCGCCCGCTTCCTCAATGCCTTTGAAGAGATCCAACCCGATCGCGGGTTGCTTTTCAGTCACTCTCCGCATGAGAGGAAGTGATGCAATGCGGTTCATCTCTTTTAGCTCTTCAAGCGTGTAATGCGCCTTCAGAACGTTCGTAGCGATACTGACCAGTTGAGCAGCGGGGATGCCCATATCGATCATGCAATCCGCCTCTTCGGCTGAGACCTTGTACTCACGTCGATAGCGTTCAACTCTCGTTTTCTCGAATGCCTCTAGGGTCGCTCGTAAACCTGTCGACTCTATGTAGTACTGAGCCTGGACGTTGATATCGTCGCTGGACACCGGATAATTTGCCGTGGACGGGGAGATCTTGTCCCAGTTCGAAATAACGGCGGTGAAGATGACTCCGACCAGGCCAATGACGGCGATTACGATCTCGTTTCTTCTCGATCCAGCCATAGTCCCGCTCCCGATATTTTCTTAGAGTTGAATCGTCCGCCTTAGCTACCCCACACGGTGAAAAGTGGCGGCCACTACGCCACATTTACGCCAGACGAAAAAAAAGGCCTTGAAAATCAAGGCCTTTCTTCATTGTGCTGGTGCCCCGAGGGAGACTCGAACTCCCACTTCTCTCGAAAACGGATTTTGAATCCGCCGCGTCTACCAATTCCGCCATCAGGGCTCAATGGCGGCGAAGTATAGATACGTGCCTACCGTTGGTCAATCAGGTTTCATGGTCAATTTTGGCTATTTCCGCTAAACTTTCCGGCCCTGCTAGACGAACCCCATCATGCGTGTTGCTGACTTTACCTTCGAGCTCCCTGATTCGCTGATCGCCCGCCATCCCCTGGCCGAGCGTCGCGCGAGCCGCCTGTTGACCCTGGATGGGCTCACTGGCGCCCTGGCCCACCGTCAATTCACTGATTTGCTTGAGCATTTGCGCCCGGGCGACTTGATGGTGTTCAACAATACCCGGGTGATTCCGGCGCGCCTGTTTGGCCAGAAGGCCTCCGGCGGCAAGCTGGAAATCCTCGTGGAACGGGTGCTCGACAGCCACCGTGTGCTGGCGCATGTGCGCTCCAGCAAGTCGCCGAAACCGGGCTCGAAGATCCTCATCGACGGCGGTGGCGAGGCCGAGATGCTGGCCCGCCACGACACCCTGTTCGAGCTGGGGTTTGCCGAGGAAGTGCTGCCGCTGCTGGAGCGCGTCGGCCATATGCCGTTGCCTCCTTATATAGACCGCCCGGACGAAGACTCGGACCGCGAGCGTTATCAGACCGTGTACTCCGAGCGCCTGGGCGCGGTGGCCGCGCCGACCGCGGGGCTGCACTTCGACCAGCCGCTGCTGGAAGCGATTGCCGCCAAGGGCGTCGAGACCGCGTTCGTGACCCTGCATGTCGGCGCCGGGACCTTCCAGCCGGTGCGGGTGGAGCGCATCGAAGATCACCATATGCACAACGAATGGCTGGAGGTCAGCCAGGACGTGGTGGATGCGGTAGCCGCCTGCCGCGCGCGCGGCGGTCGGGTGGTGGCGGTGGGGACCACCAGTGTGCGTTCCCTGGAAAGCGCGGCGCGCGATGGCGTGCTCAAGCCGTTCAGCGGCGACACCGACATCTTTATCTACCCGGGCCGGCCGTTCCATGTGGTCGATGCCCTGGTCACCAACTTCCATTTGCCCGAATCCACGCTGTTGATGCTGGTTTCGGCGTTCGCCGGTTACCCCGAGGCCATGGCCGCCTACAAGGCTGCCGTCGAGCATGGATACCGCTTTTTCAGCTACGGTGATGCGATGTTCATCACCCGCAATCCCGCGCCACGCGGCCCTGAGGATCAAGCATGAGTCGCACCTGTCGTATGTCTTTCGAGCTGCTCGCCACCGATGGCAAGGCTCGTCGCGGTCGTCTGACCTTCCCCCGCGGCACTGTGGAAACCCCGGCCTTCATGCCCGTGGGCACCTACGGCACGGTCAAGGGCATGCTGCCGCGGGACATCGTCGCCACTGGCGCCGAGATTATCCTGGGCAACACCTTCCACTTGTGGCTGCGCCCGGGCACCGAAGTGATCAAGAAGCACGGCGACCTGCATGATTTCATGCAGTGGAAAGGCCCGATCCTCACCGACTCCGGCGGTTTCCAGGTGTTCAGCCTGGGCGCCATGCGCAAGATCAAGGAGGAGGGCGTGACCTTCGCCTCGCCGGTCGACGGCGCCAAGGTTTTCATGGGCCCGGAAGAGTCGATGCAGGTCCAGCGCGACCTGGGCTCGGACATCGTGATGATCTTCGACGAATGCACCCCGTACCCGGCCGACGAAGACGTCGCGCGGGTGTCCATGGAGCTGTCGCTGCGCTGGGCCCAGCGCTCGAAGAACGCCCATGGCGACAACACGGCGGCGCTGTTCGGCATCGTCCAGGGCGGCATGCACCAGGACCTGCGCATGCGCTCCCTGGAAGGCCTGGACAAGATTGGCTTCGACGGCCTGGCCATTGGTGGCCTGTCGGTGGGCGAGCCCAAGCACGAGATGATCAAGGTGCTGGACTACCTGCCAGGCCAGATGCCAGCAGACAAACCTCGTTACCTTATGGGTGTTGGCAAGCCGGAAGATCTGGTTGAGGGTGTGCGCCGCGGTGTGGACATGTTCGATTGCGTGATGCCAACCCGTAATGCCCGCAATGGGCACTTGTTCATTGACACTGGCGTGCTGAAGATCCGCAACGCGTTCCATCGCCATGATGATTCGCCGCTGGATCCGACCTGCGATTGCTATACCTGCCAGAACTTCTCCCGTGCTTATCTGCATCATCTGGACAAGTGCGGCGAAATGCTGGGGAGCATGCTCAATACCATCCATAATTTGCGTCATTACCAACGGCTTATGGCTGGTTTGCGCGAGGCTATTCAACAGGGTACATTGGCCGCCTTTGTCGATTCCTTCTATGCCAAACGCGGGTTACCCGTGCCGCCTTTAGAATAAGTTCTAAAGACGTTTAGACCCACTTTTGCAATTATCCGGAGTGTTACATGAGCTTTTTTATCTCGACTGCAATGGCTGATGCTGCTGCACCTGCTGCTGGCCCTGCCGGCACTGGCTTTGAGTGGATTTTCCTGGTCGGTTTCCTGGTCATCTTCTACCTGATGATCTGGCGTCCACAGGCCAAGCGCGCCAAAGAGCAAAAGAACCTGCTGGGCAGCCTGCAAAAAGGTGACGAAGTTGTGACTACTGGCGGTATCGCCGGCAAGATCACCAAAGTGACCGACGACTTCGTAGTGCTGGAAGTTTCCGACACTATCGAGATGAAGTTTCAGAAAGGCGCGATCGCTGCCACGCTGCCAAAAGGCACGCTGAAGGCGATCTAAGTTTCAACTTTTACCAATCGACGGGGCGCGCAAGGCGCCCCGCTTCATAAACGGGCGGCGTGATGCTGAACAAATACCCTCTGTGGAAATACGTACTGATCCTGGCGGTGCTGGCGATCGGTTTTATTTATTCCGCTCCCAATCTATACCCTGATGATCCGGCCATTCAGGTCAGCGGCGCGAGCACCGCGTTGCAGGTCACTCAGGCGGATCTGGATCGTGCGAGCAAAGCGCTCACCGACGCCGGGATCAACGTCAAGGCAGCGACCATCGCGGCCAAGGGCAAGGGCGGGCTGTTGCGTCTGTCCAAGCAGGAAGACCAGCTTCCAGCCAAGGACGTCGTGCGCAAGGCCCTGGGTGACGACTACGTCGTTGCATTGAACCTGGCACAAACCACCCCGCAATGGCTGCGCAACCTCGGCGCGCATCCGATGAAGCTGGGCCTGGACTTGTCCGGTGGTGTGCACTTCCTGCTGGAAGTGGACATGGAAAAAGCCCTCGACGCACGCCTGAAAGTCTACGAAGGCGATGTGAAGAGCCTGCTGCGTAAAGAGCGTCTGCGCTATCGCAGCCTGCCGCAGCTGGGCGGTGCCATTCAACTGGGCTTCAGCGACGAAGCGACCCGTGAACAGGCCCGTGCGCTGATCCGCAAGAACTTCAACGATTTCGACATTGTTCCGGCCGACCTCAATGGTCAGGCGGTGCTGCGTCTGGCGATGACCCCGGCCAAGCTGGCGGAAATCCGTGAATACTCCATCAAGCAGAACTTGACCACGGTGCGTAACCGCGTCAACGAGCTGGGTGTTGCCGAGCCTCTGGTTCAGCGCCAGGGCGCCAACCGTATCGTGGTTGAGCTGCCGGGCGTGCAGGACACCGCTGAAGCCAAGCGTATCCTGGGCAAGACGGCCAACCTTGAGTTCCGTCTGGCCGCTGAGCCGGGCGCTTCGAAAGCCACTTCCGAATCTTTCGAGTTCCGTGAAGGCAATCGTCCTCCTGCGCTGATCGAGCGTGGCCTGATCATCACCGGTGACCAGGTGACCGATGCCCAGGCGGGCTTCGACGAGCATGGTCGTCCACAGGTGAACATCAAACTCGATGGCCACGGCGGCGAGCTGATGAGCCGTTCGACCCGCAGCAATGTCGGTCGCAGCATGGCGGTGATCTTCATCGAGCAGAAACCGACCACCACTTACACCAAGCAAGTGGTCGACGGTGTCGAGAAAGACGTCGCGGTGCAGAGCTTCAAGGAAGAGAAGAAGATCATCAGCCTGGCGACCATTCAGTCGCCGCTGGGTAGCCAGTTCCGCATCACCGGCCTGAACGGCCAGGGCGAGTCCTCCGAGCTGGCGCTGCTGCTGCGTGCCGGTGGTCTGGCCGCACCGATGTACTTCGCCGAAGAGCGCACCATCGGCCCGAGCCTGGGTGCCGACAACATCACCAAGGGTATCGATGCGTCGCTGTGGGGCATGCTGTTCGTGTCGCTGTTCATCATCGCCATCTACCGTTTCTTCGGCGTCATCGCCACCGTGGCGCTGGCGCTGAACATGGTGCTGCTGCTGGCCCTGATGTCCTTGCTGGGGGCTACGCTGACCCTGCCGGGTATCGCCGGTATCGTGCTGACCATGGGTATGGCGGTGGACGCCAACGTACTGATCTTCTCGCGGATACGTGAAGAGATCGCCGCCGGCATGACCGTGCAGCGGGCAATCAACGAAGGCTTCGGCCGGGCATTCACCGCGATTCTCGACTCCAACCTGACCACGTTGCTGGTCGGCGGGATTCTCTTTGCCATGGGCACCGGCCCGGTCAAGGGCTTTGCGGTGACCATGTCCCTCGGGATCTTTACCTCGATGTTCACGGCCATCTGGCTGACCCGTGCGATGGTCAACCTGATCTTCGGCGGTCGTGACTTCAAGAAGTTGTGGATTTAAGGGGCTGCCATGTTACGTACTATCAACTTCATGGGCGTGCGGAACGTTGCGTTCGGCGTCACTTTGCTCCTGACCGTTCTGGCGCTGTTCAGCTGGTTCCACAAGGGGTTGAACTATGGCCTGGACTTTACCGGCGGTACGCTCATCGAGCTGACCTACGAGCGTCCGGCGGATGTGATGAAGGTTCGTGCTCAACTGAGCGAGTCCGGCTATCACGAAGCGATCGTGCAAAGCTTCGGTGCGACCACCGATCTGCTGGTGCGGATGCCGGGTGAAGACCCGCAACTGGGCCACCAGGTGGCGGAGGCGCTGCAGAAGACCGGCGGCGACAACCCGGCGCAGGTCAAGCGCGTCGAGTTCGTCGGCCCGCAAGTGGGTGAAGAGCTGCGCGACCAGGGCGGCCTCGGCATGCTGATGGCGCTGGGCGGCATCCTGATCTACCTGGCCTTCCGCTTTCAGTGGAAGTTCGCGGTCGGCGCCATCGTCTCCCTGATCCACGACGTGGTGGTGACCGTGGGTATCCTGTCGTTCTTCCAGATCACCTTCGACCTGACGGTGCTGGCGGCGGTACTGGCGATCATCGGCTACTCGCTCAACGACACCATCGTGGTGTTCGACCGGGTGCGTGAGAACTTCCGTGTGCTGCGCAAGGCCAGCCTGATCGAGAACATCAACATCTCGACCACTCAGACCCTGTTGCGCACCATGGCGACCTCGATCTCCACCCTGCTGGCGATCGCGGCACTGTTGTTCTTCGGTGGCGACAACCTGTGGGGCTTCTCCATCGCCTTGTTCGTCGGTGTCCTGGCGGGTACCTACTCGTCGATCTACATCGCCAACGTGGTACTGATCTGGCTGAACCTGAGCAGTGAGGACCTGATTCCTCCGGCCAATACCGAGAAGGAAGTCGACGACCGTCCATAACGGTTTTCCATTCCCGGCAGGCAGTCGAAAAGGCGCGAGTATTGAACTCGCGCCTTTTTTTATGCTCCAAGGCTGGGAGAAGCGCGGGCTTGTCCCGCTTGTGATGGTCAGGAGGTTCACGTGAACAAGTCGATGCTAGTTGGTGCGGTATTAGGTGCCGTCGCTGTGACTGCTGGGGGGGCTGTTGCCACCTACAAGCTGGTCAATAGTGGCCCTGAGTATGCGCAGGTGCTGGCAGTTCAGCCGGTCAAACAACAGATCAAAACACCGCGTGAAGTGTGCAAGGACGTCACCGTGACCCGTCAGGCTCCGGTGAAGGATCAACATCAGATCGCCGGTACGGTGGTCGGTGCGCTGGCCGGTGGCCTTCTGGGTAACCAGATCGGCGGCGGTACAGGCAAGAAGATCGCCACGGTCGCCGGTGCGGTCGGCGGTGGTTACGCGGGTAACAAGGTGCAGGAAGGCATGCAGGAGCGTGACACCTACACCACCACTCAGACTCGCTGCAACACGGTCAACGACATCAGCGAAAAAGTCGTGGGTTATGACGTGAAGTATGAGCTGAACGGCAAGCAGGGTCAGGTGCGTATGGATCGTGATCCAGGTAGCCAGATTCCGGTCAACAAGGAAGGTCAGTTGATCCTGGGCCAGAACCAGCCGGTGCAATAAGCCTTTCGGCGTCAATCAAAAAAAGCACCCTGCGGGGTGCTTTTTTATTGCCTGTGGCTTGGGTTTGCTTCTACAGAAAGAGTGTTTTCCGACAAATCCCAGGCATAAAAAAAGCACCCCGAGGGGTGCTTTTTTGTCGCTGGCGCTTAGCGCTTCAGCGAAGCCGGCAGGTGCGGCTGGATAGCGGTGAGGACCGCCTTGAAGCATTTGGTGTTGCCGGCAACCACGTGGCCTTTTTCCAGGAAGTCGTGACCGCCGGTGAAGTCGCTCACCAGGCCGCCGGCTTCTTGGATCAGCAGGGCGCCCGCAGCCATGTCCCACTCGGACAGGCCCGACTCCCAGAAGGCGTCGAAACGACCGGCAGCCACGTAGGCCAGGTCCAGGCTGGCAGCACCGGCGCGGCGGATGCCGGCGGTCTGGCCGACCAGGGCGCGGAACATGCCCAGGTAGTTGTCGAGGTTGTCCATTTGGTCGTCACGGAACGGGAAGCCGGTACCCAGCAGGGCGCCGTCCAGGCTGGTGCGGCCGCTGACGCGCAGGCGACGACCGTTCAGTTGGGCACCGCGACCACGGCTGGCGGTGAATTCTTCCTGGCGCACCGGGTCCAGAACCACAGCGTGTTCCAGGCGACCGCGGTATTTGCAGGCGATGCTGACAGCGAAATGAGGAATGCCGCGCAGGAAGTTGGTGGTGCCGTCCAGCGGATCGATGATCCACAGGTAGTCTTCGCCTTCGCCGCTGCCAGCGTGCAGGCCGGTTTCTTCACCGAGAATGCCGTGAGTCGGGTAGGCCTTGCGCAATGCGTCGATGATCTTCTGCTCGGCAGCGCGATCAACTTCGGATACGTAGTCTTTGGCGTCTTTTTCGTCGACCTTGATGGTATCCAGGCGCTCGATGGAGCGGAAAATCAGTTCACTGGCGCTGCGGGCGGCGCGCAGCGCGATATTCAGCATTGGCTGCATGGATAGGTCACCTAAGGTTGTTAAAGAAAGCCGAGCATTCTAGCAGAAAACTTTTGCAGATGAAGGTCGACATTCGCTCCGCTTGCCTTGAACTGCCGCCCGGGCCCGTAAATACGTGCACATTTTGACGAGTGGCGGTTCGTCTGGAGCTGGTCGGCTTCTATAAGGTGCGGTCCAGAAGCAGTTATTTTTGAGGCGGGAGCGCTGGCTGTTCTGTAAGATTTGCTCCCCTTTCCTGTGTCCGAGAGCGCCTCCCTTGCTGCAGAACATTCGTGTCGTCCTGGTCAATACCAGTCATCCCGGGAACATCGGTGGTGCTGCGCGTGCCATGAAGAACATGGGGCTGTCGCGGCTGGTGTTGGTCGAGCCGCGAATTTTCCCGTCCCATGAGGCCGATGCGCGCGCCTCCGGCGCTACCGACATTCTGGAAAACGCTCAGGTCGTCGCCACCCTGGAAGATGCCTTGGCCGGCTGCACCCTGGTGTTTGGCACCAGCGCCCGTGACCGGCGTATCCCCTGGCCATTGCTCGATCCCCGGGAGTCCGGGGTCAAGGTGGTGCAGGAGGCAGGGCAGGGCGCTGAAATTGCCTTGGTCTTCGGTCGTGAGGATTCCGGCCTGACCAATGACGAGCTGCAGCGATGTCATTTTCATGTGCATATCCCTTCGGACCCGGAGTTCAGCTCGCTGAACCTGGCGACGGCGGTGCAGGTACTGGCTTATGAAGTGCGTATGTCCTGGCTGGCGGCCGAAGGCCAGCCGAGCAAGGTCGAGAAGGATGAAGTGGCGTCGCCGCGCAGTGATGAGCTGGCGACCATGGACGAACTGGAGCGGTTCTACGAGCATCTGGAGCAGACGCTGGTGGCCATCGACTTCCTCGATCCGGAAAAACCACGGCACTTGATGGCGCGCCTGCGCCGATTGTACGGACGCAGCTCGGTGAGTCGGGCGGAAATGAATATTTTGCGTGGCATCCTCACGGAGACCCAGAAAGCGGCCCGTGGCGAGCTCCTTAAGCGGAAGAATGATGATGTTTGAGCGTTTGCGTGAAGATATCCAGAGTGTTTTCCATCGTGACCCGGCGGCGCGTAATGCGTTCGAGGTCCTGACCTGCTACCCGGGCATGCATGCCATCTGGATTCATCGCCTGTCCGGCGCGTTGTGGAGCATGGGTTGGAAGTGGCTGGCGCGCCTGGTGTCGAACTTCGGACGCTGGTTGACCGGGATCGAGATTCACCCGGGGGCCAAGGTCGGTCGCCGTTTCTTTATCGACCACGGCATGGGCATCGTCATTGGCGAGACCGCCGAGATCGGTGACGACGTCACCCTCTATCAGGGTGTGACTTTGGGCGGCACCAGTTGGAACAAGGGCAAGCGTCATCCGACCCTGGAGGATGGCGTGGTGGTGGGGGCGGGCGCCAAGGTGCTGGGGCCGTTCACTGTAGGGGCGGGCGCCAAGGTCGGCTCCAATGCGGTGGTGACCAAGGCGGTGCCGGCTGGCGCCACGGTGGTGGGTATTCCCGGGCGCATCATCGTCAAGTCCGATGACGAGCAGGAAGCCAAGCGCAAGGCCATGGCCGAGAAGCTCGGTTTCGACGCCTATGGGGTCAGTGAAGACATGCCGGACCCGGTGGCGCGGGCCATTGGCCAGTTGCTCGACCACCTGCAGGCCGTCGATGGGCGTCTGGAGGGTATGTGCGGGGCCTTGAAGGATCTGGGCAGTAACTACTGTGCCAAGGATCTTCCGGCGCTGCGCGATGAGGATTTCGCGGGCGTCAAGGACAAGGGCGACAGCCAGGTTGGCTGAGCCTTTCGGGGCTTTGGCGTTGATCGCGAGCTGGCTTGCTTTGTCGAAGTGAGCCCGCTCGTGCAGCGCCCAAAAGGGCGTTGGCGACCCATTAGTCACCGAGCAAATCCAGGGTGTGCCATTACCCTGCAGACTTTGCTATGATTCGCGCGCTCTTTTGCGGGTAAACCTGACTAAAGTAGTAGGTCTTATAGTTGACTTAATTACTCGGGAATTGCATACTCGCTCCCATCCCGAAACACTCCGTGGTACTTGTCCATGCGACTGACTACAAAAGGCCGATACGCGGTAACAGCCATGCTTGACTTGGCGTTGCACGCGCAACATGGGCCGGTGTCCCTGGCCGATATCTCTGAGCGCCAAGGCATCTCCCTGTCCTATCTCGAACAGCTCTTCGCCAAGCTGCGCCGCAGCAATCTGGTGTCCAGCGTGCGTGGTCCAGGCGGTGGCTACCAGCTGTCGCGTGACATGCAAGGCATTCAGGTGGCCCAGGTGATCGATGCGGTGAACGAGTCGGTCGATGCAACCAAATGCCAGGGCCAGGGCGATTGCCATTCCGGCGACACCTGTCTGACCCACCACCTGTGGTGCGATCTGAGCCTGCAGATTCACGAATTTCTGAGCGGTATCAGCTTGGCTGACCTTGTGACTCGCCGTGAGGTGCAAGAAGTAGCCCAGCGTCAGGATCAGCGCCGCTGTAATGGCAAGGCGCAGCACCTGGACAAGATTGAAGCGTCCGCCGTCGAATGACAGCCAAAGAGCTAGCGGCACGCCAGCCAGCCTGATTTAGGAGAGAGTCCATGAAATTGCCGATTTACCTTGATTACTCAGCGACCACCCCGGTTGATCCGCGTGTCGCGCAAAAGATGAGTGAATGCCTGCTGGTCGACGGAAACTTCGGTAACCCGGCGTCCCGCTCCCACGTGTTCGGCTGGAAAGCCGAAGAGTCGGTGGAAAATGCCCGTCGCCAAGTGGCTGACCTGGTCAATGCCGACCCGCGTGAAATTGTCTGGACCTCCGGTGCCACCGAGTCCGACAACCTGGCAATCAAGGGTGTCGCGCATTTCTACCACGCCAAGGGCAAGCACCTGATCACCTCGAAGATCGAGCACAAGGCTGTCCTGGACACCATGCGCCAACTCGAGCGTGAAGGCTTCGAAGTCACCTACATCGAGCCGGGCGAAGACGGCCTGATCACTCCGGCCATGGTTGAAGCCGCCCTGCGCGACGACACCATCCTGGTTTCGATCATGCACGTGAACAACGAAATCGGCACCATCAACGACATCGCCGCCATTGGCGAGCTGACTCGTTCCAAAGGCATTCTGTTCCACGTCGACGCGGCTCAGTCCACCGGCAAGGTCGACATCGACCTGCAGGCGCTGAAAGTCGACCTGATGTCCTTCTCCGCCCACAAGACCTACGGTCCTAAGGGTATCGGTGCGCTGTACGTCAGCCGCAAGCCGCGGGTTCGCCTCGAAGCGACCATGCACGGCGGCGGTCACGAGCGCGGCATGCGTTCCGGCACCCTGGCCACCCACCAGATCGTTGGCATGGGCGAAGCCTTCCGTGTAGCCAAGGAAGACATGGCTGCCGAAAACCTGCGCATCAAGGCGTTGAGCGACCGTTTCTACAAGCAGGTCGAGCACCTGGAGGAGCTGTACATCAACGGCAGCATGACCTCCCGCGTACCGCACAACCTGAACCTGAGCTTCAACTACGTCGAAGGCGAGTCGCTGATCATGGCGCTCAAGGACCTGGCGGTTTCCTCCGGTTCGGCCTGCACCTCGGCTTCGCTGGAGCCTTCGTACGTACTGCGCGCCCTGGGCCGCAACGACGAACTGGCACACAGCTCGATCCGCTTCACCTTCGGCCGCTTCACCACCGAAGAAGAAATCGATTATGCCGCGCAGAAAGTCTGCGAGGCCGTGACCAAGCTGCGCGCTCTGTCGCCGCTGTGGGACATGTACAAAGATGGCGTCGATATCTCGAAGATCGAGTGGGCGGCACACTAAATATAGAAGCCGCCAGGTACAGCTCCTGTAGCGACGCGGCGACTGACGCAGGCGTAACTACAGGGGCTCAAGAGCGGCCCTGATGAGTGAGGATTAAGAATCATGGCTTACAGCGAAAAGGTCATCGACCACTACGAGAACCCGCGCAACGTCGGCAAGATGAACGCGGAAGATCCTGATGTCGGCACCGGCATGGTCGGCGCTCCGGCGTGCGGCGACGTGATGCGCCTGCAGATCAAGGTCAACGAACAGGGCATCATCGAAGACGCCAAGTTCAAGACCTATGGTTGCGGTTCGGCTATCGCCTCCAGCTCCCTGGCTACCGAGTGGATGAAAGGCAAGACTCTGGATGAAGCAGAGACCATCAAGAACACTCAGCTGGCTGAAGAGCTGGCCCTGCCGCCAGTGAAAATCCACTGCTCGGTACTCGCCGAAGACGCCATCAAGGCAGCCGTTCGCGACTACAAGCAGAAGAAAGGCCTGATCTGATTTTCGCGGATCAGCTTTCACAGATTGAGCGACAAGTAAGGAGTCACGATGGCTATCAGCATGACAGAAGCGGCTGCTCAACACGTGCGGCGCTCCCTCAACGGGCGCGGCAAAGGTGATGGGATTCGTCTGGGTGTTCGCACCACGGGCTGTTCCGGCCTTGCCTATGTCCTGGAGTTCGTCGACGAGATCGGTGAAGACGATCAGGTGTTCGAGAGTCATGGCGAGAAAGTGATCATCGATCCGAAAAGCCTGACCTACCTGGATGGCACCGAACTGGACTTCGTCAAGGAAGGGTTGAACGAGGGCTTCAAGTTCAACAACCCCAACGTGCGCGGTGAATGTGGCTGCGGCGAAAGCTTCAACATCTGAGGCGGCTCGTGGGTACTCCTTGTCATTTCGCTTTATTTGAGCTGCAACCGAGCTTCCGCCTGGATCTCGAGCAGTTGGCCACGCGCTACCGTGAGTTGGCGCGTGCCGTTCATCCGGACCGCTTCGCTGACGCTTCCGAGCGTGAGCAGCGCCTGGCGCTGGAACAATCCGCCAGCCTCAATGAGGCCTACCAGACTCTCAAGAGTCCCCCCAAGCGCGCGCGATACCTGCTCGCGATGGGCGGTCATGAGCTGCCGCTGGAGGTCACGGTGCACGATCCGGAGTTCCTTCTGCAGCAGATGCAGTGGCGCGAAGAGCTCGAGGATCTGCAGGACGAGGCCGATCTGGCCGGTATTGCAGCTTTCAAGCGCCGCCTGAAAGTGGCCCAGGATGAATTGAACGAAAGCTTCGCAGCCTGTTGGGATGATGCTGCGCAACGCGAACAGGCCGAGCGCCTGATGCGGCGCATGCAGTTCCTCGACAAGCTCACCTACGAAGTGCGCCAGTTAGAAGAGCGCCTCGACGATTAACCCAGTGCCGCTCCGGTCGCACGCCTGATATACAGATAAGTCCAGATAAACATGGCCCTACTGCAGATCGCTGAACCCGGCCAAAGTCCTCAACCGCACCAGCGTCGCCTGGCTGTGGGGATCGACTTGGGTACTACCAATTCGCTGGTCGCTGCCTTGCGCAGTGGTCTTTCCGAGCCGCTGGCCGACGCCAGCGGGCAGGTCATCCTGCCATCTGCCGTACGCTATCACGCCGACCGTGTCGAGGTGGGCGAGTCTGCCAGGCTGGCGGCGTCTGCCGATCCCCTGAACACCGTGTTGTCGGTCAAGCGCTTGATGGGGCGTGGTCTGTCCGACGTCAAGCAGTTGGGCGAGCAGTTGCCATACCGCTTCGTCGACGGCGAGTCGCACATGCCGTTCATCGACACCATCCAGGGCCCGAAAAGCCCGGTGGAAGTCTCCGCCGATATCCTTAAGGTCCTGCGCCAGCGCGCCGAGTCGACCCTGGGCGGTGAGCTGGTGGGGGCGGTGATCACCGTTCCGGCCTATTTCGACGATGCGCAGCGTCAAGCGACCAAGGATGCGGCCAAGCTGGCCGGTCTCAATGTGTTGCGTCTGCTCAACGAGCCGACCGCGGCGGCCGTGGCCTATGGTCTGGATCAACACGCTGAAGGCGTGGTGGCCATTTATGATCTGGGTGGCGGGACCTTCGATATTTCCATTTTGCGCCTGACCGGCGGCGTCTTCGAAGTGCTGGCCACCGGTGGCGACAGCGCCCTGGGCGGTGACGATTTCGATCATGCGATCGCCGGCTGGATCATCGAGAGCGCCGGCCTGTCCGCCGATCTTGATCCGGGCAAGCAGCGTAATCTGCTGCAAATCGCCTGTGCCGCCAAGGAAGCGCTTACCAATGCCCCATCGGTCGACGTGACCTATGGCGCCTGGTCGGCGCCGCTGACCCGCGAAGCCTTCGATGCCCTGATCGAGCCGATGGTGGCGCGCAGCCTCAAGGCCTGCCGTCGCGCCGTGCGTGATTCCAATGTCGAGCTGGAAGATGTCCAGGCAGTGGTCATGGTCGGTGGTTCGACCCGTGTTCCACGGGTTCGCGAGGCGGTCGCCGAAATGTTCGGTCGCCAGCCGCTGACCGAGATCGACCCGGATCAGGTGGTGGCCATTGGTGCCGCGATCCAGGCCGATACCCTGGCCGGCAACAAGCGCGATGGTGGCGAACTGCTGCTGCTTGATGTGATTCCGCTGTCCCTGGGGTTGGAAACCATGGGTGGGTTGATGGAGAAGGTGATTCCGCGTAACACCACCATCCCTGTCGCCCGGGCCCAGGACTTCACCACTTACAAAGATGGCCAGTCGGCCATGATGATTCATGTGTTGCAGGGCGAGCGCGAGCTGATCAGCGACTGCCGTTCCCTGGCGCGTTTCGAACTGCGCGGCATTCCGGCCATGGTCGCCGGGGCAGCGAAGATCCGCGTGACCTTCCAGGTCGATGCCGACGGTCTGCTGAGCGTGTCCGCTCGTGAACTGGGCTCGGGCGTCGAAGCCAGCATCCAGGTCAAGCCCTCCTACGGTCTGACCGATGGCGAAATCGCCAGGATGCTCAAGGATTCCTTCCAGTACGCCAGCGACGACAAGGTCGCCCGCGTGCTGCGTGAGCAGCAGGTCGATGCCCAGCGCCTGATCGAGGCGGTGCAGGGTGCTCTGGAGGCGGACGGCGAGCGTCTGCTGGATGTCGAAGAGCGCATGGTCATCGAGCTGCAAATGCAGGAATTGAGTGAATTGATGCGTGGCACCGATGGTTACGCCATCGAGCAGCAGACCAAGCGTCTGTCGCAAGTGACCGATGCTTTTGCTGCCCGCCGCCTGGACTCGACGGTGAAAGCCGCTCTGGCGGGGCGCAATCTGAATGAAATCGAGGAATAACTGATGCCGCAGATCATTTTTCTGCCACACGCCGTGTTTTGCCCGGATGGCCTGGTTGTAGAGGCTGCCCCGGGTACCTCGATTCTCGAAGTGGCGCATGACAACCACATCGAGATCGAGAGCGCCTGCGGCGGCGTCTGCGCCTGTACCACCTGTCACTGCATCGTTCGCGAGGGTTTCGACTCGCTGAACGAAGCCGACGAGCTGGAAGAAGACTTGCTGGACAAAGCCTGGGGCCTGGAGGCGCAATCGCGTCTATCCTGCCAGGCGATCGTCGGCGAGGAAGACCTGACCGTCGAAATTCCGAAATACTCGCTCAACCATGCAGCCGAAGCGCCGCACTGATTCAAGGAATCATCATGAGTCTGAAATGGGTTGATGTGCTGGAAATCGCAATCCAGCTGGCTGAATCCAAGCCGGATGTGGACCCGCGGTACGTAAACTTTGTCGATCTGCACCAATGGGTTCTGGCACTGCCGGAATTCAGCGACGATCCGGCTCGCGGTGGCGAGAAGGTTCTTGAAGCCATTCAGGCCGCCTGGATCGAAGAAGCAGACTGAGTCTGTCCCGTACGCAGTTAGGCAATCCCTATAAACCCGCGTATAATTCGCGGGTTTAATTTTTCGCTTTAATCACCGTTTCTGGAGTTACACCATGGCTGTTCAACGTACTTTCTCCATCATCAAGCCTGACGCTGTTGCAAAAAACGTCATCGGCGAGATCGTTACCCGTTTCGAAAAAGCTGGCCTGCGCGTTGTAGCTTCGAAAATGAAGCAACTGTCGAAAGCCGAAGCTGAAGGCTTCTACGCTGAGCACAGCGCTCGTGGCTTCTTCGGCGAGCTGGTTGCTTTCATGACTTCCGGTCCGGTTGTCGTTCAGGTTCTGGAAGGCGAAAACGCTATCGCTCTGAACCGTGAACTGATGGGCGCTACCAACCCTAAAGAAGCTGCTGCCGGCACCATCCGCGCTGACTTCGCTGAATCCATCGACGCCAACGCCGTTCACGGTTCGGACTCCGAAGCCGCTGCTGCACGCGAAATCGCTTACTTCTTCGCTTCCACCGAAGTGACCACTCGCTAAGCCAAAGGCCCGTGAGTGAAGGTGAAACCATGACTACATCGACTGGCAAAACTAACCTGTTGGGTCTGACTCAACCGGAAATGGAAAAATTCTTCGACTCAATCGGGGAGAAGCGTTTCCGTGCCGGTCAGGTAATGAAATGGATTCACCACTTTGGCGTCGATGATTTCGACGCCATGACGAACGTCGGCAAGGCCTTGCGCGAAAAGCTCAAGGCCGTTGCCGAAATTCGCGGTCCGGAAGTGGTCAGCGAGGACATCTCCAGCGACGGCACCCGCAAGTGGGTGGTGCGCGTGGCGTCCGGCAGCTGCGTCGAGACCGTTTACATTCCCCAGGGCAAACGCGGCACCTTGTGCGTTTCGTCCCAGGCAGGCTGTGCCCTGGACTGCAGTTTCTGCTCCACCGGCAAGCAAGGCTTCAATAGCAACCTCACCGCCGCCGAAGTCATCGGCCAGGTGTGGATTGCCAACAAATCCTTTGGCAGCGTCCCGGCGACCGTCGACCGTGCCATCACCAACGTGGTGATGATGGGCATGGGTGAGCCGCTGCTGAACTTCGACAACGTCATCTCGGCCATGCACCTGATGATGGACGACCTGGGCTACGGCATTTCCAAGCGCCGCGTGACCCTGTCGACCTCCGGCGTGGTACCGATGATCGATGAGCTGGCCAAGCACATCGACGTTTCCCTGGCGTTGTCCCTGCACGCACCGAACGATGCGCTGCGCAACCAGCTGGTACCGATCAACAAGAAGTACCCGCTGAAGATGCTGCTCGAGTCCTGCCAGCGCTACATGTCGTCGCTGGGCGAGAAACGTGTGCTGACGATTGAGTACACGCTGCTCAAGGACGTCAATGATAAGGTTGAACACGCTGTCGAGATGATCGCGTTGCTCAAGGACATTCCTTGCAAGATCAACCTGATCCCGTTCAACCCGTTCCCGCATTCCGGTTACGAGCGGCCGAGCAACAACGCCATTCGCCGGTTCCAGGATCAACTGCATCACGCAGGCTTCAACGTCACCGTGCGCACCACGCGCGGCGAAGACATCGATGCGGCCTGTGGACAACTGGTCGGGCAGGTGCTGGATCGCACCCGTCGTAGCGAACGTTATATCGCCGTGCGCGAGTTGAGCGCCGACGCCGATATGCCGCAAAGCGCTGCGAATCGTACCTGAGAGAGGATCTCCATGACCTTGCGCGTCGCGCTGCTTCTGCTTTTTGTCAGCCTGTCGGCTGGCTGTGTTCTTTCGGGGGATTTCAACCCGATGAAGACAAGCAAGGGGCGGGACGAGGCGCGTGAGGCCTATGTTCAGCTGGGCCTGGGGTATCTGCAGCAAGGCATGACCGAGCGGGCGAAAGTGCCGCTGAAAAAGGCCCTGGAGCTGGACGAGTCCGACGCTGATGCCAATGCCGCCCTGGCGCTGGTGTTCCAGGCTGAAATGGAGCCCGAGCTGGCTGACCAGCATTACCGCAAGGCCCTGGCTGCGCGTCCCTCCGATGCCCGTATCCTGAACAACTACGGCAGTTTTCTCTTCGAAGAAAAACGTTACAAAGATGCTTATCAGCGCTTTGAGCAGGCGGCTGCTGATACCCTGTACCCCGAGCGATCCCGAGTGTTCGAGAACCTTGGCATGACCGCCGCGATGCTGGGTGAGCGTGACCTGGCCCGGCAACACCTGGAAAAAGCCCTGCGCCTGAACCGCCAGCAGCCTCGCGCATTGCTGGAAATGGCTGAGTTGTCCTTCGAAGACAGGCATTATGTGCCCGCACGCGACTATTACGATCGTTTTAGCCTGCTGAGCGAGCAAAATGCACGTAGTCTATTGCTCGGCGTTCGGCTGGCAACGGTGTTTGAAGATCGCGACAAGGCCGCCAGTTACGGCCTGCAATTAAAACGACTCTATCCCGGTACGCCGGAATATCAGCAATACCTGTCGGAGCAATGATGAAAGCGGCGCATCCCGAAGTTCTAGCAGCGACTCGCGTCAACCCCGGTGAGACCCTGCGTCAGGCCCGCGAAAGCAATGGTTGGTCGCTGGCTGAAGTGGCCCTCAAGCTCAATCTGACCGCAAACTCGTTGAGCAACCTGGAAGCCGGCGCTTTCGACAAACTGCCGGGGCATACCTTCGCCCGCGGTTATATCCGTGCCTATGCCAAGTTGCTGGGGATGGACCAGGCCGTTCTGGTCCAGGCCTTCGACCAATACACGGGCACCGATTCCCAGGGCAGCAATGTGCACAGCCTCGGCCGTATCGAAGAGCCAGTACGGGTTTCCCACACCATTTTGCGCATCGTCAGCCTGTTGCTGCTGATCGCGGTGATCGGTGGTGGCTTTATCTGGTGGCAGGATCAAACGTCCGTGCGCACCAAGGAGCTGGTTGGCCTCAATCAGGAACACGTCGAAGTCGAGGGGGCCGACGGCACCACGCAGATTCATCCGATCGACGAGCCGGAAGACCAGGCGGTCGTGGAAGGTCAGACCGAGGGCGAAACCGCCCTGGCCCTGCCTGAAACCCCGGCTCCAGGCCAGACCGCTGCGGATGCCGCGGCTCCTGCGCCAAGTGCTCCGGCTGCCGCACCTGCGGCCCCGGTTGCTCCTGCTCCAGTGGTCGTGGCCCCGGCGGCACCAGCGCCGAGCGCTTTGGCCGCGCCTGCCCCTGTAGCGCCCGTGGTCGCAGCAGCGACTATTCCGGCTGCCCCGGCAGTTCCAACTGCGCCCGCCGCCGCGCCTGTAGCCGGCGCGGGTCAGGTACAGATCCAGTTCACAGCCGATTGCTGGACCCAGATCACCGACGGCAGCGGTAAAGTGTTGTTGAGTGGCCTGAAGCGCAAGGGCGAGACCGCCGATGTTTCCGGCAAGCCGCCATTTGCCGTGCGCCTGGGTTATGCCCGTGGTGCGCAGGTCAGCTACAACGGACAAGCGGTCGATGTGGCTCCGTTCACCAGTGGCGAGACTGCTCGCCTGAAGTTAGGTCAATAAGTCATGCACGGCGAATCTCCAATCAAACGTCGCGAGTCCCGCAAGATCTGGGTCGGCTCGGTACCCGTGGGTGGCGATGCCCCCATTGCCGTGCAGAGCATGACCAACAGCGACACCAACGATGTGGCGGCCACTGTGGCCCAGATCAACCGTCTGGAAGCCGCCGGTGTCGATATCGTGCGGGTTTCCGTACCGGATATGGACGCGGCCGAAGCTTTCGGCCGTATCAAGCAGCAGGTCAAGGTGCCGCTGGTTGCCGACATCCACTTCGACTACAAGATCGCCTTGCGCGTGGCCGAACTGGGCGTCGATTGCCTGCGGATCAACCCCGGCAACATCGGTCGTGAAGACCGCGTGCGTGCGGTGGTGGATGCGGCCCGTGATCGCGGGATCCCGATCCGTATCGGCGTCAACGCCGGTTCCCTGGAAAAGGACCTGCAGAAGAAATATGGCGAGCCGACCCCGGCGGCGCTGGTGGAGTCTGCCCTGCGTCACGTCGAGCACCTTGAGCGCCTGAACTTCAAGGACTTCAAGGTCAGTGTGAAAGCCTCCGACGTGTTCATGGCCGTCGAAGCCTATCGCCTGCTGGCCAAGGAAATCATCCAGCCGCTGCACCTGGGTATCACCGAAGCCGGCGGTTTGCGTTCAGGCACGGTGAAATCCGCCGTGGGCCTCGGTATGCTGCTGGCCGAAGGGATTGGCGATACTATTCGCATCTCGTTGGCGGCCGACCCGGTCGAAGAAGTGAAAGTCGGCTACGACATTCTCAAGTCCCTGCATCTGCGTTCCCGTGGCATCAACTTCATCGCCTGCCCGAGCTGCTCGCGGCAGAATTTCGATGTGGTCAAGACCATGAACGAACTGGAAGGGCGTCTCGAGGATCTGCTGGTACCGCTGGACGTGGCGGTCATCGGTTGTGTGGTCAACGGTCCGGGTGAAGCCAAAGAGGCGCACATCGGCCTGACCGGCGGGACGCCGAACCTGATTTACATCGACGGCAAGCCGTCGCAGAAACTGACGAATGACAATCTTGTGGATCAACTGGAAAAACTGATCCGCGAGAAAGCGGCCGAAAAGGTCGAAGCCGACGCAGCGCTGATCGCGCGCGGCTAATCGAACGAATTAAGGATTTTTTGTGAGCAAGTCTCTGCAAGCCATTCGTGGCATGAACGACATCCTGCCCGAGCAGACGCCCCTGTGGCGCTATTTCGAGGGCACCGTTGCGCGGTTGCTGGATAACTACGGTTACAAGCAGATTCGTATGCCGATCGTCGAGTTCACCGAGCTGTTCAAGCGCTCCATCGGTGAAGTGACCGACATCGTCGAAAAAGAGATGTACACCTTCGACGACCGTAACGGCGACTCCCTGACCCTGCGTCCGGAAGGCACCGCGGCGTGCGTGCGCGCTGTGCTCGAGCATGGCATCACTGGCGGTGGCCAGGTGCAGAAACTCTGGTACATCGGCCCGATGTTCCGTCACGAGCGTCCGCAGAAAGGCCGTTATCGCCAGTTCCACCAGATCGGTTGCGAAGTCTTCAACCTCGACGGTCCGGACATCGACGCCGAACTGATCGTGCTGACCTGGCGCCTGTGGGGCGAACTGGGTATCCGTGACGCGGTCAAGCTCGAGCTGAACAGCCTGGGAACCGCCGAAGCCCGTGCGCGTTATCGCGATGCGCTGGTGACGTTCCTCTCGGCACGCATGGACAAGCTCGACGAAGACAGCCAGCGCCGCCTGAAAACCAACCCGCTGCGCGTGCTCGACACCAAGAACCCGGACACTCAAGCCGTGCTGGTGGACGCGCCGAAGCTGGCCGATTACCTGGACGAAGAGTCCCGCGTGCACTTCGAGGGGCTCAAGGCCCGTCTGGATGCCGCCGGTATCCCTTATGTGATCAACCCGAAGCTGGTGCGCGGGCTGGATTACTACAGCAAGACCGTTTTCGAATGGGTCACCGACAAGCTCGGTGCCCAGGGCACCGTCTGTGCCGGCGGCCGCTACGACGGCCTGGTCGAGCAGATGGGCGGCAAGCCTACTCCGGGTGTCGGTTTCGCCATGGGCATCGAGCGTCTGGTACTGCTGCTGGAAACTCTGGAGCAGATCCCGGAAGAGATCTCGCGCCAGGTCGACGTTTATCTCTGCGCTTTCGGGGAAGCCGCCGAACTGGCTGCTCTGGCGCTGAGTGAACGGGTTCGTGATCAGTTGCCCAACCTGCGCCTGCAGATCAACGCCGGCGCCGGCAGCTTCAAGAGCCAGTTCAAGAAGGCCGACAAGAGCGGTGCGTTGTACGCATTGATCCTCGGTGACGACGAACTGGCCCAGCAAGTGGTAGGTTTCAAACCCCTGCGTGGCCAGGGCGAACAACAAAGCATTGCCTGGGATGCGCTCGCTGCACACCTGGCCACCTGCGTCGTGCAGGGTTGAAGCTGTCAAACAGCCGATTTAGCGAATAAGGAGTATTGGGGTGTCGAGTACCGAAGATGAACAGCTGGCGGATTTGAAGGACTGGTGGCAGCGCAACGGCAAGCCCCTGGTCACCGGCGGCCTGTTGGCGCTGGTCATCGTGTTCGGCTGGCAGGCCTGGCACAAGTATCAGAACAATCAATCGCAAGGCGCCTCGATGCTCTATCAGCAATTGCTGGAGACCACGCTGACGCCTGACGGCAAGCCGGATGCAGCCCGTGTTGCAGACCTGGCCGGCAAGCTCAACAGTGAGTTCGGCGGTACTGCCTACGCGCAATACGGCAGCCTGTTCGTCGCCAAGGTGGCGGTCGACACCGGCAAGCTGGACGACGCAGCGACCGAGCTCAAAGCCATCGCCGACAAGCCGGCCAACCCGACGCTGGGCGAAATCGCCCGTCAGCGCCTGGCCCAGGTCCTGGCCGCGCAGAACAAGGCTGACGAAGCGCTGAAGCTACTCGAAGGCGATGCCGACAAGGCATTCCTGGCCACTCGCGAAGAGCTCAAGGGCGACCTGCTGGTCCAATTGGGCCGTACCGACGAAGCCCATGCTGCGTATGAAAAAGCCAAGGCCGCGCTGTCCGATGAAGCGGCGGTCGGTGGCCTACAAATCAAGCTGGACGACCTGGCCAAAGGGGATGCGTGACGTGATCCGTTGGAAACATGCAGCATTGCTGGCTCTGGCCGTTCTGGCCGCGGGTTGCAGCAGCAACAGCAAGAAAGAATTGCCACCTGCCGAACTGGTCGACTTCAAAGAAGAAGTGGTCCTGCAGAAACAGTGGAGCCGTTCGGTCGGTGACGGCCAGGGCGAAACCTACAACATGCTGGTTCCGGCGATCGACGGCAGCACCATCTACGCCGCCGACGTCACTGGCGTGGTAGAGGCACTGGATCGCATGAACGGCGACGTCAAATGGAAACAGGACCTGGAGTTGCCTGTGTCCGGTGCCGTTGGCGTGGGTTACGGCCTGGTCATGATCGGTACCCTCAAGGGCGAAGTGGTCGCTCTGGACGCTTCGAGCGGCGAAGAGAAGTGGCGCGCGCGGGTGACCAGTGAAGTGCTGGCTCCGCCGTCCACCAATGGCGATGTGGTGGTGGTCCAGACCCAGGATGACCGTGTGATCGGCCTCGATGCCGCCACCGGCAACCAGATGTGGGTCTACGACAGCACCCCGGCGGTACTGACCCTGCGCGGCACCAGTGCGCCAATCACCACCAACCGCCTGGCGGTTGCCGGTCTGTCGACCGGTAAAGTGGTGGCCCTGGATATCCGTAATGGCGTGCCGGTGTGGGAACAGCGCGTGGCTATTCCGCAAGGTCGTTCCGAGCTGGATCGCGTGGTCGACATCGACGGTGGCCTGCTGTTGTCCGGCGGCACCCTGTATGTCGCCAGCTACCAGGGTCGCGTAGCGGCGCTGGACCTGGAAAGCGGTCGTCCGCTCTGGCAGCGCGATGCTTCCAGCTATGCGGGTGTCGCTCAAGGTTTCGGCAGCGTCTATGTGAGCCTGTCTTCCGGCACCGTCGAAAGCATCGACGAGCGTTCCACCACTGCGCTGTGGAGCAACGACTCGCTGGCCCGCCGTCAACTGTCGGCCCCGGAAGTCTTCTCCAGCTACGTGGCGGTCGGTGACCTGGAAGGTTACCTGCACCTGCTGAGCCAGGTTGACGGTCGCTTCGTTGGCCGTGAGCGTATCGACAGCGATGGCCTGCGTGCGCGTCCGTTGGTAGTGGGCAACATGATTTATGTGTATGGCAACAGCGGCAAACTGGAAGCCCTGACCATCAAGTAATGGTTTGACTATGCTTGGGGTTGATCCCCAAGCGGCCTTGCCCCGGCAAGGTTCGCAGCACGTCACGTGCTGCCCCGAGCACCAGCCGCTGCCTCGCAGCGGCTTTTGTATTTTCTGAATTAACGCAGTGGAGAGCCGCATGGTTCCCGTAATCGCCCTGGTGGGCCGACCGAACGTCGGCAAGTCCACCTTGTTCAACCGCCTGACTCGGACTCGCGACGCCATTGTCGGCGACCTGTCCGGTCTGACCCGTGATCGCCAATACGGTGAGGCCAAGTGGCAAGGGCGTACCTACATTCTGATCGACACCGGCGGTATCTCCGGTGACGAGCATGGCATGGACGAAAAGATGGCCGAGCAGTCGCTGCTGGCCATCGAAGAAGCCGATGTCGTCCTGTTCCTGGTAGATGCCAAGGCCGGTTTCACCGCGGCCGACCAGATGATCGGCGAGCATCTGCGCAAACGTAACAAGACCTCTTACGTGATCGCCAACAAGGTCGACAATATCGACCCTGACATGGCGCGTGCCGAGTTCGCCCCGCTGGGCATGGGCGACGCGATCCCGATCGCCGGCGCTCACGGTCGTGGTATCACGCAGATGCTGGAAATCGCCCTGCGCGAGTTCCCGAAAGACGACGCAGATGAGCCGGAAGAGGGTGAGGAAGAAGTCGTAGCCGAAGGCGAGGAAGCCAAGCGCATTCCGGGCCCGAGCGAAAAAGACGGGATCAAGATCGCCATCATCGGTCGGCCGAACGTGGGCAAGTCCACCCTGGTCAACCGCATGCTCGGCGAAGACCGGGTCATCGTCTACGACCAGCCGGGCACCACCCGGGACAGTATCTACATTCCCTTCGAGCGTAACGAAGAGAAGTACACGCTGATCGACACCGCCGGTGTGCGCAAGCGCGGCAAGATCCACGAGGAAGTTGAAAAGTTCTCGGTGGTCAAGACCCTGCAGGCGATCAAGGACGCCAACGTGGTGATCTTCGTCATGGACGCCCGCGAAGGCGTGGTGGATCACGACCTGAACCTGCTGGGCTTTGCCCTGGAAGCAGGCCGGGCGCTGGTCATCGCCCTGAACAAATGGGATGGCATGGACCCGCGCGAGCGTGACTATGTGAAGACCGAGCTGGAGCGCCGGCTGTTCTTCGTCGACTTCGCCGACATCCACTTCATTTCGGCGTTGCACGGCACTGGCGTGGGCAACCTCTACCAGTCGGTGCAGAACTCCTTCAAGTCCGCGGTAACCCGCTGGCCGACCAGCCGCCTGACGCAGATCCTCGAAGACGCCGTGAGCGAGCACGCGCCACCGATGGTCAACAACCGTCGCATCAAGCTGCGTTATGCCCACCTGGGTGGCGCCAACCCGCCGCTGATCGTGATCCACGGCAACCAGGTGGAGAAGGTGCCGAAGTCCTATGTGCGCTACCTGGAAAACACCTACCGGCGTGTTCTGAAGCTGGTCGGTACGCCGATCCGCATCGAATTCAAGGGCGGTGAAAACCCGTACGAAGGCAACAAGAACACGCTCACCGACCGTCAGGTCAACAAGAAGCGTCGTTTGATGACGCACCACAAAAAGGCCGAGAAGAAGCGCAAAGACAAGCGCTGAGACTCGCTGCGGGAACCGGCTTGCCGGCGAAGCCCCGGACCTGATTCAACGCTTCGCCGGTAAGCTACTTCCTACAGGATTTGCCTTGGAAAAAGGGCGCCTTTGGCGCCCTTTTTCATGCCTGTGGTTTGGGCTATTCTCGGGACCTCCCCGAGCCGCCGTAGAGCCGGGTGTTCAGCAGGGAATCACCCATGATCACCAGTAAGCTGCCGAATGTCGGCACCACCATCTTCACGCAAATGTCACAGCTCGCCGTGGAAACCGGCGCGCTGAACCTGTCCCAGGGTTTTCCCGATTTCGATGGCCCACAGGCCCTGCGCGATGCCGTCGCCCGGCATATCGCCAGCGGCCACAACCAATACGCACCGATGACCGGTCTGCCGGCCTTGCGCCAGCAAGTGGCGGCCAAGATCGCCCGCAGTTATGGCGTGCAGGTGAATGCCGATACCGAGGTAACCATCACTCCAGGGGCCACCCAGGCGATCTTCTGCGCCATCCAGGCAGTGATCCAGGCCGGTGATGAAGTGATCGTCTTCGATCCTTGCTACGACAGCTATGAGCCTTCGGTGGAGCTGGCCGGCGGCCGTTGCGTGCATGTACAGCTTGGCCTGAACGATTTCGCCATCGACTGGCAGAAACTCGGTGAAGCTCTGAGCCCGCGTACGCGGATGATCATTCTCAATGCCCCGCACAACCCCAGCGGTGCGCTGATCAGCCATGCGGAACTGGACCAGCTGGCTGCGCTGATTCGCGATCGGGATATCTACCTGGTCAGCGACGAGGTGTACGAGCATCTGGTATTCGACGGCATCCCTCACGTCAGCGTGCTGGCCCATGAGGAGCTGTACCAACGGGCATTTGTGGTCAGTTCCTTTGGCAAGACCTATCACGTGACCGGCTGGAAAACCGGCTATGTGGTCGCACCTCCGGCCCTGAGCGCGGAGCTGCGCAAGGTGCATCAATATGTCAGCTTTTGCGGCGTGACCCCTTTGCAGTACGCTCTGGCGGACTACATGGCCGAACACCCGGAACATGTCGAAGAGCTACCCGGTTTCTATCAGGCCAAGCGCGACCTGTTCTGCGACCTGCTGGCACCTTCGCGATTCAGCTTTACCCGGGTGGCCGGTACTTACTTCCAACTGGTGGACTACTCGCAGATCCGCCCGGACCTGAATGACGTCGAGATGGCGATCTGGATGACCCGCGAGCACGGTGTCGCGACCATTCCGGTGTCGGTGTTCTACCGCGAGCCACCACAAGGACAGCGTCTGGTAAGGCTATGCTTTGCCAAGCGTGAGGAGACGCTGCGTCAGGCAGCGGAGAAGCTATGCGTGATCTGAGTGCTTTGCCCAATCTGAATGTGGCGCTGATACAGACCTCTCTAGTCTGGCACGACCGCCAGGCCAATCTCGAGCACTTCGAGCTGTTGCTCGAACAGGCCCGGGGCGCCGACCTGATTATCCTGCCGGAAATGTTCACCACCGGATTTTCCATGGAGTCCGAAGCCCTCGCCGAGGCGGAAAACGGTCCGACCAGCAAGTGGCTGCGCAGCCAGGCCGCCAGGCTCGATGCGGTCATCACTGGCAGCGTGATTATCCAGACCGCCGACGGCAGCCACCGCAACCGCCTGCTGTGGGCTCGCCCTGACGGCGAGGTCTGGCATTACGATAAACGCCATTTGTTCCGCATGGCGGGCGAGCACGATCACTACACGCCGGGCGAGCGCCAGGTGCAGTTCGAACTCAAGGGTTGGCGGGTCAGGCCGCTGATCTGCTACGACCTGCGCTTTCCGGTGTGGAGCCGCGATGCCCGGGATACCGACTTGCTGCTGTACACGGCCAACTGGCCGGGGGCGCGGCGTCAGCACTGGAACCGTTTGTTGCCGGCCAGGGCCATCGAAAACCTGTGTTATGTGGCCGCGGTCAATCGGGTCGGTACCGACGGCAAGGGGTTTGCCTACACCGGGGATAGCCAGGTGCTGGATTTCCAGGGCGAGACCCTGCTCAGCGCGGGGGAGGCCGACGGGGTATTCCAGGTCTGCCTGAATGCCGCGGACCTGGCGGCCTATCGCGCGCGCTTTCCAGCCTACCTCGATGCGGACACCTTCGAGTTCACTCAGGCTTAAAGATCTGTCGGGGTGGGCCGTTAAGGGGTAAGAGGATTTTCAGGGAGATTTGTCATGACCACTATCGGTGCCGCGAGCATCAATCCATTCCCGCTAGGGGCCGCGCCGCAAAAGCTCAACATCGCCGAGCAGCAGGCCAGCCCGCTCGAGGTGCAGGACAAGGGCGCTGTCGATGACAGCGACTCGGTGAGTGTCGACATGCAGGAGTACGGTGCCAAGGCCGACTTCAGCTCATCCACTGCTGATATCGTCGCGCAGTTGCAGAAGCAGATCGACCAGACGGAAAAGACCCTGTCCGAGCAGCAGTCGCAATTGTCCGGGGTGCAGAAGGGCCAGGCGAGCGAGGAGCAGAAGGCGCAACAGGCCTTGGAGGTGCAGGCGCAGATCGCGATCACCGCCAACAACCTGCAAGTATTGCAGGCGGCCTTGCTCCAGGCGCTGACGGCGCGGATCAATACCACCGCCTGAGCGGGGCAATAAATACACAGCCAAAAAAAGCCCCGGATCATCCGGGGCTTTTTTTGTGGCCGTAAACCGTCAGGCGGCTTTGGCGTCCAGCTGGCTCAGGGAGCGGTTCAGCGCGCTGAACAGGGCCTTGAAGCTGGCGGTGGTGATGTTTTCATCGATACCCACACCGTGCACCGCGCGCTCGCCGTTCACCCGCAGTTCGATATAGGCCGCGGCCTTGGCGTTGGTGCCCGCGCCGATGGCGTGCTCGTTGTAGTCCATGATTTCCACCGGAACCGGCAAGCCGGCCACCAGGGCTTCCAGGGCGCCATTGCCCTTGCCGCGCCAGTGCAGGTTGGTCTCGCCCTGGCCCTTGCCGGACACTTCCACTTCCACGGCGCTGTGGCCGTTTTCTTCCTGCAGGCGATGGCTGACCAGCGCGTACGGGGTGTTGGCCTGCAAGTATTCGCTGTGGAGCAGCGCGTGGATCTGCTGGGCGGTCATCTCCAGACCCAGGCGATCGGTTTCACGCTGTACCACCTGGCTGAACTCGATCTGCATGCGGCGTGGCAAGCTGATGCCGTATTCCTGTTCCAGCAGGTAGGCGATACCGCCTTTGCCCGACTGGCTGTTGACGCGAATCACCGCCTCGTAGCTGCGGCCGATGTCGGCCGGGTCGATCGGCAAGTACGGCACTTCCCACAGCGCATCGGATTTCTGCTGGGCGAAGCCCTTTCGGATAGCGTCCTGGTGCGAGCCGGAGAAGGCGGTGTGAACCAGGTCGCCGACATACGGATGACGCGGGTGAACCGGGATCTGGTTGCACTCTTCGACCACTTTGCGCACGCCGTCGATATCGGAGAAATCCAGTTCCGGATCGATGCCCTGGGTGTAGAGGTTCAGGGCTACGGTGACCAGGTCGACGTTGCCGGTGCGTTCGCCGTTGCCGAACAGGCAGCCTTCGACGCGGTCGGCGCCGGCCATCAGGCCCAGCTCGGTGGCGGCTACGCCGGTACCACGGTCGTTGTGGGTGTGCAGGCTGATGATCACGCTGTCACGACGGTTGATGTGGCGACCGAACCATTCGATCTGGTCGGCATAGATGTTCGGCGTGGCGACTTCGACGGTGGCCGGCAGGTTGAGGATCACCTTGTTGGCTGGCGTCGGGTTCCAGACCTCGATCACTGCGTCGCAGACTTCCTTGGCGAACTCCAGCTCAGTGGCGCTGAAGGTCTCTGGCGAGTATTCGAACTGCCATTGGGTTTCCGGCTGCTGGGCAGCGTATTTGACGAACAGCTTGGCGGCGTTCACCGCGATCTCTTTCACGCCTTCCTTGTCCTGGTTGAAGACAATGCGGCGGAACGACGGGCTGGTGGCGTTGTACAGGTGGACGATGGCTTTCTTCGCCCCGCGCAACGATTCGAAAGTGCGGGCGATCAGGTCTTCACGGGCCTGGGTCAGCACCTGGATGGTGGTGTCGTCCGGGATGTGGCCGCCTTCGATCAGGGTACGCACGAAGTCGAAGTCGGTCTGCGACGCGGCCGGGAAGGAGGCCTCGATTTCTTTCACGCCGACGGCGACCAGGGTTTTCCAGAAGCGCAGCTTCTTCACCGCATCCATTGGCTCGATCAACGACTGGTTGCCATCACGCAGGTCGGAGCTGCACCAGATCGGCGCGCAGGTGATGGTCTTCGACGGCCAGGTGCGGTCCGGCAAGTTGATGGTCGGGAACGCGCGGTACTTCGAGGAAGGGTCTTTGAGCATGCTCATGGGGAAATCCTTATTGTCCGGGCCGAAAAGAGGCGGCCTGCCGGTGAATCAATGGGTGTGTTGTTTGAAGCAGGGGACGAGGTACCGCGACTCAACCTGGCAGTCGTGCGCTGACGAGGCAGAGGCTTCGGTGTTGACGGCGCTGAATGAGGGTGTGAGAGGTTTTCATGCCCTCAACCCTAACCACTGGGGTGAAAGATGGCAAGCAGTCGAAAAAAATTGAGATAAATCTCTTAAAAATGGTTTTTTGCGAGATTTTATTCTGTCGAGCTTATGGCTGGCTCGATCTTATTGCGCAGAGTTTTGAACCTGCGCAATCCCTGCGGGAGCCACGGCTCAGGGCTGGAAGGCCCCGATAAAGATCGCCGGATCGACCCGGGCGTCGTTCAGGCTGACGTTCCAGTGCATGTGCGGCCCGGTGGCGCGCCCGGTGGAGCCGACTTTCCCGACCACCCCGCCGCGGGCCAGTTGCTGGCCGACCTTTACGTCGATCTTCGACATATGGCAGAACATGCTGATAAAGCCCTGGCCGTGGTCGACGAATACGGTATTGCCGTTGAAAAAGTAATTGCCGATCAGGATCACCTTGCCGGCCGCCGGCGTCTTGATCGGCGTCCCCGCAGGTACCGCGAAGTCCAGCCCGGCGTGTGGATTGCGCTCCTCACCGTTGAAGAAGCGGCGGACGCCGAACTTGCTCGACAGCGGGCCGCTCACCGGCTTGTCCAGCAGCAGGTTGCTCGGGGTGTTGGGGCTGAAACTGCGGTAGGCGCGGACCTGCTCGGCCAACTCGGCGTCGATACGCTTGAGGTCGGCCGGATCGGGGTTGACCTGGCGTTTGTTCTTCAGCGTGATGTGCTGTTCCGGGTATTTCTTGCTGGTCACGTTGAAGTTCAGGCTGCGGCCGCCAGCACTGATCTGCTGGGTACCGGGTTTGACGGTCAGGGGGATGCCGACAATCGCCAGCCAGTTGTTCTGTTCCTTGACTACCAGCAGCGGTTTTCCCTGATAGCTGGCCTTGGGCGCCTGGGCGGCGCTGCCCAGGTCGATCACCGCCACGCCGCCGGGTACCGGTTTGTTCAGCAGGCGCGTGATATAGCTATCGGCGTGGGCGTTGAAGGTCAGGCACAGCAACAACAAGGAGCTAAGAAAACGCGGCATGGATCAATCCAGTAAAGAAAGGGTGACAGGCGTCAGGTGATTGTCCTCGACCCGGACCTGCAGTTCGCCTTCGCCGAGCCGGGCCTTGAGGCGCTGGCCCGGCTGGGTCTGTGCGGCGCTGCGAATGGCCTGGCCGCGTTCGTCCAGCAGGATGCTGTAGCCACGGCCCAGGGTGGCCAGCGGGCTGACCACATGCAGGGTCTGCATCTGGCTTTGCAGTTGCAGGCGACGGGATTTCAAACCTTCGCGCATGGCCCGTGGCAGGCGTTCGGCCAGGCTGTCGAGGCGTTGCCGCAGCAGCGCCAGTTGACGCCCGGGGTGTTGGCCGGCGAGCCGGGTTTCCAGGCGAATCAGGCGCTCGCGGCGGGTATTGAGGCTGCGCTCGAACGCCCGGCGCATACGCATGTCCAGGTCATCCAGGCGCTGCGCTTGCTGGCGCAGGCGCTCACCTGGGTGACGCAGGCGCCGGGCCATGCCTTCCAGGCGCAGGCGATCACGCAGCAACCGATCGCGCATGCGCATCACCAGGCGTCGATGCAGGCTTTCGACCCGGTGTTGCAGGTCGCTGGAGTCCGGCGCGAGCAGTTCGGCGGCCGCCGAGGGCGTTGGTGCGCGCACGTCGGCGACGAAGTCGCTGATCGATACGTCGGTTTCATGACCCACGGCGCTGACGATCGGCGTGACACAGGCATCCACCGCCCGGGCCACGGCTTCTTCGTTGAAGCACCAGAGGTCTTCCAGGGAGCCGCCGCCACGGGCCAGGATCAGCGCGTCGAAGCCCCGGGCATCCGCCATTTTCAGGGCGCGGACGATCTGCGCGGTCGCCTCGCGGCCTTGTACGGCGGTAGGGATCAGGGTCAGGGCCACCTGTGGCGCTCGGCGCCGGAACACGCTGATGATGTCGCGAATCACCGCGCCGGTCGGCGAACTGATAATGCCGATGCGCTGCGGATGGGCGGGCAGCGGCACCTTGCGTTCGGTGCTGAACAGGCCTTCGGCGCTGAGCTTTTCCTTCAGCGCATCGAAGGCCAGGCGCAGGGCGCCGTCGCCGGCCGGTTCGACCGTATCGAGGATCAACTGGTAGTCGCCGCGGCCTTCGAACAGCGAGACCTTGCCGCGCACCTTGACCGCCAGGCCGTCCTTCAGCGCCTGGCGCACCCGCGCGGCATTTTGCCGAAACAGCGCGCAGCGCACCTGGGCACCGCTGTCCTTGAGGGTGAAATACACATGGCCGGACGCCGGGCGGGCGAGGTTGGAAATTTCGCCTTCGACCCAGATGTTGCTGAACACGTCTTCCAGCAACACCCGCGCACGGCCGTTGAGCTGGCTGACGGTCAGGACTTCGCGGTCCAGGCCGAGTCTTGCAAAGGGATCTTTAATCATGGGGCGCAGTTTAAAGGCATTCGGCAAACAATCTCCATGGATCGAAACAAAAGGAGACGATGCCTTTGCCGGCCTCGAATACGCCTTCGGCGGTTAGGGCGTGAGAGCGTTGTGGAAGTGTTCGATGAACTGCTTGACCAAAGGTGCCGGATCTTGCCGACAGGCGAGGGCGACCGTGCTCTGGCAGGCCGGGTCCGCCAAGGGCAGGAAGTGCAGGCTGGCGGGCGCGATGTCACGCATCGACTCGGGCAGCAGGGCGATGCCGAATCCCGCCTGGATCAGTTGCAGCTGCGTGGTCTTGCGCGACAACACCCGCGCCGCCTTGGGGAAAAAGCCCTGGCGCATGCACAGCTCGGCCGACAGGTAACTCAGGCCGCCACGCTGCGGATGGGGAATGGAGATAAAGGCTTCGTCGCGCAGTTGCGCCAGATCCACGCCCTGCTTGGGAGGATCTGCTGCCAAAGGGTGGCCCGGCGGCACGGCCAGCAGCAGGCGTTCGCTGAACAGTGGCGTGATCCGCACGCCCTCGCGCTGGCGCAGTACCGGCAGTCGCAGCAGGCCGATATCCAGCCGGCCTTCGGCGACTTCTTCCAACTGCGCTTCGGAAGACAGGGTGGCGATGTCCATCGAGGCCCCCGGGCACTGCTTCAGGTAACCGCTGATGGCCCGCAGCAGGCGGCCGCTCATGGACACGGTGCTGGAGTGGCTCAGGCGCAATGTTCCCAGCTGCCCCTGGCCGACCTGGGTCGCCAGTTCGCTGGCCTTGTTCAGCTCATCGAGCAGGTTGCGGGCACGCGGGTAGAACGCCTCGCCTGCCGCCGTCAGCCTGGGCAGGCGCGTGGTGCGCTCGAACAATGGCGTCTTGAGGTGGGTTTCCAGTTCCTTGATCTGCCGGCTGAGGGCTGACTGGGCAACGAACAGGCGTTCGGCGGCAGCGCTGAAACTGCCGCTGTCGGCGATTTCCACGAAGTAGCGCAGTTGGCGGGTTGAAATCACGCGTCATGCCTTTTTGAGATGGGTGGATGGCTTTGATGATATTAGTCGCAAGGGTTGTGGCTGGCTAAAGTCATTCCTTGATAAAGAAGGAAGGCGAATCGATGAGCATGGTCGAGTTGTTGGGGCAGTGGTCGTGGGGGACGAGTGGCTGGTTGGCGATCGGCCTGGGGATCGCCCTGGCATATATCGTGTTTGGCATCGCCGGGTTCGGCACGGCGCTGGTGGCGGGGCCGGTGCTGATCCTGTTCATGCCGCTGTCGAAGATAGTCCCACTGCTGGTGCTGCTGGATTTTGTCGCGGCTTTCGGCAATCTCCTGCCGTCGCGGCGGGATGTCGATCGCTCCGAGCTGCTGCGCCTGCTGCCGTGCATGGCGCTGGGCTGCACCCTGGGGGTGATCTTCCTGCTCAACCTCAAGTCCGATGTGTTGCTGCTGTTGATGGGGCTGTTTATCAGCGCTTATGCGGCGTACAGCCTTTGGGTCAAGGCAAGGCCCAAGGCGCTGGCGGCGGGCTGGGCGATTCCCATGGGGACCGTGGGTGGAACGTTCGGCGCGCTGTTCGGCAGCGGCGGCTTTTTATATGCGATCTATCTGAATAGCCGCCTGCCCAAGGATGCGGCGCGGGCCACCCAGAGTGCGTTGATCAGTTGCAGCACGGTGGTGCGCCTGAGCCTGTTCGCCATTGCCGGCGTTTATGCGCAACTGCCTTTATTGGTGCTGGCGCTGTGCTTGTTGCCGGCCATGGCCCTGGGCCTGTGGATTGGCCGGCGGCTGACCATGAGATTGTCCCGCGAGGCGTTCGTCCGGCTGGTGACCTGGCTGGTGCTGGCCAGCGGCATGGCCCTGATCGGTCGTTACCTGAGCACTTGACCTGTGGGGTTCAGGGATTAAGCTGCGGGCCCTCGGATTTGCCAGGCACGCCGACTTCTACACTTAGGTAGGTATCGGTTTGCTGGCGGTACTGTTCGAGCAGGCGACGCAGACTTCCCTTCAGACGCTTCAGGCCCCATCCATGAACTCGCAAAGCATCATCGTCCCGAAAATCTCCACCTTGCCGGTTCACGAACCCCGCGCCCGGGCGATCGTGCGTTGGTTGGTGCGCAAGAACATCGTCGAGGAAGCCTTGAGCACCTGTGGCCGTACCGGCAATCGCATGGCGCATGCGATCGCCCCTGGCGCGCGGGAGGTGGTGCTGCACCCGGAGGCCTTGCCCTTCGGTGAACCGGTCAACGGCCTGGAAATCATTACCAAGCGCTGCATCTATACCCCGGCCAAAGGGTTTCTCGAGGAAGCGGGTTGCGCCGAGTGCCGCCAGGAAGTGGGGGAGGCGCTGTTCGAGAGCCTGGAGGACTGGATGCCGGGGCGCACCGATAACTTCACCTGCCCCGAGTGCGGGCATGAAGATGACATCAATGGCTTTCTGTTCTTGCAGGAGTGCGGGTTTTCCAACCTCGGCTTCATCTTCAACAACTGGGCCGAAGCCGGGTTCAAGCAGAGTTTTCTCGACGAGTTCGCCGAATGGCTGGATCAGCCGGTGAGCTGGGTGAAGGTGGAGTTGTAAGGGGATTTCGGCAGCCGGTTCCGGGTGGTGAATTCATCATCAGCAGGTGCCATGTCTGTTCGCGAAACAGATGCTGTGTTCTGGCAAATTCCCCATCCATCACCCCGTTGATAATAGACAGACTTTTACATTGAGCCCGGGTAGGTGTCTGAGTATAATGGCGCGCTTCCATTTTCCCGCTCGGGAGCCCCCGCGATGCTGCGTATCAGCCAAGAAGCTCTGACCTTCGACGACATTCTCCTAGTGCCTGGTTATTCCGAGGTGCTTCCTAACGAAGTCAGTCTCAAGACCCGTCTTACCCGTGGCATCGAGCTGAATATTCCACTGGTTTCCGCCGCAATGGACACCGTCACTGAAGCCCGTCTGGCAATCGCCATGGCTCAGGAAGGTGGCATCGGCATCATCCACAAGAACATGACCATCGAGCAGCAAGCTGCCGAAGTCCGCAAGGTCAAGAAGTTCGAAGCCGGCGTCGTCAAAGACCCGATCACCATCGAGGCTGACGCCACGGTGCGCGACCTGTTCGAACTGACCCGCATGCACAATATTTCCGGCGTTCCGGTACTGCACGATGGCGACCTGGTCGGCATCGTCACTTCCCGTGACGTGCGTTTCGAAAACCGCCTGGACGCCAGCGTCCGTGAAGTGATGACGCCTAAAGAGCGTCTGGTCACGGTCAAGGAAGGCGCCGACAAGAACGACGTGCGCGAGCTGCTGCACAAGCACCGCATCGAGCGCGTGCTGATCGTCGACGACAAGTTCGCCCTCAAAGGCATGATGACCGTCAACGACATCGAAAAAGCCAAGGCTTACCCGTTGGCCAGCAAGGACGATCAAGGCCGTCTGCGCGTAGGGGCTGCCGTCGGTACCGGTAAAGACACCGGTGACCGCGTTGCCGCCCTGGTCAACGCCGGCGTGGACGTGGTGGTGGTCGACACCGCCCACGGTCACTCCAAAGGTGTGATCGACCGCGTTCGCTGGGTCAAGGAAAACTACCCGCAAGTGCAGGTGATCGGCGGCAACATCGCCACCGGTGCCGCAGCCAAGGCCCTGGCCGCAGCTGGCGCCGACGCGGTCAAGGTCGGTATCGGCCCTGGCTCGATCTGCACCACCCGTATCGTCGCCGGTGTCGGCGTACCGCAAATCAGCGCCATCGCCAATGTCGCCGCAGCCCTTGAAGGCACCGGCGTTCCATTGATCGCCGACGGCGGCATCCGCTTCTCCGGTGACCTGTCCAAGGCCATCGTCGCTGGTGCTTCCGCAGTGATGATGGGCTCGATGTTCGCCGGTACCGAAGAGGCGCCAGGCGAAATCGAACTGTTCCAGGGGCGCTCCTACAAGGCTTACCGCGGCATGGGTTCGCTGGGTGCCATGTCCCAGGCCCAGGGCTCTTCCGACCGTTACTTCCAGGACTCCTCCGCGGGTGCCGAGAAGCTGGTTCCGGAAGGCATCGAAGGCCGTGTTCCCTACAAGGGCACCCTGACCGCCATCATCCATCAGCTGATGGGTGGCCTGCGTTCTTCCATGGGCTACACCGGTAGCGCCAACATCGAAGAAATGCGCACCAAGCCAGAGTTCGTACGCATCACTGGCGCCGGCATGGCTGAATCCCACGTCCATGACGTGCAGATCACCAAGGAAGCGCCAAACTACCGCGTAGGTTGATGCTTCAAGCAAAACGTTAAATGACCGGGGCTGTTTTATTCAGCCCCGAGTCGTTTCTGAATCACGACTGTTTTCGAATTACCTAGACGAGACTGAATCATGGCCCTCGACATTCACGCCCACCGCATCCTGATCCTCGATTTCGGTTCTCAGTACACCCAATTGATCGCCCGTCGCGTGCGTGAAATCGGCGTGTACTGCGAACTGCATCCGTTCGACATGGATGACGAAGCGATTCGCGAATTCGCTCCCAAAGGCGTCATTCTCGCCGGCGGCCCCGAGTCCGTGCACGAAGCCAACAGCCCGCGTTGCCCGCAAGCGGTGTTCGATCTGGGCGTGCCGGTCTTCGGTATCTGCTACGGCATGCAGACCATGGCCGAGCAAATGGGCGGCAAGGTCGAGGGTTCCGAACTGCGTGAATTCGGTTATGCCCGCGTCGATGTGGTCGGCAAGAGTCGCCTGCTGGACGGCATCGAAGACCACGTCGACGCCGACGGCCTGTTCGGCCTCGACGTATGGATGAGCCACGGTGACAAGGTCACCAAGATGCCGCAAGACTTCCACATCCTGGCCAGCACCCCGAGCTGCCCGATCGCCGGCATGTTCAACGACGACCTGCGCTACTACGGCGTGCAGTTCCACCCGGAAGTGACCCACACCAAGCAGGGTGGTCGCATCCTGTCGCGCTTCATCCTCGACATCTGCGGCTGCGAAGCCCTGTGGACCCCATCGAAAATCGCTGAAGACGCCATCGCCCAGGTGCGTGCCCAGGTCGGCACCGACAACGTGCTGCTGGGCCTGTCCGGCGGCGTCGACTCCTCGGTGGTCGCGGCCCTGCTGCACAAGGCCATCGGCGACCAGCTGACCTGCGTCTTCGTCGACAACGGCCTGCTGCGCCTGCACGAAGGCGAGCAAGTGATGGCCATGTTCGCCGAGAACATGGGCGTCAAGGTGATCCGCGCCAACGCCGAGGAGCAGTTCCTCAACAACCTGGCCGGCGAAGCCGACCCGGAGAAGAAGCGCAAGATCATCGGCCGTACCTTCATCGACGTGTTCGATGCCGAATCCTGCAAGCTGGACAACATCAAGTACCTGGCCCAGGGCACCATCTACCCGGACGTGATCGAGTCGGCTGGCGCCAAGAGCGGCAAGGCCCACGTGATCAAGTCGCACCACAACGTGGGCGGCCTGCCGGAAGAAATGAACCTCAAGCTGGTCGAGCCACTGCGCGAGCTGTTCAAGGACGAAGTCCGTCGTCTGGGCCTGGAGCTGGGCCTGCCGTATGACATGGTCTACCGTCACCCGTTCCCGGGCCCGGGCCTGGGCGTGCGCATCCTCGGCGAAGTGAAGAAGGAATACGCCGACCTGCTGCGTCGCGCCGACCACATCTTCATCGAAGAGCTGCGCAAGGCCGACTGGTACCACAAGGTCAGCCAGGCGTTCGTGGTGTTCCAGCCGGTGAAATCGGTGGGCGTGGTCGGTGACGGCCGTCGTTACGCCTGGGTCGTGGCCCTGCGTGCCGTGGAAACCATCGACTTCATGACTGCGCGTTGGGCGCACCTGCCTTACGAGCTGCTGGAAACCGTCAGCGGCCGGATCATCAACGAGATCGAAGGCATCTCCCGCGTCACCTACGACGTGTCGAGCAAGCCGCCAGCCACCATCGAGTGGGAATGATCCCGGCCGAGTAATCGGCAGCTGATCGTTCAGGCAACAGCAATGGCGATCGAGACCTTCGGGTGTCGATCGCCATTTGTGTTTCAGGGTCTTTAAAAAGCCCGTTTTCCAGCCCTTCCGCAATACCAGGAAAGACATGGGCACATCGTCGCCCGCCTGGCCTGTGTACCCTCGACAGACATTCATCGAACTCCCAGCGGCGGCCTCTGGCGACTCCGGCGCAGGTGTTCAGAATATTTGTGGTTGTCAGTTGACAACCTATTCATTGTTGACGAGACTGGAGGCCATGGATGGCTCGCACACCTCATCCCAAGAAAGACATTGAAATGGCGCTGCGCTACGCCGAATGGCAGGGCTGGCGCGTCGAAGTCGGCGGTAGTCATGCCTGGGGCAAGATCTACTGCCCTTACAACAGCGAGGTGTGTCGTTGCGGCGAGTTCTGCATCACCAGTGTGTGGAGCACGCCGAAAAATCCCCTCCAGCATGCCCGGGCGCTGTGCCGGGTAATCGACAACTGCACGCTGAATCAGCTGCGCGGCGGGAAAGTCCCGCAACCTCGTCGGGAGTCATGACCATGGAATACCTGTTTACCCTCAACTACCTGCTGCCCGCCCACGACTGCGACCCGGACGTGCTGGTGGAGCGCCTCGGCGCGGGGGGCTGTACCGATGCGCTGGTCGGTACCGGGCTGGCGGGGCGCCTGGCACTGGAGTTCAGCCGCGAGGCCGAAAGCGGTGAGGCGGCGCTGCTCAGTGCCCTGGGCGATATCAAGCGGATCATTCCGGATGCGCGGCTGGTAGAGGCCAGCCCGGATTTCGTCGGCCTGAGCGAGATTGCCGACATCGTCGGGGTCTCCCGGCAGAACATGCGCAAGTTGATGCTCAACCATGCCGGCAGTTTCCCCCTGGCGATCCACGAGGGCAGTGCCTCGCTCTGGCATCTGGCGGAAGTGCTGAGCTGGCTGGAGGCCCGGGGCGGTTACCTGTTGCAGCATCCGGTGATAGAGGTGGCGCGGGTCGCGCAATCCGTGAACGTCGCCAAGGAGGCCCGACGGGTCGGCACCCCGAGCGCCGAACTGGTGGCGCTGCTGGGTTGAGCGGGCCTGCCGCGGTGGTCAGCGTCGGGCGACGTCCGAGAAGTAGAACTTGTCCAGGGTATGGCGTGATTCGGTGTACTCGAACTGCCGGCCGTCCTGCAGGAAGGTCTGGTTGCTGACCACTATCACGTGGCTCTGGCCCTCCAGGTCCAGGTGCTGCTGGTCATCCCGGGTGCGCGGGGTGGCCTCGATGGTCCGCTGGGCGTAGCTGATCTGCAATTGCAGGGTCTGCTCGATGTAGGCGTAGATCGAGTGCTCGGCAATCTGCCGGTCCAGCCCCGGGATCAACTCGGCGACGAAGTGGTTGATGTCGAGAATCACCCGTTTGCCATCAATACGCCGCACCCGCTTGATGCGGGTAATCAGGCTGCCTTCCTCGGCCTGCAGGTGTTCGCGCAACGCGCCTTCGAGTGGAAACTGGGTGAACTCCACCACCTCGGTGCTGACGTCATTGCCCAGGCGCGGATAGGTTTCCTGGAAGCTGACAATGCCGCCCAGCTGGAACTCGATCGGGTGCGGCGACAGCACAAAAGTGCCCTTGCCATGGATCTTCTGGGCGAAGCCGCGCTCCTGCAACTGCTCGATGGCCTTGCGCACGGTGCCGCGGCTGGCCTGGTAGCTGTCCATCAACTCGGTTTCGGAAGGCAGACGAGCGCCGCGTTCCAGGCGCTCGGTGGTGATGCTGGCAAGCAGATCGCTGTAGATCTGGTTGTATTTACTCATGGGATGGCTCTGTGCCGTCTGCGCTCAAGGCGGGAACCTTAAGGGCCGTGAGCGGATTTGTCTATTTGAGGCGAGTGGGTCGAACGCCTGACTGCGGGTGTCGAAATGGCAATGAAACACCTTACAGCAGTTTAAGAATTTTCTGTCGCGCATGGCGCGCTCTGCCGGAGAGTGTGGATCTAGAGCCGTTTTTGCGCAGCAGAAACTCCCTGCGACCCGGGTTTCGGAGCGATGCCGGCAAACTCGTCTGTACGAGTTGTTGCTTTAACTCGTACAGACGAGTATTTTTCGCTTCGGCGTGCTGCCAATAACAAAAAACCAAAGCGGAAGAACAAGCATGAGCCACGATTACTCCACGATCGCCAGCGAGTTGCTGCACAGCCTCGGTGGTGCCGACAACCTCGAACAAGCCGCGCATTGCGTCACCCGCCTGCGCCTGGCGCTCAAGGACCCGAGCCGGGTGGACAGCGCGACGCTGAACCAGATCGATCTGGTCAAGGGCTCGTTTTTCACCGGTGGCCTGTTCCAGGTGGTCATTGGCCCCGGCGAAGTCGAAAAGGTCTATGCCGCGTTGCGCCAACTCACCGGGCTGGCCGCTTCCACCATCGCCGACGTCAAGCAGAAGGGCGCCGACAAGACCAACGCCATGCAGCGTCTGGTGCGGGTGTTTTCCGATGTCTTCATGCCGATCCTGCCGGCGCTGATCATTGCCGGCCTGCTGATGGGGGTGAACAACCTGATCGGCGCCAAGGGCATGTTCATCGAAGGCCGGACCCTGCTCGAGGCCTATCCGACCCTGGATGGCGTTTGGAGCCTGATCAACCTGATGGCCAACACCTCCTTCGTATTCCTGCCGGCCTTGGTGGGCTGGTCGGCGGCCAAGCGCTTTGGCGGCAGCGAAATCCTCGGCATCGTGCTGGGCCTGATGCTGGTGCACCCCGACCTGCTCAATGCCTGGAACTACGGCAAGGCCGTGGCCGGGCTGGAGGGCCAGAGCCTGCCGTACTTCGACATCGTCGGCCTGTTCCAGATCGAGAAGGTCGGCTACCAGGGGCAGATCCTGCCGATCCTGCTGGCGGCCTATGTCATGAGCGTCATCGAGAAATGGCTGCGGGCGCGGGTGCCGAACGCGATCACCCTGCTGGTCGTGCCCATCACCACCATCGTGGTCACCGGTGTGCTGGCGCTGGCGGTGATCGGCCCGGTGACCCGGCACCTGGGGATCCTGATCACCGAAGGCGTGGTCACCCTGTTCGAGTTGGCGCCAATGGTCGGCGGAGCGATTTTCGGCCTGCTCTACGCGCCGCTGGTGATCACCGGCATGCACCACATGTTCCTCGCCGTGGACCTGCAACTGATCTCGACCCAGGGCGGCACCTTCATCTGGCCGATGATCGTCATGTCCAACCTGGCCCAGGGCAGCGCGGCACTGGCGGTGTTCAGCATGAGCCGTAACGCGCGGGACCGCAGCATGGCCTCGACCTCGGCGATCTCCGCCTATTTCGGCATCACCGAGCCGGCCATGTTCGGGGTCAACCTGCGCTACAAGTTCCCGTTCTACGCCGCGCTGATCGGCTCGGCGCTGGGCTGCATTTTCCTCTCGCTGAACAAGGTCCAGGCCTCGGCCATCGGCGTCGGCGGGCTGCCGGGATTCATCTCGATCATTCCCCAGTACATCCCGATGTTCGTGGTCGGCATGGTCGTCGCCCTGGTGGTGCCGTTCGTGCTGACCTGCGGCTTGAGCCTGAAGATCATCCGGCCGGGGTATCGCGTCGCTTGATAAATCGCATCGCGAGCAAGCTCGCTCCTACATGACCGCATATTCCTCTGTAGGAGCGAGCTTGCTCGCGATGAGGCCCTCAAGGCCAGTACCAACCCCATTGAAGGAGCCCGCCATGCAAGACTGGCAGCGTTCGGTGATCTACCAGATCTACCCGAAGAGTTTCTACAGCCACAGCGGCCAGGCCACCGGCGACCTGCTGGGGGTGGTCGACAAGCTCGACTACCTGCACTGGCTGGGCGTCGATTGCCTGTGGCTCACCCCGTTCCTGCGCTCGCCCCAGCGCGACAACGGCTACGACATCAGCGACTACTACGCCATCGACCCGAGCTACGGGACCATGGCCGATTGCGAGTTGCTGATCGCCGAGGCCGGCAAGCGCGGCATCAAGCTGATGCTGGACATCGTGGTCAACCACACCTCCATCGAGCACGAGTGGTTCCAGCAGGCGCGCAGCAGCCTCGACAACCCGTATCGCGACTTCTACATCTGGCGCGACCAGCCGAACAACTGGGAGTCCAAGTTCGGCGGTTCCGCCTGGGAATACGAAGCGCAGACCGGCCAGTACTACCTGCACCTGTTCGACCATACCCAGGCGGACCTCAACTGGGACAACCCCCAGGTGCGCGCCGAAGTGTTCAAGATGATGCGTTTCTGGCGCGACAAGGGCGTGGGCGGCTTCCGCCTGGATGTGATCAACCTGATCTCCAAACCGGTGGATTTCCCGGAAGACGCCAGCGATGGCCGGCGCTTCTATACCGACGGCCCGAACGTGCACCCGTACCTGCAGCAGATGCATCGCGAGGTCTTCGAGGGCTTTGACCTGATCAACGTCGGCGAGATGTCTTCCACCAGCCTCGAGCACTGCATTCGTTACTCGCAGCCCGAGTCGAAAGAGCTGTCGATGACCTTCAACTTCCACCACCTGAAGGTCGATTACCCGAACCTGCAGAAGTGGATTCGCGCCGATTTCGACTTCCTCCAGCTCAAGCGCATCCTCTCCGAGTGGCAGAGCGGCATGCAGGCCGGTGGCGGCTGGAACGCGCTGTTCTGGTGTAACCACGACCAGCCACGGGTGGTGTCGCGTTTCGGCGACGACGGCGAGTACCGGGTGGTCTCGGCGAAGATGCTCGCCACTGCGCTGCACTTTCTCCAGGGCACACCGTTCGTGTACCAGGGCGAAGAGCTGGGCATGACCAACCCCGGTTTTACCCACATCGACCAATACCGCGATGTCGAGACCCTGAACATCTACCGCCTCAAGCGCGAAGCCGGCGACAGCGAGGCGGACAACATGGCGGCGATCATGCAGAAGTCCCGGGACAACGGGCGCACGCCGATGCAATGGAATACTGAGGCCCATGCCGGTTTCAGCAGCGTCGAGCCCTGGATCGGCGTGCCGGCCAATGCCGCGCGGATCAACGTCGCGCAGCAGCTCGAAGACCCGGATTCGGTGTTGCACCACTACCGCCAGTTGATTGCCCTACGCCGTCGCGAGCCGCTGATCCAGGACGGTGAATATCGCCAGCTGCTGGCCGAGCACCCGCAGGTCTGGGCCTATCTGCGCGAGGGCCAGGGCGAGCGCCTGCTGGTGGTGAACAATTTCTACGGCAGCGCCTGTGAAGTGCAGTTGCCGGAGGGAGTGATGACCGAGCGCATGGAGCAGCGCCTGGTCATCAGTAACTACGCAGACCATCAAACCCGCAGTCGCCAGCTGTTCCTGCGGCCTTACGAGTCCTTTGTCCTGCACCTGATCGACCGCTGACAACCTTCCCCGCATGAGCGCGGCGTGCCCTGTACACCGCGAGCTTTCGCTCGCCGGTAGGGCGGCGCCTGCGGGGCACACACACAGAATAAAAATAATGGGGTGGCTTATGAAAACAACAATAAATCGCGGTCTCGCAGCCTCTTGCGTCTGCCTGGCCTTGCCGTTCCCGGCCCAGGCCCTGGAGTTCGCCGGTTACTTGCGTAGCGGCCTCGGGACCTCGGTCAACAGCAGCTCGCAATCCTGTTTCCAGCTGCCCGGCGCCCAGTCCAAATACCGCCTGGGCAACGAATGCGAACAGTACGCCGAGCTAGAGTTGCGCCAGGACCTGTACACCCTGGACGACGGCTCGGTGCTCAGTGTCGATGCCATGGCGTCGCTGTATAACCAGTTCGACCGCAGCCTGACCTTCCAGGGCGACAACGGCTCGGCGCGCATGCCGCAGATGTATGCCCAATGGTCGAACATGCCCAGCCTCAATGGCGGCTCGCTGTGGGCCGGCCGGCGTTACTACAAGCGCAACGACATCCATATCTCCGACTTCTACTACTGGAACCAGAGCGCCACCGGCGGCGGCATCGAGGACGTGCTGATCGGCGATCTGAAATACAGCTACGCCTTCTCGCGCAAGGACAACCTGTACCAGAAGGACTACATCAACCGGCACGACTTCAACGTCGCCGGTTTCAAGACCAACCCCGGCGGCGAGCTGGAACTGGGCCTGAGCTACATCGACAAGCCCGACAGTCGCGACGCCCATCGGGGCTGGGCGATCACCGCCCAGCATGTGCAAAAGGACTTCCTCGGCGGCAAGAACAAGCTGGCGTTGCAGTACGGCGAAGGCCCGGGCACCGGGCTGGGTTACACCGGCAATGTGCAACTGGACGACAGCAACAAGAGCTACCGCCTGGTGGAGTTCTTCGACTGGCAATTGACCCCGCGGTTTGGCGGGCAGGTCGAGGCGATCTATCAGAAAGACATCCGCCCCGACGGCAACGACCAGAACTGGATCTCTCTGGGCATCCGCCCGGCCTATGCGATCAGCGAGCAGTTCAAGCTGGTCACCGAGCTGGGCCACGATCAGGTCGAGGCCCCCGGCGGCACGCGTAAGCTCAGCAAGTTCACCTTCGCCCCGACCTGGTCGCCCAAGGGCCCGGAATTCTGGGCGCGCCCCGAGGTGCGTCTGTACTACACCTATGCCAGTTGGAACCAGGCCGCCAAGCGCGCGGCCAATGAGCTGGCGGCGGGGTCGGCGCTGTCCGATACCGGCGCCTTCGGCACCGCCAGGCATGGCGCGAACGTCGGATTGCAAGTCGAGTACTGGTGGAAATAAGCGATGCTGTCGGGGCTCGCGCTCCATCGGCACTTACAAGAACAAACAGCAGGTGAAGTCATGGCTACAACCCAACAATTGCAACTGCTCGCGCCGCTGTCCGGGCTGCTGATGCCCCTGGAGCAAGTGCCGGATCCGGTGTTCTCAAGCCGGGTCATCGGTGACGGCCTGTGCATCGACCCGACCTCGCAGACCCTGCGCGCGCCGCTGGCCGGTGTGGTCAGCAATGTGCAGGACAGTGGCCATGCGGTGAGCATCACCGACGACAACGGGGTGCAGGTGCTGATGCACATCGGCCTGGACACGGTGAACCTGGCGGGCAAGGGCTTTAGCCGCCTGGTGGAGGAGGGCCAGCGGGTCGAGGCCGGGCAACCGCTGATCGAGTTCGATGCCGACTACATCGCCGTGCATTCCCGCAGCCTGCTGACGCTGATGCTGGTGGTCAGCGGCGAGCCGTTCACCTGGCTGACCGCGGACCGCGCGCTGGTGGACAGCGGCCAGCCATTGTTGCAGCTGAGCCTGGGCGCGCCTGCGCCAAGCGCGGAGTCAGAGGAAGAGGGCGAGGCGCTGTTTTCCAAACCGGTGACGCTGCCCAATCCCAATGGCCTGCATGCGCGCCCGGCGGCGGTGTTCGCCCAGGCGGCCAAGGGCTTCAAGGCGAGCATCTGCCTGCACAAGCAGCAGGCCAGTGCCAACGCCAAGTCCCTGGTGGCGATCATGGCGTTGCAGACCGCGCAGGGCGATGCACTGCAAGTCAGCGCGGCGGGCGAGGATGCCGAGAGGGCGATCAAGGCCCTGGCCGAATTGCTGGCGAGTGGTTGTGGCGAGGCGGTGACCGCGGTGATCGCCGCCGAACCTGTGGCGCCGGTTGCCGCGCCATCGGGCAAGTTGCTGCGAGGCGTCTGCGCCTCGACGGGTTCGGCCTTCGGGCAAGTGGTGCAGGTGGCCGAGCAGAAGCTTGAGATCGTCGAGTTCGCCAGCGATCAGGCCGCGCAGCGCGGGCAACTGGAGCGGGCGCTGGCGCAGGCCACCGCGGCCCTGCAAGTCCTGCGGGACAAGGCCGCCAGTGCAGCCCAGGGCGAGATCTTCAAGGCTCACCAGGAACTGCTGGAAGACCCGAGCCTGCTGGAGCAGGCCCAGGCCCTGATCAGCGACGGCAAGAGCGCGGCATTCGCCTGGAACCGCGCCACCGAAGCCACCGCCGAGCTGTTCAAGGTTTCAGGCAGTCCGTTGCTGGCCGAGCGCGCCCTGGACCTGATGGATGTCGGCCAGCGGGTGCTCAAGTTGCTGCTGGGTGTACAGGACAGCGCCTGGGCCCTGCCGGAGCAGGCGATCCTGATTGCCGAGCAGCTCACCCCGTCCCAGACCGCCGGCCTTGATACCCGCAAGGTTCTGGGTTTCGCCACGGTCGGCGGCGGCGCCACCAGCCATGTGGCGATTCTGGCCCGGGCCCTGGGGTTGCCGGCGATCTGCGGCCTGCCGGTACAGGTGCTGGCGTTGGCCAGCGGCACACCGGTGCTGCTGGATGCCGACCAGGGTGAATTACACCTGGAGCCTGCGCCGGCGGTGATCGCACAGTTGCAGGCACGACGTCAGCAGCAACAGCAGCGCCAGCGCCAGGAGCTGGAACAGTCGGCCCAGGCTGCGATGACCCGCGACGGCCATCATTTCGAGGTGACGGCCAACGTCGCCTCGCTGGCCGAGGCCGAGCAGGCCATGGACCTGGGCGGGGAGGGCGTCGGCCTGTTGCGTTCGGAGTTTCTTTACCAGGACCGCGGCGTCGCCCCGAGCCACGAGGAACAGGCCGCGACCTACAGCGCCATCGCCCGGGCCCTGGGGCCGGAGCGCAATCTGGTGGTGCGGACCCTGGATGTCGGCGGCGACAAACCGCTGGCCTATGTGCCGATGGAGCCTGAAGCCAACCCCTTCCTCGGCATGCGCGGGATTCGCCTGTGCCTGGAGCGCCCGCAGCTGTTGCGCGAACAGTTCCGGGCGATTCTCGCCAGCGCCGGGCTGGCTCGCTTGCACATCATGCTGCCGATGGTCACCCAGCTGGCGGAGTTGCGGCAGGCGCGGCAGATGCTGGAGGACGAAGCCCTGGCCCTGGGGCTCAAGGAGTTGCCGAAACTGGGGATCATGATCGAAGTGCCGTCGGCGGCGCTGCTGGCCGACCTGTTCGCGCCGGAGGTGGACTTCTTCTCCATCGGCACCAACGACCTGACCCAGTACACCCTGGCCATGGACCGCGATCATCCGCGCCTGGCCAGCCAGGCCGACAGTTTCCACCCGGCGGTGCTGCGTCTGATCGCCTCCACGGTCAAGGCCGCCCATGCCCATGGCAAGTGGGTCGGCGTGTGCGGGGCGCTGGCTTCGGAAACCCTGGCGGTGCCGCTGCTGCTGGGGCTGGGCGTGGACGAACTGTCGGTCAGCGTGCCGCTGATTCCGGCGATCAAGGCCGGCGTGCGCGAGGTCGAGTTGAGCCAGTGCCAGGCCCTCGCCGGGCGCATTCTCGGCCTGGAAAGCGCCGAGCAGGTACGTGACGCCTTGCACCAGCATCGGCAATCGACGCTGGCCCCTTCACCAGTTCTGGAGAACTGAACATGTTCGAGAAATTGCAGCGGGCGTTCTGGAAGGCCCTGACCCCGGACCTGGTGCCCGACCAGCCGAAAGCAACGGCCCCGGTCAAGGACGACGCCGCCCTGGACGAGGCCGTCATCGCGGCGCTGGGCGGCGCCAACAACCTCAAGACCCGGCAACGCGTGGCCCTGACCCGGGTGCGGGTGGAATTGCATGACCCGACCTTGCTCGATGCCATGGCCTTACGTAATGCCGGCGTGCCCGGGGTGATGGCGCTGGTCGGCGGCGTGGTGCATCTGCTCGTCGGCTTATCTCCAACGTAGCCGCTGCCGAGCTTGCGAGGCTGCGTACGGATGCGAAGCGTCCGCAACCCAGGCAATGCGTTGCACCTGAGCCACCACGTTGGATGCCTTGGCGGGCGCTTCGCGCCCGTACGCAGCCTCGCAAGCTCGGCAGCGGCTACAGGGGCGGTTATGCCTGCGGCCGGTCGCCGCGCCGGCCTTACTGTTTCTCAACTGCGGGTGTATCGTATTCGCCTTTTGCGGGCCCCGGCCCGCCGCGGATACGTGAGGTAGTTGAGTCCATGTCCTTTACCCGTCGACAGATACTCGGTGGTCTGGCCGGTCTTGCAGTGGTTGGCGTGGGCGCCGGCGGCGCGGCGCGTTACTGGCTAGGCAAGATGGCCGACGCCGAGGCGGGCCACGATTATCAACTGATCGCCGCACCGCTGGACGTGGAACTGGTGCCAGGCCACAAGACCGAAGCCTGGGCCTTTGGCCCGTCCGCGCCGGGTACCGAGCTGCGGGTGCGCCAGGGCGAGTGGCTGCGGGTGCGCTTCATCAACCACCTGCCGGTGGCCACCACCATCCACTGGCACGGCATCCGCCTGCCGCTGGAGATGGACGGCGTGCCTTACGTCTCGCAATTGCCGGTGATGCCGGGCGAATACTTCGACTACAAGTTCCGCGTGCCGGATGCCGGCAGCTACTGGTACCACCCCCACGTCAACAGCAGCGAAGAACTGGGCCGCGGCCTGGTCGGCCCGCTGATCATCGAAGAGCGCGAACCCACCGGCTTCAAGTACGAACGCACCCTGAGCCTGAAAAGCTGGCATGTGGATGAAGCCGGTGCCTTCGTGCCTTTCAGCATTCCCCGCGAGGCGGCGCGTGGCGGCACGGCGGGGCGCCTGTCGACCATCAATGGCGTGTCCCAGGCAGTGGTGGAGATCCCGGCCGGGCAGATCACCCGCGTGCGCCTGCTCAACCTCGACAACACCCTGACCTACCGCATCAACATTCCGGGTGTCGAAGCGCAGATCTACGCCCTGGACGGCAACCCCATCGAGCCGCGGCCGCTGGGCAAGGAATACTGGCTGGGGCCGGGCATGCGCATCTGCCTGGCGATCAAGGCGCCGCCGGCCGGTGAAGAATTGTCGCTGCGCAACGGCCCGGTGCGCCTGGGCACCTTGCGTTCGGTGGCCAACAGCGATGCGCCGACCGAGTGGCCGCCGGCGTTGCCGGCCAACCCGATCGCCGAGCCGGACCTGGATAACGCCGAGAAGCTCAACTTCAACTTCGAGTGGGTTGGCTCGGTCTCGGTGAACGTGGACAATGGCAAGCCACCGAGCCTCTGGCAGATCAACGGCAAGGCCTGGGATATCACCGACAAGACCTGCGCCGACCGCCCGATCGCCACGCTCAAGAAGGGCCAGAGCTACATTTTCGAATTGAAGAACATGACTCAGTACCAGCACCCGATCCACTTGCACGGCATGAGCTTCAAGGTCATCGCCTCGAACCGCAAGAAGATCACCCCGTACTTCACCGACACCTACCTGCTGGGCAAGAACGAGCGTGCCCGGGTGGCGCTGGTGGCGGATAACCCGGGGGTGTGGATGTTCCATTGCCATGTGATCGACCACATGGAAACCGGCCTGATGGCCGCCATCGAGGTGGCCTGATGCGGCAGATTCGCCCCGCCCGGATCATCGATCGCAGCCGCGACCAGGACTTCATGCGCGAAGCCCTGGCCCTGGCCGCCCAGGGCGCGGCCCTGGGCGAAGTGCCGGTGGGCGCGGTGCTGGTGCAGGACGGGGAAATCATCGGTCGCGGCTACAACTGCCCGATCAGCGGCAGCGATCCCAGTGCCCATGCGGAGATGGTCGCGATCCGCGCCGCGGCCCAGGCGCTCGACAACTATCGCCTGCCCGGCAGCACCCTCTACGTGACCCTGGAGCCGTGCAGCATGTGCGCCGGGCTGATCGTGCATTCGCGTATCGCCCGGGTGGTGTACGGCGCGCTGGAACCCAAGGCGGGCATCGTGCAGAGCCAGGGGCAGTTCTTCAGCCAGGGCTTTCTCAACCACCGGGTATTGGTCGAGGGCGGGGTGCTGGCCGAAGAGTGCGGCGCGGTGTTGAGCGAGTTTTTCAAGGCACGCCGGGCCAGTCGCAACTGAACCCCTGCCTCTGTAGGAGCGAAGCTTGCTCGCGATGACGCCAGCCCGGGCCATGCATACCTCGAACCTGGCGTGACGCTCGAAATCGCTATCGCGGGCAAGCCTCGCTCCTACACGGTGTGGGGCATTTACTTCCTGGCGACGATAACGGCGCGCATCGGCGCCGGCAGGCCTTCGATGGTCTTGCTGTGATCGTTCGGGTCGAGGAAATCGCTCAGCGACTGGTACTTCATCCACTCGGTGCCGCGCTGTTCCTCGACGCTGGTCACGCTCACATCCACGCAACGCACATCGCTGAAGCCGGCACGGCGCAGCCACAGTTCCAGGGCCGGCACCGACGGCAGGAACCATACGTTACGCATCTGCGCGTAGCGGTCTTCCGGCACCAGTACCTGATGCCGGTCGCCTTCCACCACCAGGGTTTCCAGCACCAGTTCGCCGCCCTTGACCAGGCAGTCCTTGAGTGCCAGCAGATGCTCGATCGGCGAGCGGCGGTGGTAGAACACGCCCATGGAAAACACCGTGTCGAAGCCTTCCAGGTTGGGTGGCAGGTCTTCGAACGGGAACGGCAGGTGCCACACCGCGGGCTCCGACAGGTAACGCTGCACCGCCTGGAACTGGCAGAAGAACAGCCAGTTCGGATCGACGCCGATCACGCTGTGGGCACCGGCACCGAGCATGCGCCACATGTAGTAGCCGTTGCCGCAGCCGACATCGAGGATGCGTTTGCCTTGCAGGTCGAGGTGCTTCGCGACCCGCGACCATTTCCAGTCCGAGCGCCATTCGGTGTCCACATGCACGCCGAACAGGTCGAACGGGCCCTTGCGCCAGGGCGACAGGCCCATCAGCGCGCTGCGCATCTGGGCGCGGGTGGCGTCGTCGCAATCGGTATCCAGGGTCAGGCCGTTGAGCAGGTCGACCGTGCTCGGCTGGATCTTCGGCAGCGCGTCCAGCGCGCTCTGCCAGCGCTCCAGGTCGCCGTGGCCCTTTTCCATCTTGGTGTCGAGTTGCGCTTGCAGGGTGTTGGCCCAGTCGGCCAGCGGCGTACCGGCCAGACGGCGGGCTAGGGGGGACAGATCAATCATGGCAAGGCAATCAACGAGGCAAAGTTAAGACACTGGAACCACGGCACGACTTTCGAGAACCCGGCGGCCAGCAGGCGTTCGCGGTGTTCTTCGAGGCTGTCGGGCTTCATGACGTTTTCGATGGCGCTGCGCTTCTGGGCTATTTCCAGTTCGCTGTAGCCGTTGGCGCGCTTGAAGGCGATGTGCAGGTCGGTGAGCAGCGCATGCTCCTCGGGGTCGTTGAAGCGCAGTTTCTCCGAGAGGATCAGCGCGCCGCCGGGCAGCAGCGCCTGGCGAATGCGCCCGAGCAGGGCCAGGCGCTGTTCGGGGGCGATGAATTGCAGGGTGAAGTTCAGCGCCACCACCGAGGCCGGCTGGAACTCCAGGGCGAGGATGTCGCCTTCGATCACTTCGACCGGCAACAGCTCCTGGAACATCGAGTTCTGGCCGTTGAGGTATTCGCGGCAGCGCTCGACCATGGCCGCTGAATTGTCTATGGCGATCACCCGGCAGCCGTCGGTGCGCACATGGCGGCGCAGGGCCTGGGTCACGGCGCCGAGGGACGAACCCAGGTCGTAGAGCACGCTGTTGGGCTGGGCGAACTGGGCGGCGAGTACGCCAAGGTTCTCGACAATGGTCGGGTAACCCGGCACCGAGCGCTTGATCATGTCCGGGAACACCCGCACCACGTCCTCGTTGAAGGCGAAGTCGGGCACCTGGGCCAGGGGCTGGGCGAAAAGGCGGTCGGGTTCTTTGCTCACGGCGGTTCCAGCGGTGGAGATAGAAAGAGGGGCGGCATTGTAGCCGCTGCTGCAGGCTGCGATAAGGCCCGAAGGGCCTTCAGGGCCGTAAGGGCGACACAAGGTGCCGCCGGCTGGATTCGCCGCTTGTAGCCGCTGCCGAGCCCGCGAGGCTGCGCACGAGGACGTAGTCCTCGCCAAGCCTGCGCATGGGGTTTATCTGAAGAGCCGTGGCGACTGGTTTTACGGCCGCTGCGCAGCCGATCGCAGCCTCGCGGGCTCGGCAGCGGCTACAGGGCTACAGGCTCAGCGGGGCTTCTGGCGGAAGGCCGACGCCGCAATCCCCCATTGCCCCAGCCAGTAACTGAGGATGATCAGGTAGGGCGCGGCATCGAAGGCCACCACAAAACGGCTGATGCCGATCACGCTGTCGGAGAACACGAAGGCCACGGCGCCGGCGGCGGCCAGTTGCGCCGAGCGCTTGGGCACCTCGCTGCCCAGGCGAGCCAGGGCGCGCCAGAGCATGGCGCTGATGGCCAGGCCATAGACGATCACCGGCACCAGCAACGGGCCGAGGCCATGGCTGATCAGGATGCCCAGCAACGCCGCGCCGACGATCAGGGCCAGCAGCAGGGGCAAGGGCGCCAGGCGCCGGCAATCGCTGGTATAGGCCTTGAGATAGGCCAGGTGCGCGACCAGGAAGGCGCCGAGGCCGAACACGAACAGGTCGGCGGGCCAGGCCAGCAGCACGTCGCCGAGCAGGGAGAACAACAGGCCGAGGCTGATCCAGCGGCGATAGTCGCTGGGGGGCGCATCGTGCAGCCAGCCGAGCAGGGCCAGCACCGGCAGCGGCTTCACCAGCAGGCACAGCAGGGTGGCGTGAATGCTCAGGCCGTAGAGGAAGGTCACCGCGCCCATCAGCGCCAGGATCAGCCAGCCCATGTCATTTGACCGAAATGGCGCAGTCGAAGGCTTTCACCGGCGCGACTTCCGGGGCCCAGGGCTGTTGATAGGTCAGCAGCAGGCGCCCGGTGCCGACGGCGAAGGCCTGGAAACGCCAGGTGGACTGGCCGGCGCTGCCCACCAGGCCGCTGTCTTCGGGGTTGCTGTAGACCTCGGGGCTGATTTTGCGCAGCACGCCGCCGGCCGAGTCCTGGATCGCCCAGCGATAACCCGTGGTCGGGTTACTCGGCAGGGTCAGGATCAGGTTTTGCCCGTTGCTCAGTTGCACTGGGCATTCGCTCTGGTTCTCGACCGTGACGTTGTGCTTGGGTTGGCTGGCGCAGGCGGCGAGCAGGGCGAGGCTGAGGGGCAGCAACAGACGAATCGGTGACATGGGTCAGAAAGCTCCGGTCATGACAAAGGGCGAGCATAACCGAAGATTGAGGAATATGTGCCGGGGAAGGCAGACGCTGTAGGAGCGAAGCTTGCTCGCGATGAAGGCAGCGCGTAGTACCTGACGCACTGCGTCATCGTTCATCGCGAGCAAGGACTGGGCGTCCCCCTGCTCCTACGGACAGCGTTTAGAACAACACTTTCGCCACATCGGCGAAACGCTTGGCAAAGTGCACGGTGATGCCTTCCTTGAGGTACTCCGGCAGCTCTTCGAAGTGGCCGCGGTTGGCTTCCGGCAGGATCAGCTCGTAGAGCTTCTGCCGGCGCGCCGCGATGACCTTCTCGCGCACCCCGCCGATGGGCAGGACATGCCCGGTCAGGGTCAGTTCGCCGGTCATGGCCACGCCCTTTTTCGGCGGCTGGTTGCGCGCCAGGGACAGCAGGGCGCTGGCCATGGTCACCCCGGCGCTCGGGCCATCCTTCGGCGTGGCGCCTTCCGGCACATGCAGGTGGACGAATGCCTCGTCGAAGAACTTGGCATCGCCACCGAATTGCTTGAGGTGCGAGGTGACATAGCTGTAGGCGATTTCCGCCGACTCCTTCATCACGTCGCCCAACTGCCCGGTGAGCTTGAAGCCACGGTTGAGGGTATGAATCCGCGTGGCTTCGATCGGCAGCGTGGCGCCGCCCATGCTGGTCCAGGCCAGGCCGGTGATCACCCCGGTGCCGCTGAGCACCTGCTCGTTGCGGAACACCGGCATGCCCAGGGACGCCTCCAGGTCTTTCGGGCCGAGCTTGATCACCGCGTCCGGTTCTTCCAGCAGCCGCACCACGGCCTTGCGCACCAGTTTGCCCAGCTGTTTCTCCAGCTGGCGCACGCCGGCCTCTCGGGCGTAACCATCGATCACCGCGCGCAGGGCCGCGTCGCTGATACTCAGGTTAGCCTTGGACACACCCGCCTTTTCCAGCTGCTTGGGCCACAGGTGGCGCTTGGCGATGGCCAGCTTTTCCTCGGTGATGTAGCCCGACAGGCGAATCACTTCCATCCGGTCCAGCAACGGGCCGGGAATCGAATCCAGGGTGTTGGCGGTGCATACGAACAGCACTTTCGACAGGTCCAGGCGCAGGTCCAGGTAGTGGTCGAGGAATTCCACGTTCTGTTCCGGGTCGAGGGTTTCCAGCAGCGCCGAGGCCGGGTCGCCCTGGTAGCTCTGGCCCATCTTGTCGATCTCGTCGAGCATGATCACCGGGTTCATCACCTCGACGTCTTTCAACGCTTGCACCAGCTTGCCCGGCAAGGCGCCGATGTAGGTGCGGCGGTGGCCCTTGATCTCGGCCTCGTCACGCATGCCGCCGACGCTGAAGCGGTAGAACGGCCGGCCCAGGGATTCGGCGATGGACTTGCCGACACTGGTCTTGCCCACGCCGGGCGGGCCCACCAGCAGCACGATGGAGCCGCTGATCTCGCCCTTGTAGGCGCCGACCGCGAGGAATTCGAGAATCCGGCTCTTGATGTCGTCGAGCCCGGCGTGGTGCTGGTCCAGCACCTTGCGCGCATGCTTGAGGTCGAGCTTGTCCTCGCCGTACACGCCCCAGGGCACCGCGGTGGCCCATTCCAGGTAGTTGCGGGTGACCGCGTACTCCGGCGAGCCGGTCTCGAGGATCGACAGTTTGTTCATTTCCTCCACGATGCGCTTTTGCGCTTGAGGAGGCAGGACCTTGCCAGCCAGGCGCTGCTCGAACTGCTCGATGTCGGCGCTGCGATCGTCCTTGGTCAGGCCCAGCTCCTGCTGGATGACCTTGAGCTGTTCCTTGAGGAAGAACTCGCGCTGGTGTTCGCCGATCTTGCGGTTGACCTCGGCGGAAATCTCTTTCTGCAGGCGCGCGACCTCGACTTCCTTGCGCAGCATTGGCAGGACTTTTTCCATGCGCTTGAGCATCGGCACGCAGTCGAGCACTTCCTGCAGTTCGTTGCCGGTGGCCGAGGTCAGCGCGGCGGCGAAGTCGGTCAAAGGCGACGGGTCGTTGGGGCTGAAGCGGTTGAGGTAGTTCTTCAGTTCTTCGCTGTACAGCGGGTTGAGCGGCAGCAGTTCCTTGATCGCGTTGATCAGTGCCATGCCGTAGGCCTTGACCTCGTCGGTCGGCTCGCTCGGCTGGTGCGGGTATTCGACCTCCACCAGATAGGGCGGGCGATGGTGCTTGAGCCAGGTGCGGATGCGCACGCGGGTCAGGCCCTGGGCCACGAACTGCAGCTTGCCGTTCTCGCGGCTGGCGTGGTGCACCTTGACCAGGGTGCCGTACAGCGGCAGGGCCGAGGTGTCGAAATGGCGTGGGTCTTCCGGCGGGGTGTCCATGAAGAACAGCGCCAGGGAATGGTGTTCGGACTTGCTCACCAGCTCCAGGGTTTCGGCCCAGGGTTCTTCGTTGACGATCACCGGTAAGACTTGCGCGGGGAAGAACGGCCGATTGTGGATCGGGATAATGTAGACCTTGTCTGGCAGATTCTGCCCGGGCAGGGCCAGGCCCTTGCCGGAGGACGTATGGAGTTCGGCGTTTTCCGGGTCGGCGTATTCACTCAAGGTTTCAGGAAGTTCTTGCTGGTCGCTCATGGGGCACCTGCGCAATGGGGTATGCCTGGTTAGATGGGGCAGGTGACGAGCGGTTTCAATGGTGCCCGGGCCGGATCAATTATTTCAGTCCTTGTCACCGCAACGCAGTGCAGCTTCCAAAGTGCTGATTGTGAGGCTGTCATTTCTGCGCAAGAACGTTGGTAAATTGGCGGTGACAAAAAAATGACTTTATGAACCCCCTGATTTTATTGCGTGATCTTCTTCTCTTGGCAGTCTAATCTGGACCGATTGAATGTTGTCAGGAAAATGGCATTTATTTGACGCATCTTTAGCTGCCCAGAGGGACGCGTAATGATCAAAGGACTTTTCAGCGGGGAGCGGCGGGTGTCGCCGTGGGGGTGCAGGGTCGACAACAGTGAGGTCGCGGCGACGAGAGCCGTCTCATGAAGTGGCGCCATACGTTCCAGGTAAGGATCACTGGGGTATTGGCGTTGTTGCTGTTGATCGTGATCGGGGTGGTGTATTTCGCCGTCAAGGCCGCGACCAATCATGCGGTGGAAAACCAGGCGCAAGTGCAGCTGCAAACCGGCGCCCGGGTCTTCGAACGCCTGCTCGAACTGCGCGGTCGGCGCTTGCGTTATGGCGTGGACTGGTTAGTGGTGGACGCGCAGTTCCGTGAGGCGGTGATCAGCGGCGACTCGCGGGCGATTCTCGAGGCGCTGCGTCAGCATGGTACCGGCACCCGCGGCAGCGAGCTGTTCGTGCTCGGCGCCGAAGGCACGGTGATCGCCAGCACCCTGGGGGCGATCGCCGAGCGTGAGCATTTCCCCTACGACCGAGCATTGCGCACGGCCCTGCGGCAGAACAAAAGCATGTTGATCGTCGCGCTCAAGGGCCAGCCTTATCTGCTGGTCCAGGGGCAGATACTGACGCCGATGCACATGAATCGGGTGGTCATGGCGTTTCGCATGGACGACCTGTTCGCCAGCGAGTTGCGTTCCATGAGCAACCTGGAGGTGTCATTCCTCACCCTGCAGGACGGGCGCGCGGGGGAGTTGTTCAGCACTCAGCCGGATATTTTCTGGGCGACCATCATCACCACCCTGCGCAATGCGTCCTGGCGCGCGCGACCACAGTTGAGCGATGCCCACGGCAAGCGCTTCCTCAATCAGGCCCTGCAGCTGGCCAATACCGACGATCCCGACGACCCCAAGGTTCTGGCGTTGCTGCAAAGCCCGTTGGATCACGCCTTGCAGGCCTTCGCGCCGCTGGACCGTGAGTTCCTGGTGATTGCCCTGGTGGCGCTGGTGGTGTCGCTGGCCGGTGCCCTGTTCATGGCGCGGCGGGTGTCGCGGCCGTTGAATGTGCTGGCCGATGCCGCCCAACGCATCGGCGCCGGCAACTACCAGGTGCCGGTGGTGCTCAAGCGCACCGACGAGTTCGGCTTGCTGGCCGAGGCGATCAACGCCATGCAGAGCGGGATTGCCAGCCGCGAGCTGCAACTGGCCCACAACGCCCTGCACGACCCCCTGACCGGCCTGCCCAACCGGGCGCTGGCCATGGAGCGTCTGAGCAATGCCATCAGCGCCGGGCGCAAGGTGGTGCTGCTGTACCTGGGGATCGAGGACTATCGGGCGATCAACGAAGGCCTGGGCCCGGAAGGGGTGGAGCAGATGATGCGCGAAGTCAGCCGGCGCCTGTCGGAGACGGTGTCCACCGGCGACACCGCCGCGCGCATCACCGCCAACGAGTTTCTGTTGCTGCTGGAAAATACCGAGATCGATGGCGCGGTGGCCATGGCCGACCGGCTCCATGCGTTATTGAGCCGGCCGCAGCCCCTGCGTGGCGATGAAGTGCAGCGCCAGGTGTGCATCGGCGTGGCGGTCTACCCCACCGACGGCCAATCGGCGGAAGAACTGATCAGCCGCGCCGCCATCGCTCGCCACGATGCGGCCGCCCAGCCCGGTTACCTGCAGATCTACCAGCAGGACCGCGACCTGGCCCATCAGCGCCAGATCGGACTGATCCGCGACCTGCGCCGGGCCGCGGCGGAAGGCGAGCTGTTCTTGCTGTACCAGCCCAAGCTGGACCTGCGCCATGGCCATGTGCACCAGGCCGAAGCCCTGCTGCGCTGGCAGCACCCGGAGTTCGGCATGGTCTCGCCGGCGGAGTTCATCCCCCTGGCCGAGCGCACCGGCAGCATGAATAGCCTGACCCTGTGGGTGATCGAGGAGGGCATGCGGCAACTGGCCGAATGGAACATGCGCGGGCTGCATCTGCAGTTGTCGCTGAACATCTCGGCGGACGACCTGCATGGCCATGACCTGGCGGCGCGGGTGAGCGTGTTGCTGCAGCGTTATCGATTGTCCGCCGAGCAGCTGATTTTCGAGATCACCGAAAGCGCCATCATGCGTCACCCGGAGCAGGCGCTGGAGGTGTTGCAGAGCCTGCGCGACTGCGGCATCAGCCTGTCGGTGGACGACTTCGGCACCGGCTACTCGTCGCTGGCGCAATTGCAGCGGCTGCCGGTGCAGGAACTGAAGATCGACCAGTCGTTTATCCGCAACCTCGACGAAACCAGCGGCGACGCGGTGATCGTGCGTTCCACCATCGAGATGAGCCACAACCTGGGGCTCAAGGTGGTGGCCGAAGGGGTGGAGCAGGAGCGCAGCCTGCGCCTGCTGGAGCGCTGGCATTGCGACACGGCCCAGGGCTACCTGATCAGCCGGCCGCTGACTGCCACAGCCTTCGAGGCCTGGCTGTTGAAGTCGCGGATTTCCAGCTGAGCAGCCCTGTGTGGCCGCACCGGGCGCTGCAGCCGCCCTGCTTCACGGTGTGAAGTCTGGCGCCATCAACCCTCGGCGATGGGCCGCGGCTTACTGCTTGGTGCACTCGGCAGGGAGCGCTACGACGCCGCCCATGGAGGCGAAGGCGACCATGCCGCCACTGGGCAGGATGCAATTGTATTCGCCGTTGCTGGTGCTGGCGGTGAAGTAGGTCTGGGATGCGTCGCTGCGCACATTGGAGACCGTGGTCACGGGCTTGCCGAGGGTGGTCTGGGCGCGGTTCTTGAGGTCGTCGTTGCTGGGTTTGGCAATGGCGCAACCGCCCAGGGCGAGAGCCAGGATGCCGAGCAGGGCGAGGGGACGAGCAGTGGGGTGGAGGTTCATGGTGATTCTTCCTTGGCATTGTTGTGTTTTCTACGGCGCAGCCGACCCCGACACCGCAGAGTGGCGGTGTTGAGAAGAGCGAGTGAGTGGTTGGCACTATATCGCCGGGGTGGGGGAGGGTCGATTAGCACAGATGGGCTAATGTCCCTTTGCAATTGCGGGGGCTGGGTATGGGGGCAGGGCCGGCAGAAGGTCGCCGGCCCCGGATCGAGGTTCAGCTCAGCAGTTGTTCCTGCAGGCGCCGGCCGAGTACGTCCAGCAGGTCGCAACCGTCGCGCAGGGGGATGACGCAGAGCTGGGCGAAATCCTGGAGCAGCGCCGGATTGCTGTGCAGGTTGGCGTCGCTGGCGAGGTTTTCCAGCAACTGGGCCGCGGCGCGGATGCGGTGGGCGGCGGCTTCGTGCAGCACATCCAATGGCGCCTCGGTGTCGATCAGCAAGGCGGGGATGGTGCAGTCGTTGCTGGTCAGGGCCATGTAGCGGCGGGGGGAGGTGTCGTCGATGAGCGCGGGTGGATCGGGAACGACTTTTTTCATTGAACTGGCTCCGGGTAGGGATCTGAGCCGCCAACAGCCTTCCTACGGGCTTGGGTGGCAGCCGTGCGCGGGGTAGGAACCGAATACCCAGGGACTCGGCCACGTCGAAACGTGCCCGCGCACAGCCGCCGCGGCTGATCTTACGGACACCTCAAAGGGGCCGCAATCAGTCGGGACGCGTACGCGCCAAGGGTCATCAAAAGGGTTCCTACGCCCTGTCACTGAATTGGCAGTGACAGACCAAACCATAGAGTCCGGGGCCCGGCGGGACAAGGTGATGGGAGTCGACGCGTGTTGTAGGAATTTTCGCTATAACCACTGCCACACCGATCTCGGCTCAACATTGGCCCTGTAGCCGCTGCCGAGCCCGCGAGGCTGCGATAAGGTCCGCAGGGCCTTGGTTCCCGATCTTGCGCCAAACTCCCTGCAGCCTTCAGAACGCCACGGCCGTACCGGCCGATCGCAGCCTGCGGCAGCGGCTACACGAATCTCTATCGGCCTTGAGATCGCCGTCCGACGCCACCACCGATTTTGGCGCGACATTGGCCCTGTAGCCGCTGCCGAGCCCGCGAGGCTGCGATAAGGTCCGCAGGACCTTGGTTCCCGATCTTGCGC